>NZ_JADN01000004.1:0-718028 GCF_000518405.1 Tenacibaculum sp. 47A_GOM-205m | reverse complement strand
CCTTGTCCGCCTGCTGAACAGTTGTCTGTCCAATCAGTCGTTAGGTTTACTGGCCATGGCGTATTACAGCCTTCTAGCTTATAATCTGCTACGTCTATAATCTCTGGATTGGTTTCATCTGGTGTTACAGTAAATGTTCTTTCACAAGTTTTCACCTGCTCACATTCATCAGAAACTTCGTATTTTACTGTGATACTTCCTCCACAATCATCTGGTGCCTCAAGAGTATTAATATCTACCTCTTGATCATTAACATAATATTTTTCAACAACTGTTCCATTTCCTCCTGAATTTGAGAACCCAGACAACCAAGTACTAAATTCACTATTTATACTTTCTTGTGATGTACATTCTGGAATTGTTTTATCGTCAGGACAAACTTGATTTAATGGAATTAAAGGCTCTCCATTCACTTCAAACTCATCTTCTGCCGTACATCCTACAATACCTGGTGCAAACGTTAATGTGGCTGCCACTCTATAAGTACCTGCTTCAGTAACCTCTAGAGTATTTCCTGTTTCTCCTTCAAGCTCTACATCATCTTTATACCACACATAGGCAAAGGTATTTCCTTCTGGCGTTGCTGTTGCAGTTAATGTTATGCTTTCTTCTGTACATGCTATATCTTCTCCTTCTATTTCAACAGTAACTTCTGGAGTATTTGCCAAATCGAAAGGTCCTGCTAAATCTTTTAACTCTGCTGTAAATGAATCAGACGATCTTGTTTTTACAATTACACTTCCTAATGGACTAATACAGTCTATACCAGGCGAACTACTAGAATCGAACCCTAATGCAGAAGCATTAATCGCGATTTCTGCAAATGTAGTTTGTTGGTAATCTGACACTATATTTCCCCCTTTGTTTATCGTTCCCCAAGGACCCGCTGGTACTGGACCACCATCATTTACTTGAGAGAATACTGCGTCAGGCGCTCCTTGTCTTAATTGTATTTCTGCATACCCGTAATTTCCTGCTCCATTTCCTCCATCATACTGTACATAACCATTATTATCTTGTTTAAATTCAAAAGGTCTAAAAGGTAATGTATTGTGCGTATCAAAATAAGAATCTGGAACCCCCACTAATTCTACCCAAACATATAGTTTAATAATTGCATTAGCCCCACCATTTGCGTAATTAATAGAAAGAATTATATCTCCATGTTGTAACACGGAACCATCTGGATTAAACAAATAAGGAGTTCTACCCCCTGTTGCCGATAAATCTTCAACCGATTGAATAGTTCCTCCTACTAAATTTACTTTCTTCCTAAAATATTCAAAATCTAAGTAACTATCTCCGCTATCATTTCTTGTTGATGCCCCTAAAAAAGCCCATTCGTCTGTCCCCACCGTAGCTCCTTCTCTTCGCAAATGCCCAAAAACATCTATAATATCGTTCTTTTGTGGTACAGAGGCATCTGTAATTGTCCATGTATTTGGGTTATCATTATTTTTATCTGAACCTCCTGTGAATACATTTGAATCTGTATTATTTCCTTGAGCGTTTTGATCTCGAATAAATACAGCATCAATCCAAAGTCTTCCATCTACAACTGTGTAGATAGGAACACTCATTCTTATTTCTGCAGAAGCATTATCATCTACCAACAAATTAGCTGTAACTGCTGTAGGAGTTTCATCTATCACCCCTTTCCCTGAGTCTCCTAAAAACCAATCATCTGTTCCAAACGGGAAGACTGCTCCATTTGGAAAGGATACTATTCCTGAATACACATCTGCATCAATACCAAAATTAGCTTGAACAGAAGATTCGGTGTTTACCAATTGTGCATTCACTACATTTACTGAAAACAAAAAAAGCACGACAAAAAAACCCGTCATACTATTTCGGTATCTTTTTAAATTTTCACCAATGCAGTTTTTAAACATTTTTAACCTCTCCCCTTTACAGGCAGGTTTTGTGTCGTTAAGCAACATATTGTAATATTTTACATAGTATTATTCTTTAATTATATACAATTAAAGGGGTTACTCACCTAGCCAACAAAAGTTAAGTTAGCTGTAAAACATCTTTTCGAAAGGTTATTAAATAACTATTTTAAATTATGAGGGGTAGCAATTAAGAGAGGTACGAGGGCCGTCCGTTATTTAAGAGGTAATTGCTCAATTAAGGAGTTTGAGCGAGTGTAAAATTAAGCAATTAACACATGTTTAACAACTTAATTCATTATCTCTTACAAGAAAAAAGGGGTTTTCCCCTATAATATAATTACCCTACTGCAAGTGATTTAAATCTTGCGGAGCCTTGAACTTATTTTTAACTTCTAAATTCTATTTTCAGGGAAAACCCTTTAATAGTATGCTTATACTTTATTAATCTCATTTATTTTTAAATAACAAAAACCATCATCTTTAATTAAAAATGATGGCTTTTTTAGATTCTAAAATGTTTCGAGAACTTAGAAACAAATGTTTATGCTATCTTAAGCAAATCTTCTTTCTATGATTTCTAATAACCTGTTTTCGTATTCTTCTTTAGCTGACCAATCATAGTCTGGTTTTATCATTTTACTGATAAACTTTTTCGCTTCTTTTTCTGTTTTAAATGTATTTAATTGAGAAATAACTCTATTAAAATCGTTTTGATCACCATCAAATAAATGTTTCACAAAAGCAATTCTATCGTTTAAATCAATTTGTATTGTTTTTTGAAAATAGTCGTTTACCGTTTTTTTAGGTTCTGCTTTGGTAAACAAATCTGTCATTACATCTACTGAAATGGTATCTTGTAATTCATCTTCTAAAGTTGGTGTTTTTCTTTCTCCGACATCCTTTACGTCATTTTTCACATCACTGTCACCATGCAACAACTCTTCTAGTTCATCAAAAGGTTGTTCTATTATATCTTCTATAATAGTTTCTTCTTCTATCGCTTCAATGATATTATCCGCTATTTCATCAGCCTCTTGCTCTAATTGTTCTTGTAAATCTTCTTCTAGATGATGTACAACTCTTCCCTTTTCCAAAGGTTCTTCTACATTCAACTCTTGAACAGCTTCTTTTACCTCTTCTTCAACAACTTCTGTAATTTCTTCCTTTATATCATTAACAACTGTTTCTTTTACTGATAAATTATTGGCCAAAACTTCTTCTTTTTGTTTTTCTTCAGCCAACACTATATCATGCAACAACTCTTCTTTAGATTTTAAAGGATTAGGGGTGTTATTTATATACTCTTCTACATACGCTAAAACCGAAAGTTTTTCGTAAACTTCATATGCCTTTTGCTTCAACTCAAACACATCTTCTTTGTTTTTCATTTGTAAGATACTGTGTGCTAAACTGGTTAAATCTGATGCTAGTTTTTTGTGCATAAGTTGTCGTTTGATTTGAATTTTTGCTATTAAAATTTAATAAATTTGTTCCTCATTCGAAAGTAATACAAAAATCAATAATTAGAGCTTAAAATTACAAAATGTTTCTTGAAAATACAGTAAATCACACAGAACAATTTGGTTGGATTGAGGTAATTTGTGGCTCAATGTTTTCGGGTAAAACCGAAGAATTAATTCGTAGACTTAAACGTGCGCAGTTTGCCAAACAACGCGTTGAAATTTTTAAACCCGCTGTTGATACTCGTTATGATGACGAAGAAGTAGTATCACATAATGAAAATAGAATTCGTTCTACACCTGTTCCTGCATCTTCTAATATTCGGTTGTTAGCTAACGATGTTGATGTGGTAGGTATAGATGAAGCCCAGTTTTTTGACGATGAAATAGTTGCCGTGTGTAACGACCTAGCGAATAGAGGAGTTCGTGTTATTGTTGCTGGTTTAGATATGGATTTTAAAGGGAAACCTTTTGGCCCAATGCCTGCTTTAATGGCTACTGCAGAGTATGTTACCAAAGTGCATGCTGTTTGTACTCGTACAGGAAATTTAGCCCATTATAGTTACAGAAAAGCACAAAGTAATGACTTAGTGTTCTTAGGAGAAACTCAAGAATATGAACCATTAAGTAGAGCTGCTTACTACAAAGCCATGAAAGAGCTACAAGCTCATAATAAAAAAGAAGAAGAAACCAACAATGAATAATAATCACGTTACCGTTTTAGAAATTGATTCGCAAGCTGTACTACACAACCTTGCTTATTTTAAACAAAAGCTACAACCTCAAACCAAAATTTTGGCAGTAGTTAAAGCTTATGGATATGGAAGCGAATCTGTAGAGATTGCCAAAATCGTACAAGATCAGGTTGATTATTTTGCCGTAGCATATTCAAACGAAGGAATTGCTTTACGTGAAGCAGGAATCAAAACTCCTATCTTAGTTTTACAACCTCAAATTCAAAATTTAGAGGAAATTGTAAAATATCGACTTGAGCCTAGCTTGTATAGTTTCAAAATCTTTGATGCTTTTATGAAACTAGCCGACGAAACTCCTTTGATGAACTACCCTATTCACATAAAGTTTAATACTGGATTAAATAGATTAGGGTTTTGGCACACAGATGTACCTGCTTTAATTGCTGAATTAAAAAAATCAAATAATGTTAAAGTAGAATCGATTTTTTCTCATTTAGCCGCTAGTGAAGACCCTTATGAAAGAGATTTCACTGTTGGACAAATTAACAACTTTGCATATATAGTAAAACAAGTTTACAAGCATTTAGGCTACGAACCAATGATTCATATCTTAAACACTTCTGGAATTATCAATTACCCACAAGCACAATTTGATATGGTTCGTTTAGGAATAGGATTGTACGGATTTGGAAACGATGACCAAGAGACTGCTCAATTAAAAAACACTCATACTTTAAAATCTATTATTTCTCAAATTCACTTGATTCAACCCGGTGAAACCGTTGGTTACAATAGAGCTTTTGTTGCAAGTCAAACTACTAGAAGCGCTACAATCCCTATTGGTCATGCGGATGGTATTTCGAGAAGATTAGGTAATAAAAATGGTTTTGTTTTCATCAATAATCAACCAGCTCCTATTATAGGAAATGTATGTATGGATATGATTATGGTTGATGTTACAAAAATTGATTGTAACGAAGGAGATGAAGTTATTATCTTTAACCATCAACAACATGTGGAATACATGGCTCATAAGAGTGAAACTATTCCGTATGAAATACTTACTGCTTTATCGCAACGTATAAAAAGATTGGTAAAACGCTAATTTTTTTATACTTTTCAATTCAATTAACTATTAAAAATCAAAAATATGGGAATGCTTAAAGAGTTTAAAGACTTTGCAATGAAAGGTAATTTAGTAGACATTGCAGTAGGTTTTGTAATGGGTGCTGCCTTTAAACAAGTGGTAACTTCTTTTACTGGAGGAATTGTTTCTCCTTTAATTGGACTTATTTTCAAGGCTGATTTTAAAGACGTAAAATACGTTCTTAAAGAAGGTGTAGCTGATGAGGCTGGTAAAATAACAGGAGAAGTTGCTATAATGTATGGTGAGTTTTTAACCAATGTTATCGACTTTATTATTGTAGCTTTTGTAATGTTTATGGTTGTAAAAGCTGTAAATGCTATGAAGAAAAAAGAAGAACCTGCACCAGAAGCTCCAAAGGGACCTAGCCAAGAAGAGTTATTAGCAGAAATTAGAGATTTATTAAAAAAATAATCTATTAAATACTTAATAAAAAAGCTCGCAATTGCGAGCTTTTTTATTTTTGATAATTTCATTTATACATGCTTTCCTTTATTCCAACCATGTTTTCCTAAATATTGTTCTCCACTTTCCACTGCACCATCTTCTATACTTGTTCCCATAGAATCATTCCAACGGTTTAAATACCCAAAGAGAGAAATTACTCCTAACATTTCAACAATTTCACCTTCTTCCCAGTATTTATATAATTCTTCTTTAATTTTTTCATCCACCATATTCGGAACCATTGAAGCTGCTAATGAAAAATCTAATGCTGCACGCTCCGCATCAGAAAAGGCAGGGTGTGTTTTATATTCCCAAATATTATCTAGTTGTTCTTGTTCTGCACCATAACGTTCTGCGGCACGAATTGCATGAGCTTGACAATAACGACAACCCGTAGCATTACTACTTACCCAAGCAATCATTCTTTTTAATGCTGAAGTTACACGACCATGATTTGCCATAACTGCCTTATTTAAATTGATAAAAGCTTTGGAAATTTCTGGACGTCGTTGCATGGTTAACACTGAATTAGGGCAAAAACCTAATGTTTCATTATAAAAATCGGATAGTTGTTTGGTTTCAACATCGTGGTTTGGATCTAAAGGAGTTACTAAAGGCATAGATTTATTTTTTAAGTTTTTAATACTAACTTTTTACTGTAAGTTTGTGTTACTATTTAAATGTATTAAGTCGAAATGTACATTGACTTACTTACGCAATAAACAAAAAATTATCAAGATATGGCAACAAACACAGTTACAACCGTTTGGAAGGAAAACATGCAATTTGAAAGTGATAATCCTAGTGGACATCCAATAGTTATTGATACTTCTGAAGAGCATGGAGGAAATAATACTGGTTTACGACCTAAAGCTATGATGCTTTCTTCTTTAGCTGGTTGTTCAGGTTTAGACATTGTTCCTATGTTAGAAAAAATGCGTGTTAAAATTGATGATTTTAAAATTGTTGTTACTGGTGAATTGACCGAAGAACACCCAAAATACTATCATAAGGTTTTAGTTGATTACCATTTTTACGGAAGCGATTTAGACGAGAAAAAAATTAATAAAGCAGTAGATTTATCTATAGAGAAATACTGTGGTGTTATGGAAATGTTTAGAAAGTTTGCTGATGTAACTACAGCTATTCATTTACATAACAACTAATTTATTTTTGATAAAATTGCTATGCGCTGGACATTAAAACCGCAACCAGATACGATTAAAGTAAAACAATTAGCCAAAGAATTGTCCGTTGACACAACCTTGGCTAAAATTTTAGTACAACGTGGTATTGAAACATTTGATGAAGCTAAACATTTCTTTCGCCCTTCGTTGAGTGATTTACACAATCCTTTTTTAATGAAGGATATGGAAATCGCAGTACAACGCATTGAAACAGCTATTGCAAATAACGAAAACATTTTAGTTTTTGGCGATTACGATGTTGACGGAACTACAGCTGTTTCTTTAATGTCATCATACTTAAAAACAATTCATCCTAATATTGCAACCTATATTCCTGATCGTTATGAAGAAGGATATGGAGTTTCTTTTCAAGGAATTGATTTTGCTGAAGACAATGGGTTTTCTCTCATCATAGCTTTAGACTGTGGAATTAAAGCTATTGATAAAGTTGCCTACGCTACTGAAAAAAATATCGATTTTATTATTTGTGATCACCACAAACCAGGAAGCGAAGTTCCGAAAGCGGTTGCTGTTTTAAATCCTAAGCAAGTAGATTGTAGCTATCCGTATGATGAATTATGTGGTTGCGGTGTTGGTTTCAAATTGATTCAAGCATTAGCTTCAAAAAGAAATCAAACTATTGAAGATTTAATTCCGTATTTAGATTTAGTAGCTACTGCAATTGCAGCTGATATTGTTCCTATGACTGGTGAAAATAGAGTGTTAGCTTATCACGGATTACAAGTTATCAATTCTCAACCTCGAAATGGTATCAAAGCCATTATTCATCAACTACAAAAAAAAGAATTGACTATTACTGATGTAGTTTTTATTATCGCTCCGCGGATAAATGCTGCTGGACGTATGAAACATGGAAACTATGCTGTTGAGTTGTTAACCGAAATGGATTTTGACTCAGCAGTTGAATTTGCTTCTGCTATTGAAAAATTTAATTCAGATAGAAAAGAATTGGATAGAGCTATCACCCAAGAAGCTTTATTACAAATTGAAAACAACAACGAACAAGAGAAATACACTACAGTAGTTTTTAATGAAAACTGGCACAAAGGTGTTATTGGTATTGTAGCCTCTCGTTTAACAGAAACCTACTACAGACCTACTTTGGTCTTTACTAAAAGCGGTGATAAATTAGCTGCTTCTGCTCGTTCAGTAAAAGGATTTGATGTATATAATGCTTTAGAAGCATGTTCTGAGTTTATAGAACAATTTGGAGGACATAAATATGCTGCAGGTTTAACGCTCTTACCCGAACAATATGAAAATTTTAAAAATAAGTTCGAAGAAGTTGTTTCCGCTACTATCGAAAAAAGCTTATTAACTCCTGAAATTACTATTGATGCTGAGATAGACCTTTCAGAAATTACACCTAAGTTCTTCCGTATCATTCAACAAATGGCGCCTTTTGGTCCACAAAACATGAAACCTGTTTTTACCACTACAGCTGTGAGAGACAATGGTTACGGAAAACAAGTTGGTGCCGACAGCAGTCATTTAAAGCTAAATATCATTTACGGCTCTGATCAAAAAACATACAATGCAATCGGGTTTGGTTTGGGAGATAAAATAACGTCAACACAAAACGATTTTGACATTGCCTATACTTTAGACGAGAACACTTGGAATGGATATACTTCTATTCAACTTATGTTAAAAGATTTAAAATAACACTAATAAAAAAAGGCTTGCAATTGCAAGCCTTTTTTTATTATTTATCTTCTTTAATTAAGTACATATATACTGGATAATGATCACTATAACCTCCCGTATATCTTCCGTAAGAAAAACTTCTAAAAGGATATCCTTTATATCGACCTTTCTTTTCAGTTAAAAAACGTTTGTTAAAAATTCCTGATTTAAACATTTTATAAGTACTAAAATCCTTTTTATCTGCTTTATCAAGCAAAGGAGATGTAAACATTATTTGATCAAATAAATTAATATTATCTCTATAACCTAATGTATTAAATCCACGACGGAACATATCTTCATACGGATTATAAATATCTCCTTCTTCTACATTCTTCTTCTTACTTTTAGTTTGTAAAACCGATTTAAAACTAGAATTGATTGGATCATCGTTAAAATCACCCATAATTAACACCTTTGGATTTGGATCATTCTCTTTAATTTTTTCGATGATTTGTTTCACTTTATAAGCCGCTTTTTCACGTAACGGCCTACTTTTAGCTTCACCTCCTCTACGAGAGGGCCAATGATTAACAATTATGTGCACTAACTCATCATCTAAATAACCAGACACTAATAAAATATCACGCGTATAAACTTTATAATTTTGATCATAAATATTAGGATCAAAAGCCTCAAAATGAATTGGCTTAAAATATCTTGGTTGATATAATAATGCTACATCTATTCCTCTTTTATCAGGTGAATCGAAGTGAATGATACTGTAACGTTTCTTTTTTAATCTTTCTGACGCTACTAAATCTTCTAAAACTTTTTTATTTTCAACTTCTGCCACACCTAAAATTGCAGGACTGGTGTTCGCTTTTTCTTCTCCCAATTGTGAAATCACCTCCCCAAGCTTGTCTATTTTATCCCAATAAACCTCTTCTTTATCTCCTTTCATTTCCATGATAGGACTTGCTTCATCATTCTTATCAGGATCATTTTCTGTATCAAAAAGGTTTTCTAAATTATAAAACCCAACTGTTCTTATTTTATACTTCTTCCCTACTTGTTGTGCATAAGTAGAAAAACTAACAAAAATTAAAACTAAAAGTGTAGCTATATTTCTCATTTAATAAATTTTACCACGCAAAAATAAAACAATTTTTTATCTCAGTTTTTTATTATTTTGATAATTCACTTCTTGATAATGTTCCCTTAACCTAAACATAATTATAAATTTCTTAATTTTGTTGCCCTTTGATTGCAAACACACTCAAAGGAGTTAACAAATTTAAATATTTTATAAACAATCATTTATGAGAAATTTTACGATAACAATGTTCTTGTTATTTCTAGGTTTTGTAAACCTAAATGCGCAGAATATTGTAAAGGGGGTCGTAATAAACAGCGATTCTGAAAATCCTATGCAAGGTGTTTCTGTAAGTGTAAAAATTGCTAATGTTTCTAGTGTTACAGACGCTAGCGGAGCTTTTACATTAACTGGTTTACCAGACGGAAGACAAATTGTAACGGTATCATTAAGTGGGTATGAAACCCAAAACTTTCCAGTAGAATTATCTGGAAAAACAATAGACTTAGGTACTATCTTCATGTACGAAGATATATCGGAAGATCAAGATTTAAGTACCATCACTATTACGGATGATGAGTTGAATGACGACACTAGTGCTGCAGATAACATTTCTGGATTACTACAAGCTTCTAGAGACGTTTATTTACGTACAGCTGCTTTTGAATGGAGTGGTTCTTTTTACAGAGTTCGTGGTTTAGATTCTGAAAATGGTAAAGTTTTGATTAACGGTATTGAAATGAACAAGTTATACAACGGAAGACCTCAATGGAGTAACTGGGGAGGTTTAAACGATGTATTACGTAATCAAGAATTTAGTAATGGACTAACTCCTTCAAACTATGCTTTTGGTGGTGTTTTAGGTTCTACTAACATCAACACTAGAGCTTCTGAGTATAGTGAGGGTGGACGTATTTCTTATGCTTCTTCTAACAGAAGTTATAGTCATCGTTTAATGGCTACTTATACTTCTGGTTTATTAGCTAACGGATGGGCTATAGCTGTTTCTGGTAGTAGAAGAGCTGGTAACGAAGGCTATGTTGATGGTACTTTTTACGATGCTAACTCTATCTTTTTATCTATTGAAAAACAAATCAACGATGCACACAGCTTAAACTTAACTGTTATCGCTGCTGAAAACGAGAGAGGAAAATCATCACCTAACACTCAAGAAGTTTTTGATATTAGAGGAATTCGTTATAACTCTTATTGGGGGTATCAAAATGGAAAAATGAGAAACTCAAGGGTAAAAAGATTATACGAACCTATTATAATGTTAAATCACTATTGGAATCTTTCTGATAACACAACGTTAAATACTAATATTGGTTATCAATTTGGTGAAATAGGAAATAGTCGTTTAGATTATAACGGTGCTAATAACCCAGACCCTACTTACTATAGAAAATTACCAAGTTGGTATTTATCAGACCCTAACGGACCTGATTATGAAAATGCTTATAAAGCCTTAACTGGCTTCCAAAATGACGGGCAAATTGATTGGAATGAATTATACTTTGGAAACGAAGGAAATCCTGAAAATGCACGTGTTATTTTGTATGAAGACAGAAATGATGACAAGCAACTAACAGCCAACATGATTTTATCTTCTGAACTAAATGAAAATATTACATTAACAGCTAGTGCAGAATACAGAAAGTTAAAATCTGAAAACTTCGCTTCTCCAATAGATATGCTAGGAGCAACTGGGTATTTAGATGTAAATACTTTTGGTGATACTTTTGACCAACAACAAAGCAACTTATTAACACCAAACAGAACCATCCGTTTAGGTGATCGATTCAAGTATAACTATAACTTCCATTCGGAAATATATGGTGGATTTGCTCAATTACAATTTAAATATAGTAATATTGATTTTTACCTAGCTGGTCAAGCTAATAACACTACACATCAAAGAGAAGGATTATTCCAAAACGGATACTTTCCTACGAACTCTTACGGAAAATCTGATAAGTTAGATTTCTTTAACTATGGGGCAAAAGCTGGGGCTACTTATAAAATTTCTGGTCGTCATTTAATTGACGTGAACGGAGGTTATATTACAAAAGCACCATCATTACGTAATTCTTTTGCTAACTCAAGAGCAAGTAATTTAACAGTTGCTGATGTTGCTGAATTAAATAACGAAAAGATTTTGTCAGGAGATGTAAGTTATATTTTTAGAAGTCCATTAATCACCTCAAAAGTTACAGGGTACTTTACCGATATTAAAGACGCTACTGAAATTTCTTTCTTCTTTGCAGATGGTATTGGGGGAGACAACTCTGCTTTTATCCAAGAAATTTTAACCGGTATTGATAAAAGACATTTTGGAGTTGAGTTAGGTATTGAAGCGCAAGTAACTTCAACAATTAAGTTAAAAGGAGCGGCTAATATTGGTCAGTATACCTATAACAACAACCCTAACCTTGTAATAACTACTGAAAATGCTAATACAGAAGGTTTTGTTAACGGTAAAAGAGATATGGGCACTGCTTCTTTAAAAGATTACAGAATTGCTGCTGGACCACAAAAAGCATACTCTTTTGGTTTTGAATATAGAGACCCAGACTATTGGTGGTTTGGAGCTACTGTTAACTATTTAGATGAAGCTTATGTAGATGTTTCTCCTATTAGAAGAACAAGCAACTTTATTGCTGATGTAGACGGTGCTCCATTTTCAGAATACGACCCTATAGTAGCAAGACAATTATTACAGCAAGAGCAATTTGATGATTATATCGTTGTAAATGCAATCGGTGGAAAATCTTGGAAAGTAGGTGATGGTAAATACATCGGGCTATTTGCCAGTGTTAATAACTTATTCAATCAAGAATATAAAACAGGAGGTTTCGAACAAGGAAGAAATGCAAACTATCGCGAATTACGCGATGATAACGCTAACGGAACACCTTCTTTCGGAAACAAGTACTGGTACGGTAGAGGTACTACTTATTTCTTAAACGTAAACTATAGATTCTAAAAATTATTCAAAATGAAAAAAATAAACTTATATAAGATTTTTGCAATTTTATTTATTGCAATTTCTGCTTCATGTGTTGATAACAATGATTTTGAGTTACCAACAATAGGACCAGACAAACAATACGAAAACTTAAAGTCATTAAACGAAATTATTGCTCAATACAATGGTGATGTAGTAGAGTTTAATGACGATATTACTATTTCTGGTTATGTTATTTCTGATGATAGAGAAGGAAACTTCTACAAAACATTAGTTATACAAGACAAACCTGAAAATCCTACAGTAGGAGTTGAAATTAAAATTGATGATGCTAACTTAGGAGCTAGATATAATGTAGGAAGAAAAGTATATGTTAAACTAAAAGGTTTAGCCTTAAGCAAACCTTACTCAGCTTTTGAAATAGGTATCAAAGGTACTGGTAATCGTACTGATAGAATTGGAGCTGAGGATTATGTAAGCAAAATAGATAGATCTTCTGAAATCGTTGATATAGTACCAACTACTTTAACAATTGGAGAATTAACTGAAAATCATATCAATACATTAGTAAAGATTGAAAACCTACAATCAGCAACAAAAGGATTACAATATGCTTACCCTGAAGATAATAGTTACATTACAAGAACTATGACTTCTTGTGAAACTTTTGAGAAAATTGATATTTCTACAAGTAAGTTTGTTAGCTTCAAAGAATATTATATTCCTGATAACCAAGGTAGCATTACTGCTATTTTAGATGAATTTTCAGGTAGCTATCAATTAGTTCTTAGAGACACTAACGATGTTGACTTTACTGATGAGTATGGCTGTAACACCCCTCCTACTGATGCTACTTTAAGTGAAGTTAAAGATTTTTATACAGGTAGTGGTGAAGCAACAGTTACAAAAAACTTAAAAATAAAAGTAGTTATTACTTCTGATTTAGCTACTAGTAACTTACATGCCTTAAGTGCATTTGCTCAAGATGCAACCGCAGGTATTGCTTTACGTTTTAGTGGAGACCACAACTTAAACTTAGGAGACGAAGTAGAAATCGCTGTTGGAGGAGCTAAATTAAGCGAATACAATGATTTATTACAGTTAAACATTTCTCCATCAAGCATCATAAACCAAACAACTGGTACGTTACCAACTCCTGAAGTTATTACTTTTGCACAAGCTTTAACTGGTAATTACGAAGGTAAGCTTGTACAAATTGATGGTGTTCAATTCAATGATAATGCTAAAACTTATAGTGGTAATAATGAGTTAATTGCTGAATGTGATGGTACTCCGTTAACTGCTTATGTTAGAAACGATGCTTCTTTTGCTAATAACAGCGTAAGTGATAAAAAAGGAACAGTAACTGGTGTTATGACTGTTTACAAAGGTACTGCTCAAATTTACTTAAGAAATGAAACTGATGTAAACTTTACTGAAGACTACACTACTTGTGGTGGTGGGAGTACTCCTGGTGATGCCGATTTATTTATCTCTGAATACGCTGAAGGAAGTTCTAACAACAAGTATATTGAAATTTATAACGGAACAGGAGCTGATGTAGATTTAACTAACTATACTGTTGGGTTATATGCTAATGGTTCTGCTACGGTAGGCAATACAATCGATTTAAGCACTATTAAAGATATTTTAGCTGATGGTGAAGTAATTGTAATTTATAATGGAGGAGCATCAGATGCTGCCATCACTGGTTCAGGAGGAACTACATCAACTGTTACCTATTTTAATGGAGACGATGCAATTGCTTTATTAAAAAGCGGCACCGTGATAGATGTGGTAGGAAATATTGGAGAAGACCCAGGTAGTTTCTGGGCTGTTGCTGGTGTTTCTGACGGAACAAAAGAACACACTTTAGTTCGTAAAGCTTCAATTACAAAAGGTAACACTGATTGGACTTCTAGTGCTGGCACTGATACAACTAACTCAGAGTGGGAAGTAAAAGCTCAAGATGATTTTACTTCTATTGGAGTAAGATAATTTATCTTTCAATAAAAACTCAAAAACCCAAGTTTTAAAACTTGGGTTTTTTTATGCATCTTTAGCTAGTAAAATAACACCTATGTTTTCTTCTAACGATAGATTAAACCGAGCTTTTAAAAAAGCAAAAAAACTCCCATTAAACGAAGCATCTAAGTATGTTTTATTTTCCGATTGCCATAGAGGTGATAATAGTTTTGCTGATGATTTTGCTCGTAATCGAAAAATATATCATTTTGCATTATCTCAATATTTACAAAAAGATTTTACCTATATAGAATTAGGTGATGGTGATGAACTATGGGAAAATAAATTTGTGAATATTTTTAATGCCAATAAAGACATTTACCTATTACTTCAAAAATTCCATCAAAAAAATAAGTTGCATTTTATTTGGGGAAATCATGACATGAATTACCGAAAACCCAAAAATGTTAGAAAAAACCTAAACTATTATTACGATACAATTGATGGAAAAGAAAAAGAATTACTTCCTAACGCTTCCTTTTCTGAAGCCATTCGGTTAACTCAAAACGACGGAAAGTCAATTTTCCTACTTCATGGTCATCAAGCTGATTGGTTTAATTATACCTTTTGGAAATTCAGTCGTTTTTTAGTAAAAGTTTTATGGCGCCCATTACAAATACACGGAATTAAAGACCCTACTAGTCCTGCTCAAAACTTTAAAGGACTTATAAAGGTAGAACGTCGATTAGAAAATTGGGTAAAAGCTAACAACAACCAAATGATTGTTACAGGGCATACACACCGACCTCGATTTCCTTCTTGTGAAGAATTACCTCATTTTAATGATGGTAGCTGTGTTCATCCTAGGTGTATTACTGGTTTAGAAATTGAAAACAATGAAATTACACTTATTAAATGGCATTTAGTAACCAATGACAACGGAACCATGCAAATTACTCGAACTGTTTTAGAAGGTCCTGAAAAAATAACAGAATACCTGTAAGTATAATTTCTTATCAAATTAACCTAAAATTTACCTTCGTAACAGTTTATTAAATTCTACTTAATATTGATACCAAAGAAAGCTAGTATTTTTGACTTACCTCAGTCTTGAGGCGTATAGTCATTATAAATTTATTAGTTTTTGTCGACTATTTATTTGACTTACCGTATACTGCCTTGAATAAAGGCAGTTTTTTAATATTTAGTTAACACTTATTTAACATTAGAGCTAGTTATTTGCCGCGACAAAAACTAATAAACTAAATCTAATGAACTGTAAAACAGCACTTACAATTGTAAGTATGTTTGTGTTATCCTATACACATGCTCAAGAAACAAACTCTCCTAAATTCGGCAAGGGCTTATTTAATTTAACAGGAAAAGATAGTACTTGGTCTATGAACATGAGTGCTAGAATGCAATTTTTAGCAACTGCTGAATGGGACTCAAACAAGGATGGATTGTACAATCTATCGTCTTCAATGCTAGTAAGAAGAGCCCGTTTAAAATTTAAAGGATTCGCTTTTTCACCAAAATTAAAGTATAAATTAGAAATAGGAATGTCTAATAGAGATATTAGCGGTGCCTCTGAACATACAGGCAATGCTCCTAGATATATTTTAGACGCCGTTTTAAAATGGAATTTTCATCAAAATTTCGAGCTTTGGTTTGGACAAACTAAACTACCAGGAAACAGAGAACGTGTTATATCTTCAGCAGATATGCAGTTAGTTGATCGTTCTTTATTAAACAAGCGATTTAATATTGACCGTGATATGGGTATGCAATTACGTCATCATTTTAACCTATCAGATAAATTTGTGGTTAGAGAAGCTCTAGCCTTTTCGCAAGGTGAAGGAAGAAATGTAACTGTAGGTAACTTAGGAGGTCATCAATATACAGCACACCTTGAGTTTTTACCTTTCGGATTATTTGAGGGAAATGGAGATTATAAAGGAGGCGATTTAAAAAGAGAAAAAACTCCGAAGTTAGCTATCGGTATGAGTTACGATTTTAACAACAATGCGGTAAAAACAAGAAGTAACCAAGGACAGTATATGGTAAATGATGCGGGATATTATGAAACAAACATTTCAACCTTCTTCGTAGATGCCATGTTTAAATATAAAGGATTCTCTTTTATGGGGGAATATGCTTCTAGAGATGCCGAAGACCCTTTTGCAAAAAATTCTGATGGAACCCCTGTACTAGACAGTAAAGGAAAACAAGTAGTTGTAGAAGTGGGTAATGCATTAAACCTTCAAACAGGATATTTATTTGATAAAAACTGGGAAATATCTGCACGTTATACCAATATTGCATTGGACAAAAACATTACAGGAAAAGACATTGAAAACCAATACACATTAGGATTATCAAAATACATTGTTGGTCATAAATTAAAAGTACAAACTGATGTTAGTTACCTAGACATACCAACAGCTACCAACCAGTTAATGTACCGATTACAAGTAGATATTCATTTTTAAATGATAACATAAACATAACATAAGAGCATTCTTGTGTAACTAAATTTGCAAAACTTAATTAAAAACTAAAAAATGGGAGATCCATATATTTTGATGCTAGTCGCACTAGCTGTTTTAGCTATCGTCGACTTAGTTGTGGGGGTAAGTAATGATGCTGTTAACTTTTTAAATTCAGCCATCGGTTCTAAAGCAATTAAAGTAAGAAATATTATGATAATTGCGAGTATTGGGGTTTTTATGGGAGCCGTAACATCAAGTGGTATGATGGAGGTTGCTCGTAAAGGGATTTTTAATCCTAGCATGTTCATGTTCCAAGATATCATGTTTATTTTTATGGCAGTAATGATTACTGATATTTTATTACTAGATATCTTTAACTCATTAGGGATGCCAACCTCAACAACGGTTTCTATCGTATTTGAATTATTAGGAGCAGCTGTATGTATTTCATTAATTAAAATTGCAGCTAACGATTCTCAATCTATTTCAGATATTTGGAATTACATCAACCATAAAAAAGCGGTTGAAATTATAAACGGAATACTGCTCTCCGTTGTAGTAGCCTTCTCTGTCGGAGCTATTGTTCAGTTCTTTTCTCGTTTAATTTATTCATTTAATTTTGAGAAGAGACCTACCTATATAAATTCATTATTTGGTGGTTTTGCTATTACAGCAATTACTTATTTCATCATTATTAAAGGTATGAAAGGAACTCCTTTCTATAGTGATGTAAAACATTTAATTGAAGGAAATACTATTCTTATTATTGCTGGAAGTTTTGTTTTTTGGAGTGCTATTTCGCATGCTTTAATTCAATTTTTCAAGGTTAATATTTTAAAATTAATCATTGGTATTGGTACTTTCTCTTTAGCAATGGCTTTCTCTGGTAACGACTTAGTAAACTTTATTGGTGTACCAATCGCTGCATGGAACTCTTACCAAGCTTGGGAAATATCTGGAGTTGCTCCTGATGCATTTTCTATGGGAATTTTAGCTAAAAAAGTACCTTCTAATGTTTGGTTATTATTATTAGCTGGAGCGATTATGGTTATTACTTTATGGACTTCAAGCAAAGCAAAAGAAGTAATTAAAACAGGTATCGATTTATCTCGTCAAGGTGATGGACATGAAAAATTTCAACCAAACCCTTTATCAAGAATCGTAGTAAGAAGTGCTATGGGTATCAATGCTGCTATCAGCTATATTGTACCTCAAAAAACATTAGCTTATATTGATACTAAATTTCAAAAACCAGTAATAGAATTACCTAAAGACAAAACGTATGAAATGCCAGCTTTCGATTTAGTTAGAGCTGCTGTTAACTTAATTGTTGCGGGTATCTTAATTTCTATTGCAACTTCTATGAAATTACCTTTATCAACTACTTATGTAACTTTCATGGTAGCAATGGGTACCTCTTTAGCAGATAGAGCTTGGGGACGTGAAAGTGCTGTATATAGAGTTGCTGGTGTAATTAACGTAATTGGTGGGTGGTTCTTAACAGCTCTTACAGCTTTTGCTACTGCTGCCTTAGTTGCTTACTTAATTAGCTGGGATAAAGTAATGATTCCTGTATTATTGTTAGTTGTTGCTCTTTTAATTGGAAGAAACACCTTACAACACAGAAAGAAATCTAAACAAGAGAAGAAGCAAGTACACATGGAAAGAGCTGAATTAATTACTATTAATGGAGTAATTGAAGAGAGTTCTGACCACATTGCTGAAGTAGCGCAACGTATAAACAAATTATATTCTAGTGTAGTAAATGATTTAGCTACTCATGATTTAGTAAAATTACGTAAAACGGATAAACACGTAACAAAATTAAACGACGAAATAGATAGCTTAAAAGATGGTGTATTCTATTTTATCAAATCGTTAGATGATACTTCGGTACAAGCAAGTAGATTCTATATCTTAATTTTAGGATACTTACAAGACGTAGCACAATCGATTAGCTATATTTCTAGAGCTACGTACAAGCACGTAAATAACAACCACAAAAATCTTAAAAAAGGTCAAATTAAAGACTTAAAGAGCATCGATCATACACTTTCTAAATTGTTAGAAGATATTAGCGAAACTTTTGAAAATAGAAGTTTTGACAACTTAGAACAT
This sequence comes from Tenacibaculum sp. 47A_GOM-205m, assembly GCF_000518405.1. Lineage (NCBI taxonomy): Bacteria > Pseudomonadati > Bacteroidota > Flavobacteriia > Flavobacteriales > Flavobacteriaceae > Tenacibaculum > Tenacibaculum sp. 47A_GOM-205m. Next base: position 698,911 of record NZ_JADN01000004.1, on the reverse strand, counting down.
ATTATTAATGAAAAGAAAGAATTATTAAAAGATGTTTCTGAATCTATTGAAAAACAAGTAGAACGTATTAGAACCGATGAAACGAGTCCGAAAAACACTACGTTATACTTTAGTGTTTTAATTGAGACCCAAGATTTAGTTTCTGGTTTAATGAGTTTACTAGAAACATATGAAGAATTTCACATCAGTACAAAATCTGCTGAAATAGACGCTTAACAAATAAAAAAACCGAGTTAATAATTAACTCGGTTTTTTTTATATTTTTAATAGTCTTATTAGCTTCTTTTCATTGGTCTCATTAATCCTTCTTGAGCAACTGAAGCTATTAGCTCTCCATCTCTGGTATAAATGTTACCCATAGCAAACCCTCTAGCTCCATAAGCGTTTGGACTTTCTATTGAAAACAACATCCAATCATCTAAATTAAAATCACGGTAAAACCACATTGAGTGATCTAAACTGGCTAGTTGAGTATTTCCAAAATTAGCAACACTAGCATTAGGATTTAAACACGAGGTTAAAATATTGTAGTCGGAAATATAAGTAAGTATTTGTTGCTTTATTCCTAATGGTAAATCTTTCGCTTCGCCTTTCAACTTAAACCAAACATCAACCACAGGCGGTAAATCTTTTCTATCTAACGGATTTACTATTTGCACAGGTTTAAAATCTATAGGTCTTTCTATGCTTAAAAAATCTTTCATCTTTTGAGGTAAAAAAGCCCCGAATTGGTCCAACACATCTGTCCAACTCAACAACTCTTCTGGTTGTTTTATATCTTTCTTTATTGGTTTTTGATGTTCATACCCTTCTTCTTCTTTATGAAATGAACAAGATAATATAAAAATAGTTTTATCTCCTTGATGGGCTGTTACTCTTCGTGTAGAAAAACTTCCTCCATCACGAATTGGTTGTACATTATATGTTATTGGCAACTCCAGGTTCCCTGCTTCTAAAAAATATGAATGTAATGAATGTAATATTCTATCTTTTGGTGCTGTTCTATATGCTGCATTTAAGGCCTGAGCTAATACTTGACCTCCAAAAACATTAGGACTTCCTATATCTCTACTTACTCCGTTAAAATTACCATTTCCTATATCATCAAGAGTAAGTATGTTTAATAATTCTTGAGTATTTTTCATGTTATCTTCTCTCTACGAGAGCTTAATTTATTTATGTTGTTATACTTTTAAAGGCTTGTAAAGCTAAAGTTTGTTTATTGAATGTATTTCAAAAGTAACCTTAAATTCTCATTAAGCCTTTGAAAACACCTAAATATGTTGATTAGGCAACATTCATATTCCAAACTGGCACTTTTAAAAACCTACTTATTTTTACCATATCACTCAACAAATATTCTTTGTCTCCATGGTTTAATAAATTATGACGCTCACCATTTTGAGTTACTAAATTAACTTCATAGCAATAGTAACCTCCAGATTTATTTCCTTCAACAAATTTTGACAATACTTGTAAGGCATATACTTGTTGAAAAGGAATAGTTTCTCCATCCACTAACACCTTTCTTTTTTGTGAGTTTAAAAATGCTTTAGCTCCAAAAGAAAACAGCAAGAATACCCCTACTAGTAAAAACGGTCCGCCAGAAGTAAAAAAGATTTTTCCACCATGCATAAAGGTTAAAGACTCTTTAGAAAACTCGAAAAACTCAACATAAGACCAAACTACGTAGTTTAACCCCATTAAAAGGAAACTCCAAGCTACAAACTTTAGATATGAACTAGAGGTTATTTTATAACCAAAAGCTGTTTTTCGTAAGCGTTCACTTAAAAAATTACTTCCTGAACCTTTAACGGCATTCCATGAAATATGTTGCCCTATAGCATCGGTTGTAAAGTCTCCGAATGAAAATTCTACTTGTTTATTGCTCGATGATTGTTTCTTTCTCTGAGCCCAATAACTCGAACCAAACATACCAATAAACATAAAAACTAATACGGCTAACATTCCTCCTGTCTTATAGTAGGTATATCGCTGTTTTCTTATACTTAACTTATGAACTGGAACAGTTATTTCAAGACGCTTAATGTTGTTTAAATCTTTTCTTGTAGGGTTTGTAAGTTGTCGTAATGAGTCTAACTCTTGGGCGTTTTGATGCACTTCTATTTCTCGTTTTTGAAACGATTCATAGGTGTTTTGTAATTGCGGTAAAGCTACAAAAATGAAAATTCCAATTGGAATTATTACAAAAAGCCAAGAGTTATTAAGGGACACTTTTTTCATAGTTTGATTTTTTTTGATGAACAAATTTGAGAAAAGTTTTTGGTTTCACAATACAAAAAAGGCTTTCACATTTTTCATGCAAAAGCCTTTTATCAATATATCTATCTTGTTTCTATTACTTACAAAAAGGAAGCGTAAAGAATCCTTCTACTGAATTATCGGCAGTTGAATTTGCTTTTATTTTTAAAGTAACTTCATTATTAGCAATTCTTACAACCTCAACAACTCCTTGAAGGTAGTTTAAAGGACCAAATCCTTTCTTATTAAAAACTACGTTCATATTGTTATAAGTTCCTAACTCAGCTTTCACATAAGTAGATACTTCTAATTCGTAATCAAAAATATCTGAACTACAATCTGCTTGAATATTGGTAATATGTACTGAAATTTCATTATTTCCAGACATAAACGCCTGACCTCCTTTAGCCTTAAATTCTGTTCCGAATACTTTTCCTGACAGCTCTGTATTTGCTATTCCAGTAAAATCGTTATCGCTATCGGAACAACCTATTATTATTAAGGTTAAACATACCAAAACCGCATAGCTAATTTTAAAAATCTTTTTCATTTATTAAATATTTAATTTGTTATTACTGGCGCGAATTTAGTTCAAAAACAAAAACCCACAAACAAATTGCTTGTGGGTTTCCTATAATTTATGCCGTGAATATTATCCTACAATATTGATAATTTTACCAGGAACAATAATTACTTTCTTTGGTTCTCGTCCCTGTAATTGTTGTTGTGTTTTTTCGTGCTCCATCACCACTTTTTCTATCTCTTCTTTACTTAAATCTAATGGTAACTCTAACGTAAAACGCATTTTACCATTGAAAGAAACTGGGTAGTTCTTAGAACTCTCAACTAAATGCTTTTCTTCAAACTTTGGGAAAGCTACAGTTGCAATAGACTCATTGTGCCCTAATTGACTCCATAGTTCTTCCGCAATATGTGGTGCATATGGGGAAATTAACACTAACAATGGTTCTAAAATAGCACGTTTGTTACATTTTAACGCTGTTAACTCGTTCACCGCAATCATGAAAGTAGAAACTGACGTATTGAACGAAAAGTTCTCAATATCTTCTTCTACTTTTTTAATCGTTTTATGTAAGGTTTTTAACTCGTCTTTCGTTGGTTCAGCATCAGAAACATTGATTCCATTTTCATCTGTGAATAATTTCCATAATTTCTTTAGGAAAGAATACACTCCTGAAATCCCTGATGTTTTCCAAGGTTTTGTTTGCTCTAACGGTCCTAAAAACATTTCGAATAAACGTAAACTATCTGCTCCGTACTCCTCACAAATTAAATCTGGATTTACGACATTGTATTTCGATTTCGACATTTTTTCTACCTCGCGTCCTACAATGTATTTACCATCTTCTAAAATGAATTCTGCATCTTTAAAATCAACATTTAATGGATGCTTTTTAAATGCTTCAACATCTAATTCATCAGAAGAATTTACTAAAGAAACATCAGCATGAATAGGAGTTATAAATAAATTTGGTTCTCCAACAATCTCTACTTTTACATCATCGAATTTATTATTCATTGAATTAAGAATTAACTCTATCAATTTTGGCTTATCTTCTAATAAATTCTTGGAAACAAAAATTGGATATTCGGATCTAGCTTTTTGAGAACCTGTTCTAAATGTCTCTAGAAAAACTCTATAAACAAAAGCAGAAGTTCCTAAAATCATTCCTTGGTTGATTAGTTTTTTAGCAAACTCGTCAACAGGTAAAAATCCTCTATCAAATAAGAATTTTTGCCAAAAACGTGCATATAATAAATGCCCTGTAGCGTGTTCAGAACCTCCGACGTATAAATCTACTTCTTTCCAGTAATCAACCGCTTCTTTGCTTACAAATTCTCCTTCGTTATTAGAATCCATATAACGGTTAAAATACCATGAACTTCCTGCCCACCCTGGCATTGTATTTAACTCTAGAGGAAACACACTAGTGTGATTTATTTTTTCATTATTTACAACCGAATTGGTTTCAGTACACCACGCCCAAACCTCAGCATTCCCTAACGGTGGTTTTCCATCTTCAGTTGGTAAGTATTTCTCAACTTCTGGCAATACAATTGGTAAATGTTTTGCATCAATCATTTGCGGCATACCGTCTTTGTAATATACAGGGAAAGGTTCTCCCCAATAACGTTGACGACTGAATACTGCATCACGTAAACGATAGTTTATTTTTCCGTAACCAAATCCACGTTTTTCTAATTCGTAGATTACAGTTTTCATTCCTTTCTTATAATTTAAACCATCTAAGAAATCAGAGTTTGCTAATTTAATTCCATCTTTAGCGTCGTTTGCTTTTTCAGAAATATCAACATTCGCAAAAATATTTGGAATCTCTAATCCGAAGTGTTTTGCAAAATCATAATCACGTTGGTCACCACATGGTACCGCCATAACCGCTCCTGTACCATAGCTTGCTAATACATAATCACCAATCCAAATAGGCACTTGTTTTCCTGTAAACGGATGCAGCGCATACGCACCAGTAAACACTCCTGAAATGGTTTTTACATCAGCCATACGATCACGCTCAGAACGTTTTGCTGTAGCCTCTATGTATTCTTCAACAGCCTTTCTTTGCTCATCAGTCACGATTCGTGACACTAACTCGTGCTCTGGAGCTAAGGTCATAAAAGACACTCCAAAAATAGTATCAGGACGTGTTGTGAATACATCTATTTTAGCATCGTGTCCGTCAACATCAAAAGATACCATGGCTCCTTGCGAGCGACCAATCCAGTTAGTTTGGCTATCTTTTAATGGCTGTGGCCAATCAATATTTTGTAATCCATCTAATAAACGTTGTGCATACGCAGAAATTCGCATAGACCATTGGGTCATTTTTTTACGAACTACAGGATGCCCTCCACGTTCTGAAACTCCGTTTACAATTTCATCGTTTGCTAATACTGTCCCTAGTGCTGGACACCAGTTTACTTCAGTATCCGATAAAAAAGTTAAACGGTATTGTAATAGTATTTCTTGTTGTTCTTTGTCAGAGAAGCTCTTCCATTCTTCCGCAGAAAAAATAGTTATATCTTCATCAGCAACTGCATTTATAGTTGCATTTCCTTCTACTTCAAATTTTGCTACTAAGGTTGAAATATCTTCTGCCTTATCAGTATCTTTATTATACCAAGAGTTGAACAATTGAATGAAAATCCACTGCGTCCATTTATAATATTCTGGATTTGAAGTACGAACTTCTCGAGACCAATCGAATGAAAACCCGATATTATCTAACTGACGACGGTAAGTTTTAATATTCGTTTCTGTCGTAATTGCTGGATGTTGTCCTGTTTGAATCGCATATTGTTCAGCAGGTAACCCAAAAGAATCATACCCTTGTGGATGCAATACATTAAATCCTTTATGGCGCTTGTAACGTGCATAAATATCAGATGCGATATATCCTAACGGATGCCCTACGTGTAATCCTGCTCCAGATGGGTAAGGAAACATATCTAACACATAATATTTTGGTTTATCAGAATCATTTTCAGCTTTAAACGTACCTTGATCTGCCCAGTACTTTTGCCACTTTTTTTCTATCTCTTGGTGATTGTATTGCATTCTTTTAGTTTATTCCTGTCATTACGAGGAATGAAAATGACGAAGTAATCTTTTTATGAGATTGCTTCACTTTGTTCGCAATGACGTGATTTTGAAGCTGCAAATTTACAATTATCGTTTGGATGTGAAAAGCTATAAAAACAAAAAGGCTTCATTAGTACAAAACCAATGAAGCCTTTTATTTGTTTTAAAAAATTTTTATCCTTTAACAGGCACAGTAACCACAACGTTACCCCATCCTAAATACATATTAAAAGCATCTTCTTCTCCATCAAAAGCAATTGAAAAAGCTTCAATGTTTTCGTTTGCTCTAGAAACTTTTCCTGTTACACGTACTACATCATCTGATTCGTTGTAAGAATAAGCTCCCCAAACATTTTTAGCAGTATTTAAAATTACAGTCCACTCTTTATCTCCAGGAATTGTAAATAACGAGTATGTTCCTGCTTTTACTTGCTTTCCTCCAAAGTTTACATCTTTATAAAAAGTAATTTCAGCAGCTTCATTTGCTCCTGTTCTCCATACTTTACCAGCAACTGCTAAACGAGATACAGGTCTTCTTTTTAACTGAGGACGACTATAAATAACTTTTACTTTTTTATCTGAATTTCTGTAACTACTTGGATATGTAGCTGCATCCATTGGGCTTTTATCTAGATTCGGGAAATCTTGAGCCACAACTTCATTAGAAAACACAAGAGCTACAGCAAATACAATAATTGATAAAATTGATTTTTTCATTTTTAAATTTTTAGTTAATAATTGGGAGATTAGTCACCAAATTTAAACATCCTTACACAAACACTAAAACTTATACTGTAAAAAAGCTGTGAAATTCCTTCCTGGTTCGTTAATTCTAGTCAAAGGCAAATCTGCTTGATTCTTATACGAGAAATTTAAATGGTTCGTATAATTTTCATCAAAAACATTTAAACAAGCAAGTCCTAATGTAAACTTTTTAAAAGGTTTAAGCCCTAATTTAACATCAAAAGTTTGATACCCATCAGTTACTGTTTCACCAAAAGAAGGCGCTATATTTTCTTGCTTCGATACGATATTATATTGTGCTTTTGCCCAATATTTTTCTTTGTCTAAACCAACAGAAATTTTTGACGTAAAAGGAGGATTTAATGGTAACGACTCATCAAAATCTTCGTTTTTTGTCTTTACATAAGCTACTTCTGTTTGAAAATAATAATTGTTAAACATTTGTAACTTAGCTGCTACTTCAAATCCTATTTTGCTAGCATCTTCAATATTGGTAAACACTTTTGTAAATTCTGGTTGTTGATTCGGCATAAATTTCCTTGGAATGGTTGGATCGACTATTGCAGAAATATAATCTTCAAAAATTGAATAAAATGCTGATGTTTGATAATGTAATTGCAAGTTGTTATTCAACCCCAGTTTTCCTTTCAACCCTAACTCAAATTGATTATTTACTTCTGGTCGTAACATTGGGTTTCCTAAATATTCATATGAATCTGAGCCAATCGTAAAGTGATTAATATAACGCTCAGCCATATTTGCTGTACGCACTCCTCTACCAAATGCAGCTTCTAAAATTGCTTTTTTAGAAAATGCATGCTTTACAGAAATATTACCACTCACATTAGTTTCATTTGTTTTTACCTCAGGATATATTGCAGCAAAATCATCTTCTAAATCTTTTGCATTTGCCTTTACGATATCTATACGAACACCTGTAGTTAATACAGTTTTAGCCGCTAAATTGAATTTTGCTTCAGAGAATACACCAAAATCATTTATATAAGCATCTTGCCAAATCTTATCTACTTTAACCATAGGCATTGGCAACATCATACCGTTCATCATTTTTATAGTACGTGTACGATTTCCTCCTCTTTTAATGTGATTGATATCACTTCCTACAAACAAATTAAAATCTTCATGCATATTAAACTCAAACTCTACTTTACCTCCTATGGTAGTTGACTCCACTGGTGATGAAGCAAAAACCATGTTGAAATTTGGTCGATTTGTATTTGTCATTAAATGGTCTACGTAACTGTAAAAACCTTTTGTTGTAATTGTTTTTAATATGCTACCTATGTTTATTGCTTTGTAATCAAGAGACACAATCGTACTGTTGTCATAATCGGTATCCATTGGTAATGCAGCATGTTTTATATCTCTACCAAACGATTGACGCCAGTGTGCCTGCAAACGTTGATTTTCGGTAAGGTTATACCCTAACTTTACCCCATAATCGGTACTGGTAAATGATGATGGTATCTCTGTACCGCTTCCGTCTTTATAATCGCCAAAATTTCGGTATCCTATATTTCCTATTACATCGAACTTGTTTGTAACGTGTTGTAACTGTAACATGTTTACAAATGAGTTTCCGTTTGTTTCATATCCTGATGAGAATTTTCCATGAAACCCGCTATCTAATAATCTATGATTTTCAGTTACCATGTTTACAATACCTCCAAAAGTTGCACCATATCTTACCGTAAAAGGTCCTTTAATGATTTCAATTTTTGAAATTTCTTCAGGAATGATGTGTGTGGTAATCGGATCCATTCTATTCGGACAAGCATTCACAGCTTTTGTTCCTCCATCGTACATAACATTTAATTGTTCATAAGCAGCACCTCTAAATGTAGGGTCCATTGCGTAGTTCCCTCTTTTTATTACTGAAAACCCATTGATTTCAGAAAATAAGTCTGCTACATTTTTAGGTTGAATTACTTTTTTTTGATAATCATTTTTAACAGTAGCATGAACAGGGTTTGTTTTTATTTTTCCGTCGACAATTACTTCGTTTAATTGTATAGTTTCTTGTTTAACTGTGTCTTTTTTTTGTTCTTGAGCAGACACAGCTATTGTACAGATGCTAAAAAGCATCCATCCTAAATTTTTCATTAAAGTTGAATTTAATTTTTACATAATTGTATAGCAACACCTATCAATTCAAAAAATTTTTGAATTGTTTACGATGTGAAAAACTGTATGAAAAATTAAATTGTAGGCGGATGAAATACTTCCTGATTGAATGAAAAACAATAATTTTTCTTATAAGAAAATGATTCTTTTTCTTTTATAAACTGTTTTTCTTCTAAGTCTAAATTTAAAACTGAAACAAACCCTATAGGATATTCTTCCATTGAGATTCGCAACGAATTAAAATCATCATCTTGTTGTTGTTCAAGTTCCATCATTAACTGACATTTACCATTACAGTTTAACTCTGGTTTATCTTTGTTGATACACAAAACTTTTGATATATAATCATAATTTATTGCATACTCTACAAAAGGAGCTATCGGTCGTAACATGGCTATCATGTACAGTGCAACAAAAAAATATATGCTAAGTTTTTTTAACAAGAAAGGGGTATTTTTTACTCACACAAAGATACAACTATCCTTACTGATAACCAATAACAAAAATTAAGGTTTTTTCTTTTATTTTAATTTATTCTAAATAAAAAACTTATATTTGCACGGATTTTACGAAAAGATAATGATTGTTTTTTATACTGAAACCAAGAAAGTTACCTCTATTACTCCTGTAAAAAGACTACAGGAAGTTACAGTTTGTAATTCAGTTTGCTCAAGTAACTGCATTAAACCTAAAAGTAAATGTTGTAATAAGTATCAAAAGAAAGGCATTAATTGTAAAAGATGCCCTTTAACATTTGATTTTAAAGCTGTTTCATAAAAGTTTCCCTTTGTTTATAAATGCAAAAAGCCCTTGATAGAAATTCTATCAAGGGCTTTTTAAATTATATGTTTTATTGCTTATGCTACTTTTAATAAAAAGTAATTCTTTTTACCTCTTTGTAATAACACGTACTTATCAGCTATTAAATCTTTTGAAGTGATTACAAAGTCTTCACTTACTTTTTCTTTATTTACTGATATTGAGTTTTCTTTTAAAGCTCTACGAGCATCTCCATTAGACTTTAAGAAGCCTGTTTTAGCTGCTAAAGCAGAAATCATATCTAAACCTTCAGAAATATCTTCAGAAGTTACCTCAGCTTGAGGCACTCCATCAAACACATCTAAGAAAGTTTGTTCATCTAAATTCTTTAAATCATCAGCTGTTGAGTTTCCAAATAAAATATTAGATGCTGCAATAGCCTTATCTAATTCTTCTTTTGAATGCACAAATGTTGTTACCTCTTCAGCTAACTTCTTTTGTAAAGCTCTTTGATGTGGTGCTTCTTTATGCTCCTCTATTAATGCTTGAATAGTATCTTTATCTAAAAAAGTAAATATTTTAATATATTTCTCAGCATCTTCATCAGATGTATTTAACCAAAACTGGTAAAATTTGTAAACTGATGTTTTATCGGCATCTAACCAAACATTTCCTCCTTCAGATTTTCCGAATTTAGAACCATCTGCTTTTGTAATTAGCGGACAAGTAGCAGCAAACACTTTTACTTCTTCACCTGGAGTCATTCTACGAACCAATTCTGTACCTGTGGTAATATTACCCCATTGGTCAGAACCTCCCATTTGTAATTTACAGTTTAAGGTTTTATATAAGTGATAGAAATCATACCCTTGAATTAATTGATACGTAAACTCTGTAAAGCTCATTCCGTTACCTGCTTCTCCTGTAATACGTTTTTTTACAGAATCTTTTGCCATCATGTAGTTTACAGTGATTCTCTTTCCAACATCACGTACAAATTCGATAAATGAAAAATCTTTCATCCAATCGTAATTGTTTACTAATAAAGGAGTGTTTTTAGCTCCGTTATCAAAATTCAAAAAGCGACCTAATGTTCTTTTTAAACCTTCAACATTTTTAGCTAAAGACTCTTCATTTAATAAATTACGCTCATCAGATTTTCCTGTCGGATCACCGATCATACCAGTTGCACCTCCTACTAAAGCTACTGGCTGATGCCCTGCTTTTTCAATGTGAACTAATAAAATGATTGGAACTAAACTACCAATGTGTAACGAATCTGCAGTTGGATCAAAACCAATATAAACCGATGTCATTTCTTTTTGAAGTTGTTCTTCGGTTCCTGGCATAATGTCGTGAATCATTCCACGCCATCGTAATTCTTCTACTAAATTCTTGGTCATTTTATTCTATTTTTAAAGACGCAAAGATAAGTTTATCAACCAAAATAAACTAAATTCGCTGTATGATTTTAGTTACAGGAGGAACAGGTTTAGTAGGCTCACATTTATTATATTATTTAAGCCAAAAAAACAATACAATTCGAGCTATTTTTAGAACAGAAGAAAAGCGTGAACACGTTAAAAAAATCTTTTCTTTTTACACGGATGATGTACAGCAGTACTTTTCAAAAATTGAATGGGTTCAAGCCGATATTACTGACACTCCTTCTTTAGAGTCTGTTTTCAATAATGTTACTGAAGTTTACCATTGTGCTGCCTTAGTTTCTTTCAATCCAAAAGATTATAGAAAAATGCGTCAAGTTAACATTGAAGGAACTGCGAACCTTATCAATTTTGCTATTGATGCAAACGTAAAAAAGTTCTGTTTTGCAAGCTCTATCGCAGCTGTAGGAAACTCTATTAACGGAAAGCCAATTAATGAAGAAAACGAGTGGGTTGACTCTGATGAAAATCATGGATATGCAATTACGAAGTATGGCGCTGAAATGGAAGTTTGGAGAGGAAGTCAAGAAGGTTTAAACGTAGTAATTGTGAATCCTGGTGTTATTTTAGGTAGTGGCTTTTGGAATGAAGGTTCTGGGAAAATGTTTACTCAAATAAATAATGGCCTTAGCTTTTACACAGAAGGTGTTACTGGTTTTGTTGGAGTTAAAGATGTGGTAAAAGCAATGATAAACTTGATGAATTCTAACATAAAAAATGAACGATTTATTCTTGTTTCAGAAAACAAATCGTTTAAAGATGTTCTATTTGGTATTGCTGATAATCTCAATAAAAGAAGACCTTCTAAAAAAGTAGGGAAATTAGCCACTGCTATTTTTTGGAGGATTGATTGGTTTTTAACGAAACTTACAGGAAAAGAGCCTTTACTAACCAAAAACTCAGCTAAATCTGCTCATAATACATCATTCTATACTTCAAAAAAGATTATAGAACAACTTGATTTTAAATTTGCCCCAATTAATGAAGTGATTTCAGAAACTTGTAAAGACTTTAGGAAATAGGTTCTTAATTTACTTTTTCTAACTCTTTGTAATCTCTTTCTATTAATTCTTCTGGTGCTTTAAGTAATTCTTTATTATTTAAAACAGAATCTTTTAATATTTTATCTTTTCCTTTTATCGAGTCTTGTGCTTTTTTTAACTCTCTGTAAAATAATTCTAAGGAATCTATATTAGATTTTACTTTTTTTAAGATTTCTGTATACTCATCAACTTGTGATGTGTAATAAGTATTGCTAATATCAAAACGAGTTGTATCAATCTTATACTTCTCATATACTAAAATCATGTAATTTTTCTCCCGTTCTAGAAACTTATTTTTTTGATTTTTAGCAGAAGAAGCTATATACATATCAGTTAATAAAGCTATCATCGAATCTTTTGGTATAAGATTCTCAGGCTTTTTATAAATCGTATTACTGGTACACGACACCAAAAGCAAACCAATACATATGTAAAAAAAAGACTTCATTTATCTGTTAAATAATAATCGTTTTCCTTTAACTTCTTCGTTAAAAACTCCTTCGTTATACATTAAATTTCCGTTTACAAATGTATGTGTTATCTGGTTTGAAAACTCGACTCCTTCAAACGGTGACCATCCGCATTTATACAGTAAATTTTCTTTATCTACTGTCCATTTTTTATCAGCGTCAACTAAAACTAAATCAGCATAAAAACCTTCTTTTATAAAACCTCTTTTTTCTATTTTGAAGATTTTTGCTGGGTTGTGACTCATCTTCTCTACCGCTTTTTCAATTGGCAACACTCCTTCTTTTACCTTTTCTAAAACAGCTGTAACAGTATGTTGCACTAACGGTCCTCCACTAGGTGCTTTTGTATATACGTTATCCTTTTCTTCTAAAGTATGTGGTGCATGGTCAGTTGCAATGACATCAATTCTATCATCTAACAAGGCTTTCCATAAACCATCTTTATCTTTTTGTGTTTTCACAGCAGGATTCCACTTAATGAGCGTTCCTTTTTTGTCATAATCAGCATCTGTAAACCATAAGTGATGTACACAAACTTCAGCAGTAATTTGCTTTTCTTCTAATGGAATATCATTTCTAAATAAATGCGTTTCTTTTTCTGTAGATAAGTGGAAAATATGTAAACGTGCACCTGTTTTCTTTGCTAATTCAATTGCTCTTGAAGAAGATAAATAACAAGCTTCTTCACTACGAATTAACGGGTGATATTTTACAGGAATATCATCTCCATATTTTGCTTTATACTCTTCTGTGTTTTTTCTAATAGTTGCTTCGTCTTCACAATGTACAGAGATTAACATTTTAGTTGAAGAAAATATTTTCTCTAGAACCTCTTCATTATCTACCAACATGTTTCCTGTTGAAGAACCTAAAAACAACTTGATACCCGCAACATCTTTAGGGTTTGTTTTTAACAATTCTTCTAAATTATCATTCGTTCCACCAAACATAAACGAATAGTTTGCGTATGATGTTTTACTTGCAATATCAAACTTATCTGCTAATAATTCTTGAGTTGTGGCTTGAGGTACTGTATTCGGCATTTCTATAAACGACGTAATTCCTCCAGCAATTGCTGCCTTACTTTCTGTAGCAATGTTAGCCTTATGTGTTAAACCCGGTTCACGAAAATGTACTTGGTCATCAATCATACCAGGAATTAAGTATTTACCTTCAGCATCAACCATTAACACATTATCAGTTGGTAAAATGTTTTCTCCTATCTCCTTAATAAATTCTCCTTCTATTAAAACATCGCCTTTAAAAACCTTGTTTTCGTTTACGATTTGTGCGTTTTTAATTAAATATGATTGCATGTTGTTATTTTGGTAATCCGTTAATTCTCATTTTTATCACGCCAAAGACAGCTTCTTTGATAATTCCTTTGCTAAGTTTCGATTTCCCTAATACTCTATCTGTGAAAATAACCGAAACTTCTTTTATATTAAATTGATGTTTCCAAGCTTTGTATTTCATTTCTATTTGAAATGCGTAACCTACAAACTTCACTTTATCTAACTTAATCGTTTCTAATACTTTTCTTTTATAGCATACAAAACCAGCTGTAGTATCATGAATTGGCATTCGTGTAATAAATCTTACATATTTTGATGCAAAATACGACAACAACACCCTACTCATTGGCCAGTTAACTACATTTACCCCCACAGAATACCTTGATCCTATTGCTACATCTGCTCCTTCAATAGCGCATTCATTATACAGTCGAATTAAATCGTTAGGGTTATGTGAAAAATCAGCATCCATTTCAATAATGTAATCATACTTCTTGGCAATACCCCATTTAAATCCGTGAATGTATGCAGTACCTAAACCGCTTTTTCCTTCTCTTTTTTCAATAAAAAGCTGATTAGGGAATTCATTTTGTAGATTTTCTACGATTTTAGCAGTTCCGTCGGGTGAATTGTCATCGACTACTAATACATGAAATGCCTTTTCTTGACTAAAAGTTGCTCGAATAATAGCTTCGATGTTTTCTTTTTCGTTATAAGTAGGGATTATGACTAAGGCGTCTGACTTCATGTAATTTTCATATAAATCAAGGCAAAGATACACTAATTTATTACTAATTTTGTGTTAATTAAAAAGTATAAAACAATTGCAAGCAATAGAGCGAATTATTAATGATAGTAGTTGGGTAACCTTGGTTATTGTTGCCGCAATTATACTACTAGCCTTGATGAAACTGCTTAAGCCTACCCAATTGTATGGCTACGTTGTTGCTTTTATTTCTCCTGGTTTTTTTCATAAAAGAATTGAAGAAGGAGATTCTTTTTTTACGCCTTTTAGATTGTTTTTATTTTTCTTTTCTACGATTGTAATTTCTTTGTTTTTATTCCAAGCCTTACTTGCAGAATTTTATCCTCAAGGTTTTTTAGCTTTTCTAGGGCTCTTCTTCTTTGTTACAACATACCTTTCTCTAAGGTTGTTTTTAGATCGTGCAATTGCTAATATATTAGGGCTAACTTCTATTATTAACTATTTTTTATACACAAAATCAGGCTATTTGTATGTGCTTTGTATATGGTTACTCCCTTTTATCATATTATACCAATACACTTTTACAAACAAACTTTTTTTAATTTCATCTTTCGCTATTCTATTCATTGTTAGGGCTTTTTTAATATTAAACAACAATAAAAAACTTGTTCTTAGCAAGTTGTTCTATTTTATTTTGTACTTTTGCACCCTTGAAATAGCACCGCTATTAATTCTTTATAAAACAACAACTACGTAATAAAGAGAATGTTTATGAAAGTGAAAACTATTTTAGTCTCTCAACCAAAACCAAAGACAGAAACTTCACCGTATTTCGACTTAGCCGAAAAACAAAAAGTAAAAGTTGACTTTCGCTCATTTATACATGTCGAAGGAATCCCTGTAAAAGAGGTAAGAGCTCAAAAAGTAGACTTAAAAAACTACACTGCAATTATTTTAACTAGTAGAAATGCTGTTGATCACTTTTTTAGAATTGCAGAAGAAATGCGTTTTACAGTGCCAGATGACATGAAGTACTTTTGTCAATCAGAAGCAGTGGCTTACTACTTACAAAAGTATGTAGTTTACAGAAAACGTAAAATTTATGTTGGAAACAGAACGTTTCCTGAATTAACTAAATTAATTAAAAAGCATAAAGACGAAAAGTTCTTATTGCCTTCTTCTGATAAATTGAAAGATTTAATTCCAGAAGAATTAAATAAGTTAGGAGTCGACTGGAAGCGTGCTGATTTATACCGTACAGTAGTAAGTGATTTATCTGACTTAGAAGATGTTTTTTATGATATTTTAGTATTCTTTAGTCCATCAGGAATTGATAGTTTATTTGAAAACTTCCCTGATTTCAAACAAAACAATACTAGAATCGCTGTATTTGGTAATTCAACTATTCAAGCTGTTGAAGATAGAGGTTTACGTGTAGATATTGCTGCACCAACACCTGAAACTCCTTCAATGACGATGGCTTTAGAAAAGTACATTAAAGAGGTGAACAAAAAGTAAGTAAATTAATTTTTCACATACAACAAAGAGACTGTCTAAAAAGGCAGTCTCTTTTGTTTTTAACAAATCATTGTAACCCAAGTAACATTTCAAACGTATTTTATTCATTAATTTTACGAAATATTTTTACCCAAAAAACACATGGATAAGTACCTAGATATCATAAAAAACTCATACACTGGTTACTGGAACTACATCAAACAATCAGTATTAATGGAGCTAAACTGGGAAAATTATTTTTACGGATTAATTATTATTTCTCTAGTAGTTTGGGGGTTAGAAATTGTGTTTCCATGGCGTAAAAACCAACCTTTATTTCGAAAAGATTTTTGGCTAGACACCTTTTACATGTTCTTCAATTTCTTTTTACTAAATCTTATCGTACTTATTGCTTTGTCAAATACAGCAGAGCTGTTTTTTAATGATATTTTAAGTTTAGTTGGACTATCGGTTGCTAATTTTCAATTGTTTGACATCAATACATTTCCCTATTGGGCTAGAATTTTGGTGTTTTTTATCATTATTGATTTTGTTCAGTGGTTTACTCATACATTACTCCATCGATATGAATTTTTATGGAACTTTCATAAAGTTCATCATTCAGTAAAACAAATGGGGTTTGCTGCACATCTTCGTTACCACTGGATGGAGCCTGTTGTTTACAACTCAATGAAGTACATTCCGCTAGCAATTATGGGTGGGTTTACAGCACAAGATGTAGCTATTGTTCACTTTTTTAATATTACTATTGGTCATTTAAATCATGCTAATGTTAATTGGGATTATGGCTGGTTAAAATATATTCTCAACAACCCAAGAATGCATATTTGGCATCATGCAAAAGAACTCCCTGAAGACAGAAGAATGGGAGTGAATTTTGGAATTACACTTAGCATTTGGGATTACATTTTTAAAACTGACTATATTCCCTATAACGGACGTGACATAGAACTTGGATTTGATGGAGATGAAAAATTCCCTAAAGATTTTATTCATCAAGAAATGTATCCGCTAGGAAAAAAATAGAATTTTTATAGTTTAAAAAACTCACGATACTCCCATCACCAAAAAAGAGTAATTTTTAACGTATTTTAACTTATTACTTCATTAGCTTTCTTTAAGTAGTTTGTTCTCAATTTGTATCTTTATCGCTTTTAAAAACAAACAGATGAAGTACATAAAAATTCTATTCTTATTTATTGTCGTTCAAGTTACTGCACAACAAGGTGGTATGTGGATTCCTTCCCTTTTAGAAGGAATGAACGAACAAGAAATGACTTCTTTAGGAAGTAAATTAACTGCAAAAGACATTTACGATGTAAACAACTCAAGTTTAAAAGATGCTATTGGGCACTTTAACGGAGGTTGTACTAGTGAGGTTATTTCTCCTGAAGGATTAATATTAACCAATCACCACTGTGGTTTTGGGCAAATTCAATCGCACTCTTCTTTAGAAAACGATTATCTAAAAGATGGTTTTTGGGCTATGAGTAAGAAAGAAGAATTACCTAACGAGGGTTTATATGTTGAGTTTATTGTTCGTATTGACGATGTAACTGCGCAAGCTTTAAATGGTGTTACTACCTCAATGAATGAGCGCGAAAAGCAATCAACAATAGATAAAAACATCAACGAAATTCAAAAAACAGTACAAAAAGAAGCTTGGCAAGGTGTTAGAGTAAAACCTTTTTACAAAGGAAACCAATACTTCTTATTTGTTACTGAAAAATTTGAAGACGTTCGTTTAGTAGGTGCTCCACCAAGTAGTATTGGAAAATTTGGTAGTGATACTGATAACTGGGTTTTCCCTCGTCATACTGGAGATTTTTCATTATTCAGAATTTATGCTGATAAAAACAACCGTCCTGCTAAATACAGTAAAGACAACGTTCCTTACAAGCCAAAACACTTTTTACCTGTTTCTTTAGATGGAATTGAAGAAGGTGACTTTACGATGGTTTTTGGTTTTCCTGGTACTACTAACGAATACTTACCTGCGGTAGCTATTCAACACATTACACAAGAATTCAACCCAAGTAATATTGCTATTAGAGAAGCTGCTTTAAAAGAAATTGATGCACAAATGAAAGCTAGCGATGCTGTTCGTATCAAATACGCATCAAAACAAGCGCGTATTGCAAATGCTTGGAAAAAGTGGATTGGTGAAAACTTAGGTATAAAAAAGAGTAATGCTATTGCTGAGCGTCAAGCTTTCGAAGCTACTTTCAAAAAAGCATTAAAAGAAAAAGGATTAGAAGCTAGCTACGGAAATATTCTTCCAGAATTTGAAAAATTATATGCTGATTTTGCCGATATCAATATTAGAAGAAGAAACTTTATTGAAGTTTTCTTGGTAACAAACGAATTAATGCAAATGACATTTAGAGCTTACCAATTAGAACAAGTAGCTTTAAATAAACCTGAAAAATTTGATGAGGCTAGAAATTCATACATCAACAGACTTAAAGGAATACATAAAAACTTTGATGCGAACGTAGATAAAGGAGTATTTAACAATGTAATGCCTTTATACAACCCTAAAAATGTAGATGCTTCTATCTACAATAAAACTAGCTTTACAAACTTAGACAAAGCCTTAAAGTTATTTGAAGGAAACGCTGAAAAAGTAGTAAAAAACTTAACCAAAGATGCTGCTTACAAATATGCGAAGCCTATGATTGAAGAGTTTTTCACGAAAATAGATCCTGAGTTTCAACAAAAAAACCAACCTATTACTGCTTTACAAAAAACATATATGAAAGCTTTAATGGAGGCATTGCCTACAGCTCGTTATTTCCCAGATGCTAACAGTACGTTACGTGTTACCTATGGTCAAGTTCGAGGGTATTCACCAAGAGATGCAGTATATTACAATCCTGTAAGTTATTTAGACGGAGTTATTGAAAAATACGTTCCTGGAGATTATGAATTTGACGTTCCACAAAAGTTACGTGATTTATACGACGCTAAAGATTTTGGGCAATACACTGATAAAAACGGAAAAGTACCTGTGTGTTTCTTAGGTACTAATCATACAACAGGAGGTAACTCTGGTAGTCCTGCTATCGACGCTCATGGAAATTTAATCGGACTAAACTTCGACCGTGTATGGGAAGGAACCATGAGTGATATGAATTACGATCCTGAAATTTGTAGAAACATTATGGTTGATGCTCGTTATATTTTATTTATCATTGATAAATATGCTGGAGCAAAGCATTTAATTGATGAAATGAAATTAGTACATCCAAAGAAAAAATAAAAGAAAGAATACTTTATAATGAAAGAGGTTGTCTTAGTTGCTAAGACAACCTCTTTTTATTTTAAAATTTGATTAAAAATTTTAAAAGACTTTAATCATATACTAAGACCAACTACCAGAACCTCCTCCGGTACCAGTAGCAGTAGATACAGACCCTGCTTGAAAGTGTCCAAGTAATTTTGAGTTTTTATCAAAAAAATAAAACGCAGTATATACTGGAGTTGCTGTAAATGTAAAACTAGTAGTCTCTTTATACAACTGGTCTAATGAACCTGCATTACTTAAATATACATCTCCAAACAATGCTCCTCCACCAGGAAAACTTATCCCCCAAGCATTACCATTAAACGTTTTTCCATTATTTATACTACACTGTGCTTTTACATAAAAAACTAAACTTGCTAAAGCTCCATGTGCCCCGTATGCTGAAGCAGTTTTTAGAGATTCACTATCTACATTTTCAAGATCTTCTACTGCTTTTGAAATAGATTCTGAACTTAAAAGATTTTTAAAATTGTTTTCAAAATCTTCAACTAATTGGTTTTGTTTTGTTGCTGTTTTCATAATAATAACTTTTAATTTAAATTATTCTTAACCCTGTTAATAACAGAGCTTATTTTTAGGTTAACCTCTGTATCAAAATTCATAATTAAATAATCAATTTCTTTACAAATACCCATAAGTGATTGATATTCAGGTATATAAAATAAAAAAAACAACTCCTTTCAATTTTACTCGCTGTTTATATTCGTTCTAAATTAAGATACTAGATTAAGTTCTTAACTTTAACAACGACCTAAACTGCAAATCAACATTTATGGAGCACGTTGTTATTATTGGTAATGGAATTTCTGGGGTTACAGCTGCAAGACACATCAGAAAATTATCAGATAAAAGAATTACCATTATTTCTTCTGAAACTGAAGAGTTTTTTTCAAGAACAGCATTAATGTATGTGTATATGGGACACATGAAATTTGAACATACACAACCTTACGAATCATGGTTTTGGAAGAAAAATAGAATAGAGCTCAAAAAAGGTTATGTTACCAAAGTACATTCATCAAACAAAGAAATTGAATTTAGTAATGGTGAAAAACTATCTTACGATACGTTAGTTATAGCTACGGGTTCTAAACCTAATAAATTTGGATGGCCAGGACAAGATTTAGAAGGAGTCATGGGCATGTATCACAAACAAGACCTAGAATCACTTGAAAAATATGCTCCTAATAACAAAGTTTGTAAAAGAGCTGTTATTGTTGGTGGTGGTTTAATCGGTATCGAACTTGCCGAAATGCTTCATAGTAGAAATATCCCTGTTACTTTTTTGGTTCGTGAAAATAGTTTCTGGAATAAAATTTTACCCCCAGAAGAATCAACTATGATAAATCGCGAAATTTTAGAAAACCATATAGATTTACGCTTAGGAGTGAATCTTAAAGAAATTAAAGCTGATAAAAACGGGCATGTAAAATCTGTAATTATTGAAGAAACTGGCGAAGAAATAGCTTGTGATGTTGTTGGGTTAACCGCTGGGGTTTCTCCTAATATCGATTTTTTGAAAGATTTAGAGATTGAACTTGGTAAAGGAGTTAAAGTAAATCGTTTTTTAGAAACCAACATCAAAAATATCTATGCTATTGGTGATTGTGCTGAACAACACGAAGCTATCGGATTGCGACGTCCTATTGAAGCCGTTTGGTATACGGGTAGAATGATGGGAGAAACCGTTGCCCAAACTATTTGTGGCAACAAAACTCAATATAACCCTGGACACTGGTTTAACTCTGCTAAATTTATTGATATCGAATACCAAACTTACGGCTGGGTATGGCCACAACCTAAAGAAAATGAGGCTCATTTTTACTGGGAACATGAGAGTGGTAAAAAATGTATTCGATTAAATTACGATAAAAACACACAAGAATTTATAGGAATAAACACTTTAGGAATACGTATGCGTCATGCCTTTTTTGACAAAGTATTAACAGAAAAACGTTCTGTAACTTATGTATTAGAACATCTTGCAGACGCTAACTTTGACCCAGAATTTTACAAGCTACATAAACCAGAAATTGTGGCAAAATTCAACAAAGAAAACAATACCAACATTCAATTAAAAAAGAAAAGCTGGAAACGCATTTTTAGCATTTAAACATAATCGTAATGAAAGTAATACAAAACATAGGATTAAGCATCTTTTTACTTGGATTAAGTATTTTCGTTTCTCTAATTTTCTTAGGGAAATATGAACTTAGTTCAGAACTTTTTGAAAAAGTAATCTCTAATAAAGGCATCAAAAGTGAGCTTTTTATTAATGATATAAAGAATAATGTTGTTGGAAAAGAATTTTCCAATCCTTTTTTATTTTCTTCTAAAATTACTTCTGCCTTGGAAATAGCTAATACTACTCACAAAAAAAATAGTGAATGGGATAAAGTTATTTGGAGTAAACCGCATAGTTTTTCTTATGAAATAGCAAAAGAAGCAGGAACAGGAATTATAAAAGAAAATAAAAGTCTTTTTTGGCTACTAACCTTCGGTTTAGGAATTATCGGCTCCTTATTATATATCATTCCAACGGTAATAACTCTTGGTTCTCCTGGTATAAAAAACAACGGGATTTGGCTGAATCCTGCTACTAATAGAGGCTGGATTGGTTGGTTTGTGTTTCTATTTTTAGTAGGATTTTACGTACTACTTTACTTCTATCCAGATTATATTGTAAATTGGACATATGTTGTTGACTCAATTAGCCAATATTTAAGCGGAAACCTAGCTTCTCAATGGTTCTTATATGGCTTTTTGTATTGCGTGGTAATGGTTGTAATGGCTATAAGAATGTACATTAAATACCGTCATAACAAATACCAAACCCTAAGAACAACATCTGTTTTATTTTTTCAAATTGTTTTTGCTTTCTTAATTCCAGAAATCTTAGTTCGTTTTGAAAAACCTTGGTACGATTTTAAAAATGCTTTCCCGTTAGATTATGATTTCTTTTTTAGTTGGAACTTAGATCAGCTAATCGCTAGTGGTGGCTTCGGATTGTTTATCTTAGTTTGGGGAATTGTATTAACCTTAGTAATCGTTCCTGTGATGGTATATTTCTTCGGAAAACGTTGGTACTGCTCATGGGTTTGCGGTTGCGGTGGACTAGCAGAAACTTTAGGTGACCCTTACCGACAACTATCAGATAAATCATTAAAAGCATGGAAGTTTGAACGTTGGATAGTACACGGAGTTCTTATATTTGCCCTAATAATGACTGGTTTTACATTATACTCTTACTTTTCTGGAAGTCAAGAAGTATTAGGTATTAAAACACAAACCATTCAAGATATTTA
The DNA here is from genome assembly GCF_000518405.1 of Tenacibaculum sp. 47A_GOM-205m. Lineage (NCBI taxonomy): Bacteria > Pseudomonadati > Bacteroidota > Flavobacteriia > Flavobacteriales > Flavobacteriaceae > Tenacibaculum > Tenacibaculum sp. 47A_GOM-205m. Next base: position 676,293 of record NZ_JADN01000004.1, on the reverse strand, counting down.
TGGTTTCTTAATCGGATCCATCTTTGCAGGAGTTATCGGTACAGGATTTTACCCAATTTTCGGTAATCGAGTTTGGTGTCGTTTTGGGTGTCCGTTAGCTGCTTATTTAGGAATTGTACAACGTTTTAAATCTCGATTTAGAATTACTACCAATGGCGGGCAATGTATTTCTTGCGGAAATTGCTCTACGTACTGTGAACAAGGTATTGACGTACGTGCTTATGCTCAAAAAGGAGAAAACATAGTACGTGCTAGTTGTGTTGGTTGCGGAATTTGCTCTGCTGTTTGTCCTAGAGGTGTGTTAAAGCTAGAAAATGGTCCAGAAAAAGGTCGTATCAATCCTACAGAAATTTTACTTGGTAATGATGTAGATTTGATGAAACTGGTAAATGAAAAATAAATTTTATTCAACTCTAAAAAGACAATACCTTGCACGCTTTAAAACAGCAAATGAAACCTTTAATCAAAGTAATCATCCCCGCCTATAACGAACAAGATTCTATTGCTCTTGTTATAAATGATATTCCTTCTATAGTAGATGAAGTAATTGTAATCAGTAATAATTCAACTGACTATACCGAAGTTAATGCTAAAAATGCAGGAGCTACGGTACTTTCTGAAAATAGAAAAGGATACGGGTATGCTTGTTTAAAGGGAATGGAATATATTTCACTCAAAAATGAAAAACCTGATATCATTGTTTTTTTAGATGGAGATTATTCTGATTATCCAGAGCAACTAAACGAGCTTGTTGAACCTATACTTAAAGACAATATAGATTTTGTGGTAGGAGCTCGTGTAAAACACTTACGCGAACAAGGTTCTATGACTCCGCAACAAATTTTCGGTAACTGGTTAGCTACAATCTTAATGAAATTATTTTTTAATGCAAAGTTTACTGATTTAGGTCCATTTAGAGCCATAAAATACGACAAGCTTTTAGCTTTACAAATGGAAGACAAAACTTATGGGTGGACGGTTGAAATGCAATTAAAAGCCTTAAAACAAAAGTTAAGTTATACCGAAATACCAATGAAATACAGAAATAGAATAGGTGTTTCAAAAGTTTCAGGAACAGTAAAAGGTAGTATATTAGCCGGCATTAAAATTTTAGGTTGGATTTTTAAATATAGCTTTAAATAATGATTTTAGAATATATAATAATTACGCTATACACCATATCATTAGTTCTTATTCTACTTTATGCTTTAGCACAATTTAACCTGCTGATAAATTATTTAAAAGCACGAAAAAAACAAGATAACTCACCTAAATTTGATTTTTCAAATCCGAACGAAATTCCTTATGTAACCATACAGTTGCCTGTTTTTAATGAGTTGTATGTAATGGAACGTTTATTAAATAATATTGCAAAACTTAAATATCCTCGTGAGAAATTAGAAATTCAAGTACTTGATGATTCTACAGACGAATCGGTTGAAAGCACCGCTAAACAAATAGCAGAGCTCCAAAAAACTAGATTAGACATTCAACATATTAGACGAGAAAATCGTCAAGGGTTTAAAGCTGGAGCTTTAAAAGAAGGACTAAAAACAGCCAAAGGAGAGTTCATTGCTATTTTTGACGCAGATTTTTTACCTAAAGAAAACTGGTTGTTAGAAACGGTTCCTTATTTCAAAGACCCTAAAATAGGGGTAGTCCAAACTCGTTGGGGACACATTAATAGAAACTATTCAACCTTAACAAAAATTCAAGCTTTTGCTTTAGATGCTCATTTTACTTTAGAACAGGTAGGACGAAATAGTCAAGGGCATTTCATTAACTTTAATGGCACTGCTGGTATTTGGCGCAAAGAATGTATTTATGATGCAGGAAATTGGGAAGGAGACACCTTAACTGAAGATTTAGACCTAAGTTATCGTGCACAATTAAAAAACTGGAAATTTAAATACTTAGAAAATGTTGTTACTCCTGCTGAATTACCCGTTGTAATCAGTGCTGCTCGTTCGCAACAGTTTAGATGGAATAAAGGTGGCGCCGAAAATTTTCAAAAAATGCTAAAAAGGATTCTTACTAGTAAGAACATTCCTTTGAAAACTAAAATTCACGGAACACTGCATCTTCTCAATAGTTCAATGTTTACTTGTATTTTTTTAGTTGCTATTTTAAGTATACCTATGTTGTATATTAAAAATGAGTATGCACATTTAAAAATTTACTTTTTAGTAATGAGTTTCTTCATTATAAGTACGCTAATTTTCTTTATTTGTTATTGGTTTATGTACAAGAGAACTTATGGAGGAGGGGCTTTGAACTTTATAAAATACATTGGAGCCTTTTTTGCCTTTTTCTCTATTGCTATGGGATTCTCTTTACATAATACAATTGCTGTTTTAGAAGGTCATTTAGGAAAAAAGAGTGAGTTTGTTAGAACGCCAAAGTTCAATATTAAGTCATTAAAAGACAGCTGGAAAAACAACAAATACATTCGTAAAAAACCTTCGTTACATGTAATTATTGAAGGAGCATTAACGCTGTATTTTGCATTTGGAATGTATAGTGCTTTTATTGTTGGAGATAAAGGCGGTGATTTTGGAATGTTTCCTTTTCACTTAATGTTGTTTGTTGGTTTTGGTTATGTATTTTATAAATCGCTATTTTCTAAGGCATAAATGTCTTTACTTAAAAAATACAACTTTATTATACTAACATTTGTTAGTATATGTTTTTACACCATTTTTGCCTATTCTTTAGAGCGTACCGATTTTTACAAACTACTTGTTTTGTGGATTGGCTTATTTGGTTCTTTTTATTTTTTGCTACAAAACAAACAGACTTCTTTTAAAAATTGGGTTACTATTGCAATTCTTTTTAGGTTAATATTCTTATTTGCCGTACCTAATTTATCGCAAGATTTTTATCGGTTTATTTGGGATGGACGCATGATTTTAGAAGGATTCAACCCTTATTTATCATTACCTCAAACTTTTATTGAGCAAAACAACGCTCCTATTTTACAAGCGACAGAATTGTATAAAGGAATGGGACAATTAAATGGAAGTCATTACACCAACTACCCTCCTATTAATCAATTGTGTTTTTTATTAGCAGCTTTGTTTTCAAAACACAGTATTTTAGGAAGTGTAATAATTATGCGCATCCTCATTATTTTGGCTGATATTGGAGTTTTATACTTCGGTAAAAAACTCTTAGAAAAATTACACTTACCAGTTCATAATATCTTTTTATACATTTTAAATCCGTTTGTAATTATTGAATTTACAGGAAACTTACATTTTGAACCTGTAATGCTATTTTTTCTAGTTTGGAGTTTATACAAATTACAACAGCAAAAATGGATTTGGGCGGGTGTTTTATTAGCCTGTGCAGTTTCCGTAAAACTAATTCCGTTACTTTTTCTACCCTTATTTTATCAATGGTTTATAAAAAATGACATTTCATATATTACAGGAATTAAAAAGTTAATTGGATTTTATACAGTTGTACTATTAACAATTGCCATAACCTTCCTTCCTTTTTTTTCTATTGAATTTATGACGAATTACTCGAATTCTGTAGGGCTTTGGTTTCGAAATTTCGAGTTTAATGCTAGCTTCTACTATATTGCTAGAGAAGTAGGATATTTATTTAGAGGGTACAACGAGATTGCTATTATAGGTAAAATGATACCTATTCTTACCATTAGCTTTCTTTTGATTCTTACTTTTTTCCGAAGAAATATATCTGCTATACAATTAATAACGGCAATGTTGTTAGGTTTGTCCTTTTATTATTTTATAAGTACGACTATGCATCCTTGGTATATTGGTACTCTTTTAATTTTATCGGTATTTACTAAATATCGTTATCCCTTAGTGTGGAGCTTTGTTATAATATTAAGTTATCAAGCTTACGCTAACATTCCTTGGAAAGAAAACCTTTGGTTAATTGCCTTAGAATATGCGATTTTATACTCTTTTATAATTTGGGAGTTAAGCATAAAAAAACCCACTCATAATTGAGTGGGAAAAATTGCTATGAAAAAGAAAAAGAAAGTGGTTTTTAAACCACAATTCAAAGATAAATAAGTTTTTCTTTTTTACAAATACTTTTTAAAAAAAATTTTAATCTTTTTTTTACCCTTTATAAACCTTTGGTTAACACTTTGTAACTTTATTATCTTTCAGTTGGTATTTTCCTCCGCTTTCAAAACAAACAGCATATCCCTTTTCATCAAAATCTAAGCGATGACCATATTCACTTATCCATCCAATTTGCTTAGAAGGATTCCCTACTACTAATGCATAAGGAGCAACTTCTTTAGTTACTACAGCTCCTGCACCAATAAAAGCATACTCACCTATATTGTTGCCGCAAACAATTGTTGCATTAGCGCCGATACTCGCTCCTTTTTTTACAACGGTTTGTAAGTATTGATCTTGTCTTTTAATAGCACTACGCGGGTTAATAACGTTCGTAAACACCATAGATGGCCCTAAAAAAACATCATCTTCGCAAATAACTCCTGTATAAATAGAAACATTGTTTTGAACTTTTACATTACTACCCAATACAACTTCAGGTGATACCACCACATTTTGACCTAAGTTACAATTATTCCCTATTGTACAATTAGGCATAATATGACTAAAATGCCAAATTTTTGTCCCTTCTCCAATTATACAACCATCATCTATAACAGCTGTTTCGTGCGCAAAAAACGTTTTATCTGTATCCATACAAACAAAAATAAAAAAACTCAACCTAAATAGTTGAGCTTTTAATTATTATTCGACTTTAAAAATAATTGGCAATGTATATTTTACTTTTACTTCTTTATTGTTTTGTTTTCCTGGTTGAAACTGTGGGATTTTATTCACCACTCTATCCGTTTCTTTTTCTAATTTCATATGTGGTGCTCTAATTTGAATATCCGTAACGTTACCTGATTTATCAATAACAAACTGCGTTAAGATTTTATATTTTCCGGAACTTAGCCCTACTTTTTGTGCGATAACTGAATTAAAATTTCGTTGAACATGTTGTTGAATTTTTCGTTCAAAACATTTTCTGTTTTCAACTTCAGACAAGCCTTCACAACCTTTAAATACCGGAGTATTTTGTACATTTTTAATTGATATCGGGTCGTCTGCTTTATCAATTATTTCTTCTTCTTTTGCTTGTGATATTGCTGTTACATCTATTATAGGCTCATCAACAGACATTTCAATTATTGTAGTAATTTCAGTATTGTTGTCTACTATTTTTGGCTTAAGAATTTCTTTAACTACTGTTTTTTTCTTCGGTTTTTCTGTTACCTCCTCTACTCTTTTTAAGACAACAGGTTGTTTAAAGGTATAAATAGGTTCATACAACTCACTATTTGATGGTTTTAAAACCGCAACATCTTTTTCTGTTTCATACTCTAAGGCTAGAAAAACTATAAATAAAGTGAGTACCAACCCTAACTGAGTAAAAATAGTTGAGAATTTTTCTAACTGCTTTCTAGCATTCTTTTTTGTTGTTTTCATAGTTCATTTATTTTAAATTACTACTTAGTTGAAAACAAGAAATATGCCAATAAAAAAAGCAATCCTTTTAGGATTGCTTTTTTTATTATGATCTGTAAGTAATTTACTACTCTACGTTAAATGTAATAGGTAATGTATAACCAACTCTTACTGGTCTACCTCTTTGTCTACCTGGTTGCATTTTAGGAATTTTTCTAGCTACTCTTTCAGCCTCTTGCTTTAACCTTGGGTGTGGAGCTCTTGCTGTTACGCTAGTAATAGAACCATCTTTGTCAATCTTAAATTGAACATAGATTCTCTTTTTACCTGGTGCTAAACCTAATTCGTTAGCTAATTCAGCGTTAAAGTTACGTTGAACGTGTTTTTGTAATTGCTTATTTAAACAGTCTTTCTTTTGTTGTTTTGTACCAGTACATCCAGGAAATACAGGAACTTCTTCAATAATAGCAAAAGGTACATCTTCTACTACCTCTTCTACCTCTTCTACCTCTTCGATATCTTCAACAACGATTTCTTCAGATTCATCTGTTTCTGTAGATTCAATAACCGTTTCTTCTACTTCTTTTTCATCTTCTACTACTTCAATTTTTTCAGGAGCTGGTGGTGGTGGTGTATTTGGCTTTGGTTTTGGTGGCTCAATTTGAAGTTCTATAGTTTCTTCTTCAATTTCAGAAGCCATATTAGCCATACCTAAGTCAGCATATTCTTTATCATATGTTTTATGTTCAATAGCAACATACGTTACAAATAAAGCAAAAACCAAACCTATTTGTACAAATAGTTTACTGTAGTTTTCTAAGTTTGATTTTGGATTTTTCTTGATTTCCATCCTAAATGTTTTTAATAGTTCGCTAATTTAATTAATTTATTTCAACTTATACAAGCATAATCTTTAAATAGCTTCATTTTTCTTAAAAAAAGAATTATAAATAATAATAGCTATTAAAATACCCGTCGTATTTGCGATTACATCTAAAATCTCTCCTGATCGATGTGATGTGATTGTAACTTGTAGAACCTCAATAATTATGCCGTAAAGAAAACAACCAAAAGCTATTAAATACTTATTAATTTTTGTTGTTCTTAAGGCGATAAACCACACAAGGCTTAGAACAAAATAAGCGAAAGCATGCTTAATTTTATCTAAATGGTTTATTTGTATAGGTGACTTTCCTAGCTTTATTAAACTAACAATAGCAATACCTAGTGTAATAAGTATTGCTATTGTTATTAGTTTATCCTTTAATAAGCTCTTGATATTGCTCAGCACTTAATAAATCTGCTACTTGTGAATCGTCAGATAATTTTACTTTTATCATCCATCCTTCTCCGTATGGATCAGAGTTTACTAATTCTGGCTCATCTTCTAAAGCTTCATTAAACTCTACTACTTCACCTGATAAAGGCATGAAAAGATCTGAAACTGTTTTTACTGCCTCTACTGATCCGAAAACCTCTTCAGCATCTAATGTTTCATCTAAGGTATCAACATCTACATATACGATATCTCCTAACTCACCTTGTGCAAAATCAGTAATACCAATAGTTGCTACATCTCCTTCTACCTTAACCCACTCGTGGTCTTTGGTATACTTTAATTCTGATGGAATGTTCATTGTAATTATTTTTTATTGTGTTTGTTTTAATTTCCTAAGTTATATACTAAATTAATTCCTGCATTAATTGATTGTCTTGGGAAAGTGGTAGAAACTGCATACTCAAACGTTTGATGATTATAATAAAAAGAAGCGGTTAAATTACTAGTTAAATTATAATCGGCGATAAATTTTAATCCAAATAATTTTTCTCCTCCTGTTATCTGACTATTCTCTTTATCAACACTTCTTATCAACGTTAAGTTGTCTCTTAACGAAACATCTGCTCTTAAATTTATGTCTCCTTTTAAGGTTTCTTTCTTTCCTGTAAATCTGGTGACAAATTTAACATCTCTAATCTTATATCCAAATCCTAAAACATATTCTGTTCCTTTAATATCTGTTAACGTATTATTGTTAAAGTTTAAAGTTAATGTTCTATCTTTTCTTACTTCTCCTTTAAATGAAATAGAGTTTTTCATTCTAAAATCTACTTTTATTAATGGAGAAAACTCATCAATTAAAGTTGCCGACGAAATTAAGAGTTCTGGTTGATAATTACCAGAAGTATTTGTATTTGTTGTACTATTCGCATCATACTGTAAGTTATTCGTATAATTACCTATAGTATAAAGAGAGTTATATCCGTGTGATAAGGTAAATGAACTAAAGTTTTTCTTAAACCATTTATACTTCATAAAACCATTATAACGTAGTGTCCAGTTTGGGATAGGAATGTTTTTAAAGACTCCTGTACTTACCGAATTAGGGCTATTACCAGAATAAGCTGCAATAAATGCAGGCAACATTGCTTGCTGTCCGTTTGTTTTAAATCCTGGATCACTATTAGCAGGATTAGGATCGTTAGCAGTTATACCTTGCTCATTAGCTATTCTTCCTGAAATTTCTTGTCTGTAATCTAAAAAGTTTTGATACAGCGTTTCATTATCTGTAAAAACAGTTCCCAACATAAAATGACTAATACTGTAATTACCTGTTTCAAAAGGTTTGATATTAGGGTCCTGTTCAAAACCTCCGTTTCCGTTAGAAACTACATCTAACTGCTGTGTTAAATTACTCGTTTGAATTCTATTTCCTCGTAAATCGATTGTTAAATCTCTAAACGGTTTTACTGATACAGTATAATCTAACTTTTTGTATCTTGTTTTAGCATAGTTTTTACTGTAATATTCCTCACCAGCATTACGGGTAATTAACCATCCGTTTTCAATTGCTCTGTTTAAAATATCTGTTTGACTACCAAAAACGAATCCTAATGTTGGTGCTAATCCTCCATCATAACTATTTCTTCCTAAAAATCCTACCGAAGGTTTATACCCTTGTAACAAGGTTCCATTATTTTGAGAGTAACTTATTTTTGCTCTTTTTACTGATGTTAATACATCATAAACGCCTTTTCCTAGCTTTTGCCCAAAAGTAGCTTTCTTTTTAAGCTTTGCTTTTTGAGTAACTTGATTTCCTCCTAAAGTAGCAGCACCTTGTTGAGTTGGTTGTTTTTTTACTCCTTTTAACAATAACTTATCTACTCCAATAATTTTATAAAAACGTCCAAAATCTATATTGGTATTTAAGTTATGAGTGTTTGCATTTTGAATCATATTTCCAACTTCTTCAATATAACTTTGCGATCCTGCTTTCCAGTCAAAGTCTGCTGTATAACCATAATCGGCATTAATGAAGTTTAAAAAAGGAAACTTATCTAATGGTAACTTATAAGTTGCGTTTAGTTTTTGATGATAGTTATCTGGCCTACCAATACTAAAAAATTGATCGTAAACCTCTAATTGTTCATCTTCACCAAAACTATCATAAATATAATTATTTGTTGCATTGAAGTTTAATTGTAACGATTTTGTTAAATCAAAACCAATTGTATAATCCCAATTAAATAAAAATCTTCGCTGTATAAGTTCTGGTTGCGCTGTTAGACCAATATCTTGAACTAAATTTCTTGATTGTTGGCTATTGTAGTTTCTATTGATTCTTGAATTAATTGCTACCGTTTTAGGTACTGGATTAAAGTTTAAATCTTTTATAAACTGTAAATACCTGCTCTTAAATCCTTCTGACTTTTTAAAAGGTTCTATGTTAAAAGGCACAAAATTGAAGTTGTAACTAGCTCCTGCCATTACGTTTTTATTCACATACTTTTCAATATTGTAATCTTTATGAAACTCTTCACTATGTGCATACGAAGCAGAGAAGTTTTCTACATCATAAAACTTAGGCTTTTTCTTACTCTCTGGGTTTCTGTTTTTCTTTACATTGATAAAACTAATACTCTTTCTTCTTGTGTAATCTTGGGCATTCTTACTGTTAGGGTTTTTATCAATTGCATCTTCTAACTCTACATCTTGAAACTGCGGATCGTATTTTGGATCTCTGAATTCTTCACCATAAGTATAACTCATTGGCACTTGCATGTTCCATTTTTTAGGCATCATTTTACCTAACTGAACATTGGTTGCTACACTGTATTGCTTAACTTCTTCAATACTTCGTTGCTGAACTCTATCTTCTACATTACCAAAACCAATAGTAGACATTCTACCTGCTAAAGATACATCCATTACATCAGCCATGTTTGCGTCGGCATTTACCACAGCTGCCCAACCTCCTTTATTGTCAAAACCTACAGCACGCAATTCATTAAACCAAACTTCTACTGATTTTGGAGAAGAGGTTGCATTCTTAACCCCTAACATTATGGTTCTTATTTGTGCCAATGTCGGATTACCTTTAACCGAAATATCCAATCCTTTAGAACTTACACCAGCAAAAATGTTAGAAATAGGATCTCCTGTTGGCCTTTGAATTTTAAGATTTGCTAACTCTTCTAGCAAAATATCTAAGTTGTTTTCTTTTGGTAGCCAAACGTCCTCAGGTGATGCATTTGATGTAGATATTTTTAATGGTTTTTCTATTTGATAATAATTATCATTTAAATCAGTACCTAAACGAATAATTGCTACCATATCATCATTACCTGCTCCTTCTGTTGTATTTGGGCTTTCTGCATGTAAAAACATACGTAAGTTTTTATACCTACGCATATCGATACTAATATTTTTATAAATTGTTCGTACGTCATCTGCTTTTAAATCAGTAACTTTTAAAGTTACTGATTGTTCATTCTGACGTTGAATTCTATTGGTTCCTTGTAACTCTTCTCGTTCAATTCCTGGTGGTAATTCATAACGGTCTGGGTTTTGCTCAATACTTACCACACCTATTTCAAACTTATTTAACTCTTCAGGTTGAATAGGAACTGGTACTCCTGACTCTGGTAAAGTTTTCGTATAACGACGCCAATCTCCTCTAACCAATTCCAACTCTCCAAAACGTAATACCACAGGCATTCTAAACTGCGTTAGGAACATTCGTATAAAACGTATACTGTTAAAATCAGAAATTCCATTGATTTTTTGAGCATCTGTAACATTTCTTACAGGTATTCTAAACTGATACCAAGTAGTACTTCTTGTTGAACCGTTTAATAAAGTTACATTTTGTGTTTTAACATCAATGATATGATTTTGTCCTTTTATTAAATCTGTCTTATTTAATGACACCTCATATTCAAAATAACTATTTACCGGATTCATTGTCTGATCCTTGTTAATATCTTCAGTATCTGGATAAGTAGTTGATGATGTTGGATATGATTCTCCTGATTGACTTGCTGTTGGTGAATTTCCTTCTGTACCGTTATAGTTTTTATAACGTGATAAAACTGAAGGGTTAGTACTTTCAATTGCACCCCCTCTAAAAAATTGGAAATTATCTCCTGCTGGATCTTCTAATCCTGCAAATGCAGGGAATTTTGCTCTTTCTTCTTCATCACTCAACCCGTCTAAACCAACATCTTGATTGGTTCTTGCATCATTACTAGAATCAAAAGCATATATGATTGATGGGTTTATAGGCGTTGTTCCCCAAATAGAAGTTTCAACATTTCCTCCATCTACCTTTTGTCCATCAGCAGGAAGTCCATTTTCATACTGTTTCCTTCCGTCTTTTAAAATATCTTCAGAAACATTTCCTAAGTTAATGAATAACTTTCCTACTTGATTAACTTGAGCACTTGGATCAATACCTGCTGGCAACCCTTCTTCAGCTGTGATTGAGTAGTTTTCATACGGATCCATTAACCAAAACTGAATGTACTCTACGTTTGCTTGCTCAAAATTATTGGTAGTTAATGCTCGCATAATACCTCCCCATCGTTCTTCAGAGGTTACTGTATTTGCATTTTCATTATAGTTATACGGTCCTCTTTCAGCAGGGTAATATGCCAAATCTAATGTTCGCACCAAGTTTTGTTGGGTAATATCTAAATCTGTTTCTGGAAACAATTCATTGTAACGAATTTGACGAACCTCATTTCTAGAAAGTTCATTTTCATCAATATTACCTGGTCTGTTACCGCTACCGTAAAATAACTGATCAACATTATACCATGCTAATTTTCCTCTTTTATAATTGTATTCCAATCCAAAAGCACCTCCATCAAATCCTTGTGATTCGGGTGTACTTGCTAAAAACCATTGTTGTGGCGAACTTAAATTGATTGGAATTTGAGAAGCTTCAAAATCATCTAAATATGAAGTTGCTGTACCATCTACATTAATTCCACTAGGAGCACCTGGTAATAAATAAGCCATATCTGCTCTTACCGAAACGTTTGAAGGAACTTCGGTTTCTACAAAAGGTAATTTGTTTGCTAGTTTTGTTAAATAAGGCACTTCTGAAGAGTAATCTAAATTTAACCCTAACATTATATTATCGATAGGCTCTCCTCCAAAGTTTACTTTAGGAGTAATTGGTTTTTCACTAACATTTAAAAAGGTTCCTCCTAAAATAAAATCATCTGAAAAACGATGCTCTACATCTACCCCTATAAATGTTTTTCTTTGTTGATTAAAGAACGTATTATTTTCTACTGAAGCATTAATTGGAATTCCTGATGCTTCTAAACCTGGGTCTAAAATTTGTACACGACCTAACTGGTAATCTACCACATAATCAACCCCTTCAACTAGTTGTCTTCCTCCTGCAGTAACACGTACTGAACCTCTTGGAACATTAAACGCTCCTAAAGAAATTCCTCTACTCGTTTCTGATTTAAAATATCCTTTTAAAAAGAATTTATCTAGGTTTTGATATTCGTTTTTTGCTTGAATCTTGGTTGTTAAATATAATTCTTCAAAACCATATTTAGTTTGATCTGTTGGATTCGTTAACTTTAGTAATAAGTCTTCTCCAAAGGGTTCTGGCTCAGGAAACAAAATATACCCTCTCTCTGAATTTACCGTAACCCCTTCTACATAATCAAAAAAACCATCTCCATTTGTAACTGCATACTCACTTTGATCTAACTTATCTAAGTTCAATAACCTTAATAAAGGTTCATTTTTTAATGATGTGTTGGCCGCATTTTGCAAGGTATTTTGTAGTGTTCCTGTTTCGTCATCACGATACAATAACTCGAAACGAAAACCATCACGTTGTAATGGGAATGCTCCTAAAGCATACACGTTTTTCATCATTAAACGCCATGTAGGAAAAGGTTCTCCAGGACTGGTTGTCGTAGCTGTTCCTGGACGTACCGTATTTAAAATTTCACTACGTAATAATTTTACTGCTATGTTTGAGGGCGCTACAACTCCATCGTTTGAAAACTCCCCTACTCTAAAAACTGTTTCTCCATTCGAAGCTCCTACAACAGTATACTCAAAAGCTACTGCTAAAACTTCTCCGTCATTTAATCGTCTGTTTAACGAAATAAAACCTAACTGAGGGTGTAACTTAAACTCATTAGGCTGTAATCTACGAGCATTTTGCAAATACGTATAGTTAAATCCTTGTCTAGCTGGAACACCAATACCGTTTATTGCATTGTCTACCGTTGCTACGTCTCTAATTTGTTGAAGTGGATCAGTTAATAAACTTGCTAAGTTGTTTACCTCATTATACGGTAAGTTTCTTAAATTTCCATTTATACTAACTTGAGCTGGCGATCCTGTTGTTGTTATTTCTGTTGGATTTACCTCATTGACATCATATGACTCTCCTAAATCGGCGAGAGCAACAATGCTACGATAATCACTTACATTTTGATTTCTATTGGTTACCCAAACTTCTATACGAGTAATGCTAATAGGGCTGCTAATTAATGGATATCTCTCTAGTGCTTTTGAATAGTTTTCTCTAAAGTATTGAGATAAAAAGAAGTGCCTGTCATTATCATAATCAGAAGCTCGCAACTCAAAAGGCTCAATTGTTGCCCCACCTTCAGCTATTACCGTTTTAGACTGTGAATTTTGCTGTGAAAAAGCAGCTGTAACATAAGTTTTACCGAATTGCAATTGTGTTTTTACTCCAAATAACGATTGCGCTCCGTTAATTAACGAGTTTTTAATCGGCATACTAATATTACCAGCTTCAATGTTTCTAATAATATCATCTTCGGTAGGCGTGTACTCTAATTTTATAACATTTTGAAAATCGAAAGTAGACTGTGTGTCGTAATTTGCGGTTACTTTTAATCGCTTTCCTACTTTAGCTTGTATACTCGCACTAATTTGTTGATCAAAATCAAATGTAAAACTACTTTGATTCTCAACAGAAATTTGAGGATTCTCATTGTTTTGATAAACTCCTCCTAGTTTGATATTAATTTGTCCTGTTGGATTTACTTCAACTGTATTTCCGCCAAAAACAGATTCAAAAAACTTGGAATTTACATAATATTTAGGGAGTAAATTTTTACGAGCCGCATCACCTCCTTTTTTCTTCGGATTTGTAGCGTCTACTTTTTCTTTAAAATAATCTTTTAAATCATTCTTTAAACGATACTCATCATACTCTTTTGGTGTCATAAAAATAGGAGTTCCTACATAGTAATCTCCTACTTTTTCAACAATCATAAACTTGTTCAACACCTTATCATAAGTAACTACTTTTTGACTAGGGTTGTTTAAAAAAAGGGCTCCGTTTTGATTGTTTTTAAAATTATACTTGAGAGGAACAACAGTATCTTTCTTAACAGTTTTTGTACTATCGTTTTGCGTATTTTGCGAAAACGAAACAATACTTACAAAAAAAGTAAGTATCGTTAATAGTCTATTCATAACTGTTTTTTCCAAACTTTTTTATAATTTTTTCAACGCCTGCTTTATAAGTATTTCAACACTTGCATCAGGTGTTTCTTTTAATATTCCCCCTATTACTTTATCGGCCTGCTTCCTAACAAAGCCAAGAACCTCTAAAGCAGATAACGCTTCTTCTTTATTTGTATTGTTCTGTACTACAGAAACTTCATCAAGATCAAAGGTTTTTAAAACTTTATCTTTTAAATCTACAATAACGCGTTGTGCTGTTTTTGCTCCAATTCCTTTAACCGATTGTATTAGTTTTACATCTTCTGAAGCAATAGCTTGTTGAACTTCTTTAGAAGTCATTGAAGACAACATAGTTCTCGCAATACTTGGCCCTACACCTGAAACTGAAGTTAATAATAAGAATACTTCTCGCTCCATCTTGGTTGAAAAACCATATAACGTGTGTGCGTCTTCTCTAATAGATAAGTGTGTATATAATAACACATATTCATCATTTGGTAATGATGAATATGTGTTTAGTGAAATGTGTAGTAAATACCCTACCCCGTTACAATCAACAACGGCGTATGTAGGATTTTTCTCCACAAGCTTCCCCCTAATTTGTGTTATCATCCAGCGATTTTTTTCTATTTGCCTAAAATAGACAAAATTATTTTTTAAAAAAAGTTTCCTAACCCACTAAGAGTTCTGAAGCTCTTTCTTTTTAGCTTTCATTTCTTTGTTCTGAGCATCAACAACTGCTACCGCAGCCATGTTTACCATTTCATCTACACTAGCACCTAATTGTAAAATATGCACTGGTTTACTCATTCCTAACAAAATAGGTCCGATAGACTCTACTTCATCTACAGCTTTCATTAACTTATACGTAATGTTTGCCGACTCTAAATTAGGGAAAATTAAAACATTGGCTCTTTTTCCATTTAATTTAGAAAACGGGAATTCTTTAGCCAATAACTCAGGGTTCAAAGCAAAATCTGCTTGTAACTCACCATCAACAACAACATTAGGATAATTGCGATGGATATACGAAACTGCCTCTCTAATTTTTGTTGAACTTTCAGATTTAGAAGAACCAAAGTTTGAAAAACCTAACATTGCTACATTTGGCTTCATTCCAAACATTTTAGCCAACACCGATGTTAATTGTGTAATTTTAGCTAAATCCTTTGCAGTTGGATTAATATTGATAGTTGTATCTGCCAAGAACATTGGACCTTGCTTGGTTAGCATCATATTTGTTGCTGCAACTCTTGTTACTCCTTGATCTTTTTCAATCAGTTCTAACATTGGTTTTACTACTGAAGGATAAGGCCTAGAGTATCCTGTAATTAAAGCGTCTGCCTCACCAGAATTCACCATCATTGCTGCAAAATAGTTACGCTCGCGCATCCATTTTTGTGCTTCTAAAAATGTAACTCCTTTACGTTGTCTTGTTTTCCAGAAAGCTTCAGCATAACGATTTCTTCTAGCTTCTTCTTCATCTGTTTTAGGATCAATAATCGGTATATCAGCATCAAAACCTAACTCAGCTTTTAATTCTAAAATAATCTCTCTTCTTCCTAATAAAATTGGGTGTCCAATTTTTTCTTCATAAACTCTCTGCGCTGCTTTTAACACATCTAAATGATCTGCTTCTGCAAACACTAATCGTTTTGGATCTTTCTTAGCTCGGTTATGTAACATCCTAACCTCTTTACTTCCTGTTCCTGAACGATCCATTAATTCTTCTCGGTACTTATCCCAATCTTCAATAGGTTCTTGAGCTACACCAGAATCCATTGCGGCTTTAGCAATTGCTGGTGGAATTTCATAAATTAATCTTGGATCAAATGGCTTTGGAATGATGTATTCTTTTCCAAAAGAAAGGCTTACCTCATCATATACAATGTTTACCTGTTCCGGTACTGATTGTTTTGCTAAGTCTGCTAACGCATGTACCGCTGCCATTTTCATTTCTTCATTAATCTTCTTAGCACGCACATCTAATGCTCCACGGAAAATAAATGGAAAACCTAACACATTATTCACCTGATTAGGATGATCTGACCTTCCTGTTGCCATGATAATATCTTCTCTTGTCGCTATTGCTAAATCGTAATCAATTTCTGGTTCTGGATTCGCCATTGCAAAAACGATAGGATTTTTTGCCATAGACAATAACATCTCAGGAGAAACCACATTTCCTTTAGATAAACCAATAAACACATCCGCATTTAACATGGCTTCTTCTAAAGTATTCACATCTATATGTGTAGCAAACTCAGCTTTTTGAGAGGTTAAATTCTCATTATCTTTTCTAATGACACCTTTACTGTCGCACATGATTACGTTTTCGCGTTTAGCTCCAAGAGCTACATACAAACGTGTACATGAAATAGCTGCTGCTCCTGCTCCATTCACCACTATTTTAACATCCTCAATATTTTTTTTATTAATCTCTAATGCATTTTTTAAGGCTGCTGCAGAAATAATTGCGGTTCCGTGCTGGTCATCGTGCATTACAGGAATATCTAATTCCTCTTTTAATCTTCTTTCAATTTCAAAAGCTTCTGGAGCTTTGATATCTTCTAAGTTAATTCCTCCAAAAGTAGGAGCAATTGCTTTTACTGTTTCAACAAATTTATCTACATCTGTTGCGTCAACTTCAATATCAAAAACATCAATATCAGCAAAAATCTTGAATAGCAATCCTTTTCCTTCCATTACTGGTTTAGACGCTTCAGGGCCAATATCACCCAATCCTAAAACAGCTGTTCCGTTTGAAATTACAGCTACTAAATTACCCTTTGATGTATATTTATAAACGTTGTTTTTATCTTTCGCTATTTCTAAACAAGGCTCAGCAACTCCTGGTGAATACGCTAATGATAAATCGTGTTGAGTTGCGTATTTTTTGGTAGGTACTACTGCTATTTTTCCTGGCTTCGGTTTGGCATGATAAAGTAAAGCTTCATGCCTTTTTCTAGAATCTCTCATAGGTTCGTTCTTGTTTGTTTGAACTTACAAATATACATTTTGTTTGTTAAGTAAAAATAATTTCCCTATTCATAAAAATTATACTAACTCCTTAAACTCTTTTTAATATTAAGGACTAAATCTAAGAATAACAAAGCCTCTAAATAAAATTATTAAAAAATAATTGATAACCTGACAAAAGTCATATTTACTCTTTCTTTTTCTCCTCAAATTTGCCCTAACCTTAAACCAATAGAAATGGAAACTACACAAAGACACATTATTGACGAAGAAGTACAATGGGATAAAACTAAAACCATTGTAAGTAAAACTGACGTCTACGGAACAATTTTATATGCTAACGATGTTTTTTCTAATACTTGTGAATATAGCACTATTGAATTAGTAGGAGAACCTCACAACATTATTCGCCACCCTGATATGCCTAAAGTAGCCTTTAAGGTATTATGGGATGCTTTAAAAAAAGGAGAGAACTTTCATGCTATCGTTAAAAACTTAACAAGAACTGGAAGATACTACTGGGTTATTACTGACTTTACTATTGACAAAGATGACGAAGGTAAAATTACAGGATATACAGCAAGAAGAAAAGCAGTACCTGACGGTGTTGTAAAAAAAATTGAACCTATTTACAAGACTCTTTTAAAATTAGAAAAACTAAAAGGAGAAAAAGCTAGTGAAATGTATTTTGAAGCTTATTTAAAAGAAGAAGTAGGTAAAAGTTATAATGAATTTGTAGTTGATTTATTTAACGAAGAGCTATCTAAAGAGGAAGCTGAAAAAGTTAAATCAGAAACAAATCCGCTAAAAAAAGGATTAAACTGGTTCTTCTTTGGAGACACCAATCCAACATAAAAATATATCACATCCCCGATAATTCCCCTAAAAATGTATTTTCGAAAGGGTTGAAACTTCTGTTTCAGCCCTTTTTTTCTTCTAATGTTTTTTATAAGAATAACACATATCTATCATTCAAAAAACAAAACTAACACATTGCTATTCTAGCTATTAAACAAAACTAAATAAAGATTATTTCTTTTAACAAATTTTAACCCTTATAAGAAAAACCTAAAGGCTTTTTGTATCAAAAAGCCTTATATTTGCCCCTTATTACAAGTAAACCACCCCGAATAACTATTAAAACAAAAAAAATGCACACAAACAATGCTCTAAGACCTTCCAAGGTTATAGATGAGGAAGTAAAATGGGACAAGTCTAAAACTATTATTAGTAAAACTGACCCTGTAGGAACTATTTTATACATGAATGATGCTTTTGAAGAAGCTTCAGAGTATAATAAAATAGAACTTATTGGAGAACCTCACAACGTCATCAGACACCCAGATATGCCTAAAGTTGTATTTAAGGTGTTATGGGACAACTTAAAACAAGGAAACAACTTTCATGCTATTGTAAAAAACTTAACAAGAACTGGTAGATACTATTGGGTTATCACAGATTTCGATGTTGAAAAAGATGAAAAAGGAAAAATTACAGGTTACACAGGTAGAAGAAAATCTTTACCTGAAAGTGTTGTAAAAAAAATAGAGCCTTTATATAAAACTCTATTAGAAATTGAAAAAGTTAAAGGTGAGAAGGCAAGTGAATTATATTTCAATTCTTTCTTACAAGAAGAGGTTAATGCATCATATGACGATTTTGTTGTAAAGCTTTTTGAAGAAGATGCTGCTAACTTAAAAGAGGCAGATAAAAAGGCTCCGGCAAAAGAAAGTGGAATGATTAAAAAAGGACTTAATTGGTTCTTCTTCGGAGAAACAAACCCTAAATAATTTTCAAAAAACATAAATAAAACCGCTTTTAAAAGCGGTTTTATTGTTTTATAAAATCAATATTTCTTAATAATCCTGAAAACTTAGTACGTTTAACTGCCGATTTTTTAAACACTTTACTAAAGGTTTCTTGTGTTAACTCTTGCCAGTCACGTTTATTCATTTGTAACAAGTTTTCTTGAGGTGCAAATAAACTTTCTTCATGTGGTTGTGAAAAACGATTCCACGGACAAACATCTTGACACACATCACAACCAAACATCCAATCTTGCATTTCTCCTTTAAATTCTGACGGAATTGCATCCTTTAACTCAATTGTTAAGTACGAAATACACTTACTACCATCAACTGTATTATTAGGTAAAATAGCTTGTGTTGGACACGCATCAATACAGCGAGTACAACTACCACAATGATCTGTCTTAAAAGGTTTATCGTACTCTAATTCTAAATCGATAATTAATTCAGCTAAAAAGAAAAACGAGCCTTGTTGCTTTTGAATTAACAACGAATGTTTTCCATTCCAACCCAACCCTGATTTTTGCGCCCATGCTCGTTCCATAACTGGTGCCGAGTCTACAAAGCAACGTCCGGAAACTTCTCCAATCTCATCATTTATCAACTGCAACAATTCACGCAATTTACCTTTAATGATATGATGATAATCTTGTCCGTAAGCATATTTTGAAATCTTATAACTTCCTTCTTGTTGAACTTCCGAAGGAAAATAGTTGTACGACAAAGAAATTACAGATTTCGCTCCGTCAACCAATAAACGTGGATCTAAACGTTTATCAAAATGATTTTCCATATAATGCATCTCACCATGATATCCGTTCTGCAACCATTTTTCTAACCGAGGAGCTTCTTCTTCTAAAAAGTCAGCTTTTGCAATACCACAACCTAAAAAACCCAAACGTTTTGCTTGTGTTTTTATAAAATTTGAGTATTGCTGTTTCTTATTCAAAATATGTGTTTTTAACAGTGCAAAATTACCAAAAGAAAAATTATAATTTTATTCACTTTCTATTTACAAATAAATGTTGAAATTTGTTCGTTAGTATTACATGACAAACTTTATTCATAATGAAAAAGATATATAAAATAATAGTAGGCATTGTAGTTTTTTTCTTCATCCTTTTGGTTAGTATTCCCCTACTATTTCAAGATAAAGTGATAAACTTGGTAAAAACTACCATTAATAACAACGTAAATGCGAAAGTTGATTTTAGTGATTCTAGCTTAAGCTTACTTAGAAATTTCCCAAATGCATCAGTTCAATTATCTAACCTTACGGTTATTAATAATGCTCCTTTTGAAGGTGATACTTTAGTATATGCTAAAGAGGTAAATTTAGCATTAAAACTTACTGAGCTTTTTAAAGCTTCTTCTGAACAGCTGAATATTAAATCATTTACTATTGATGATGCTTTGGTAAATGTATTAGTTGATAAAAAAGGAAATGCCAACTATGATATTGCTAAGCCTTCTGAAACAGAAGACACAAAAGATGAAGAGCCATCTACTTTCGGGCTATCTATTAATTCATACGCTATTAACAATGCTACGATAAAGTACAATGATAAGCAGGGTAAACTAAACCTTGAGCTAACTGAGTTAAATCATAGTGGAAGTGGTGATTTTTCTCAATCAAATACAGAATTAGATACTCAAACATCTACTTTAGTTTCTTTTGGAATGGACGGTAACTCTTATGCCAAAAATCAAAAAATAGAGTTAGATGCTATTTTAGGAATGGACTTAACAAATATGAAGTTTTCTTTCTTAAAAAATGAAGCTAAATTAAATAACCTTCCATTGGTATTTGATGGTTTTGTTCAAATAAACGAAAAAAATCAGGAGGTTGATATCAACTTTAAAACACCTTCGTCTGACTTTAAAAACTTCTTAGGATTAATTCCTGAAGCCTACACTAAAAGTATTGCTGGAGTAAGTACTACTGGTAATTTTAGTGTAGACGGAAAAGTAAACGGAATTATCGACGATAAACACATTCCGAAGTTAGACATCACTATGAAGTCTAACAATGCTTCGTTTAAATACCCTGATTTACCAAAAAGTGTTCAAAACATCAACATAGATACACAAATTAAGAATACTACTGGTAAAGTTGAAAACACCTTTGTTTCTATTAATAATTTATCTTTTAAAATTGATGAAGACACCTTTTCTGGAAAAGGTAATGTATATAATTTAACTACCAACCCTAAAGTAAACGCTACAGTTAAAGGAACACTAAACCTTGCTAAATTAAGTCAAGCATATCCTATTGATTTACAAAACGAATTAAGCGGTATTTTAAAAGCAGATTTACATACTGAATTTGACATGAAAGCTATAGAAAACAGTGTTGTAAGCCGTATTAAAAACAATGGAAAAATAGAGGTTAGTAATTTTGTTTTTTCTTCGGAAGATGTAGTTAACCCACTTCATATTAAAAACACCATTGTTACTTTTACACCTAGCACTGTTTCATTAACTAAGTTTGATGCTACTACAGGAAAAAGTGATTTAAACGCTACAGGAACCCTTAAAAACTTATTAGGTTTTTTACTTTCTGACAACAAATTACAAGGAAACTTCAACTTAAATTCAAATGCCTTTTATGTAAGTGATTTTATGCAAGAAAATCCAGAAACGTCTGAGAAAAAAGAAGAAACTTCTAATCAAAACACACCTAGTGAATCTTTAAAAATCCCTGCTTTCTTGAACTGTTCTGTAAAGGCAAATGCAAAAACAGTACATTATGATAATTTAACCCTACAAAACGTAAGAGGTACACTTCTTTTAAAAGACGAAAAAGCCATCTTACAAAATATGAATGCTGGTATTTTTAATGGTCAAATTGCTTTAAATGGGGAAGTTAATACACAAAAAGAAAAACCTACTTTCGACATGAAATTAGGTATTAAGTCTTTCGATATAGCACAATCGTTTACTAGTTTAGATTTATTACAATCATTAAGCCCAATTGCGGGCGCCATGAGTGGTAAATTAAATTCAGATATTGATTTATCTGGTAGTTTAAATGATGATTTTACACTAAACTTAGCTTCAGTTTCTGGTAAAGCACTAGCTGAGTTATTAACAACTAGTATTAATCCTGAAAAAACCAAAGCGTTAAGTTTACTAAATGATAAATTATCGTTTATAGACTTAACAAAACTAGATTTATCTGATATTAAAACACACCTGTCTTTTAAAGAAGGTAAAGTGGTGGTAAAACCATTTGATTTAAAATATAATGACATTGGTATTACTGTTGGTGGAAGCCATGGATTTGATAAAACAATGAACTATAATGTTACGTTGAATGTTCCTGCTAAATATTTAGGTAATGAAGCACAAGGACTACTTTCAAAATTAAGTGCTAAAGAACAACAAAACATTACTGTTCCTGTTACCGCAAGTATTGCTGGAAACATGACTAATCCTTCTGTAAAAACAGATTTATCATCATCAGTTACTAAGTTGAGTCAGCAATTAGTTCAGCAACAAAAAGACAAGCTGGTTAACAATGCTATAGGTGGATTATTAGGAAATAAGAAGAAAGATAGTACTGCTACAACCACTAAAAAGGATGAAACTGTTAAAAAAGTAACAGACGTTTTAGGTGGCTTATTTGGAAAAAAGAAAAAAACGCAACAAAAAGATACAGTTAAGTAATTTTATGTAACGTTTTTTCTACCTCATAGTCTTACTATAATTAAGAGAACTTTGTAAGTTATTTAACACTTCTTAAATACACTTTACAAAGTTCTTCTTTTATGTTTGTTACCATCAACTAACTGACTATGAAAAATATAACTACTTTTTTATTTCTAATATGCTCGTCAATAACCTTTTCTCAGGTTAAAGGAAGAGTTACAGACACTAAAAAACAACCAATTTCTTTTGTAAGTGTTTACTTAGAAAACACGATTACAGGTACAACAACTAACACCAATGGAGATTATGAACTAACACTCTCCAAAACAGGAAATCACACCCTAATTTTTCAAATATTAGGTTATAAAACTATTAAAAGAACAGTTGAAATAAATTCTTTTCCTTTTACATTAGATGTTTCTTTAACAGAAGAAGAAGTGATTTTAGATGAAGTTGTTGTTTCTTCTGAAGAAAACCCTGCTAACAAAATTATTAGAAATGCTATTGCTAATAAAGCTAAAAACACAGATAAGTTTGCTGAGTATACTGCCGATTTTTACTCTCGTGGTTTGTTTAAGGTAAAAGATTTACCGAAGAAGTTTTTAGGACAGGATATTGGTGATATGGGCGGTGGATTGGATTCTACCCGAAGTGGTGTGGTATATCTTTCCGAAACGGTCTCAAAAATTGCTTTCCAAAAAAGACCTAAAAACTTTAAAGAACATATTATAGCTTCAAAAGTTAGCGGACAAGACAACGGTATTAGTTTTAATCAAGCAGAAGAAGTAAATTTTAACTTTTATGAAAATTCTTTTGATTTGGCTGATGTTAAAGTTATTTCTCCTATTGCAAATGGTGCTTTTGGTTATTACAACTATAAACTAACAGGTGTTTTTTATGATAAAAACGGAACACTAATTAACAAAATTCAACTTTTACCAAAACGTAAAAACGATCGGGTTTTTAGTGGATTCATCTATATAGTTGAAGATGATTGGGCTATTTATGGTGCGGATGTTATTGTTACTGGCGCACAAATAAGCTTGCCTATTGTAGATTCTCTACATATTAAACAAAACTATAATTTTTCTACTAAAAACAAAGCTTGGGTGCCCGTTACACAAACCATAGATTTTAAAGCAGGGTTATTTGGGTTTCATTTTAACGGACGCTTTTCTGCTGCTTATTCTAACTATAATTTTAATCCTAATTTTACTAAAGACACTTTTGGTAACGAGGTTCTTTCATTTGCTGAAAATGCTACAGAAAAGGATTCGCTATACTGGAATAAAATTCGTCCCGTGACTTTAACTTCTGAAGAAATATCGGATTACAAATTAAAAGACAGCATAAAAACTATTCGAAAATCGAAGAAATATTTAGATTCGATTGATATAAAAAACAATAAGTTTAAACCGTTGGATATTCTTTCTGGTTACACTTATCAAGACTCTTATAACAAGTGGTCGATAAGCACTTCTTCTCCTATTGAAAATCTTAACTTTAATACGGTGCAAGGATGGAACTCTTCTTTAGGTATTAATTACCGAAAATCACTTAACAAAAAAGGAAAACGTTTTAGTATTGGGGCTGATATTAATTATGGTTTTTCAGAGAAAAAAGTGCGTCCTACAGCCAACTTTAACTATCGTTGGAACAATACTACACGACCTGTTTTAACAATTTCTGGAGGAATTGCCACACCACAATTTAACCCAAAACAGCCTATTTCTAAGTTTTGGAATACAATAAGTTCTATTGGTTTTGAAAGAAACTATTTAAAAATTTATGAAAAGGCATTTGCCAAAGCATCCTTTTCTAAAGAAGTAACTAATGGAATACGTATGTTTTCTTCTTTAGAGTTTGCAGATAGAAAACCTTTATTTAATACAACTGATTATGTAATGTTTCCGCAAGATGATATAGATTACACTTCTAACAATCCGCAAAATCCTGCCGATTTTTCAACAGGTTTTACACCTCATCAAATGTGGACTTTTTCTTTAGGAGCGAACATTAATTTTGGACAAAAATATTTATCATATCCTGATGGAAAATACAACATCCCTAGTCGTAAGTACCCATCACTATACATTGGCTATCAAAAAAACTTCGGATCAGAAAATTCTGAGTGGAATTCAGATGTGGTTTTTTCTCAATTGTATCAACAAATAAATTTAGGCAACTGGGGTGAATTTGCATACAAAGCTAAAGGAGGTATGTTTTTAGAGAAAAAAGACATTCCTTTTATAGATTATGCTCATTTTAACGGAAATCGCTTGTTAATAGCTCCAAAAGGCAACTATTTGGACAACTTTTATATGCTACCGTATTATAAGTTAAGTTCTAATGATAAATACGCTGAGCTCCATGGAGAATATAACTTTAAAGGAGCATTATTAAGTAAGGTTCCTTTGTTAAACAAACTCAACTTTCATCTAGTTACTGGAGCAAAAGGATTATTTACTGCGGGTAATAAACCTTATTCTGAATTTGCTATTGGTTTAAACAATGTTGGTATTGGAAAATGGCGTTTTTTACGTGTAGATTTTGCTCGCTCTTACTTTAACGGAAAACATGAAAACAGAATAGTTTTTGGGATAAAATTATAGTTTATACCCAACACTAAACAATATAACCCTTGGCATTATGTATGTTTTAGTATCAGAAATTAAATAGTCTGAAAAGCTATTGCTTTGTTTAAAATTTGTGTTAAATAAGTTTTGAGTAGTAAGCTTAAATAACCATGGACTATCTTCTTTTTGATACGATAGAGTGGCATTTGCAACATTGTAGTTATTTTTAGCCCCTAATGATTTATTTTGATAATTATAGTGCCTATAATCAAAATTAAAAATAAAACTTTTTAAAAAATCGTGATCTATATTTACAAATGGCTCGTTAGTTATAAATTTTGATACAGAGTTACTTGATGTATAATTTCCTATCGTTCGTTTATAACCAATCTCTATTGCTGGAAACTTATCAAACAGGGTTTCCGCTCCCAATTCCATGGAATAGTTTATGTTTCTATTATTTACAAATACACCGTTGATACTTTGAAGATATTTTGAGTTATTATAACTCCCTACAAAATTATACCGAACTTTCTTTATTCTTTTTCGTAAAGAGCCTCTAATATTCCAATCTTCACTTGGATTTTCGAATAATTGTGTCGTTAAAAAACGGTTTACCCCATCAAAACTTACAGCATTTCTGTATCCGTTTACTTTTTTAGTGTAATTCGCACTTGCGTGTAACATTAACCCTCGGTACAAACTAAAACGCCTATAGCGTAATCGTGCCGAATGATACAATTCATTTTCTAAGTTAGTATTTCCCTTAAAAACTGAATTATACGACTGTAAATAAAAACGATTGGCTAGTTGTGAAGCATCAGCGAAATTTGTTTTTAAATTATAGTTCAGTTCTATTTTCTTTGATTTATTGAATTCAATTTTTAGTAGAAAATCGGGTAATAAAACCCATTTACCCTTTTCTATAAACTCTTCTTGATTTACTTTCCAACGATAGTTGTGTAAATACGCTCCTTGTTTAAAAGTGAAGATTCCTGTTCTAAATTTATAATGGACTCCAGCAAAAAAATCATTGTGTTTAAAAACAGTACTATTGTTAAATCCGCCTGATGTAAATTCATTGATGCTTTCATCATCCAACAACTGAAAATCATTACTTGTAAACTTTTCTTGTTGATGAGTATTACCAATCGTTGAATATATATGATTGTTATTATTCAACACCCAAAAATCTTTAAAAGCGGTATGCAAATAATGCTTTTCAGTAAATTTATCTTGAAATAAACGCAATTGACTTTGTGTGGTATCTACAGGTTGTACAATATTTTGTATCGTTTTTGCATAGGTGTTTGATGCCTGCCAATTAGTAGTGGGCGTATTTTTATCAAACGTATAATTGGCAATTGCAGAGAATGTGTGTTTCTCAGACTGGTCTTTATGCCATTCAAAATTTTGGTTTATATACCAAATATCATTGTTTCTATCAGTTTCAATACTATTATTATCTGTATTAATTATGGATAAAATTGTATTCTCCTTCGTAACATCTGATTTTTTTACTTGCGTTCTTACGTACCATTGCTCTTTGGTATTGGGTGCATATTCAAGATTTAATTTACCAATACCTAACAAATTATTACTATTCGTTTTACTGGTTTTATCTTCTATAAACGTCGTGTATTCATTACGAGTTTCATTAAAATTCTTGGTATCACTATGTGAAAAAATAACATACCCAGAAACGTCTAATTTACTCGCCACGGTTTTGGTTATATTTAGTGCACCAAAACGTTGATTACTACTTAGTACATCACGGTTTTCTAAAAATTGAGAAAAATCACCACCTTTCCAGTTAAAGTTACCACTAAACACAGCATTAACTCCACCTTGAAAATTCATATAATCTCTAAACGTAAAGGTTTTTTCACCTATATTATTTAGATTTCCTATAAAGTTTACATTGGTTTTTGGGGAGTAATAAAAAAGGTTAGCGCTTGCTTTATGATAAGAATCATACCCCACATTTGCTCCTGCTTCAACATCACCAAAAACAAAACGCTTTTTATCTTCTTTTAACTGTATATTCATTGCCATGTCCTCAGAGTCAGATACGTTTTTTAAAAAAGCAACTTCGTTGTAGTTATCAATAACTTCTACTTTATCAACCGCATCAGCGGGAATGTTTTCTACCCCAAGTTTTGTACCTCCCCCAAAAAACTTTTTACCATCTACTAATAATTTGGTTACTTTTTTTCCTTGTACCATAACGCCTCCATTTTTATCTACCTCAACGCCTGGTAGTTTTTTAAGTACGTTTTTTAATTTACGTTCGCTTCCGTCTACAAACTTATCAGTATTGTAAATAATTGTGTCTTGTTTTACAGTAACAGGTAGCTCAATAATAACTTCGTCTAACTGGTTTTTTGCTTCTTTTAAAACAATATGTTTTGTTGTATTTTCAACTGATGTTATATTAAAACTAGTAGTCTCATACCCTAAATAACTAACACTAATCGTATAATTATTACCTTTTTGGAGTTCTAAACGGTAGTTTCCTTCTTCATCTGAAATAGCAAAACTCATGTTTTGTGTTGCTTTTTGGGGTTTAGCAATAACGTTAGCAAACGATAATGAATTTTGTAAACTATCTTTTACTACTCCTTTAAAAACAATGGTTTGGGCATTTGAAAAAAGGCTAAAAAGTAAAGCAAAAAAAATAACTGCTGTTTTCTTTTTCATAAAAACTTCTTCAAGATAATTCCTTTGAGGAGTTTATTTTTTAAATAATTCTTCAGGAAAACTCTTTTTACATAGTTTATTAAACTCTTCTTCTGAAACCATTCTTCCTTTTAATTTTGATAGTTTTTCTATTTCTTTTTTATATTTTATCTTATAAACCCTAAAAGTCGTATTACCTGTTATTAGCTCAATTATTAAGCCTGGTAAACCATTATAGTTTTTAGGTCCATAATTTATAGGTATTTGGGGGTTAAACCATGCAAATACATTAACGTTTTTATCATTAACTACTTCTGTCATAGTAGCCAAATAACATGTCTGTCCATTTACTATTTTGGTTTTTTGAGTTATCTTCCATTCTATAGGGGATTTCTTTATTCTAAAACATTCTCCTAATAATTCACAATCTTGAATAATGTTTTCTTTATTAAAAGAATTAAAATAATATTTTCTTTTTCCTCCTCCTGAAACAAAACTCAGATTAATTGTATTTTCATTTGTTTTTGACATATTCTCATCAAGAAAATATAACGATTCGGAAGATGAAAACTTCAACACACCAGTAATTTCTTTTGTTTCACTTATTAACCTTCTTCTTATCTCCTCCATTTTCCTACTTTTATGTTTTTTGTTAAAAAGATTTGTGTCAAAATTTACTTTATAAATCACTTCTCCATTTTTCTTTTGAGAACAAATTTTATTATTACAACTTATAGTAAACAATATTGTTATTAAAAATAATCTCATTCAGTTCTTTTTAATTATAACCTCTATTTTTTTAATTAAAATAGAGGTTACACAGTTTATAAATTAACAGTTAGAATTATAACAGCTTAAATAAACAATATGATAAGCATCCATTCTATTCATTCCTGATGTTTCAGAAATATACAGTGAGGCATCAATCGCTGTATCAACACAACCTCTAACACAACTTCTGTCTTCTTCAATCTTCAAAAAAGATTTTCCCTCAACTTTTTCGTCAAGAATAGTACTTGCATTTATTAAACTACTTGTAGCAAACACCATTGCTGCTACTAACATTACTTTTTTCATTTTTTTAAAATTTTTAATTTGATTAATAATTCACCGTACACTCTTTTATAAATTAAAGAGCGTAATCAGTTTTATAAAAACAAAAAGAAAAATGTGCGCAATTTTATAAACATTCTTCTTCTTTTACTAGCTAGTGGGTAATAAGAAAAGTGATCAAGTTTTTAGTATTACCTTTCCCAAACATATAAAATTACTTTTTAACAAATGTTAAAGCCTATCAGGGAAAACCCTGAGTTGACACTATTTTCTTCTCAGGGTTTTCCCTAATTTAGTTTTTTTTTAATACTGATAACCAACAATTTAAAGTAAACGTTAAGATTTTGTTAAAAATAAATTTTGGTGATTTTTGATGAAAATAAGAATACTTTTACGTTATGAAAACAACCTTATTACTTTTTGGTGTCGCTGCAGATTTAGCTGATAGTTCTTCATTAACCCTAGAACTACCTAACAAAAGTACTGTTGCAAGCTTTAAAAAACTTCTTTCTAATGAATTTCCTGAATTTCAAAAAATGAGTTCGTATGCTGTGGCTATTAACGAAAGTTATGCAAGCAATGATACACTCATACGAGAAAATGATGTAATAGCCATTATACCTCCAGTAAGCGGAGGGTAATTGTAGTTATGATATGATGTAAAATAGAATATGTTCGTTTAGTTTCCATTTTACATCATACCATTAAATTATTAGCATGTTATGCTACTTCTTTTTTTAGATACCTTCCAACGAAAAAGGTTCCGAAAGGTAAAATAGATAACAAACAAACGATTCCGAAAGTTTTTCCATTCCAATTTAACTCGTATTTCAACATAATAGCTAATACGATATACCCTACAAATAGTAATCCGTGAGGCATTCCTAACATTTTTACATATTCTGGATTTCCTTGCATGTATTTAATTGGTACTGCTATAAAAAGTAATAAGATGTAAGATAGTCCTTCTAATAAACTTACTAATCTGAAAAAATTTATCATTTGTTTACGCTTAAAAATTGGTCTGTAAAGATACTGAAATATTACGTCCTGCAGAAGATACTCCAGAGGCAAATTCTTTATAATGCTCGTCAAATAAATTAGACAATTGCGCTTGTAAAGCTATGTTTTTAGTAAACTGATACTTCCCGTATAACCCAACAGTCATCCAACTAGGAGTTCCGTAGTATTTATCAATGTCTTCTACTGCATCAGGATTCACAATTGGTGTTTGGTCATGGTTATCAATACCTTCTGTTAAATTATAGTCAGATATATCTTTTTTAGCGTTAAAAACTAGATTTGCTCCTCCTTCAAACTTCTTATTTACATAACTCAAATCGAAACGACCAAATAATGGTGGAATAGACGATAATGGTTCATCTGGCACTCCTTTTTCTTCCGACTTTAATGTGTTTCCTTTTGTATAGGTTATTGATCCTGAAGTTTTCCAATTTTTAGATATTTTACCTTCATAGCTCGCTGTAAATCCTGTTATATAAGCTCTTCCTCTGTTATAATTCGTTAAAATTTCTCCATCAGTAGTATTGTATTCATCTCCATCATAAAAAACGGTGCTTTGCCCAAAAAACTCGTACGGGATTCTCGTTATATTTTGGTCTAATATTGTATAATAGGCATTCATTCCAACTCTAAACTTTCTATTGTTAAAGTATTTTTGAAGCCCTATTTCGAAGTTGTATGCGTATTCAGGTCCTAACTCGGTATTAGGAACTGTTAACCTACCGCTTTTTTCTCTAATTTTTCCTACATCATCAATATTTGGGGAACGAAAACCTGAAGAAATAACTCCGTTCAATTGCCAATTTCTTGTTGGCTTATACACGTAACCTATCGTTGCTGTAATTGATTGGTTATCTAATCGGATATCGTTTTGAGGAATGTCTATGAATGTTTCATCTATCCATTTAGCTTTTAATACTGTATGTGTACCTCTAATTCCTGTATTTAAAGTCGTTTTAGCATTGATATCTTGACGATAATCTACATAAAATGCAGAGCTTAAATAGCTACTCCCACCGTCAGGATAACGAGATTGCACAGCAAAATCTCCATCAAACCCTATAATTTCGTTCCCTTTTACTCGTAATGTTTTTCCATAAGAATTAGAAGCTACATCGTTATAAGCAAACTCAACTCCATAGCCTAAATTTCTGTGTGCTGCTAACGGAATTGTAAAATCTCCATTCAAACTAAAAACATCTACTGCTTCTTTTCTATAAGATCTGTCTAAACTTCCAAATTTTCGTTGAATACGACTCTCTTTTATGTTTTGATATGCTAAGGTAATTGTTCCTTTATCCATCCATTTTTTCTTCGGATTGATAAGTAATTGTGGAGAGATTAATAATCTTTCTTGCGGTCCATAATACCATTCAGCAAACTTTAAACTCCCATTTCCTTTTAACTCGGTTAACTTATCAAAACGTGGAATATTTGAAGAGTTTGAATATTGAATATTTAACTTAAAATCGGTGTCTTTTGAAAAAGGAATATAAAACTTCTGTAATACGTCTGTTTGACTGTAACCAGTATTTCTCTGAATATTTAAATTAGAATTTGCAACGGGTGTATCGTTGTAATAACTATCTGTATTATTAGAGTAGAAAGGTACTTTACCCCAGTCATCAAAACCATGAGAGCGATTTTCCCCCATTCGTAAATCGCCGAAATTACTGTGAGACACACTAGTAAATGAAGCCCATTTTTTAAACCTAAGCTCAGTAGAAACCACATTAGTTACCTCATTATTTGCAGAACTGTATCGTAAAAAAGTATTCCCTTTAATTTCACTGCCTTTTTCTGATATTTTTGGTGTTTTTGTGTAGTAGTGAATTACTCCTCCCAAAGCATCTGAACCATAAATTACTGATGACGGACCAAAAACAATTTCAGTTCTATCCAGTAAATTTGGAGCCACTGTAATTGAGTTTTGCAAGTGTCCTTTTCTATAAATCGCATTATTCATTCGAACACCATCTACCACTAATAAAACTCGGTTACTTTCCATTCCTCTCATTACTGGACTTCCTCCTCCGAACTGTGATTTTTGAATTTTTATTCCAGGTACACTCGATAATAAATCTGCAGATGTTTGGGGTGATAACTTTTCAATTTCTTTTGATGAAACTACGGCAATTTGCTCTGCTATACGATTTGTTTTTTCCCTGTTCTTAAATACCGAAACCACTACCTCATCTAACTGTTCTGAGTTTTTTGACAGATACACATGATAGTTGTTTGCTTTTAAAGCTGATTTTTTCTCTTGATATTCTGCATATGAAACATGCGAAAAAATTAATACTTCATTTTTTGAAAACGCTGAAATATCAACTTTTCCCAACTCATCGCTTACAGCATAAGTTGTATTATTTTTATTAAATACAGTAACTGATTCAACAGGCTTTCCTGTTTCTGCATCAATAACAGTAAGGTTTTGCGAAAAAATTGTGGTTACAATTAGTAAAAAAAATACAGTAATTATTTGTTTCATAAGTTAACTAAAAACAGTTTCTAACACGTCTAACGACTTAGGTTTCCGAAATCCTTCTAAATGTAATTCATAATATTTTATGATAATTCGAAGAATAGTTTGCCTATCATTTTTTGAATAGGAAATTGAATTTATTGCATCAAAATTTATGCCTAACAAGCTTTTAAAAAGATTAATTTCTTTACCTGTTAAGTTTCCTTTTTCATATACCAAATCAGTAAAACTTCCTTCTAACAAACTAAAGGCTTTTTTATCAGATTCGGAAGTGTCGGGATAAAACCCTAAATACTTAGATAAATTTAATAAAAACAATAGATGAAAATTAGCTACCTCGTCATGAGTATCTATCCAAACTAAAGATGTTTCTAAGTATTGATACAATGGACCATTTTCTTCTTCCTCTTGAATGATTTTTGATAATATTTCAGACAAAAACAAGATGATTGATTGTTTTACTACTGAAGTATGTATTGTTTCATACGGATGAATTACCTGTACTTCTTTGATAGAATGTAAAGAACTTTTATTACTATGATTTGCTGTAATTAGTAATTGTGTTAGTGGCTGAAAGTGAGCT
This sequence comes from Tenacibaculum sp. 47A_GOM-205m, assembly GCF_000518405.1. Taxonomy (NCBI): domain Bacteria; kingdom Pseudomonadati; phylum Bacteroidota; class Flavobacteriia; order Flavobacteriales; family Flavobacteriaceae; genus Tenacibaculum; species Tenacibaculum sp. 47A_GOM-205m. The sequence continues at coordinate 643,224 of NZ_JADN01000004.1, read as the reverse complement.
GCCTTTAATTTTCCTCTTTTAGCTTTTAAAACCCCTTTTAGCATATACGATTTCACTCCTTCTTGTAACGTAAAACATTTTACAATTAAACTTGTATCACTATACTTTAGCGAACTTAAAACAATAGCTTTTGTAGTAACAACTGCCATTTAATCGAATTTACCAGTTAAAATCATCAATCAAAGATATTTAATAATAGCTATAAAAATGGTACTTTCGTACAAATTTGACGCACTTTGGTATGGCTGTAGAAATAGAAAGAAAATTCTTAGTAAAATCAGAAGCTTTTAAAGAAATTTCATTTCAAAAAAATTATATAAAACAAGGATTTTTAAATTCAGATAAAGAACGAGTAGTACGTGTTCGAATAAAAGACGACAAGGGTTTTTTAACAATCAAAGGAGCATCTAATGCTAGCGGAACAACTCGTTTTGAGTGGGAAAAAGAAATTGACAAAAATGAAGCTAAAAGTCTTTTTAATCTTTGTGAAAAAGGGATTATAGAAAAATACCGATATTTAGTAAAAGTTGACAATCATACTTTTGAAGTAGATGAGTTTTTAGGAGAAAACAACGGTTTACTGATTGCCGAAGTTGAGCTAAAAAATGAAGATGAAAATTTCACAAAACCTGAATGGTTAGGAGAAGAAGTTACAGGTATTGCAAAATATTACAACTCAAACTTAAGCAAACATCCTTTTATTCGTTGGATTTCTTAAATACAGAAATAAACAGCTATAAAATGACTTAAACTTCCTAACAACACAAAAACATGAAACGTTGCATGGTTATATTTTAGTTTTTTTATCGAATAAAAAATAGCCCCAACAGTATAAAAAAACCCGCCCAAAAAAAGATAGAATAAACCTTCGCTAGAAAAACTATCAATTAACGGTTTAATTAAAAACACTATTTGCCATCCCATTAGTAAATATAAAGCTGTTGATAATTTATTAAACCTTCCTGTAAAAAATAACTTTAAAACAACTCCTGTTAACGCAAAAATCCAAACTACGATAAACAAATACCAACCTAAATTCTGAGATAAAACCAATAAGCAAAAAGGAGTGTACGTTCCTGCTATGAGTACATAAATAGCAGCGTGATCAAAAATATTAAGCTTTCGTCTAAGTTTAGGTTCTTTAGCTGCATGATAAAAGGTAGATGCTGCGTATAAAACAATCATGCTGATTCCATAAATCACCAGGCTAACTCCCTTCCAAAAAGTATCATACTCAAATGATTTTTGTAATAACAAAGGAAAAGCAATAATACTTAGTAGTAATCCTAAACCATGAGAAAGCACATTAAGTCTTTCTTCTTTTTCGCTATAACGATGATTTAATTTCTCGCTCATTATTTATCGGTTAGTGTCTTTCATATACAACTCATCATTTATCAATTCATTGTATATCATATTGTATGTTTGTTCTTTAAGTTTTCTTTTGTCTTCTTGAACTAAGTTTTCTGTTTTAATAAACTCACATTGTTTTACCCTTAATGTTCCTGGGGCTCCTTTAAAAAAATCCCAAGAAAACAAACGTTTTCCGTCATAATAAACTTGAGGAACAATTGGTATTTGGTGTTCTATCGCTAAACTAAACGCTCCATTTTTAAACGGTGCTAAAACAACACTTTCATCAGGAACCAATCCTTCAGGAAAAATAGCAACGCTTGTACCATTTTTCAATCTGCTATGTGCTTGCTCATATACTTTTCTTCTACTCTCAGAATCGCTTCTATCAACCATAATCACCACTTTTTTGTAAAAGAACCCAAAAACAGGAAATTTTGCCAATTCCATTTTCCCTACAAAAACAATAGGGTTTTTACTCAGCGCTATCAATATCCAAGGATCTATAAATGATGCATGGTTGGCACAAAACATGTAACTTTTATTTCTATCAACCTCTTGTTCTTTTTCAACCTTCAATCTAAAGCCCATTCCGTAAATTAAAAAGAAGGCCCAAGCTCTAACAACTTTCCAAAAAACCGGATAGTATTTTTCATCTGATGTTAAAATCAACAAAAAAGGAGCCATTAACAAAACTGAAACGACCATTAACAAGTAAAACCAAACACGCCAAAAAAATCGAATAGGGAAAAAAATGTACTTCAAGCCTCTAAAATTAAAAATGGATAACTCTTTTTTCTTATCATCTTAAAAAAGAAGATTAAATAAGAAATGCGAATGTAGTAATTTCTTTTGTTTGATGAATTTTAAGCTTATTTTTGCTTACTTAAGTAAAAAATTTTCAAAACAGATTTATGTCAAGAATTTTAACAGGTGTACAAAGTACAGGAACCCCACATTTAGGAAATTTATTAGGAGCAATTTTACCTGCTATTGAAATGGCTAATGATTCACAAAACGAATCGTTTATTTTCATTGCAGATATGCACTCTTTAACTCAGATTAAAGATGGTAACGAATTGCGCGAAAACACCTATAGTGTAGCGGCTACTTGGCTTGCTTGTGGTATTGACATTAACAAAACCGTTTTTTATCGTCAAAGCGACATTCCTGAGACTACTGAGTTAACTTGGTATTTAAGCTGTTTCTTTCCGTATCAACGTTTAACTTTAGCACACGGTTTTAAAGACAAAGCAGATCGCTTAGCAGATGTGAATGCTGGTTTATTTACTTATCCTATGTTAATGGCTGCTGATATCTTGTTATATGATGCTGAAGTTGTTCCTGTAGGAAAAGATCAGTTACAGCACTTAGAAATGACACGCGATGTTGCAAACAGATTTAACAATATTGTGGGTGAAACATTGGTTCCGCCTCAAGCAAAGATAAATGAAGACACGAAATTAGTTCCTGGAACTGATGGTGAAAAGATGAGTAAATCTCGAAATAATTTCATCAATATTTTCTTACCAGACAAAAAGTTGCGTAAGCAAATTATGGCTATTCAAACAGATAGTAAAGCCTTAGAAGATCCAAAAAATCCAGATACTGATAATGTTTTTGCTATATATAAATTATTAGCTTCGGAAGAGCAAATAACTGAAATGCGTGCTAATTATGAAAATGGAGGTTATGGTTACGGACATGCTAAACAAGCTTTATATGAATTAATTTTAGAAAAGTTTGCTGATGTGCGTACAAAGTATAACCACTACATGGAAAACCGTCATGAAATTGATGAAGCATTAGCTGTAGGAGCTAAAAAAGCAAAAGTTATTGCCAAAGATGTTTTACAAAGAGTGCGTGGTAAAATAGGATATTAATCTTATTTAATTGAGTTTTTCTGTCCTGAAAAATTTAGGAGTATCTCCCGCTTAGAAATAGGGAATTGAGTTAGTATTTTGATTTTAGCTTTTAATAGTTTTACACAACTATTAACCTCAAAATAAAATCATTATGCCACATTATGCACAAGGAACGACAGGATGGACAAAACTTAAAAGTTACCAAGCATTATGGGATCCTAAAATTGATTTGGGTAAGTTTTACTTTACAACATTTCAAGGAAAAAGAGAAGAAACCCCATACATGACAGCTGATAACTTTGCAAGAGTAATTGATATTCTAAGAAACGAAACACCAGTATACGGAAATGCAAGTACCGGTTCTGTTACCACACAAGGAGAGCCTGTTGGTGAAGAAGAAAGTTAGGATATAAAAGTAAACTATGAGCCAGAGTAATTTTTACTCTGGTTTTTTATTTTATTTTTTATAAATTGACAACATGAAAAATATATTTATCTTAGTATTCTTAGGTATTGTTGCTTGTAGCACCCCTAAAGAAAAAACACAAATTGTTGAAGCTTCTTGTGGACAATGTCTGTTTGGTTTAGATAGCCAAAATGGATGTGATTTAGCTGTAAAAATAGATGGTCAAGCCTATTTTGTTGATGGCGCTCACATAGACGACTATGGAGACTCACACGATAAAAACACTGGTTTTTGCAATGTTGTTAGAAAAGCAGAAGTTACTGGAAAAGTTGAAGACGGTAAGTTTAAAGCTTCTTCATTTAAAATAGTAGAGGAATAGTTTTTAGACTTTTAGAAACAAAATTCCTAGATAAAAGACAAAAAATCTGAAGTAGTTCTCTACTTCGGATTTTTTACACACATTAATAATTGTATATATTATATACATTATATATATTTACACTGTAGTTTATCACAAAAACAATAATAATGAAGAAACTGGTAGAAGTAAACGATACTCTTCTTACCAAACTGAAAGTGTTATCCGCTTTTGAAGGATTAAGTGTAAAAGCTTTAATGGAAAAAGCTATTGAATTGTTTGTTATTCAAAAGGAAAGAGAACAATTAGATAGTTTAACCGAAGAACAGAAAGAAGATTTAGGCTTATTACTCTTAATGCAACAAGCTGATAGAACCGACACAGTAAGTGAAGAAGAGTTCTTAAAAGCATTAAAATAATGAATATTATCTATTCTCGTCTAGCTTTAAAAGATGTAAAAAAAGTAAAAGATGAAAAATTAAAATTGGCTTTACTTGAATTAATTAATGATTTAAAAAGAGCTGAAAACTTGCTAGACGTTAATGGTATAAAAAAAATGTCTGGTCATCCAGATGCTTACCGAATAAGAATAGGCGACTATCGTCTAGGTGTTTATTGTTCTAATAATGAAGTTACAATTGCTCGTTTTGTAAAGCGAAACGATATTTACAAATTATTTCCATAAAAAAAATCGATGTAAAGTTTACATCGATTTTTTATTTTAGATTCTATTCAAGTTATGGTGCTGGATTCGGAATTACTTTGTGCACCGCTTCTATCTCTTCTAAAATGGCATCAGACAATTCAATATTGATAGAATTGATATTCTCTTTTAACTGACTCATTTTCGTCGCTCCAATAATATTACTGGTTACAAATGGCAACTGGTTGATGTATGCTAACGATAGTTCTGTTAACGTTAATCCATGTTTATTTGCTATTTTTTGATACTCTAAAACCGCTTTTTCAGAGCCTTCATTTTTATATCGTGCAATAAAACGTGGGAATAAAGTTCCTCTTGCTCCTTCTGGAGTTTTTCCATCAATATATTTTCCTGTTAATACTCCTTGTGCTAATGGAGAATACGCTAACAAACCTATATTTTCTCTCATAGAAACCTCAGACATTCCAACTTCATATCCTCTATGAATTAATGAGTACGAATTTTGAATCGTCACCATTCTTGGTAAACCATGTTGTTCTGCAGTTTGTAAGTACTTCATCGTTCCCCAAGGAGTTTCGTTAGACAAACCAACGTGTTTTATCTTTCCTTGTTTCACAAAATCATTCAAGGTTTCTAAAATCTCTAAATGCTTTTCAGCTTCTTTTGCAGAAGTTTTGTATGGATAATCACGTACCCCAAAACAGTTTACACCACGATCTGGCCAATGCAGTTGATATAAGTCGATATAATCAGTTTGTAGGCGTTTTAAGCTGCCTTCAATGGCTTCACTTATATTCTTTCTATTGAAACCACCTGTTCTAATATGAGCTGTGTAATCACCTCCTCCTGCGATTTTAGATGCCAACACTACTTTTTCTCTGTTTCCTGTTTTTTTAAACCAAGAGCCTATGATTTTTTCTGTAGCACCATATGTTTCTGGTGTAGCTGGAACTGAATATAATTCTGCAGTATCAAAAAAGTTTACCCCTTGTTCTAAGGCATAATCCATTTGTTCATGACCTTCTGCTTCCGTATTCTGTCGACCCCATGTCATAGTTCCTAAACATATTTTTGAAACTTTTACATCGGTATTAGGTAGTGTTGTGTATTTCATATTATTCTGTAATTATTAAAGGCTTACTTTACTGTAAACCAATAGTCATTTCAAAAGAGCTACGATTAGGGAATCTTTAACTTAAAAGTTGTTCCTTTAATGAGATTTCTCGCTACCGCTCGAAATGACAAATTATTTTAAAATTGCTTCTATTCCTGGTAAGGTTTGTCCTTCCAACATTTCTAACATCGCTCCTCCACCTGTAGATACATAGCTTACTTTATCAGCAAATCCAAATTGCTTTACAGCAGCAACTGAGTCACCTCCTCCTACTAACGAGAATGCTCCATTTTTAGTAGCTTCTGCGATTGCATTTCCTAAACCAATGGTTCCTTCTGCAAACTTTTCCATTTCAAAAACACCTAAAGGACCATTCCATAAAATAGTCTTTGACTTTGCAATAACTTCAGTAAATTTTTCAACGGTTTTAGGTCCGCAGTCTAATCCCATCCATCCATCTGGAATTTCATTAGTATCTACTACTTGTGTATTTGCATCGTTTGAAAAAGCATCTGCAATAACTGCATCTACTGGTAAGTGAATTTCTGTATTGTTTTCTTTCGCTTTAGCTAATATTTCTAATGCTAACTCTAATTTATCTTCTTCAACTAGTGAATTTCCAATTTTTCCTCCTAGAGCTTTGATAAACGTAAACGTCATTCCTCCACCAACGATGATATGATCTACTTTTTCAATAATATTTTCAATCACTCCAATTTTAGACGACACTTTTGCTCCTCCTAAAATAGCAGTTACTGGTTTTTCTGAGTTATTTAATACTTTATCAATGCTTTCAATCTCTGTTGCTAATAAGTTTCCGAAGCATTTATTTTCTGGAAAAAATTGTGCAATAATAGCAGTAGAAGCATGGGCTCTGTGTGCTGTACCAAAAGCATCATTTACATACACATCACCCCATTTAGATAATTGTTCTGCAAAAGCAACATTACCTGTTTTTTCTTCAGGATAAAAACGTAAATTTTCTAATAATAAAATTTCACCACTCTTTAAATTTGCTATTGCCTCTTCTACTGTTGAACCAATGCAATCGTCAACAAACTTTACTTGCACGCCTAAAACTTCTGTTACTTTACTAACAATATGACGTAACGAAAATTGATCTTCTTTTCCTTTTGGACGCCCTAAGTGAGACATTAAAACACAGCTACCACCATCTTCTAATATTTTTATAATAGTTGGTTTTGCTGCTTGAATTCTTGTATCGTCAGTTACTTCAAAAGTATCGTTTAAAGGCACATTAAAATCTACTCGGATTAATGCTTTTTTATTTTCAAAATTGAAATCGTTCAATGTTTTCATCACTTAAATCTAGTTGATTGTTATTTTTAAAAATTGTTTCTTGTTTTTTCTTTGACCGTATAAAATTAACTCATTATCTGAAACTTGTTCAATAAATCTACAATTAAATGGTGTTTCTTCATCTTTATTTGATAATAAGGATTTGTATATAAAATCTCCATTGGGATTCAACTTAACAATATATAAATTCGTGTTATTTTTAGTTGCGTTCCATAAAAAACTTTCTCTAAATTTAATTCTCCCTCCAGATAATTCTCCCATCTTTTTATGAGCATTTAAAATTAAATACTTATCATTATTATACTGTGCTGTTCCAAACGACATTAATGGATCTGAAAAATAGTTTGATGTTTGAGCTTTATTGATATTTCTAGCCCATACTAGTCTTCCTTCTCTATCTAATTTTATAACAATTATATCATCAAAGTTATATGATATTCTTGTATAACCTCCATATTGATTATGTACATATGTTGTTGTTATAAAAAATTCTTCTGCAGTGATAATCATTCCTCCATCTTTTGAATAAGAAACATCTTTAAATTTAACATTTCTTAATTCTTTATCTTTAGATTCACCATATTTATCCTTTAAAAACTGCTCTGTAAAAGGCGAAAAAGCTGAATTTTCAATGTTAATATTTTTTGTATCTAAAATAAATGAGCACACTCCCTTAAATCTATTCTCATTTATATCAGAATAAAAACCAATACAGCTCAATTTATTTTCCTGCGTTAAGTCTAACTCTAAAGTCGCTACAAAATGGTCTTCAACGGAGATTTTTGTAGATGATACATTACCTTCTACAATTTTAAATAATTCATAATGGTAATTCCCTCCTTTTTCCTTTTTCTTTTTTGGATACACTTTTCCTAAAACAAATACTTCTCCTTTATCTGAAACTTTAATCTCTTGAAGTTTAAATCTTTTATCTTTATAAGGTAAATCAAATTCTTTCTCCCATAATTTATTAAAATCTTCATCAAAAACCTTAATACTGTGATGCTCATTTTTTTTATCAGATGAATCTATATTAAAAACATTATAGTTTCCTGATTTAGAAAAAGACATATTTCCTTTAAAATCTTTATCTATTTTTGAAGCTGAAAAAACTGACTCTAAAAATGAAGGATATCTATCAAGAGTGACCTCAAAAATTTTCTTTTTAGAAAACTCAAGCTTATCTTTAAGCGAAGTATATAGAAAAGCCTCTATTTTATTTTCTCTATTATTTTTATAATACTCTACAAACCCTAATCTCTCCTGTTTAAAAAAACCTCCAGATATTCTATGCTTTCTTTCAATTTTATGCTCAAAAGAGTTAATCTTATTAAACTTACTATCAAAAACATCTATCAACAAACTTCTTTCAGACTCTAAAGTTCTTATAGTATATAAGTTATTTAACTCATCTTTATAAATAGTGTTTAGAATACTTGTTTTTCTTTCTTTAAAAACTCCACTCTTATCAAGAGAAACACTCATTAAATCTTCTTGGGAGCTTAATCTTAAAGTAAAAATGGTAAAAAAACATAGCAATATACTTTTCTTCATATTATTTAATTTATTATTTTGAGCTGCCGAAAATACTATATTTTAGCTTTATTTTTAATCTCTTTACAGTTAAATAATGAACCTTACTTCCATAAAAATAACCTCTGAAAAACTCAACTTACAAGAATGTTACGATTTTGTAGCTGATCCTTCTTGTGGTGGAATTGCTGTTTTTGTGGGTACTGTAAGAAATGTTACTCAAAACAAAGAGGTTACCCAACTTGATTTTTCTACTTACAAGCCTATGGCAATTAAAGAAATGCAAAAAATTGCAGATGCTGTCTTAGAAAAATTTGGAGTCACAAAGATTGCCATACATCATGCTGAAGGTTTGTTAACTATTGGTGATGTTCCTGTAATTATTACCGTTTCTTCTCCACACAGAAAAGCTGCTTTTGATGCTTGCCAGTATGCTATTGACACCTTAAAAGAAACGGTTCCTATTTGGAAGAAAGAATTTTTTGAAGATGGTGAAGTTTGGGTAAATGCACATCCTTAAAAATACTATATTTGGATATGTTAGTTTTAACTAGGGGCATTAGCTCAGTTGGCTAGAGCGTTTGACTGGCAGTCAAAAGGTCATCGGTTCGACTCCGATATGCTCCACTATTTTTAAAATCATGATTGAATTTACTACGGCTACTAACCAAACAGATTTGCTTCAAATATTGGAATTGCAGCGACAAAACTTGCCTGAAAAATTATCAGAAACCGATAAAAAAGAACAAGGTTTTGTTACCGTTCGTCATGATTTAGAAATACTACAAAAAATGAACGATGTGCACCCGCATATCATTGCTAAGAATAACGGTAAAGTTATTGGCTATGCTTTATCAATGTCTAAAATTTTCAGAAACGACATTCCTATTCTCATCCCAATGTTTGATGAAATAGACACAACTTCAAAAGGAGCTAAACCCTATATTTTAATGGGACAAGTCTGTATAGACAAAAACTTTCGTGGAAAAGGTGTTTTTAGAGGTTTGTATGCCAAAATGAAGAAGGAATTTACAGGAATATATGATTGTATTATTACTGAAATAGACGAAAAAAATACTAGATCTATCAACGCGCATAAAGCTATCGGTTTTAAAACTTTAAAAACCTATACGAGTAATAAACAAGATTGGGAAATTGTTTATTTAGCTATCTAGTATGGTAAATTAACTGGTTCAACAAAACTTATTGCTGGATTGTACAACTCTGTTAATACGGCTTTTATTTCGGTCATAAATTCCTCTAATTTTTCTTCTGTAATGGCATTATCAGGTTTTCGATAGTTGGATGAGAAATTCATTTGTAAAAAACCACTTTTTAAGTTTTTAAACGAAATTATTCCTGCTGCTAATGGTTTTTCAAAATTAAACTGAGTGTGTTGGGTATACAAAAAAGCATACAACATTACCTGAATCGCTTTATGATACTTTAAATCACGTATGGCTTCAAAATCGAGTACTTTTAAGTTTGTACTATCCACCATTCCTGTTTTATAGTCGATAATTCTGGTAACACCGTTCAATTCATCAATACGATCGACAATTCCTTTAATTTTTATCGGAAAATTAATTCCCTCAATCATAATTTCTGAAGACAGTTCTTGCTCAGTGGCGATAATTTTTAGTTGATTATTTTCATCTTTCAACAATTGCTTTTCTTTCAATAAAAAATTCTCTACAAAACGATTGGCTACCTCAAAAATCAATCTGTTTTTACCCGTGGTTAAATCTCCATTTTTAAAATGCTTCGAGAAATAAAGAATAATCAGCTCTTTTGTTTTTTTCAACATTCCATCAATATCATTCACTTGTAAAAACTTCCCTATAAAAGGTTTGTACAACTCTTCTAAAGTATCATGTACTACTGTTCCCATCGTATTTGCAGCGACCGTTTCTTCCACATCTTCTAGCTCATTTATTTTTAAAATTTTCTGTTTATAAAATGCAATCGGATTGTATAAATAATTAGTTAAGGCAGAAGGTGATATTCCTTTTTGTGCTATCTCTTGCAAACGTTCTAAGACCTTATCGTCTTTTTGAATTTCTTTTAATTGAACAGGTGACGTTACTACTTTCGGACTTATAATTTTTTCTGTAATATTATCTCGCATCATTTCTAACTGCGTTACAAAACGGCTTTTCTCTCCACTTCCAAACACATCATGCTCTGTATTATACAAAATGTAAATATTTTTTGCACGTTGTAGTAATCTAAAAAAGTGGTACGAGAAAAGTGCATCTTTTTCTCTATAGGTTGGCAATCCAAACTCTATTTTTACATCAAAAGGGATGAATGTGTTTTGTTGATGATTTCCTGGTAAAACGCCTTCATTTACAGAAGTGATGATTACATTTTCAAAATCTAACACACGGGTTTCTAACACTCCCATCAGCTGTAATCCCTGTAAAGGTTCTCCTTGAAATGATAAACTTTCCGACTGTATTAACTGCCTAAAAAATTGATGTAAGGTTTTTAAATCTTGTACATAACCAAACTCGTTATGTAAATTTTGTAACTGGGTAAATGCGGTATAAAAACGAAATAAATATTCCTTTTCTAATTCGTTTGCGTTTTCTTTTAGCAAGTTAATTAACTCTATAATTCTATTTAAAAACTCACTAATCGACGAAAATGGATTGAAAACAGCAGCTATTCTTTCTTTAACCTCCTCACTAACTGGCGAAAAAAATGTTATTATTTCTTCTTTTTTGATAAAGGTATTGTTCTCTTTAGCTACCGTCTCTGAAAGTACATCCGCTATATTAGTTTGTTCATCAATCTGTAATAATCCATAAATAGTTGCATCTTTTACCAAGCGAACTACATCTTTATGGTAAAAAAGGTTGCTTTCTGTTTTTTCTAACTTTTCCTGATTTAGAAATAACTGAAAAATGGCAAAAATCAAACTCGTTGTTGGAACATCTTTTAACGGATATCCCATTGTAATATTAATAGCATTTACATTTTTAGGTAACGAGTTCAAAGTAATTGGCAATAATGTTTCATCTGCCAAAACCAACGCTGTATTATTATAATTGGAAAGTTTGGCTAAAATTTCACCTGCATATTTTATCTGCGTAATATTTTTTGAGGCTCCTATTACTTCGATATGCTTCCTTTCTGAAAAGTATTCTTTAACAGTTTGAATTGGGTTTTGCTGATAGTATTTCCAGCGCGTTTTATACTTTCTTAAAAAGCTTCCTGCTTGGTGTTTACTCTCATAAAATGTTCTATCAATATCCCAATAGGCTTCTGCATTTCCATTCAGTAAAAATTGCTCAAACAATAATTCTTCCGCAGCATTTAAAGCATTAAACCCTATAAAAAAGTATTTTTTTTGTTGATTTCTACTAATAAAATCTGCTGCTTTTTTGGTTGATTCTCGGTATAAAATTCCTTGATATCCAATATTATTTTTGACCAAAAACTGATAAAAAGCATCGTAATATTTGTTCAGCTTTTCCATGAAAGCAAAATGATCTTTCATCAATTCAGTTTCTTTAAATTCCCCTTTTACAGACCATTTTCGTAATCGATGAATATCTCTTAAATACATAAAAATCTCTCGCGAGTTGATTAAATGCTGATCGATTTCATTATAATCTTGCAAAAGCGTGAATGCCCACGATGAAAACACATCAAACGAGTCTGGATTTTCTTCTTGTTCTTTGTAAATGGTATAAAAATGGAAAAGGAGTTGAACAGCATCTATCTTTTTCATTTCAGAAATTTCTTCAACGAAATCTCCAATATTTATAATTTCTGGTAAGAAGCCTGCAGAAATTTTATTTTTAAACGTTTCTTTTACAAAAACTCCCGCCCTTTGTGAAGGCAGCACAAACACAACGTTCTCAAACGATTTGGTGTTTTGTAAAATAGTATCTAACGTTTCTGAAATAAAAGACTGCATTTTTTTAAAATGGTTTTAGCTTGAATCGAAAGTACAATTTTTATCCTATTTTTGAGAGTACAAACAGTGTATATTCATGAATACAACGAATACTTTAAAAGTAGCTATGATTCAATCGGATTTAGTTTGGGAAAATCCGACAGCAAACAGGAATCAATTTGAAGCGAAAATCAACTCCTTAGCTGAGGATATCGATGTAATTGTTTTACCTGAAATGTTTACCACTGGTTTTACTATGAATGCTTCAGCTGTTGCCGAAACTATGAAAGGTGAAACAGTGCAATGGCTACAAAATTTAGCTCAAAAAAAATCTACAGCTATTACTGGTAGCATTGTTGTTTGTGAAAATGATCATTTTTACAATCGTTTGTTATTTGTACATCCTTCAGGAAAAATAGACTCGTACGATAAAAAACATACGTTCACATTAGCAGGTGAACATGAAGTTTTTTCTGCAGGAACTGATAGAATTATAGTTGAATATAAAGGGTGGAAAATTTGCCCATTAATTTGTTATGATTTGCGCTTTCCTATATGGGCTAGAAATACTGAAAACTATGATTTATTGCTATATGTGGCGAGTTGGCCTAAACCGCGTATTGAAGCTTGGGATAGTTTATTAAAAGCGCGTGCTATTGAAAATATGAGCTATACAATTGGTGCAAATAGAGTAGGTGTAGATGCTAATGAATACGAGTATACAGGAAATACGGTTTGCTATGATACTTTAGGAAACTGTTTGGTTAAAAACAACCAAGGAACTGAGGAAACATTGATTATTGAGTTAGATAAAGTAACACAAATAAAAGCTCGTAATCGATTTCGATTTTTGGATGATAGAGACGAATTTATACTTCAATAAAAAAGCAACCTAATAGGTTGCTTTTTTACTTTTATGCAGGAATCATCCATTTAAAATTGAACTTCGTATCAGGTACTACGATACGTTCAGTAATTCGATACATCCTGTCTGGTAATTTCATTAAGTAATCACGTGCTTTTTCTGCTTCTGGAGTTAGATTAGTAATCTTATCAATTTCCCAAGTCGTATTTAACTTTTTCAAGATATCTACATAATCAAAACCAGTGTATACACCTATTCTTTGTGCTACAGCAGAGAAATCATCAAATAAACTTCCTTTCGTACCATAAGACTCTCTTAAATGCATTGCAGGCATTACAATTTTGTGCTTCATCATATGCTGAAATGCCAACATCATTTCGCTTGGATCAATCTTAAAAATTTCTTTAACAAATTCTGTATATGCCATGTGATGACGCATTTCATCTCCAGCAATGATTTTAGACATTTTAGCCAACGCTTTGTGCCCTTGTTTTTTTGCAATTTTAGCTACGTTATTGTGTGAAATATACGTTGCTAACTCCTGAAAACTTGTGTACACAAAGTTTTTATACGGATCGGTAGCGGTACCTATGTCAAATCCGTCAGCTATTAAATGCTGTGTAGATACTTCTACCTCGCGCATATTTACCCTTCCTGAAAGATATAAGTATTTGTTTAACACATCTCCGTGGCGGTTTTCTTCCGCAGTCCAAGCACGAACCCATTTTGCCCAACCATTATCGGGTTGTTGTGTTACTCCATCTAAGTCTAATAACCAAGATTCATACGTTGGTAAAGCTTCTTCAGTAATAGTATCTCCTACTAAAACCACCCAAAAGTCATCATCAAGTTCTTTTGAAAGTTCTTGAATTTCTTTTACTTCATCAATAAAAGAATCTTGTTGTGAATTGGGTAAAAAATCGGTTGGTTGCCAAATTTTTTCAATTGGCATTAAGAATTTGTCTACAAAACTGTCAATGTTTTTTTCCAGCGTTTGCATTACTTCCTTTCTAATGTTTTGTATCGACATGATTTAAGGGTTTATATTTATTGTTGTTTGTTTTGTTTAATATATAGCAGACTTTACAGTTGCTTCTGTTTTTGCTATTAACTCATCAAACGGTAAACTATTTACTTTTATAGGTTCGTGAGTTTGGATTTTTATAGGACTTCCTATTCCTAACGGAAATTTTCCGTATTTAAATACTTTCCAAGAATTATTGATTGATAATGGTACCACATAAGCTTCTGGATTATATTTGGCTATCATTTTAAGCCCATTAACAGAGAATGACTTTGGTTTTCCTGTTCTACTTCTAGTTCCTTCTGGAAAAATAGCTGCAGACCAGTTGTTTTTATTAATTCTCTTAGCAAACTTTCCTAATTCAGACAAAGCTTGTTTAGGGTCTTTTCTATCAATTAAAGCAGCTCCTCCGTATTTTAAATTGAAGGAAATGCTAGGAATTCCTTTTCCTAACTCTTTTTTTGATACAAATTTTGGGTAGTGTCTTCTAAGATACCAAATAATTGGCGGAATATCAAATGTACTTTGATGATTTGCTACAAAAATTAAGGTTGTATTTTCTGGTAAGTTGTGTTTGTTTTCAAATTGAACTCGAATTCCTAAAATCAATAATGATTTAACAAGAAACCAATTCATGAGATTTACTACGTTTTGGTGTCCTTCTTGTCCAAAGAGCTTAAGACCTAACCACTGTAATGGATGGAAAATTAATAATAAAGAAAAAAACACCAATGCAAAGATTGATGAGAGGATATAACTTAAAATCTTCATTCTATTTAGTTGTTTTGTTGTTTGCTAGTTTTGTTTTTTAAGAGTAAAATGTTATTTAGAAAACATACCGATTTCATTCTTAAAACTTTACTAGTGCGCAAAAATAGAAAATCCCGCGAAAGCGGGACTATAATTTTATCTTAAAACCAGTTGCTCCAAGGAATTCTTGAGAGAATTAGTAGTAAAGCTAATCCGTAAAAGATAGCAAAGGTTTTAAACTTAGCTTCGCTTTTTACTTGCTTTTTGTGTTTAGACCAACCTATCGTGATTAATACGATGGCAATAATCATCATTAATGGGTGCTCTATAGCTAGTAATCTTGCCGCTGATTCTTTCATTACTTCGCCTCCATTAGCTTTTAAAGCTTTATACCAAGGAGACATAAAATACCACCCTAAACCAATTAATAATTGAATATGAGCTGTTATTAACGTGAATAACCCTAAACGAAACTCTTTATGGGTAAATTCTTTTTTTTGTACTAATCCTATAATAGCATTTACCACCGTAAATATTAAAACTGCTAATACAACGTATGCCCAATAAGAGTGTAATGTTTTCATCATGATTTTTTAAGTTTTGTCTGTGTAAAAATACTGAATTTTCCGCATAAAAAAACCACCTCAGGCGAGGTGGTTTTTAAATTTATTTTTAAATGAAACTTATTAGAAGTTATACTTAACTGAGAAGTTCCAAGTAGTACCCATACCAAAGTAACCAGAGTTACGAGTATCAATACCTTTATATGTATTTGTTGTACTAGAATCTACAAAAACAGCACTTCTTAACTCTGAAATATATTCAGTATCTAAAACGTTGTTAACGTTTGCTCTAAAATCTAAAGATTTAGATCCTTCACCTAATCTTAACTTATAAGATACACCTGCATCTAATAAACCATAAGAAGGTAGTTTTAAATCTTCATTTGTAGCTCCATTATTAGAGTATAAATTATCATAGAATCTGTAATCAGAATCGATACTTAAATCATCTGTTATAGAATAATCAAATCCAAGACCAAAAGTAAATTGAGCTGCATCTCCAACTTTACGACCATCTACTACTTCAATTGATGGTGGAGATGTAACGTTTCTATCTTCATCTAAAGTTCTTGTAACTACCTCTCCTGTATAAATCCAATCTCCTACTGAAAGGAAACCTTTTACATCTAACTGAGGTAATGGTTTAGCAACAAAATCTAATTCTACTCCTTTGTGATATTGACTTTGACCAGTAGTTTCTGTAATGGTAACTACACCTCCAACAACATCAGAGATACCATCTACTCTATTCTGCCATACTGTATTGTATAAGTTAACATTTGCATTGAAAAATTGTGATTTAAAGCTATATCCTAATTCTAAACCATAAATATCTTCATTTTGAGAACTTGGATTGATAGAGTTATCAAAATTGTTAAAAATATTATCGTGGTAAGGTTGACGTGAGTAGTAACCTGTATTAAAATAGAAAGATCCTTTTTCAGAAGTTTTAAAACCAAGACCTGCTTTTAAGTTATATCCTAAGTTATTAACTTTTTTAGACTCTTCGTGCTCTGGTAAATAATCATATCTATCAAATCTTTGGTGTTGTTGATTTGAGATAGCTCCTTGAAAGAAAGCAGACATATTATCGTTAGAGTACTCTAATTGAGTAAACACTCCTCCGTATGTAATTCTTTCACTACTATCGTAATCAATTCTTTGGTTTTCTCCAGCAGAATTAAATAATGCAGACCATGGGTTCGTGTTAAAACTTTCAGTTGCAGTTACAGCTACTGTAGGACCTACTCTATTGTGTGTATCATCTTTTAAATCTCTATCTTCAGTCCAAGAGTTTAATCCGTGGAAATCTGCTACTTGTCTAAAGTGAGTTCCATAGTAAGTTCTAACATCAGCACCAATATTAAACTTTAAGTTGTCATTAATATCATGCTCAAAATTTGACACTAAACCAAACCACTCATGATTGTTTACAGAAGATCTTGTAATATATGTATCGTTTCCAAACATACCTACTCCACCAGCAGCAGCATTATTTGCATAAATTGCATCATAATCTATAAGACCATCTGCAGTTCTTACTCTAGTTCCTCTGTTTCCAGTTCCACCTCCACGACCAAATGAAGCATATAAAACAGTAGATAATCTCGATACTTCTGAGATATCATAATCCCAGTTTAAGTTTAATACTGGTTTGTGATAGAAGTTTCTTCTTTCTGACATATACTCACCTTTGTAAGTACCCCAGTTATTGTTGTATTTCGTTCCTCTATCTAAGTATGTTTGAATACTTTTAGAAAAGTTTTGGTCGTGCCATTGAGGCGCTCCTGTAAGTAAAAAGTTGAAATTATGTTTTTCATTTGGCTTATAACCAAAAGAAATAAAATAAGTTTGACCTTGACCTTTAGTTCCATCAAAGTAACCATCTCCTTGCCAGTGAGAAAGCATTACACTTGTTCCCCATCCGCTTTCACTCATACCTGTGTTATAAACAGCAGATACTTTATAATAGTTGTCATTTGCTGTACCAGCATAAAAATATCCTCCTTCTTTTTTATCTGTAGTTTTTGTTACAAAGTTCATTGTACCACCTACAGAAGAAATAGCAAGTTTAGAAGCTCCTAAACCTCTTTGAATTTGTATTGCAGAAGCAATATCGTTAACTCCAGACCAGTTAGACCAATACATCTTTCCGTCTTCCATACCATTAATTGGTTGTCCGTTTAATAAGAAAGCTGTGTTTGTTTGATCAAATCCACGTACAGAAATTCTTGAATCTCCAAAACCTCCTGATTGACCAGCAACATATACTGAAGGAGTGTTTACTAAAGCCATAGTAACATCTTGAGTTCCTATCTTCTTTTGAATTTCAGCAGCCTTAATTGTAGAAACTGCCACAGGAGTTTTTCTTCCTCCTGCTAAATCGATAACCCCTTTACCAACGATTACGATTTCATCTAGGGTATTAGAAGGCTCTAAAGCAATAGTTCCTAAATCAGATGCTCCTGAAAAAGAAACAGTTTTTTTGTTGTATCCAACAAACGATACTACTACTGCTCCAGTGTTTGAGCTAGCGTTTAGTATAAATTTCCCATCAAAATCAGTAGCTGAACCATTTGTAGTTCCTTTAACTACAACGTTAGCTCCTGGTAATGGTTCCCCCATTTCGTCAACTACTTTACCAGTAAGTTTTGTTTGACCTAAAACTGTAGCCGTTGCAAAAAACAATGCTACAAGTAATACATTTTTAAATGTTTTCATTTTTTAATCTAATTGTTATTAAATGCAGGTGCAAATATCCTGCTTTTACACATGTCTAATATTAACTTAATGTTAAGTTTTAACAAGAAATTAAGACATTACAATTTAACAAAAACACAAAACAAAACTGATTATCAAGTAATTACATTTTAACAGAGTTGTTAACAAAATCTAACTACAAGTTAAAGAAATAAAAACGAATACGATTGATTGAAATTTAATCGTTGGTTAGGTTCTTTTGAGCTAATTCTTTTCCTAATTCCACTCCAAACTGATCATATGAAAAAATATTCCATATTACCCCTTGAGTAAAAATTTTATGTTCATAAATAGCTAATAACATTCCCAAAGTATACGGAGATAACTTATTGAATAAAATAGAATTACTTGGATGGTTTCCTTTAAAAACTTTATATGGTAAAAGCTTATTTATTTGATTTGTTTGATTATTTAATTTCAACTCTAAATGAGCTTCTTCTTTTGTTCTTCCGAATGCTAACGCATCTTGTTGAGCAAAATAATTTGCCATCAATTTCTCATGATGATCTTCTAAATCATATAATGGTTCTCTAAAACCTATAAAGTCTGCTGGAATTAATTTCGTACCATGATGTAGTAACTGCATGAACGCATGTTGAGAATTTACTCCTGTTCCTCCCCAAATAATAGTTCCTGTTTGGTAATCAACTTCTTCTCCATTTCTGTCAACATTTTTACCATTGCTTTCCATTATAGCTTGTTGCAAGTGCTCTGGAAATTTTACTAAATATTGACTATAAGGAAGTACTAATTCTGTTTCGGCGTCAAAAAAATTGTTATACCAAATACTTAGTAAGGCTAGTAAAACTGGAATATTTTTATCAAAATGAGTTGTTCTAAAATGTTCGTCTACGGTTTCTGCTCCTTTTAATAATTCTTTAAAATTATCAAAACCAATAGATAAGCAAATTGACAAACCTACAGCAGACCATAGAGAAAATCTACCTCCAACCCAATCCCACATCGGAAATACATTTTTCTTGTCTATTCCAAAACTATCAACAGCTTTCATATTACATGATACAGCTATAAAGTGTTTAGAAATATCAAAAACTGTGGCTGATTTTAAAAACCAATCTCGTATTGTATTTGCATTATTTATAGTTTCTTGAGTTGTAAAACTTTTTGAAACAACTATAAATAAAGTAGTTTCAGGATTTACTCTTTTTAAAACTTCTGCTACATGATCACCATCAATATTAGATACAAAGTGGGTATTTAACCTATTTTTATAAAATTGAAGTGCGTCTACCACCATATTAGGTCCTAAATCAGAACCACCAACACCAATATTAACAATATCTGTAATAGGTTTTCCTGTAA
Organism: Tenacibaculum sp. 47A_GOM-205m; assembly: GCF_000518405.1. Lineage (NCBI taxonomy): Bacteria > Pseudomonadati > Bacteroidota > Flavobacteriia > Flavobacteriales > Flavobacteriaceae > Tenacibaculum > Tenacibaculum sp. 47A_GOM-205m. The sequence continues at coordinate 623,419 of NZ_JADN01000004.1, read as the reverse complement.
AACCTTTCCATTTTCCTGAAATAACCTTATTACTAAAGGCTTTCATTTTACGTAAAGCCGTTTGTATTTTAGGCTTTACATCTTTTTCTTCTACTAAAACTGGAGTATCAGAACTACTTCTTAAAGCTGTATGTAACACCGCTCTATTTTCAGTAACGTTAATTTTATCTCCTGAAAAATATTTTTCTATGGCATCTTTTAACTCTACTTCTTTAGCCAATGAAACCAATAATTCTATCGTTTCCTTAGTAATTCTATTTTTAGAAAAATCAACTTGTAATTCATCTAGAGAAATAGAAAACTCTTCTTTTCTGTTCTTGTTTTTAAGAAACAATTCTTTCAACTCATACTCTTTTGCTTGTTGAAAATGTTTTGTTAGTTTTTCCCAAGCAACAGTCTCAGTTGGCTTTATGTTTAGTAAAGGCATAGTTAATTCGTAGCTAATATTTCTTTTTCTTTAAATGAAAGAGGTTCTGGTTGAGGAAATTGTATACTGTCTAATTGTCTCTTCAGTGGTTTTATAAACTCAAAATAAGTAGGTTTTATCTCTGCGGCTAAAGGTTCAGCCGAAGGAAGCTTTTCCCTAAACGGATCTACTTGTCTACCATTTTTCCAGAAACGATAACATACATGCGGGCCACTCGTATTTCCTGTCATACCTACCCAACCTATTATATCTCCTTGTTTTACGTAATCTCCAACGCGCACATTACGTCTTTTCATGTGCAAATATTGCGTTGTATAGGTACTATTATGTTTTATTTTAACATAGTTTCCATTACCCCCTCTCCTAGCAGACTCTACAACTGTTCCACTAGCTGTGGTCATAATTTCTGTTCCATATCTAGCTGCAAAATCAGTTCCTTTGTGAGCTCTTACTTTATTACCATATAACTTAATTCTTCTTCTTAAATTATAACGTGAAGAAATTCGGTATTGAAATTTAATTGGAGATTTTAAAAAAGCTCGACGCAACATATTTCCATCTTGATCATAATACTCAGGGATTTTCTTAATTGAATCTGCTATAAACTTATAGGCATACAAATCCTCTCCTCCATGACTAAAAACAGCTGCTTTTACTTCTCCATAACCTACAAAAACGGTATCATTTATAAATTTTTCTTCATAAATTAACTTGAACTTATCTCCTCTTTGAAGTCGATAAAAATCTAATGTCCACGCATAAATATCTGCAACCGTATTCGTAAGTGTTGGTTTTAATTGTAAACTATCCATCGTAACCGAAAGATTTGAATAAATTTCACCTGCTATTTCTTTCTCAACTGTTTTAATTTTCTTTCTGTATTTATATGCAGAAATTATAGAATCTTTAAAATCAATGATTGTAGCTTCTACTCTGTTGTGTTTATAAATAAAAACTTTGGCTTGTTCTAAGGTATCTTTAGATGCTAAAATTGTGTATGCTCTTCCTGATCGAACTCGTCTTACATCAAAAGTATCTTTAATTTTTGTAGCTATTTCATTTATCTTCGGATAAATCACACGATGTCTATCCATAATTACTCCAAAACTCTCACCTTCCTTAATCGTATCGTTAATAACAGTAAAATTATCTAAATTAAAACCATAAGCTATAACTGGTTCTGGTTCTTTTATTTCAACTGGTTCTGGTATAACGACTTTCTTTTCTTCTTTACAAGAAAATAGAAGAAGCGTGATAATAAATGGAAGGATTATTTTTTTCAAAAAAAGCTGCTTTAAATTTGAGTTTATGTGCAAAAGTACAAATAAATAGTATTTTTTCTTACACTTTAACAATTCATAAACAGCATATATTACTTTTTTAATCTACAACAATTTCAAAAGGGTTTGCCAAACCTTTATAAGCATCTAAATCAGCACGTAAAGATCCAACAGCTAAGGAAGCCCTCATTTTTATAGGTATTTTATTATCGTCTGCTGAAATCCATATAGTTACACTCTCTTTTTCTTTAAATACTCTACCTGCCTGGACTAAGGGTCTGAACTTTTGGGTTTTTACTTTACCAAACTTTGTTTTAACTGTTTCGTGCCCTAAAAATCGTAATTTGAATGGATAGCTTTTATTATCAAAAAACATATCAAGCTTAATTTCTTCTCCTTTTTTCATATTTTCTGTATTATGACTTCTTAAGAAATAAAAGGTAGATATCATATCTTGAGGAGATTTTACTGAAATCAATGTATCTTTTTGTTTCAAAAAATCTTGAACGTAAGCCGTATTTTTTTTGTGATTAAAAGTTATATGACGATTCTTTTTATGCCCTCCTTCATCTATTTTTCTTTTAAATAAATAAGGTTGAACTTTATCAATTCCAAAATAACTTTCATACCTGTCTTCCACCTTAAAAAACCAACTAATAACACCCGTTGTTTTACCTGTTCCTACAGCATGAAGCACCTTTTTATTGTTTAAGTTCTTCTCTTTTAATTGTAAAACAGCTGTTCCTGCTTTTAAAAACCCACTGTAACTCATATCGAACCTAAGCCATTCACCACTTTTATATGCTGTTGGGTTTTCTTGCGCAAAAAAACTTTGTGCGATAATCAAAAACGTAAAAAATAATATTCTTTTTCTCATAATGTTCAAACTTATGAAATTTGATAAACAATTACTATTCCAAAAATCAAAAAAGCTGTTTAATAGAACATTAAACAGCTTTTATTTTATTGTTATTCTGGTTAAAAAGTACCCCAGTTTTTTAATTCTTCTTCACTCCATAGGTATGGGAAGAAAATTCTTCTCTGATATTTAGGATGTAAATATTTACGCCAGTTACTACCACCAGTAGCTTCTACATCACCCTCTTCACCTCCAAGATATTTACCGGCTGCATTGTAATGAGCCATTACCCATTTTACATTTACGGTATAATCGTAATGACGCATTGCTTTAATTAGCTCTTCATTTTCTTGAACATCATCAGGTAGTTGTTTGAATTTTTTTGAAAGGTTACAATCATTATAGTCTTCCATAAAATCTATAAATTCACCCATATACTTTTTCTCAAACAAATTTAATAAAGTTGTTTTTTGACCTGTTGTATAGTTCTTTCCTGCTGCTTGCCAATACAAGTGATCATAAGCATTTTTAAATGATGAATTTCTATCAATCGTGTCTCTATAACGAGCATCTATCAAATTGATAAGATCAGTAGAAGCAAATTCGATCTTACGATATTGCGCACTTTGAAAACCACTTGCTGGTGTTAATGTATTACGAAATTTTAAGTATTGTTCTACATCCATACCATCACCCATAACCGTAAACGAACTACATAACATATCGAAATAACGACTGATACGCATTAAGTGTTTTGAAAACTTTTCTGCTGTAATTTCTTCTGTTTTTGCCACTTGGTCAATTTCCCACAAAATCATTTTAAACAACAATTCATTTACTTGATGATACATGATAAAAACCATTTCATCAGGTAATGTTGTTCTTGGAATTTGTAGTCCTAATAATGCATCTGTTTGTATATAATCCCAATAAGTTATTGGTTCACTCCAAAGTAATCCTTCTAGCATTGCTTCAACAGGAACACCTAACTTATCGTATTTTTCTTCTATTGCTTTTAATATTTCTTCTTTACTCATTTTGGATATTCTTTTATAATTAATTTAAATTCACTTTACAACAAAGTAAACTTATGAGAAAGGAGATTTTATATGTAAATACCTGTCCATCATATAAAACAAAACCAAGAAACAAGGCATTAATTGTCTTGAATCTCGGTTTTTAATTTGCTTTTCTTATAACTACTATTTTATAACGTTCCTCTTAATTCTTGCTCTCTTTCGATTGATTCGAACAACGCTTTAAAGTTTCCTGCTCCGAAACCACGAGCTCCCATACGTTGAATAATTTCAAAGAACAACGTAGGACGATCTTCTACTGGTTTTGTGAAAATTTGTAATAAGTATCCTTCTTCATCAGCATCGATCATAATTCCTAATGATTTTAGCTTTTCAATATCTTCTCTTAACTCATGACTAAACTCTTCTAATCTTCCTGGAACTGCTTTGTAATATTCTTCTGGTGGAGTTGATAAAAATTCTACCCCTTGAGATCTTAATTGACTTACTGTTTTTATAATATCATCAGTAGCAACAGCAATGTGTTGCACTCCTGCTCCTTCATAAAAATCTAAATATTCTTCAATTTGAGAACGTTTTTTTCCTTCAGCTGGCTCGTTAATTGGGAATTTGATCCTTCCGTTTCCGTTAGACATAACTTTACTCATTAAAGCAGAATATTCTGTATGAATTTGTTTATCATCAAATGATAAAAAGTTTTCAAATCCCATTACATCTTCGTACCATTTTACCCAAACATCCATTTGATTCCAACCTACATTACCAACCATATGATCGATATATTTTAATCCTGCTGTTGGTGGATTATAATCTGACTCCCACTTCTGAAACCCTGGTAAAAATGTTCCGTTGTAATTTTTACGCTCTACAAACATATGAACTGTTTCTCCATACGTGTAAATTCCCGCTCTTACAACTTCTCCGTGCTCATCTGTTTCAACAGTTGGCTCCATGTATGATTTTGCTCCTCTTGAAGTTGTTTCTTCGTAAGCTTTTCTAGCATCTTCAACCCAAAGCGCTACCACTTTAACTCCATCACCATGTTTTACAATATGCTCATTAATTGGTGACTTACTGTTTAAAGGAGTCGTTAGTACTAATCGGATTTTATCCTGTACTAATACATAACTTACTTCTTCTTTTGAACCGGTTTCAAGTCCTTTGTAAGCTAACGATTGAAATCCGAATGCTGTTTTATAAAAATGCGCTGCTTGTTTTGCATTTCCTACATAAAACTCTACATAATCTGTTCCTAAAAGTGGTAAGAAGTCTTGTGCTCCTTCAAATATTTTTTCTAAACCGTAGTTTACTGATTTTATTTCTTTTGACATGTCTCTCTATTTTGAAAAATTGATAATTAGTTAATTTGAAAATTGAATAAACACATTTTCAAATTGTCACATTGATACTTTGAACTATTCTAACCAAGATTTGTAATAATCTTCATCTGCTATTTTCATAGCTTCTTCGGTTACTTTTAATGGCTTAAAAGTGTCAACCATTACTGCTAATTCTTCAGTTACTGTTTCTCCTATACTTCTTTCAGTAGCCCCTGGATGTGGTCCGTGAGGAATTCCTGCTGGGTGTAACGAAATGTGTCCTGGAGCAATATCATTTCTACTCATAAAATCTCCATCAACATAATATAACACTTCATCAGAATCAATATTACTGTGGTTGTATGGTGCTGGAATAGCCTGCGGATGATAATCGTATAACCTTGGTACAAAACTACAGATTACAAAAGCATCTGTTTCAAACGTTTGATGCACTGGTGGCGGTTGATGTATACGTCCTGTTATTGGTTCAAAATCATGAATTGAAAATGCATATGGGTAGTTATATCCATCGTATCCAACAACATCAAATGGATGTGTTGCATATACCATTTCAATAATTTCATCTTGTTTTTTTACATTGATAACAAAATCACCTTTTTCGTTATGAGTTTCTAACTCTTCTGGTCTGCGGATATCACGCTCACAAAATGGTGAATGTTCTAATAATTGACCAAACCAGTTACGGTATCTTTTTGGAGTATATACCGGACGATAAGATTCAACGATAAATAACCTGTTATCTTCTGTATCAAAATCCAATTTATAAATGATTCCACGAGGAATTACTAAGTAATCTCCGTATTTGAAATCTAAATTACCTAACATTGTACGTAATTTCCCCGTTCCTTTATGGATGAAAATTACCTCATCAGCATCAGTATTCTTATAAAAATAATCTTCAGTAGATTCTTTTGGGGCCGATAAAATGATATTACAATCAGAATTGGTAAGAACTACTTTTCTACTTTTTAAGTAGTCATTTTCTGGTGGAACTTGAAATCCTCTGAAGCGATACGATTGAATATTGTTTTCTTTTGCTACTTTAGGCGCAATAGAGTATTGCTTGCGAATTTCTTTGACCATTGTTGGTCTGTATTCATGATAACTGTTGGTAGACATTCCGTCAAAACCAATCGTACCAAATAATTGTTCGTAATATAAACTTCCGTCTTCCTTACGAAACTGTATATGTCGTTTATGTGGAATTTTTCCTAATTTATGATAAAAAGGCATATGTTCTAATTTAATAGGTTAATGTAATAACGCAACAACTAATAAATTGTCGCATTCAGCAATTGTGTAATAATTACATTAAAACAATCACTCTGGATTGCGCTTTATCATAAACTTTAAATGAGCTAAAAGACCTAGCCAATACATTTATTTTTAGAGATTTAGTTGTTGCCCAACAAATATAAGAAAAGTAAGGCTGAAATACTAACTCTCAGGCGCTAATTCTACTTCTAAACCATCTAAATCGGGGGTCATTTGTATTTGACAACCCAATCGGCTATTATCTTCTACATGAAAAGCCTCTGCTAACATTGCTTCTTCATCATCTCCCATTTCTGGCAATTCGTGATTTGATTTTACATAGCATTGACATGATGCACACATTGCCATTCCTCCGCAAATACCAATGGTTCCTTCAGGAGCTAATTCGTACGAACGAACTACTTCCATTAAGTTCATAGCCATATCTGTTGGTGCTTGTACCTCGTGCGTTACTCCATCACGGTCGGTAATTTTTATCGTAATATCTTGTTCCATATTTACAAGTTCATTTTTTTTCGAAGTGTTTTTGCTCTTTTATCTTCTCCATCATGTGTCCAACCTGGTGAATTGAATATATAATTGAGTTTATCACTCCATTTATCTGCTCTTTTTACATCATTCCAAATTGCGGCATATTCATGGGTTGCCACTTTTACTGGATTAAACGTTTCAATGTTTACGGTTAATCCATATACAGGTTTATCAACTTCTTTTAATTCTTCAGAAAAAGTACCAAACATACGATCCCAAATAATTAAAATTCCTGCATGATTACAATCTAAGTAACGAATATTAGATGCGTGGTGCACTCGGTGATGTGATGGTGTATTAAAAATAAATTCAATTGGTTTTGGTAGCTTATCAACCAATTCTGTATGTACAAAAAACTGATAAATTAAACTGATTCCCATCATGGTAAACATCATTAAAGGATCAAATCCTAATAACGGAATCCACATCCAAAAGAAAAATTTATGAATACGTTCACCCACGCCTTGACGCAGTGCTGTTCCTAAATTCATATGTACCGATGAATGATGTGGTACATGACCTGCCCAGAACAAACGTACTTCATGATTTAATCGGTGAAACCAGTAATAGGCAAAATCATCGGCAAGTAATAATAAAATCCACGCCCACCATTGGCGTTGTACAACACCTTTTAACGGACTGATTTCATATAAATAGAAAAAAGCTACAAAAGCTAAAATTTTTGGGATAAATTCAACTATGGCAGAAAACACCATCATCAACATTGATACTCCAGTATCTTTACCATGGTATTTTTCTTTTGCTATTCGGTATTCCACGAACATAGAAATGAAAAATACAGGTAAGGCAAAGTACAATAATTTGTCTTCTGATAGCTGTTGTATGTATTCTGTTAGTGTCAATTTTAATTAATCGCTTTTACCACTGCTTTAGGCGCTTCTTTTCTAGTACCATCAAATCCATCAACTCCACCAACTGTAGTATATTTCATTACATATTTTTTGTCTGGATGAATTCGTTGAAAAGCACTTTGACACATTAAGGTTGCTTCATGAAATCCACATAAAATTAACTTTAATTTTCCAGGGTATGTATTCACATCACCTATTGCATAAATTCCTTCTACATTTGTTTGGTAGTCTAAAGCGTTATTTACTTTTATGGCATTTTTTTCTATTTCTAATCCCCAATTGGCTATTGGCCCTAACTTTGGCGCCAATCCAAATAGTGGAATAAAATGATCACATGCTAAAGTAAATGGCTCTTTATCTTTTTGCTCCACTACAACACCTTCTACCTTACCTTCACCAACAATTCCTGTTACTTCTGCTGGTGTAATTAGCATTAATCTTCCTTCGTCTTTTAACTCTTGTACTTTATCAACAGAATCTAACGCTCCACGGAACTCATTTCTTCGGTGAATTAAAGTTACCGATTTTGCTACATCAGTTAAGAAGATAGACCAATCTAAAGCAGAATCTCCTCCTCCAGCAATTACCACATCCTTATCGCGATACAACTCTGGTTCTTTAATCATGTATTCTACCCCCTTATCTTCATAATTAGCAATATTAGGAATCGGTGGTTTACGAGGCTCAAAACTTCCTAAGCCTCCCGCAATTGCTACTACTGGTGCTTGGTGTTTTGTTCCTTTATTGGTGGTTACGATAAACGTTCCGTCATCTTGCTTTTCAATAGTGTCAGCACGTTCTCCTAAAGTAAAACCCGGTTCAAATTGTTTAATTTGTTCCATTAATTTATCGGTCAAATCTCCGGCTAAAATCTCTGGATATGCTGGGATATCGTAAATTGGTTTTTTAGGATAAATTTCTGAACACTGCCCACCTGGTTGTGGTAATGCATCAATTAAATGACAACGTAATTTTAATAATCCTGCTTCAAAAACCGTGAATAATCCTGTTGGTCCTGCTCCAATAATTAATATGTCTGTTTGTATCATTTTAGTTACAAATTGTCTTTTTATATTGACAATTCCTGCCTTGGTATCTAAGACAGGAATGTTTTATGTATTAGTAATTGAGTGACTTGTTTGAACTCTCTCACTTTTTTAAAACCAAAAAGCTAATGACGAAAGTATATTCGAACACCCAAAATTACAGTAAAAATTCAGCTTAAAACCTGACTTTTATCAGTTAAGCTACGTTTATTACCTCTTTAATTTCTGGCGCGTATTTTTTTATGGTTGCTTCCACTCCATTTTTTAAGGTCATCTGGTTAACAGAACAACCACTACAAGCACCTTCTAACTGTACTTTTACTGTATCATCTTCAATTGATAACAACTTTATGTTACCTCCATCACTTACTAAAAAAGGTCGAATTTCTTCCAACGCTTTCTCTACATTATTTCTTATGTCTGCTGTTGCCATAATACTTATTTTGTGCTACAACCACTCATGGTAGTAATTCGTACTACTTCTGTTGGTGGTAAGTTTGCATTTCTTTTTAATAGTTGCGAAACCATTTCTTTAGTTACTTCTGTAAAAGCATCTGCTAGTGGTGTATTTTCTTGTAAAGCTACTGGGTGTCCAACATCTCCTGCTTCACGTATGCTTTGTACTAATGGTATTTCTCCTAAGAAACTTGTTTCAATATCTTCGGCTAAATTTTTAGCACCTCCTTCTCCAAAAATATAATATTTATTGTTAGGAAGTTCTGCTGGTGTAAAATACGCCATATTTTCTACGATACCTAATACAGGTACGTTGATACTTTCTTGTTTAAACATTGCTACTCCTTTTTTAGCATCTGCTAAGGCAATGTTTTGCGGTGTACTTACTACAACTGCCCCGTTAATTGGCACTGCTTGTACTATTGATAAATGTACATCTCCTGTTCCTGGAGGTAAGTCGATTAATAAGAAATCTAACTCTCCCCAATCTGCATCAAAAATTAATTGATTTAATGCTTTTGAAGCCATTGGCCCACGCCAAATTACTGCCTGACTTGGGTCGGTAAAGAAACCTAGTGATAATAATTTTACTCCGTAACTTTCAATCGGCTTCATTTTTGAACGTCCATTTACGTTTACCGCTAATGGCTTTTCTCTTTCTACATCAAACATTAAGTGCTGTGATGGTCCATAAACATCGGCATCTAACACTCCTACTTTGAATCCCATTTTTGCTAATGAAACAGCCATGTTTGAGGTAATGGTAGATTTTCCTACTCCACCTTTTCCCGAAGCTATAGCAATAATGTTTTGAATGTTAGGAATTTCTTTCCCTCTAATTTGATTTGGGTTTTCTTTTTGTTGAACTTCCACCTTCACATTCACTTTTACATCAATCTTCTGATCAACGTGTTGGTGAATAGCCTTCATTATCTCTACTTCAACTTTCTTTTTGGCTTGTAATGATGGATTCGAAATTGTTACATCAACAATTACCTCATTACCAAAACTCACAACGTTAGTTACATTCTCGTTTTCAATTAAGCTTTTACCTTCTCCAGGTGCTGTAATTGTTTCTAACGCTTTGTATATATCTTGTTTTTTAAAACTCATGTTATGCTATATGCTTTAAGTAGCTAATAATAAACCCTCTACTTATTTATATTTAATCCTAACTGCAAAGATACATTTTAGACCGCAGAAAATAAAGTGTTTAAATAGTGAATATTTATGACCTCATAAGCTTGTTTTATGAACATAATGTTATTAAAGATTAAGAAATGTAACCTTTTTCATACCCGTAGTTTAATAACGCCTCATATGGGTCTTCTTCTAAACCTAAAAGTTTTGCAAAAGCAGGTTCAGTTTTGAGTCCTTGCTGTTTTAAAGCAATAATTTCCGATTTAAAATCTTCGTTGTTTTTTAATAAGATTTGATACTCGATGAGCATATGCAAATACGAATCTTGCTCTTCTGAAGGTTTATTTTGTACAAAAATTTCTATTGGAAAGGTTTTATACTCAAGTGTAATAATTGTTGTTTTTAAGTTTTTATATGATGGAATTGTCTTTACTTCAAACCCAGGAAGTTTTCCATGTTTCTCACGCACAACTTTTACAATGTCTTCATGATTTTCACTTTGACAAATAATGTCTAAATCGCTTGACTCTACATCAATATTGATAGGTATTGTACCTGCCAAAATAGGGTTAAAGTTTTTTAATAGTTCAAAAAGATTTAACTCTAATAATACTTTATGAGCTTCTTTTTGTCGGATAGTTCCTTCTTTTAAGTATATTATATCTTTAAAGTTTATCACAACTCTTCGCTTGGATTCCAAAACACCTTTTCAAAATTTTGTATTTGGTTATCTACTACCTTAATTCCTTCGCTTTCTAACAATTGTTGCATTAGGTTTGTCCCATCAAAATGGTGTTTTCCTGTTAACAGTCCTTTTCTGTTTACTACTCGATGTGCTGGTACTTTTTTTTCTGAAGAGTTATTCATTGCCCACCCCACCATTCGTGCAGAACGAGCTGCTCCTAAATAAGTAGCGATAGCCCCGTAACTTGTTACTCTTCCATAAGGAATTAAGCGTGCGACTTCATACACTTTTTCGAAGAAATTTTTATCTGCCATTTGGTAAAGATAGCTTTCTTTTAGAATTAAATTGGAATATATAAAGAACACCTAAAACAAAAAATCCTGCAAAAAAGCAGGATTAATAGTTTAGTTTGAATTTTATATAGGTAATCGGTTTTCCGATTTCTAAATATTGTTTCTCGTAAAATGTTTGCGTACCTGTAACTTCTTCAGGACTATACACATTTTTATAAACATCGTGGTTGGAGTGTAAAATTTCGTGCCCTTCACCATGTAACAACCCTAAAGTATACCCGTGCATAAATTCGCTATCGGTTTTTAGGTTGACTGTTCCTTCTGAATTTAAAATACCATGGTATTTCTTTAAAAACTCAGAATTCGTCATACGGTGTTTTGTACGCTTATATTTAATTTGTGGATCTGGAAAAGTAATCCAAATTTCAGAAACTTCGTTTTCAGCAAAAATATAATCCACCAACTCTATTTGGGTTCTGATAAATGCAACATTGTTCATGTCGTTTTCAAGGGCTGTTTTAGCTCCTCGCCAAAAACGTGCTCCTTTAATATCAATACCAATAAAGTTTTTATCAGGATTTTTTTCTGCTAACGCAATAGTATATTCACCCTTACCACAACCCAATTCTAAAACTATCGGATTGTCGTTTTTAAAGAAGTCATTCCACTTTCCTTTGTGTTGAAAGTCGTTTACAACTTCTTCACGAGTTGGCTGAATAACATTAGCGAACGTTTCATTTTCTTTGAAACGTTTTAATTTGTTTTTACTTCCCAAAGTGTATAGAAATTAGGCTCTATCTTCAGTTCCTTCTTTTTTGAAACGTGCTGCTTCTTTCATCCAGTAAGCAAATAACACTAATAGGATTAATAAAAAGAACCAGTTTACAGCGTTAGAAGTCCACCAACCTGCATCTGATTTAGCGATTGTTAAACGTAACCAATTAAACGGAGCGAATAAAAAGTCGGTAAATAAACTACCAATCCATTCAAAAATATTGCCTGCTATCATATCTTAAGTATCTTTACAGCTGCAAAAATATAAAAAGAAACAATGTTAGCCAATTTTTTCGGTAAATCTAAACCTATAAATTTTATTGTACTGTTTGTACTTTTTTTAGGGTATTTTGTTTTAAATATTTTTTCTAAAGAATTATCATTCAACCTTCTTACTGAATTAGGGTGGTTTTTAGTCGTTTTTTCTGTTTATAATTTTATCATTGCCAAAAACTTACTAACCTACGATAACTCTTTTGCCTTTCTGTTTTTTGTAATATTGATTGGTTTTTTTCCTGATGTTATTAACATAAACAAAACTTTTTATGCGAATTTAACTGTACTACTCTTCTTGCGAAAAGTATATAGCTTACAGTCTTCTAAAAATGTTTTTCATAAATTGTTTGATGGTGGTTTATGGTTAGGTATTTCATTTTTAATAGAACCTTACACTGCTTTGTTAATCATACTACTATATCTATCAATTTTTCTACATCAACGATTTACATATCAAACCTTGTTGATTCCTATAATTGGAATTTTCGGACCTGTTTTTTTATACTTTACCTATTGTTTTTGGTATGATGAAGTAGAAAAATTCACCTCTCTTTTTAACTGGAATTTGTATCCTGATTTGAGTTTTTACTCACATCAAAAGTCATTGTTCCCTATTCTTTTTATTAGTTTCTTTTTAATTGCTTCTATACTTTTAAAAAGTCCTAGAGCTCTTTCTGTCCCTAATAAATTTAGAAAAAATTGGATTTTAGTTCTGACACAGTTTGTAATTTCAACTATAATTTTTCTTTTAGTAGAAGATGGTTCTGGAACTGAATTTTTATATGTATTTTTCCCAGTATCTGTTATTTTAGCTAACGGAATCGAGTTTTTCCAGAAGAAATGGTATGCTGATGCTATTATTATTTTATTCTTAATAGCTTCATTTGCTGTAAGTGCTATTATGTAATCTACAGTTTTGCTCCGTAAGCTAAATCTCCTGCGTCGCCTAAACCTGGAACAATATATCCTTTATCATTTAACTTTTCATCAATATCTCCAATCCATAAAGTAGTTTCTTCAGGAAAGTGTTTTCCCACATATTCAACTCCTTCTTCTGAGCCTATTACTGATACGATTATTATTTCTTTAGGTCTTCCATATTTTTTGATCCCTTCATAAACCTCAACCATTGAGCGACCTGTTGCTAACATAGGGTCTACTAATAATAATGTCTTTCCATCAATTGACGGTGCTGCAAAATATTCTACCACTATTTCAAACTCTTCATCGTTATTTGGGTGGTGACGATATGCTGAAATAAAGGCATTTTCAACATCATCAAAATAATTCAACATTCCGTTATGTAACGGTAATCCTGCTCTAAGAATTGAGCATAACACGATATTATTAGTTGGTAAATTTGTTTGTTTTATGCCTAAAGGAGTAGTTATATCCTTAGTACTATAATTCAAATCTTTACTAAGTTCATAGCCTAAAACTTCACCTATTCGTTCTATATTTCTACGAAAACGCATTGAATCTTTTTGAACCGTAACATCTCTAAGTTCTGCTAAGAATTTATTAAGAATAGAGTTTTGCTTTGCTAAATGATGAACTTTCATTGACTTATTTTTTTAGAACTTTACAAAAGTAACAGAAATTTATTAGGATTTCACAAAGTTAGTTAACGCTTCTAAGAGTTCTTTTTTCGCTTCAATATGACTCATATGACCGTTGGGTAATTCGACTAAAGGTGTATTTGTTCTATTCGATTCTTTTACAACAGATTCATAGCTTAATATCGAATCTTGTTTTCCTGCAATCATCAATCGTTTATCAATTGTTTGCAAAACTTCCTCTTTATTTTCACGTAAACGCATTCCTTCACTTGCTGCAATGTATCCTCTTACTGGAGTTTTTAATGCTTCTATTCTTATTTTATCTATTACTTCTGAAAATTGTTCTCGAGTTTGTTCAGCAAATAAATTACCTATCGACATTTTCACTAAGGTTTCATAGTTTTCTTTTGCCATCTCGTTAGCTCTGAGGCGCAACTTTTTTCTTTCTTCGCTGTCTGCTTGTGAAGTAGAGTTTAGTAAACATAATCCTTTTACATTCTTCGGATATTTTTCTGCAAAAGCAAGCGCAACGTACCCTCCCATTGAATGCCCAATAAAAATAGCTCTACGAATTTTTAATTCTTGTAACACAGTTTTTACTGCTTCTGCCATTTCCTCCATCGAATGAATATATCCAATACTCCCTGTTTTTCCATGACCTAACAAATCAATACAAATCACACGATTTCGTTTAGAAATCTTCTCAACAACAGTATTCCACATGGTATTATTTTCTAAAAATCCATGTAATAAAACAACACTATTTCCTTTACCAGTATCTGTATAAAAAACCGTGGTTTCCTTAAATTTTACAATCATTTTTTAATGTATATTGCTCGCCTATTAATTTGTTAAACGATGCACAAAACTAAGGAGATATTTATAAACGGGTTTGCTTTATTTTCAATGTTTTTTGGAGCTGGAAATTTAATTTTACCCCCTCTTTTAGGAAAAAATGCAGGAAACCTATGGATTTGGGTTACCCTTGGTTTTTTTGTTACAGCAGTCTTTATTCCTATGCTAGGAATTTTAGCACATGCACGATTACAAGGCACCATGTATGATTTTGGTAAAAAAGTATCTCATTCATTTAGCCTTGTTTACTGCTTTATAATGTACGCTATTTGTCTTGCCTTACCTGCACCTAGAACTGCATCTGTAACGCACGAAATGGCTATTGCTCCTTATTTTGACAGTAGCTCTTTGCTTACTAGTAGTATTTATTTCGGATTGGTTTTTATATTTTCAATAAACCGATCAAAAGTATTAGAATTGTTAGGTAAGTTCTTAACACCACTCATCATCTTTATTTTATTGGCGATTATTTTTGTTGGAATTTTCACCGCCCCTGAAGCTGTAAATCCATCATCTTTTAAAATGCCTTTTGTAGATAGTTTGTTAGAAGGATATCAAACTTTTGATGCTATTGCTTCGATAGTTGTTGGTGGTGTTTTAGTCGTTTCTATGAATTTTAACACCAATACTTCCTTTGAAGAAAAAAAAGAATTAATTACTAAAGCTGGATTAATTGCAGGTTTCGGTTTGTTAATTATCTATGCGGGTCTTATTTACAACGGTGTTCTGTTTAGTTCTACTTTTGGAGAAGATGCTACTAGAACAGAAATTTTAAATTCTTTAAGTTACCAAACACTAGGAAACATTGGAAGTGTATTTTTAAGCGTTTTGGTTGCTTTAGCATGTTTTACAACAGCTGTTGGAATTATCACAGGTACAGCTGATTATTTCAAGGGAATTAACAATAATTCTCAAAAAGTTTTTATAATCACTGCTATTATTGGTTGTTTATTAGGAATTGCCGTAGGCCAGTTCGATGTAAAATATATTATAAACATTGCATTACCAGCGTTGATGTTTATTTATCCGATAACTATCATTTTAATTATATTAAATGTGCTTCCTGAAAAATACACCTCTACTACTATATTTAAAATTGTTATTGCTGTTACTTTTCTATTTAGCATTCCAGACTTTTTAGGATTTATTATTGATACTGAATATTTATCTGAAATTAAAAACACCATTCCGTTTGCCAACCAAAATTTAGGATGGGTATTGCCAGCTATTCTAAGTTTTGTAATCGCTAATTTTATTCAAAAGAAAAAGCTTAACTAAATAGCTCATTAGACTTCTGAATAAATCATAAACTAAAAAAAAGCTCGCGATTGCGAGCTTTTTTTATTCTTTATTTAAGTTGAATATTTTAAAAACGATATCCTAAATTTATTCCTACCCTAGGTACAACTGCACGAGATTCTGAAGTAAATAAATTTCTACCTAAACCTCCATAGATATCAAGTACAAAACCTCCTGACGACACATATTTCGATCCGAATGCAATACCCAAAGCTCCATCAGTATATTCTTTGTATTGCTTAAGAGTTGTTCCTTCTACCGTAACTTCTCTTTCACCTGTATTTATACCCATAAAAACTTCTCCAAAATAATTCCAATTACTGCTATCGGTAAAATAATGACGGAAGAATGGAGTAAACATTTGTTTTTCGTTGTATTTGAAGTCAGCCGATCTTTTTTCAAAATTAAACAATGCTGAAATACCGATTGACGAACGTTCTGTTGTATAATATTCGTACGATAATTCTAATGTTTTAAAAGCTAAAGCATCAAATAAATCTGCTTTAATTTCTTGTTGCGCTTGCGCAAAAGAGCTAACAAAAACTACAGCTACTAAAAGTATTTTTTTCATATTAAATTTTACTAATTACTTCCTTTTTATACTTATCAAGTATAATACCACAAACTTACATCTTTTACAAAAACTGCAGTAATAAGTTAGTGTTAAAGGTTTTTAAGAACAACCGCAATTGGTATCACATTTATCTTTTTTAGTCTTGAAGAAAAACTTTTTAACTAAAAAAACAACTGCCCCTAAAACAACTAAATATGTTAAAATTTCTTGCATTAGCTTAAGATTTGATAGGCTACAAAAGCAGATAAGTAAGCTAAAATACCCATGCTTACTAATTGAACCAATGGCCACTTCCAGCTTTTTGTTTCACGTTTTACGATTGCCAAGGTTGCCATACATTGCATTGCAAATGCGTAAAACAACAATAAAGATATTCCTGTAGCAAAATTGAATCGCTTTTCACCAGTATCTGGATTAATTTCTGACTCCATTTTTTGTTTAATCGTAGTTGAGTCTTCACCATCATCTTCAACACTATAAATAGTAGCCAGTGTACCAATAAACACTTCACGAGCAGCAAAAGAACTAATTAATCCGATTCCTATTTTCCAGTCATAGCCTAATGGTTTCACCACTGGCTCTAATGTTTTTCCTGCTATTCCAATATACGAATTTTCTAATTTAGCTGAAGCTATTTTCTTCGACAATTCTTCTTCTGATAATTGTTGATTTGCTACATTTTCAACTACATTTTTTTCTGCACTTTCAAAAGCCGACGGTCCGTGAGATGCTAAAAACCATAATACAATTGAGATTGCTAAAATGATTTTTCCTGCTCCAGAAACAAATGCTTTGGTTTTATCTAACACATCAAAAAACACATTTTTTACTGATGGTACTTTGTAATTAGGCATTTCAACTACAAAAAGCGAATTGTTTTTAATTTTTAATGTTTTATGCAATACGTACGCCGCTATAATTGCCGCTGCAAAACCTAAAACATACAGAGCTAACAAAGTAAAACCTTGTAAACTTAAAAAACCAAATAATTTAGTATCAGGAATTATTAATGCGATTAGAATTGCATATACTGGTAATCGTGCAGAACAAGTTGTAAATGGCGTTACCAAAATGGTAATTAAACGTTCTTTCCAACTACCAATAGTACGAGTTGCCATTATTGCTGGTATTGCACATGCAGTTCCTGAAATTAAAGGAATTACACTTTTACCACTCATTCCGAATTTACGCATAATCTTATCCATTAAAAATACCACTCTACTCATATAACCTGTCTCTTCAAGAATAGAAATAAACAGGAATAAAATGGCTATCTGTGGAATAAAAATCACTACCCCACCAACTCCAGGAATAATACCATCTGTAAGTAAGTCGGTAAACATTCCTGCTGGTAATTGTGCTTTGGTAAATTCTGCAATATCTGCAAATAAACCATCTATAAAATCCATTGGAGTAGACGCCCAATCAAAAATTGATTGAAAGATCAGCAATAGTAATCCAAAGAAAATTACATACCCAAATATTTTATGTGTAAAAACTCTATCAAGCTTACTACGCATATCTGTAGCTTTTGAAGCATCTACCTGATAGGTTTTCTTTAAGATATTATTTATTTTTTGATACCTGTAGATTGTTTCTTTATGCTGATGTTTTTTCTGTACAGCCTCATCTTCTTCAAACTCCTTTATTTTTTCCTTTTCTTCATCAGAAAGTAATAATGTACGCTTTTTAGTAAGCAACATCCATATTTCATAAGCTGAAAACTCAGTACTAATTGAGGATAGTTTATTAAAATAATTGGTGTCTATTTTTTCTGCTAACTCATTAAAGTTTGAATGAACTTGTAACGATTCATAATTGGCAATTACACTTTTCAAATCATCTACCCCTTCATTATTTCTTGCCGACATTAACACTACTTTAGTGTTCAATTCTTTTTCTAAAGCAGGTATATCTATCGAAATTCCTTTACGCTGTAGCTGATCTGCCATGTTTAAAGCTAAAACCGTTGGGATTTCTAAATCTTGAATTTGAGAAAACAACAATAAGTTTCGCTTTAAGTTTTCAATATCTGCAACCACAACAATCATATCTGGCTTATCTTCTCGATGCGCTGTCATTAAAGTTTTTAAAACGATACTTTCATCTAAAGAAGTTGGATTGATACTATACGTACCAGGTAAATCTGTAATTGTAGCACTTTTACCATTTGGTAGTTTAGAGACTCCTTGTTTTTTATCGACAGTAACCCCTGGATAGTTTCCTACCTTTTGATTTAGACCTGTAAGCTGATTGAATAATGATGTTTTTCCTGTATTGGGATTTCCAATTAATGCTACTTTAATACGATCGCTCATCGGCTATAATTTAAGTATTGATATTTGACAAGCGGTTTCTTTTCTAATTGCTAAATGACTCCCATTTACACAAATGTACATAGGATCTTTTAACGGAGCTATTTGAAGCAATTCAACTTCTGTTCCAGGCAAACACCCCATTTCTAACAACTTTAACGGAATCTTATCTAAACACTCTTCAGATATAATTCCTTTTTCTCCGATTTGTAATGATGCAATTGTACTCAAAAAACACATATTTTAAGCTAGCAAATATACTAAAATAGAATCATTCTAAACAATATATTGAAACAATATATGATTTGCTCACAATCGGTTGTTCTCTATGTTTGATATCTTATATTTGTGGTATGATTTTTAACGATATTATTGGGCAAGAACATATAAAAAAACACCTACAGCAATCTGCTGAAAACAATAGAATTCCGCACGCACAACTCTTTATTGGTAAAGAAGGTAGCGGAACATTACCTATGGCAATAGCCTATGCTCAATATTTATTGTGTAATTTTTCAGATAACGCTGAAGCTTGCAATATTAAGTGTAATAAATTACAGCATCCTGATTTGCATTTTGCTTTTCCAGTTACTACAAACGATTCGGTAAAAAAACATCCTGTTAGTAATTTATTCTTAGATGATTGGAGATCTTTTATTGAAAAACAACCTTACGGAAGTTTGTTTAATTGGCTACAACACATAGGCGTAGAAAACAAACAAGGGCAAATTGGGGTAGACGAAGCAGAAGATATCGTAAAAAAACTACAGCTAAAATCGTACGAAGGTGGTTTTAAAGTAATGGTTATTTGGATGGCGGAAAAAATGAATGTTGCCGCTTCAAATAAATTATTAAAACTCATAGAAGAACCACCTAGTAAAACAGTATTTATTTTAGTGACTGAAGATGAAGAGCAAATTATAAATACTATAAAATCTAGATGTCAAGCTCTACATTTTCCTGCATTAAGTGAAAGTGATATTGCAACTACTTTAGTTCAGCAAAAAGGAATTTCAGAAAATGAAGCAATTAAAATTGCGCATCAATCCGAAGGAAATTATAATAAAGCATTACATATATTAAACAACAATTCTAACGATTTAGTTTTCGAACAATGGTTTATTACATGGATTCGCGCTGCCTTTAGAGCCAAAGGAAACGCTGCTGTTATTCAAGATTTAATTGGTTGGTCAGAAGAAATTTCAAAAACAGGACGTGAAACACAAAAACAGTTTTTACAGTATTGTTTACAATTTTTTAGACAAGCTTTATTACTTAATTACGGAACCCCTGATTTAGTTTTTTTAGAAACACAATCAGCAAATTTCGAGTTATCAAAATTTGCTCCTTTCGTTCACAGTGGTAATATCATGACTATTGAAAAAGAAGTAAGTGACGCACAATATCATATTGAAAGAAACGGAAACGCTAAAATTATTTTATTAGATTTATCAATCAAACTAACACGTTTGTTACACACTAAGGAAGAAAAACTTCAATCATAATAGTTATGAGAACACAATATTTTATTGCAACATTAATTTTCGGAATGTTTTTTGCCGCATGTAAACAAGAAAAAAAAAGCAACGAAAAAGTGGACGAAATAACTTCAACAAAACCTTTGCTGAAAAATTATTTGATTGGTAATTGGGAAACAACCTATTTAAAAATAGAATATTTAACAGCTAACGATACTGATAGTACTTCTGTTTTTGAAGACGATTTTAGCAAACCAGAATCAGGAAAAGCGCAATCTTCTTATAAAAATGATGGAACCTTTGCTGCTTGGTTCGTACAACCTGACGGAAAAAAAGTAGGTGAAACCGCTGGGAAATGGAAAACTAAGGGAGATAGTTTGTTTGTAGATTATTTGTATTTAGGAAATCAGGTACAAGCTTGGTACACAATAAAAATAGCTAAAAACGGCTTTGAAGCTACCTCTACTTACGATTGGGATAACGATGGTGAAAAGGACGATACTCTATTAATGAAAACTAAAAAAATTAAATTATAAGTTTGCCTATTTTCAACAACATATCGCTACGAATTAGAATATTCTTGTCAATGATACTTTTAGTATTATTGGCTTCTATTTTAATTGTATTGGTTACAATTTATCAATACGACGAACAAACTAAAGATTATAATATATCAAGGTTTGAACGTAAAGAGTTCTCAACAAAACAAGACATAGAAATAGAGTTAAAACGCAGAACAACTTACCCTGTAACAACTCAAAATTTATCTAAAATATTTCAAGACAGAATTTATGACATTGCCTATGTACATAAGCTTACGGTTTCGATGTATGATATGGAGGGTAACTTATTAAAGTCTTCCATTCCTTATAATTTCGACAAAAAAGAGGGTTCAAATCTACCCAAAGAAACCATAAAGGATCTTGCTAATAACTCTAATCATAAAATTTTAAAAAGTAGAACCGAAAAAGGAATTACTTACCAATCTTCGTACTCATATATTAATGATCCTCGTTTTAAACGAATTGGAATACTAGAACTACAAATTGCTCAAGACAACGAAGAGCAACAGAACGAACTTCGCGAATTTATTTCGCGTTTGTCATTAGTGTATTTATTAATGCTCATCATTGCTATTGTTTTAGCTTATTTCTTATCAACATATATTACGCGTTCTATTCAAACAATTTCAGAAAAAATTAAAGAAACACGCTTAAATAAACGCAACGAAAAAATTACGTTAAACTCAGCCAGTTCAGAGATTAATTCATTAGTAGCCGCCTACAATAACATGATAGATCAGTTAGAAGACAGTGCTGCTAGACTTGCTAAAAGTGAACGTGAACAAGCTTGGAGAGAAATGGCAAAACAAGTAGCACATGAAATTAAAAATCCGCTTACTCCAATGCGTTTATCAGTTCAAAGTTTTGAAAGAAAATTTGACCCAAACGATCCAAATATAAAAGAAAAGATGTCTGAATATAGCGAAACTCTTATTCAACAAATTGATGTAATGAGCTCTATTGCCTCTGCCTTTTCTGACTTTGCTAAAATGCCAACACAGCGTCGTGAAAAAATAAATGTTGTTGATGTTGTTAAGCATTCATTAGATATCTTCACCGAAGATTATATAGAATACCTTCCTCAAGAAGAAGAGCTTTACGCCAGTCTTGATAAAACACAATTAATACGAATTGTTACCAACTTGGTTAAAAACTCTATACAAGCAATAAAAGAAACTGATAAAAATCCTAAAATAGAAGTAAAAGTAGCTTCAGAAGGTAACAGTGTTAAAATTACGGTTTCTGATAACGGTAAGGGAATTAGCGAAAAAAACAAAGAACTTGTTTTCGAACCTAAATTCACCACAAAAACAAGTGGTATGGGGCTAGGTTTATCGATGATAAAAAATATTATTGAAGCGTATGACGGATCTATTTCTTTGACTTCAACCAAAGGAGTAGGAACCGTTTTTACCGTAATTTTACCAAAAACATAAATAGTATCATGAATTTTAAAAATATTTTAGTTGAACAAGACAACGGATTAGCAACTGTTACCATTAACAGACCAAAAAAATTAAACGCTTTAAACAAAGCAACAATTGAAGAATTACACAATGCTTTTAAAGCTTTGGAGAATGATTCAGCAATTAAAGTAATTATCATTACTGGAAGTGGCGAAAAAGCTTTTGTTGCTGGTGCAGACATTTCTGAATTTGCTCATTTTTCTGTTGAAGAAGGAGGAATGTTAGCAAAAAAAGGACAAGAAATTTTATTTGATTTTGTTGAAAACCTATCTACCCCTGTTATTGCCGCTGTAAATGGTTTTGCTTTAGGAGGAGGATTAGAATTAGCTATGGCTTGTCATTTTAGAATCGCTTCTGATAATGCTAAAATGGGCTTACCAGAAGTATCTTTAGGAGTTATTCCTGGGTATGGTGGAACGCAACGCTTACCTCAATTAGTAGGTAAAGGAAAAGCCATGGAGTTAATCATGACAGCAGGTATGATTTCTGCTGAGGAAGCAAAAGACGCTGGTTTGGTTAACCATGTAACATCACAGGAAGAGTTACTTCCTTTAGCTGAAAAAATAGCCTCTAAAATTATGCGCAACTCTTCTGTTGCAATCAGCGCAGCAATTAAAGCCGTAAACGATAATTTTAAAGATGGTGTAAATGGTTTTGAAAGCGAAATTACAGGGTTTGGAAACTGCTTTGGTACCGAAGATTTTAAAGAAGGAACTACTGCTTTTTTAGAGAAACGTAAACCAAATTTTCCTGGAAAATAACAACCATATCATACAAACAAAAAAAGCATCTAAACTGAGTTTAGATGCTTTTTTTACAATAAGGGGATTACATTAATAAGCTAGGGGTTATTAACTGAAGCAAATATATATTAATTTCAATAATAACCAAATTTTAACGTGAATTTTTTATTAAAACAACCATATTTTTACATTATTAATTAAAAAAAACCTAACCCTCTCCATTCCATTCATTATAGAATTGATTTAAAAAACCTTCCATATAGACATGTCTTTGTTCAGCAATAACTTTTCCTGTTTGAGTATTCATTTTATCTTTCAATAGCAATAATTTTTCATAAAAATGATTAATAGTAGGAGCTGTAGACTTTTTATATTCCTCTTTCGTCATGTTTAAATTTGGAGCAATCTCCGGATTATAGAGTTCTCTATTTTTGAATCCACCATAATTAAAACAACGAGCAATACCAATAGCTCCAATAGCATCCAATCGGTCAGCATCTTGAATCACATCCAACTCTGGTGATGTAAACTTTTGGTTAAAATTCCCTCCTTTAAAAGAAATGTTTATAATAATCTTTTCTATATGTGTTATTATTTCTTCTGAAACCTGTTGTCTTTCAAGAAAAGATCGTGCTTTTTTAGGCCCAATCATTTCATCTCCATCGTAAAACTTACTATCAGCTATATCATGTAGTAACGCCCCCAAAGAAACTACAAACACATCTACATTTTCATCTTTTGCTATCAACAATGCATTCTTATATACTCGTTCAATATGAAAAAAATCATGTCCCCCTTCAGCTCCTTGTAAAGTTTCTTTTACAAATTCAATGGTATTCTGTATTATTTGTTCTCTGTTCATACTTCAAAAATAAAAATCCTGTGCTTGTAAGCACAGGATTTTTAATGTATTATTATACTTTATGATTAAGTAGTAACCGATGATTTTACCAAATTATTAGCTACTAAATATTCTGCTATTTGAATTGTATTGGTTGCAGCTCCTTTGCGAAGATTATCTGCAACAATCCACATATTTAAAGTATTTGGCTGAGATTCATCTCTTCTAATTCTGCCCACGAAAACCTCATCCTTGTTATTTGCTAAAATAGGCATAGGGTATACATTATTTTGTACATCATCTTGTACAACCACACCATCAGTTTTATCAAGTAACTCTCGTACTTTTTCCAATTCAAAATCGTTTTCAAATTGTACATTAACCGACTCAGAATGTCCACCGGCTGTTGGAATTCTTACAGCTGTTGCTGTAACAGCAAAGGAATCGTCACGTAAAATCTTTTTAGGTTCTTTTACAAGCTTCATTTCTTCTTTCGTATATCCATTTTCTAAGAATACATCGCAATGAGGTAATGCATTTCTTCCAATTGGATGTGGGTACGCCATTTCTCCTTCAACTCCAGCTTCTTCATTATCTAATTGCTGAACAGCTTTTACACCTGTTCCTGAAACTGACTGATAAGTTGAAATCACAACACGTTTCATGTTATATTCTTTATGTAATGGTGCCAAAGCCATTACTAACTGAATAGTTGAACAGTTAGGATTTGCAATAATTTTATCTTCGCTTGTTAATACATCTCCATTAATTTCTGGAACCACTAGTTTTTTTGTTGGATCCATTCTCCACGCTGAAGAATTATCTATTACCGTCGTACCTGCTTCAGCAAACTTAGGAGCCCATTCTAAAGAAGTATCTCCTCCTGCAGAAAACAATGCAATATCTGGCTGCATTGCTACAGCAGTTTCTAAACCAACCACTGAGTAATTCTTTCCTTGAAATTCTATTTTATTTCCTACCGAACGCTCCGAAGCAACAGGAATTAACTCTGTTACCGGAAAATTGCGTTCTGCTAAAACTTGTAACATTACATTACCTACCATACCGGTAGCGCCTACTACTGCTACTCTCATCTTTTTACTATTTGAGTATAAAATTAATTGTTTGTATGCCACAAAGGTTTAAAAAAATTAAATTGGTTGTATCTCGTTTATGTAAAAAAATACGTTAAAGTTTAAAATTATATCACTTTTCGTTAAAAAGTATTGTTTTAAACAGTAAAACTCAAAAAATCAGTACATTTGCACCGGTTTTTTATTAAAATCACAACATATTTGTTTAACTTAAAAAAGTATAGCATGCAACTGTACAACAAGTTAAGCGCCGAAGAACGCGCTAAATTAATAGACGATGCGGGTAAAGACCGTATTACCATTTCATTCTATCAATACCACAAGATAGAAAATCCAACTTTATTTAGAAATAAATTATTCCTTGAGTGGAATGAGCTAGATGTTTTAGGAAGAACGTATGTTTCTTACGAAGGAATCAATGCTCAAATATCTGTACCATCTGAAAACTTTTTAGCTTTAAAAGATCAATTAGATAGTATTTCTTTTTTAAAAGGAATTCGTTTAAACGTGGCTATTGAACACGACAACAAATCCTTTTTAAAACTAAAAGTAAAAGTTCGTAACAAGATCGTTGCTGACGGATTAAATGATGACACTTTTGATGTTACTGATAAAGGAGTGCACCTAAACGCGAAAGAATTTAATGAAATGCTAGCAAACCCTAATACTGTTTGTGTAGATATGCGTAACCATTACGAAAGTGAAATTGGGCATTTCGATGGGGCTATAACTCCAGATGTTGATACGTTTAGAGATTCTTTAGATCTTATTGAAGAAGATTTAAAAGACCATAAAGAAGACAAAAACTTATTAATGTATTGTACAGGTGGTATTCGATGTGAAAAAGCATCTGCTTACTATAAACATAAAGGTTTTAAAAATGTATTTCAGTTAGAAGGAGGAATTATTGAATATACACGTCAAGTAAAATCAGAAGGTTTAGAGAACAAATTTTTAGGAAAAAATTTTGTTTTTGACCATAGAAGAGCTGAAAAGATTTCTGATGATGTAATTGCTAATTGCCACCAATGCGGAAAACCTTGCGATACACATACTAACTGTGCTAACGAAGGTTGTCACTTACTATTTATTCAGTGTGATGAATGTGCTGAAAAAATGGAAAATACATGTTCTCCTGAATGTCAAGAAATCATTCATTTACCTTACGAAGAACAAAAAGAATTGCGTAAAGGAAAACACGCAAGTAATAAAATATTTAAAAAAGGACGTTCAGAAGCTTTAAAATTTAAAAAGTAATGCAAAAGATTGAGTTAATGGCTCCTGCTGGTAATTTTGAATCGTTACAAGCAGCTTTAGATAATGGATGTGATTCTATATACTTTGGTGTAGAGCAATTAAATATGCGTGCTCGAGCATCTATCAATTTTACCTTAGATGATTTAGAAGAAATTTCTCGTAGATGTACTGAGAAAAATGTTCGTACGTATTTAACATTAAACACTATTGTATACGATCATGATTTATCTATCGTAAAAACCTTAATCAAAAGAGCTAAAGAAGCTAATATTACTGCCGTAATCGCAATGGATCAAGCTGTAATTGCAATGGCTAGAGCTGAAGGTATGGAGGTTCATATTTCTACTCAAATTAATATTACCAACATCGAAACAGTTAAGTTTTATGCAATGTTTGCTGATACTGTGGTGTTGAGTAGAGAATTGAGTTTACGTCAGGTAAAAAAGATTACAGAGCAGATTGAAAAAGAAGAAATCAAAGGACCTTCTGGTCGTTTGTTAGAAATTGAAATTTTTGGTCACGGTGCACTTTGTATGGCGGTTTCTGGGAAATGTTATATGAGTTTACACTCACACAACTCATCAGCAAACAGAGGAGCCTGCAAACAAAATTGTCGTAAAAAATATACGGTAATCGATCAGGAATCTGGTTTTGAAATGGAACTAGACAATGAGTATATCATGTCTCCAAAAGATTTATGTACCATCGATTTCTTAGACCAAGTTGCAGATGCTGGTATTAAAGTATTGAAGATTGAAGGTCGTGGTCGTGCTCCTGAATATGTAGCTAAAGTTATTAAGTGCTACCGTGATGCTATTGATAGTTTATATGACGGAACCTACGATAAAGAAAAGGTGATTAGCTGGATGCAAGAACTGGAAAAAGTATATAATCGTGGTTTTTGGAACGGGTATTATTTAGGTCAGAAATTAGGTGAGTGGAGTAAAGAACCTGGTTCGCATGCTACTCAAAAGAAAGTATATTTAGGAAAAGGAATGCATTATTTCCCTAAGGCTAAAATTGGTGAATTTAAAATTGAAGCATACGATTTAGCTGTAGGTGATACCATTTTAATTACTGGACCTACTACAGGTGCTCAAGAAATGGAATTAAAAAGTATGTTTGTAAACGACAAAGAAGCACAAACTGCTACCAAAGGTGATGAAGTTACGATGAAATTAGATTTCAGAATTCGTCCTTCAGACAAATTATACAAAATTGTAAAAACTGAATTTGCTAAAAACTAATGGTTGTAATTACCTTACAAAGAAACAAATGTATTGGTTGTAATTATTGCGTGGAGTTAGCTCCAGCACAATTTCAAATGTCGAAAAAAGACGGTAAATCTGTTTTATTACATTCCGCAGAAAAGAAAGGTTTCTTTACCATAAAGTCTCACGACGACAGTATTTTTGAAGCCTCTCATGAAGCTAAAAAGGCATGTCCTGTTAAAATAATTGAAGTAAAACAAGTATAGTTTTAGAGAAAAGACCCTCTTCGCTGTTAGAAAAAAGAATCAAGACTAACAAAAGCCCTCGTAAGAGAGCTTTTGTTATTTTTACAGAATGGAATTACAACCTCCTTTTCGTAAAATTATTCACGTAGATATGGATGCCTTTTATGCATCAGTAGAGCAATTGGATAATCCTGAATTAAAAGGAAAACCTGTTGCAGTTGGGGGGAGTGAAATACGTGGTGTCGTTTCGGCGGCAAGCTATGAAGCTAGAAAGTTTGGGGTTCGTTCTGCTATGAGTGGTGTTTTAGCTAAACAAAAATGTCCGCATATTATTTTTGTTCCTCCAAGGTTTGATCGCTACAAAGAAATTTCTTCAAAAATTAGAAAAATATTTTATGATTACACTGATTTGGTTGAGCCTTTATCATTAGATGAGGCGTATTTAGATGTTACTGAAAACAAAAAAGGAAATCCTTCAGCAAGTATGATTGCTCAGGAAATTCGTCAGCGAATATGGGAGGAATTAGAGTTACGAGCTTCTGCAGGAATATCAATCAACAAATTTATAGCAAAAGTAGCTTCTGACATTAACAAACCTAACGGACAAAAAACTATTAATCCAGAAGAAGTTATAGAGTTTTTAGAACAACTTCCTGTAAATAAATTTTATGGAGTAGGTAAAGTCACTGCTGCTAAAATGCACAACTTAGGCATATTTACTGGGTTAGATTTAAAACAAAAATCATTAGACGAACTCAGTAAATTGTTTGGGAAATCGGGGTTGCATTATTACAACATTGTTCGAGGTATTCATAATTCGGAAGTCAAGCCAAATCGCGTTAGAAAATCTATTGCTGCTGAAACAACTTTTAGAGAAAACTTATCTTCAGAAGTTTTTATGTTGGAACGACTTAATAAAATTGCGGATGAATTGGAACGTCGAATGAAAAAGTCGAACACAAAAGGTAAAACGGTAACTCTCAAAATCAAATACAGCGATTTTACGCAACAAACTCGTAGTAAAACCACCAATCATTACTTACAACTAAAAAAAGACTTCTATCCTATTGTAAAAGAGTTACTGTATCAAGATACTCTTAACAACTCTGTCCGTTTACTAGGTATTTCTTTCAGTAACTTAAATACAGAGAAAAAAGATCCTGTTTGGGTACAGTTACGGTTTGATTTTTAAATTATAGGTATTTTTAAAGTAACTTTAGTTCCACTTGTATTCCCTTTTTCGTCAATTAAGTCTGAATAATCTAATGAAAAATTGTTTTTATATTCATTGGCGAAGTTTCGCAGTCTTTCTTTGGTTAAATCAATTCCTATCGACCTTCTATTGAGCGATTTATTTTTTCTAATTTTCATAGCTGCATCTCTTCCAATTCCATTATCAATAATATCTATTTGAATGAATTCATCAGATATTTTATTTACAGACAAAATTACTTCCTTCTCACCTTTTTTAGATGATAAACCATGCCATATAGAGTTTTCTAAAAAAGGTTGTAATATTAATGGAGGAACTTTTATCCTTTCTATATTTACATTTGGGTCTACTTTTTCTATATAAGTTACTTCGTTAGATAATCTTATATTCTCTATACTCATATATAAACTCATTGTTTTAAGTTCTTCACTCAAGGTTACTTCTTTTACTGATGAAGACTCTAAAATACTCCGAATTAACTTTGAGAATTTATTTAAATAATGAACTGCATTTTTCTGCTCATTATTTATTACATACAACTTAATTGAGTTTAATGCATTAAATACAAAATGAGGATTCATTTGAATTCTCAAAGCCTCCTGTTCTAGCATTAATATTTTCTTATCATTATTAAGTAGACGGTGCCTATACATAGAATATAATAGCAATCCTAACATTGCTATAGAAACTAAGGCTATAATTAAAACGTTTCTATTTCGAAGTAGTTTTAGTTTAGCGATTTCATTTTCTTTTGCTAAACTTTTTATTTTATTTCTGCTTACCTCATTATCATATTTATTAATAAGGTTATTTACATATGAAATATTTTTATCGTTAAATGTTTTACGCTCTCCTTCTATTGCTTTTTTATAAAAATTATATGCTTTTTCATAATCCTTTTTTTTCTCATACAACTCAGATAAGTATAAATTAGACTGATTAATTTCTGAGGGAATTTTATGTTTTTTAGCTATTGCTAAACCCTCATCTAAATACTTTTCTGCTTTATCTAAACTATCTAACTTTAACTGTACGTTACCCAAAGTAATATACACCTCTGAAGTATAATACTGATTTCCTATTTTTTCTGAAAGAGGTACTACTTCATTTATATATTCATAAGCTTCTTTATATTTTCCTTGTAATAATAAAACATTACTAATACTAGTATGACAAATAACCTTTCCTATACTTGAATTATTTTGAATATTATACTCTAACGATTTATTGTAATGTTCTAATGCTGCATCAATTTCTCCTAAGTTTTGAAAAGCTAGCCCTATATTCTGATGATTTATTGCTAGCCCTCGTTTATCTCCTGTTCTACTTTGTATTAAAATTGATTTTTTAAATTTCTCTAATGCTAATTGATATTGTTTTAAAGCTAAGTAAATATTACCAATACTATTGTTAGAAATACTTATACTTATCTTGGTATCTATATCTGGTCTCTCTATTTTATCAGCTAGCTCTAACGCCATTTGATGATAATTTAAAGCACTTCTAACCTTGTCTTGGCGTCTGTAAACTACTCCTATTTGATTGAGAGTAACAATCTCAGCATTTACATCATTCATTTCTCTTGCTAGTTCTAAAGCTTTTAAATGATTTTCTATAGACTTATCAAAAAAAGAATTATTTCTGTAACTTCTTCCTAATAAATTGTATGCATAAACCTCACCAAGTTTGTATTCGTTTTTTTTACTTTCTCCTAAAAGCAAGTCTATTTCTTCTCTGTCAAACCTTCCTTTTTCAAAAAAACGATATAGTTCGTAATAATTATCAATCTTTTTATTTACTGCTAACTGAATAAGACTATCCTTACTTTCTCGATGGTTTTGAGCATAACTAGAAAATAGTATAAAAAAAAGAAAAGGGATTATTACTAACTGCTTCATTTAAAACTAAAATTTTTCCAAGAAATCAGATTTTCTTTGACGAGATACCGGAATTTTATGGTTGTTCTCTAACACAACATATCCGTCTGATTTTAAAAACTCTTTGATTTTATTTAAGTTAATAATGTATGAATTGTGTATTCTAAAAAAATGATCTTCAGGTAATAACGAATTAATTTCTTTTAGCTTTTTTGTTACTACAATTTTTTTATTTCCAGAAGTATGTATTGTTGAATAATTCCCGTCAGATTCTACAAACAAAATTTCATCTTCAGATAAAAAAACTAATTTTCCATCTGTATTTATTGTTATTTTTCTTCTGTTGAATTTTTTATTGAAGCTAGATAATATTTTTTCAACCTTCTCTGTATT
The DNA here is from genome assembly GCF_000518405.1 of Tenacibaculum sp. 47A_GOM-205m. Classification (NCBI taxonomy): domain Bacteria; kingdom Pseudomonadati; phylum Bacteroidota; class Flavobacteriia; order Flavobacteriales; family Flavobacteriaceae; genus Tenacibaculum; species Tenacibaculum sp. 47A_GOM-205m. Next base: position 592,145 of record NZ_JADN01000004.1, on the reverse strand, counting down.
ATTATACTTCTTATGGTGAAGTTTAATTCTGCCTATAGTTTCTTCTAAATCATCAGAGTCAATTGGTTTTAAAAGATAGTCTATAGCTTGATTTTTTAATGCTTTAATAGCATACTCATTATAAGCTGTAGTGATTATGATTGCAAAATCTTTGTTATCTAGTTTTTCTAACAACTGAAAACCATCCATCGTAGGCATTTCTATATCTAAAAAAAGACAATCAATATCGTTTTCGTTAATATGCTTAATTGCCTTTTCTGCCTCAGTAAATGTTTCGATAACTTCTATATCTTCATTAAAATTTGATAACTCCCATGAAAGGCCTTGTATCGCTTTTGGTTCATCATCAACTATTACTGCTCTTAACATTGTATGTAGATTTGTACCAAATGTAACAGATAATATCTTAAAAATAAAATCTATAGGTCATGATTTAAACAAAAGCATAACCAAACGTTTACAGAGCCATAAAATAATTACCATTTACACAAAAAAAACAACCATTTATACATCTACTCTCATAAAACTGCTTTTTTACCCTGATATTTGTAGCGTAATACACAAGGGGAATCATATTGATAAATTGGGGGATTAATCAATAATGATATTAAGTTATGAAACACTGCTTTTTAAGCGGTGTTTTTTTGTATAAATTTTAATGTTCGGTTTATATACAAAAAAAGCTCAACTAAAAATAGTTGAGCTTTTTATCTTATCTAATCAGTTAGTTTCTTAAGCCTCAAATGGAGTTACAGAAACGTATGATTTGTTATCTCTTTTCTTTTGGAATTTTACAACACCATCAACTTTAGCATGTAAAGTATGATCTTTACCCATGTAAACATTTTCACCTGGATTGTGTTGAGTTCCTCTTTGACGAACAATAATATTACCTGCAATAGCAGCTTGTCCTCCAAAAATCTTTACTCCTAATCGTTTCGATTCCGATTCACGACCGTTCTTCGAACTACCGACACCTTTCTTATGAGCCATCTTTGTAAGTTTTTAAAGTTAATTATTTACTTAATGCTTCAATTAATTCTGCTTTCTTTAAAGAAGTGTATCCTGAAATACCTTGTTCTTTAGCTAAAGCTTTTAATTCTGCAACAGTCATAGAACTTAAATCGTTAGATTCAGTCTTTGCTTCTGCTTTAGGAGCTTCTTTTTTAGCAGCTGCCTTAACACCAGAAGTAGCAATTCCTTCAATTTGGATTTCAGTTAAATACTGTCTGTGTCCATTTTTTTTCTTGTAACCTTTTCTTCTTTTCTTTTTGAAAACGATTACTTTATCACCTTTTAAGTGACCTAAAATCTTTGCAGTTACTCCTGCACCTTCTATAGCTGGGGCGCCAATTGTAACGTTTCCGTTATCTTCAACAAGCATTACTTTATCAAAAGTTACTTTTGATCCTTCTGCCTCTTGTAAACGGTGTACGTATACTTTTTGGTCTTTAGCTACTTTAAACTGTTGCCCTGCTATCTCTACGATTGCGTACATACTATTTGTTTTGCGTTTATACTTTTATTCACACTTTCTTGTTGAAAATGCGGGTGCAAATATACGTTTTTTACTTCAAGAAACAATCTATTCATCAGAAAATTACTCTCTTAACATAGTTTTTCTAATTTCTATTCATATTTCTGTAACAAATGAAATAATTTAACGTCACATATGCTAATTAAAACAATCCAAAATTAAATTTCAATCAATGAGAAAAAGAGTTATCACTCTAGCTTCGGCTTTATTAGTAGGGCTTTCTGCTAATGCACAAAAAGTTGAGTTTGAAGAGTACGATTTAAACAATGGAATGCACGTTATTTTGCATCAAGACAATTCTGCTCCTGTAGTAACAACCTCTGTCATGTACCATGTAGGTGCCAAAGATGAGCAACCAAATAGAACGGGAATGGCTCACTTTTTTGAGCATTTGTTATTTGAAGGTACCAAAAACATTAAAAAAGGTGAATGGTTTAAAATAGTTTCTTCTAATGGAGGAACCAATAATGCTAACACCACCGACGATAGAACATATTATTATGAAGTTTTTCCATCTAATAATTTAGAACTAGGCTTATGGATGGAGTCTGAACGTTTATTACATCCTATTATTGGTCAAGAAGGTGTAGACACTCAAAATGAAGTTGTAAAGGAAGAAAAGCGTTTACGAGTAGACAACCAACCTTACTCTCGTTTTTTAGAGAATGTTAAAAAAAACATGTTTAAAAAACACCCTTACAAAGGAACTACCATAGGTAAAATGGAACATTTAGATGCCGCTACTTTAGAAGAGTTTTTAGCATTTAACAAAAAATACTACGTTCCTAACAATGCTACTTTGGTTGTTGCTGGAGATTTTGAAGTTAAAGAAGCAAAACGTCTTATAAAATCTTACTTTGAGCCAATTCCTCGTGGTAAAGATATTGTTAGAAGTTTTCCTAAAGAAGACCCAATAACTAAAGAATTCTTTGCAAAAGCTTACGACCCAAATATTCAAATACCAGCGATTATGGCTGCTTATAGAACTCCTTCTATGAAAACTAGAGATGCTCGCGTGTTAGATATGATTTCTACTTATTTAAGTGGCGGTAAAAGCTCGGTTCTTTATAAAAAATTAGTTGACACTAAAAAAATGGCTTTACAGGCTGGTGCTATAAACTTAAGTCAAGAAGATTACGGTACCTACATTTTATTTGCACTACCTTTAGGAGACAATTCTTTGCAAAGCTTAGTAAAAGAAATTGATGAAGAAGTGGTTAAACTTCAAACAAATTTAATTTCAGAAAAAGATTATCAAAAATTACAAAATAAGTTTGAAAATAATTTTGTGAATGCTAACTCAAGCGTTGAAGGTATTGCTAATTCATTAGCTCGCTATAATGTATTATATGGTGATACTAACTTAATAAATACTGAGATTGATATTTACAGATCAATTACTCGTGAAGAAATTAGAGAGGTAGCTAAAAAATACCTAAACACTAACCAACGTTTGGTTATGGAATATTTACCAGAATCAAAAAAATAATTCAGTTTCAAGACATTCAATATGAAAAAAATAATAATAGCAGTATTAGCAGTTGTAAGCATGTCTTTTACTGTAAATGCTCAAATAGACAGAAGTGTACAACCGAAACCAGGACCAGCTCCTCAAATTAAATTAGGAAAAGCCGAAAAATTCAAGTTAAGCAATGGCCTACAGGTAATTATGGTTGAAAACCATAAACTACCAAGAGTTTCTGCTTCATTAACAATTGATAATCCTATATATTTAGAAGGTGATAAAACAGGTGTTTCTCAAGTTATGGGAGACATGTTAGGTAACGGTACAACCAATTTACCTAAAGATGAATTTAACGAAAGAGTTGATTTTCTTGGAGCTAATGTTTCGTTTAGAAGTAATGGTGCATCAGTAAGGTCGTTAACGAAATATTTTGAAGAAGTTTTAGGCTTAATGGCTGATGGTGTTAAAAACCCTAAGTTTACACAAGAAGAATTCGATAAAGTAATTGAACGTACTTTAGAGGGAATTAAATCGAGTGAAAAAAGTGTAGAAGCTGTTGCTAGTAGAGTTGAAAATGCTTTAGTGTATGGTAAGAATCACCCATACGGTGAATTTATTACTAAAGAAAGTATTAAAAACATTGCACTACAAGATGTTAAAAACAATTACAATACTTATTACAAACCAAACAACTCATATCTTGTAATAGTTGGAGATATTAACCCTTCAGAAACAAAAACATTAGTTAAAAATTTATTCAACGACTGGAAAAAAGGAGCTATCCCTCCTGTTAGTTACAACGTACCAACTAATATAAACACCACTGAAATAAACTTTATCAACATGCCAAATGCAGTACAATCTCAAGTAGCTGTAATTAATACTGTTGATTTAACGTTAGGTGATAAAGATTATTACGCAGCTTTATTAGCAAATAATATTTTAGGAGGTGGCGGTACTGCTCGTTTATTTATGAATTTACGTGAAGATAAAGGATATACTTACGGAGCGTATTCAAGCATTTCTCAAAATAAAAATAAAAGCGCAGGTATTTTTAGAGCAGGTGCGGCTGTAAGAAATATGGTTACTGATAGTGCTGTGGTAGAAATTCAAAAAGAAATTAATAAAATTCGTTACCAAAAAGTAACTCCAGAAGAATTAAAAAACTCTAAAGCAGAGTATATTGGAAACTTTGTGCGTAACGTTCAAAAACCATCTGTAGCAGCTAATTTTGCGTTGAACATTGCTCGTTATAACTTACCTAGTAATTTTTATGAAAAATATTTAGAAAATATTAATTCTGTTACTTTAGATGACATTCAAAATGCAGCAATTAAATATTTTAGAGGAGATAAAGCTCGTGTAATTATTACAGGTAAAGGAATTGATGTTTTAAAAAACCTAGAAAAAACATCAGAGTATAAGATCAATTATTTTGACGCGTATGCTAATCCTACCGAAAAACCAGCAATGAGCTTACCTATCCCAAAAGGCGTTACGGCTTCTAGTGTTATAGACGATTATTTAAAAGCAGTTGGTGGAAAAGATAAAATAGCTAACGTAAACTCTTTAGTAACTTCTTCTGAAGCTAAAATTCAAGGAATGCAATTAAGTTTAGTACAAAAAAACGCAACTCCTAACAAATCTTCTGTAACTGTTTCTATGATGGGGAATGTGATGCAAAAAATAGTTTTTGATGGAACTAAAGGATATCAAGAAGTTAATGGTCAGAAAAAAGAAATGGCAAAAGAGGATTTAGAAGAAATAAAAAATACTGCTGCTCCATTTGCTGATAAAAATTATAAAACTGGTAGTTTAGACAGAATTGAACCTATTGATGGAAACAATGCTTATGTAATTAAACATGGTAAAAAAGAAGTTTTTTATGATGTAAAATCAGGTTTAAAAGTTAAAGAAGTAAAAACCGCTCAAGGGCCACAAGGAGAAGTAAAAGTGCCTATGGTATTTTCAGATTACAAAGAGGTTAATGGAATTAAATTCCCTCATAAAATCATTCAAAAAAATGGTCCAATGACTTTAGAGTTTATTGTAAAAGAAATCAAAATTAACGAAGGAGTTTCTGACGCTGATTTCCAATAATAATTAAACTTTTAAAAAAAAGATAAAAGAGTCAAAACATAAAGTTTTGGCTCTTTTTTTATTGAAAACAACTACTTTGCTTTATTTACCAACCAAACACCTAATAAAATTATTCCGCCAGCAAAGAATTGTATAAAACTCAATTTCTCACCATCAATAACTCCCCACATAACCGCTACAACAGGTATCACATAAGTTACAGAAGAAGAAAATACAGGAGAAGAAATATGTATTAATTTATTAAATAACACCTTAGCTATTCCTGTTCCAAAAATGGCTAAAACAGCTACATAACCTAAGGCATTTGTTGTCGTTGTCGTTACTTCAAACGTTGAGAAAAAACCAGAAAAAACCAACACTAATAACGCAGGAATCGATAATAATATAAAATGTCCTGTCGTAATTGCTAAAGCGTCTAAATCTGATAAATATTTCTTAATCATATTTACGTTAAAAGCATATCCTATCGAAGCAATAATTACCAATAAAGCATACCAATAATTCTGATTCGGGTTTAATTCTGCTCCTTTTAAAATCAAAACCAAGGTACCTATTAACCCAACTAAAATCCCAATAAGTTGTTTCTTTTTAAAAGCAAAACCAAATACCAATGCTCCAAATACAAAAGTATTAAAAGGTGTTAAGGAATTTAAAATAGCTGCGATAGAACTATCAATTCCGTTAATAGCAAAAGCAAACAAAAAAACCGGAAAAAAAGTTCCTAAAGCGGCAGTTATGGCAATATACTTCCAATGCCTTTTTTCAATTTTTTGTATACTTCTAAACCCTATTAACAATAAAAAAACTGCTGAAATTATCATTCGTAAAGCTCCTACTTGCACGGGCGTTAAACCAATCAGAGCCTTTTTCATCAAAATAAAAGAACTTCCCCAAACCAGCGAAAGCACAATTAAAAACAACCATTTTTGTTGTTGCTTATTCATTATCAAGTATTTTAGTAACAAAAGTCGTTTATTTATGTTTTAAATTTTGATTTTATTAATAAATTTGCTGAATAACCCAATAAATAAAAATGATGAAATTTTTAAAAATATTTTTTGTTGCTGCTTTTGTAAGTTTAGCAATGATTGCTTGTAAAAGTGAAGCTAAAAAAGAAGAAGCTCAAGAACAAAAAACGGAAACAGTAACTGAAGCTAATCCACAAGAACTTTCATTAAACATTTCAGGGATGACTTGTGAAATAGGTTGTGCTAGAAAAATAGCTTCTGATTTAAGTAAGAAAGATGGTGTTTTAGAAGCAAACGTTGTTTTTAACGACAGTATTGCAACTATAAAGTATGATGCAAACAAAACAAACAAAGCAGATTTAATTGCTTTTGTTGAAGGAATTGGTAGCGGTGATATGTATAAAGCTTCTGAAACTACTAAAAAAGCTGATGAGAAATCTTGTGATGCTGATTGTAAAAAAGAATGCTGTACAAAAACGGAAGCTGAAAAAAAAGCTTGTAAAGAAGATTGTACTATGGCATGTTGTGCTGAAACAAAAAAAGCATAATTGTTAATTCAAACAATATTGAAAGCTCCTAAATTAGGAGCTTTTTTTATGCCTTTTAAGTATCTTTGCTAAAATTTTTCGTAACATGAAGAAACATTTCCCTCTCATTGTAAAAATCTCGTTAATTGCTGTATATGTTATTTTTTTAGCTGGTTCTGTTGTTCGTATGACAGGTTCAGGAATGGGTTGTCCTGATTGGCCAAAGTGTTTCGGATATTACATTCCGCCAACTTCTGAAGAAGAAATCACTTGGCAACCTAATTACGAGTATAAAAAAGGAATGATTATCGTAAAAGACGAAGCTTTGTTTGTTGCTGGTCATAATATTAAAACCACTGATGAATTTAATGCTAACAACTGGGAAAAGTACACTAAACACGATTACGCTAAGTTTAATAAATTTCATACTTGGACAGAGTATATTAACCGATTAAGTTCTGCTTTAGCTGGAATTCCGTTTTTGTTTTTAATTTTTGTTTCGGTTAAATTTTGGAAAGAGAATAAGCAAATCACACTTTTATCATTTGGAGCTTTCTTTTTAATGCTGTTTGAAGCATGGCTTGGTAAAACCGTTGTAGACTCTAACTTAAAACCTACAATAATCACCATTCATATGGTTGGTGGTTTGATAATTATTGCCTTACTGTTATGGCTCCTTTATATTGTTTCTGATCGTAAAAAAGTATCTTACAAATACAACTCTTTGTTTAGTAAACTAGTTATTAGTTCAGCTATATTTTCTTTAATTCAAATTGCTTTAGGAACACAAGTACGTCAATTTATTGATGAACAAGTAAAACTACACGGGTTTGAAAACAAGCACTATAGCTTAATGGATCCTAATCTTAAATTTTACATCCACCGTTCATTTACTATAGCTATTGTATTAGTAAACCTTGGGTTATTTTACTTAAATCAGATGAAAAATTTAGGCTATAAACTGGTAAACTGGATTGTATTCTTAATCTTTTTAGAAACAATTACGGGTATTTTAATGTACTATGCAGATTTCCCGTTAGGAACTCAAGCTGTACACTTATTATCAGGCGCTATTTTATTTGGGTTACAATTTTATTTGTGGTTGCAGAGTAGGAAAAATACTTCTATATAAAAACAACCAATTTATAGCATAAATAAGCTACAAAAGCAACATAGAATAGGACATTGACACTTCCTTTTAGCAATGAATAATTATTAAATTTAATTAGTCCTTGTAGAAGAATTTTCACTGATAAGAGTGAAGAAATCACTAAAATTAGTTTTTTTAAAACAGGTATGTTAAGCCTATTCTCATAAAAGAAATGATGTGCATTATTCATAATCCATATTAATACTAGCGACAAGACAAAAGGCATTAAAGAGTATGAAAAAAGAGAACAAACTTCAGTATATGTAGCTTTCCCTTTTAAGAGCCTTCCTATTTTTAACAAGATAAAACTATAAATTAACCCCAAAAACACATATAAAATTGTAACTACAAAAAGTATAAATATACCTTTTAGAAACCTGCTTTCTTCCATAAGATCAAACCCTGAAAGATAGCTTACAACACCTAATACTATAAAGAGAAAAATACTTTTCCTATATAAATCGTCTTCATATTTTTCATCAAGAAGATTTAATCCTTTGGAAGTATTAAAAAGTAGGTTTAAAAATATCTTCACAATTATAGCTTTTTTATTTCTTTTCTAATTCTCCCACTCCAAGGTTTCCATCATATGAATCATATCATTTTTAATGTATTCAACTGCTGGTAAAATAGAATCGTAATTTGGTTTGGTATAAAAGAATAAGGATCCTTTTAAAAAGTGTTTAGAGCTATCGGTTGCGTGAAATTGCACTTGTGAAGCTGCATTACCCAGAATTTGATACAAACTTCCGTAAACTTTTGTGTTTGGGTTTACATATTCCACAGGTGCGGTAATTTGATCTGCTTTAATAGCATGTTCAAATACTAATTTTTCAGATTCCATTAACAACTCCCTTAAATTTCCTTCAATAGGACGATAAGTAATGTCTACCGAAGCTTTTAACGTTGGATATTCAATTTTTATCCAGTTTTTTGGTAAGCTTTTAGATTGAGTTATTTGAGTTGTTTCAAACGAATATGGTTTTTGAAACGGCATTCTACTATACCTTTTACTAGGATACTCTAAACTTAAATATGCTTTAGGTTTAGGTAAGGTTTCTTCATTACAACTTATCAAAAATATTGCTGATGCCAGCAAAAAGAATTTACGCATTTCGGGTAACTTTTACTTGTTTTATACGTTTTTTAGCCAACGCTTCAATAGTAAACGTATAATTACTGAAGTTTATTTTTTCGCCTTTTTTAGGAAACTTTCCTGAAACTTCTAAAATAAAACCTGCTAAGGTTTCACTTTCTCCTTTGGCCTCTTCAAATTTCTCTTCATCTTCATCATCTAAGACGCGGCAAAAATCTTTGATGGTTATTTTTCCTTCAAAAATATAATTATTTTCATCAAGTTTCGAATAGATTAAATCTTCATCATCAAATTCATCATTAATATCACCTACTATTTCCTCAATAACATCTTCTAAGGTTACAATTCCGCTTGTTCCACCGTATTCATCAACTACAATTGCAAGGTGTTTTTTCTTTTCTTGAAACTCGATTAATAAATCGTCTAACTTTTTGTTTTCAGGCACAAAAAATGCCTCTCTTAATAGGTTTTGCCATTTAAAAGTCTTTTTATTCAAATGTTCCAATAAATCTTTTGCATACAACACACCAACAATGGTATCCATATTTTCTCGATATACAGGGTTTCTTGAATAACCATTCTTTAAAATCATTTGTAACACCTCTTCATAACTTGCATCTTCTGAAATGGCACAAACATCGGTTCGAGGCTTCATAATCTGCACTGTTTCGGTATTCCCGAAACTAACAATTCCTTCTAATATTTTTTGTTCTTCTTTGGTTGTAGCGTCATCTGACGTTAACTCTAACGCTTGCGACAAACGCTCAACCGAAAGATTGTTGTTTTTGTTCCCTAATCTATTTTCAATAATACTAGTTAACTTAATAAGTGGAGAACTTAACGGAGTTAACAAAGTGTTTAAAACCTGAATTGGTTTTGCCATCATTTCAGCAAACTGTAATGATTTTCTGCTTGCATATACTTTTGGTAATACTTCTCCGAACAACAAAATTAAAAAGGTAATCAGTACAATTTCAATCAAAAAAAGCACAGAAACATTGAAAAAATAAAAATCTAGTTCATAATCTAACCCTGTAAACAATACCTTACCAATGTTTGCAAACAATAACACAATAAGAATATTAATAAAGTTATTGGTAATTAAAATAGTACCTAATAATTTTTTGGGATCATCTAATAATTTTACTACTGTATTTTTTTCTTTCGAGTTTGATGACAACTCATCTAACTCGGTTTGAGAGATTGAAAAAAATGCTACTTCAGTTCCTGAAACTAGTGCAGAACAAATTAACAAAAGCAGTAACAGCAAAAAGTTAACGGTTGTTAACCAATCAAAACTTGATAATAATAAAAATAAAGGTTCGGGTTCTGGATCCAATTTTTAAAATTTAATTATACTAAAATGGTAAATCGTCATCTTCTTCTGGAGCTACACTTGGTGGTGTAGGATTTCCTTGCATTGGCTGTACGTCTGGTTGAGGACTATTTGGATCTTTTTTAGTAGATAAAAACGTCATGTCTTGCACATGAATTTCGGTAGCGTATCGTTTTTGACCATCTACTTCATACTGACGTGTTTTTATACGACCTTCGCAATACACACGATCTCCTTTGGTTAAATATTTTTCGCAAATTTCAGCCAATTTATTACGCACTACAATATTATGCCATTCAACATTGGTTACCTTTTCTCCGGTTTGACGATTGGTATAGGTTTCATTAGTAGCTAATGGAAAGCGCCCTATCGAATTTCCTCCTTCAAAATAGTGCATTTTAACTTCATCGCCTAAATGTCCTATTAAAATAACCTTATTAATTGTTCCTGCCATAGCATTATAGTTTAGTGTAAAATCAAATATACAAAAATTAGAGCTCCTCTTTTAAATATTCCTCCAAAAACTTATCTATCAACACTGGCACAGGTTGCTCTTTTACTTTTGACCAACTCATCGTATTCTCACTAACATTTGTAGTTTTTACTACCCAAAACTTTGTAACTAAATGTTGATGCGACAATTTATGAATAATCTCTTTTTTGTTAAACAATGAAATTGTAGTTTCTTTAGGAAACAACTTTATAAACTGCTCGTGTTTAATTAGTTCTTTTTCGTCAATTTCATTTTTAGCTTCTAAAAGAGGAAATTGATACAACCCTTTCCAGATTCCATTTCCTGTTCGCTCTTCTAAAACCGTCTGATTATCATTAGTAACTGGCACTAAATAATTAAAATATCGTTTTTTAATTTTAATTTTCTTTTCCTTTACAGGAAGTTCTTTGGTACTATTTTTTGCCAACGCCACACAACTATTAGCTATCGGACACTCACTACACAACGGATTTTGAGGTTTACAATGTAAAGCACCAAAATCCATAATAGCTTGATTATACACTCCTGGTTGTGATGCATCAATTACTGTTTGGGCTAACTCTTTAAACTCTTTTATTCCTTTTGTAGAATTAATAGGTGTAGCAATTCCAAAATAGCGAGACAGTACTCTATACACATTACCATCAACCACAGCAACTGGTTCATCATAACAAATAGAAGCAATTGCTGAAGCGGTATAATCACCTACTCCTTTTAATTGTAATAATTCTTTATACGATTTAGGAAATATTCCTCCCAATTCTTCTGCAACATATTTAGCTGTAAAATGTAAGTTTCTAGCTCTTGAATAATACCCCAAACCTTGCCATAATTTTAACACCTCGCTTTCTTCGGCTTTTGCTAAATCAAATACTATTGGAAAAGCTTCTGTAAATTTTAAAAAATACGGCAAGCCTTGTACTACGCGAGTTTGTTGTAACATAATTTCACTTAACCAAACACGATACGGATCTTTTGTTTTTCTCCAAGGAAGCTCTCTTTTATTCTGTAAATACCAGTGAATTAATTGTTTAGATAAAGACATTTATGTAAATTGTGCCAGCAAAATTAACATATTTTATTTAGATATTTTTAATCTTATTTTTTTCGGAATAGATTAATTATCATATATTTGCACCCTCAATTTTTAAAAGAAAATAAACAAAATATATTTATAATGACAAAAGCAGATATCGTATCTAAAATTTCAGATAAGAGTGGAATTGAAAAAGCAGATGTTTTAGCGACTGTTGAAGCATTTATGGACGAAGTAAAAGATGCATTAGAGAATGGAGATAATGTATATTTAAGAGGTTTCGGTAGTTTTATTATTAAAACTAGAGCAGAAAAAACTGGTAGAAACATTTCTAAAAATACTACTATTAAGATTCCTGCACACAACATACCTGCTTTTAAGCCTTCTAAGGTATTTACTGAGGGTGTAAAAACTAAAGTAGCTGTAAAATAATTAAAAAAGTATTAACCAAAAGCCTTACTAACTAAGGTTTTACAAAACATTTTAACTATGCCAAGTGGTAAAAAAAGAAAGAGAGCTAAGATCTCTACACACAAAAGAAAGAAAAGAGCGAGAGCAAATCGTCATAAGAAGAAAAAGTAAGCAGTAGCTTACTTTTTCGTTGCTTTTATAAGCTACGTTCATTGACATTAAGGTTTTAACACCTTAAAATGGTATAAATTATACCTGTTTACAAATTTTAATCCGTCTTCGTAAGCAATTACGACGGCATAAAACCATATTCAGAATGAAAACAGAATTAATAATTCGTTCCAATTCTTCTGATATTGATTTCGCCTTACTAAGAGATGGTAAACTTATTGAGTTAAACAAAGAAACAAGCGACCATAATTTTTCAGTCGGTGATATTTTTCTTGCTAAAATAGGAAAAGTAATGACTGGGTTAAATGCTGCTTTTGTAAATGTTGGTTATCCTAAAGATGGTTTTTTACACTACCACGATTTAGGTCCACAAGTACAATCTTTAAACAAATTCATTAAGAAAGTAAGCACAGGTAATTACAAAGAGTTCACTTTAAAAAACTTTCGTTTTGAAGAAGACATCAACAAAGACGGAAGTATTAACGATGTACTAAAATCAGGTCAAAATTTATTAGTACAAATTGTAAAAGAACCAATATCTACCAAAGGTCCGCGTATTAGTTCGGAACTTTCAATAGCAGGTAGATTTTTAGTTTTAGTTCCTTTTTCTAACCGTATATCGGTATCACAAAAAATAGCAGATCCGAAAGAAAAGGAGCGTTTAAAAAAATTAGCAAAAAGTATCAGACCAAAAGGGTTTGGACTTATTTTACGTACTGTTGCCGAAGGTAAAAAGGTAGCAGAACTTGACAAAGATTTACAAAACTCACTTGATCGTTGGAAAACAATGTGTAAACGCATTGCTAATAATAACACCCCAACCAAAATATTAAGCGAGTTAAACAGAGCATCTTCTATTCTAAGAGATGTAATGAACGATTCTTTTACAAGCATTGTAACCAACGATGAGACTTTAAAAGTTGAAATTAAAGAGTATTTACAAGAAATATATCCTGAAAAGGAAAACATTGTAAAACTTCATGCGTCTGAAGTACCTATTTTTGAAAAATATGGTATAGAACGTCAAATTAAAACATCGTTTGGTAAAACAGTTTCTATGAGTAAAGGGGCTTATTTAGTTATTGAGCATACCGAAGCTTTACACGTAATTGATGTAAATAGTGGTAACCGCTCTAATAAGTCTTTAAACCAAGAAGAAACTGCCTTAGAAGTTAATTTAATTGCTGCCAGTGAAATTGCTCGTCAATTACAATTACGAGATATGGGAGGAATTATAGTTGTTGACTTTATTGATATGAAATCTGCTGAAAACAGACAGAAATTATATCAACACTTAAAAGACGCGATGGCTTTAGACCGCACTAAACATAAAATTTTACCTCCGAGTAAATTTGGTTTAGTGCAAATTACAAGACAACGTGTACGACCTGAATTAGAGATAAAAACACGTGAACCAAATCCAAATAAAAACGGAGAAGTAGAAGCTCCTATTGTCTTATTAGATAAAATAGAAGCTGAACTAGAACGCCTAATAAATAGTGGTAAAAATTACAAGGATATTACTTTAAACGTACATCCTTTTATAGCTGCTTATTTAACAAAAGGCGTAAATTCTATCCGTTTTAAATGGTTTGTGCAACACAAAAAGTGGATTAAAGTATTACCAAGAGATGCTTACCAATACTTACAATATAAATTCTATTTTAAAAAAAAGAAAAAAAGTAAGTAAGGCAATCTTATTATGAAATAAAAACCCGTATCAGACGATACGGGTTTTTTTTATGTTTAAAACCAAAACCCTAAATTAAATAACCAATAATGTTCAGAGTGATCTGGTGACCATGAATATTTTAATTCAACAGGTCCCATAAAAGTTTCCACGCTGTACCCTAATGCATAACCTGATTTTGTGTTCTTAAATAAATCTCCATTCTCAAAAACATTTTCTTCTACACGAGCATAATTTGCAATAAACATTGCATAATGATTTTTTAAAACCTCATATCGCAGATTGAATTCTGATCTTAAGTAAGACTGGTTGTTTAAACCTCCTGTATCATACCCATACATTGGAATAAAGTTATTAATATAATTTTGATTGTATCCTCCTAAATGATAGTCAAAAATTTCAAATGACTTTTTTCCTAAAGTATATCCTGCTTGTGACGTATATTGAAAGGTTAACTTGTCGTAAAAAGTAGTAGCAAACCCCAAGGTTCCTCCTAATTGCGAAAATTGATGAAATGGTTCGCTATTTGGCAATAATCCATCTAATCTACTATTTCTATCAGACCACAAAAACCATTTAAAACCTATATTAGCATAAAACCCCTTTGTTGGAAACATTTCTTTATTATAGGTATCTAATTTTAAGTATGAATAAGCATTTATATAATTACTTCGATCAAAAAAGTCTTCTTTTCCATCAGATGATATATTCATAGTACTTGCGTCTATGTTTTTATGCTCTGTTCCTATACCAATCGCAAATTTTTTATCAAAGGTTGTTTGAAAATACAATGAAGTTGAAAAGTCTGAATACTTTCCGTTTATAAGTCCTGTGTCATATATAAAATCACTATTGAAAGAGTTATACCTTGTACTAAAACCATAACTTGTTAAAAACCCGTTATCTACAAAATACTCTAGATTGTATCTAATTTTATCACCAATACCAACATCAACAGAGAGCTCATCATTTTGAAAAAGTAGTTTTTTATGATTGTAGTTTAACAGAACTGCCGACTTGTACAATAAATCATAATGTAAGCCAAGTCGTAAATATGACTGAATTTTTTCTTCTTTTACCGTTAACTCTAGTTTTTTTCCTTGAAAAGACTTATCGAAATGATAATCAATTCTGGTAAAGTTTTTGGTAGCGGTTAACGTGTTAATTTTCTTAGATATTTCTTTGTAAGAAACACTATCTCCCTCACGCAACTGTAACTTTCCTAAAATATAGTTATTCGTGTAATTCTTATTTCCTTTAATAATGATTCTATCTACTATAAACTTTTTTTCCTTTAGCTCAACTTTAGGCAATTTTCTCTTTTGAGACTGCATTTTTGCGATGCTATCAAAAACAACTCTATACTGCTTAGCTGCTTTTGTTCCTTCTTCTAAAATTTCTTTCTTTTCATCAAAAGATATCACGCTATAATCTATAACGTTTGGTCGTATATAAACATTTAGTAACTCAACTTGTTCATCAGATTTCTTATACATTTGAAAATTGATAATCTGTAATAATAAAGATGCTACAGAAACCAGCTCATCTCTTTTTAATAATTCTCCTTGAACACTAACCCCTATTATGATATCAACTCCCTTTTTTTTCATAACGTCAACAGGAAAGTTATTTACAACTCCACCATCTACCAATAATTTTCCTTCTATATCTACAGGGTTTAACAAAGATGGAAAAGCCGCACTTGCTCTAAGTGCTAACGGTAACGAACCAGTTTCTAAAACTTCCTCTTCACCTGTTTCTATATTAGTACCTATACAATAAAAAGGTATTGGTAATTTAGAAAAATCACTAACCTCATCAACTGGCGCAAGTAATTCAGTTAAAAAATTTAATACATTTTGACCTTTAGATAAACCTAAAGGCAACCCTAAATTTCCTTTCTTGATAGGAAGTGATACAGCATATTTTTCACCATGGAGTTTGCTAAAAAAAGGTTTTTCTTTTCTTGGAACTTTATCTTGTAGTAAATTCATAAAGTCTGTTTCAAAAACAGCTTCTTCTATCTGATCTGCTGTATAACCAGCTGCGTAAAGCCCTCCTACAATTGCCCCCATACTTGTACCTCCAATATAATCTACCTGAACACCTGCTTTTTCAAGCTCTTTTAGTATTCCAATATGAGCAATCCCTTTTGCTCCACCTCCACTAAGCACCAGACCTATCTTAGGTTGTTCTTGTGCCAACAACAATGCAGGAAACAATAATAAAATTAACAACTTTTTCATTCTTCTTTTTTTTGATAATATTGATATATTTTTTGAGCTCTTGAGTTTCCAACAACTTCTTTCAATTCTTCTAAACTAGCAGTTTTAACACGTTTTGCTGATTTAAATTTACGCAATAAATTGGTGATTGTTTGCTTACCAATGTCAGGAATTTGCTCCAGTTCTGATTGTATGGCGCTTTTACTTCGTTTGTTTCTGTGAAAAGTAATTCCGAAACGGTGTGCTTCATTACGTAAATACTGAATTATTTTTAGTGTTTCTGATTTTTTATCTAAATACAACGGAACAGAATCTCCAGGATAATAAATTTCCTCCAAGCGTTTTGCAATACCTATAATCGCTATTTTTCCTCTTAAACCTAATGCGTCTAAACTTTTTAATGCCGAAGATAACTGTCCTTTTCCTCCATCAATAACAATTAATTGAGGTAACGGTTGTTCTTCTTCTAACAATCGCTTATATCTTCGATATACTACTTCTTCCATCGAAGCAAAATCATCTGGTCCTTCAACAGTTTTGATGTTAAAATGTCGGTAATCTTTTTTACTTGGTTTTCCATCTTTAAAAACCACACAAGCAGCAACTGGATTTGTTCCTTGAATATTTGAGTTATCGAAACATTCAATATGACGGGGTTCTTTTCCTAATCGTAAATCCTTTTGCATTTGTGCCATAATTCTTTTTACATGACGATCAGGGTCTACAATTTTTATTTGCTTAAACTGCTCTTGACGA
This sequence comes from Tenacibaculum sp. 47A_GOM-205m, assembly GCF_000518405.1. Lineage (NCBI taxonomy): Bacteria > Pseudomonadati > Bacteroidota > Flavobacteriia > Flavobacteriales > Flavobacteriaceae > Tenacibaculum > Tenacibaculum sp. 47A_GOM-205m. The sequence goes on along the minus strand of NZ_JADN01000004.1, from coordinate 575,184 downwards.
TAAAACTTCGCATTGCGTTCCGACAATTCAACAATACGTTTTTTATCTCCTAACTTAGGAACGGTAACCTTAATATCCTTACCTACATTCACCTTGAAAGGCACAAATATTTCTCTTGATAATGAATTAAAGCGTTGACGAGTTTCAATAATAAATAACTCTAAAAGTTCTTTATCAGTTTCTTCTAGTTTTTTCTTAATTTCTGTGGTATACGACTGTACAATTGAACCATTCATCACCTTAAAAAAGTTAGCATAACCATGCGATTCATCTGAAATGATAGAAAATACATCTACATTATTAATAGACGGATTCACAATCGTTGATTTTGCTTGATAATTCTGTAAAGACGCCAATTTTTCTTTAATTTTTTGTGCTTCTTCAAACCTCATATTAGCAGCAAAATCAAGCATTAACTTTTCAAATTGTTGTAAACTCTCTTTAAAGTTACCTTTTATGATATTTCGAATTGCTCTTATATCTTCCAAATAATCCTCTTCAGATTGATACCCTTCACAAGGACCTTTACAATTTCCTAAATGGTATTCTAAACAAACTTTGTATTTATCTGCATCAATCTTTTCTTGGCTTAAATCGTAATTACAAGTTCGTAACGGATACAATTCTTTAATCAAATCTAACAAAGCATGTACCGTTCGCATGTTAGTATATGGTCCAAAATATTCCGATCCGTCTTTAATTACTCTTCGAGTAGAGAAAATACGTGGAAATCGCTCCTTTTTAATACAAATCCACGGATATGATTTATCGTCCTTTAACAGTACATTATATCTTGGTTTATATTTTTTAATCAGGTTATTTTCAAGCAATAACGCATCTGTTTCCGTATCAACCACCACATGCTCAATACGAACAATTTTTTTTACCAAAACTCGAGTTTTTCCATTCTCATGATTCTTGGTGAAATACGACGAAACACGTTTTTTTAAGTTTTTAGCTTTTCCTACATAAATAATCACATCTTCTTTATCAAAATATTGATAAACTCCAGGTGAATTAGGCAGTGTTTGTATTTGAAGTTCTAGCGGTGTTGGCATACAACGAAAATACGATTTTTTAACCTTTTAAAATGGTATAAACACTAGTTTTAGTACCTTTACGATATGGGTAAACTTATTGATAGTTTTGGCAGGCAAATTAGTTATGTTCGGTTAGCGGTAACCGACCGTTGTAACCTGCGTTGTCAATATTGCATGCCTGCTCAAGGTATTGATATTGTACCGCGTAAAGAGTTACTTACCTACAAAGAAATGTACCGTATAACTCGCGTACTTACCGAACTAGGAGTAAACAAAGTTCGTTTAACAGGTGGTGAACCTTTTGCTCGTAAAGATTTTATATCATTTTTAGAAATGTTATCCTATAACGATTTACTAGATGCCATCAATATAACCACCAATGGAGCACTTGTTTCTAAACACATTAAAGATTTAGAAAGACTTGAAAAAATAAAAACTATCAATTTAAGTATTGACAGTTTACACGCCGATAAGTTTGCCAAAATTACACGTCGTGATGTTTTTTCTGAAGTATATAAAACATTTGAATTACTAGAAAAAAGCCGACTCAATTTAAAACTAAATGTGGTAGTACAGTCTGGTTTTAACACCGATGAAATAGTTGATTTTGTAGCGTTAACTAAAGAGAAAAATATTGCCGTTCGATTTATTGAAGAAATGCCTTTTAATGGAAAAGGGCAACGAAACACCCAAGAGGTGTGGAATTACAACAAGATTTTAAACGAAATACAATCAAATTATAACATTACGCAACTCATCTCAGAAAAGTCTTCTACTTCACGAAACTTTTCGGTTGAAGGTCATATTGGAACCGTAGGAATCATTCCTGCTTTTACTCGTACCATATGTAACGATTGTAACCGAATTAGAGTTACCTCAACAGGAACTTTTAAAAACTGTTTATTTGATGACGGCGTTTTTAACCTACGTGACTTTATTAGAAACGGTGCCAGTAATGAAGATTTAAAAGCCTTGTTTTTATCACTCATAAAAGAAAAACCTGAAAATGGTTTTATTGCAGAGGCAAATAGAAAAGGGAATGTAAGCGAAAGTATGAGTACAATAGGTGGATAATTATGGTTTATAGTTTACTTTCTATTATAGCTGGAATTGTTATTTTATATTTTGTTTTTAAACTTCATAAGAAAGATAATAATTTATGGGACATTTCAACTTCATTTGGTGGTTTGATTGGTGGAGTTACACTTACAATTGTTGGTTTAATAACTTTATTTAAAGGATGGGGGTGATAACAGTACAAGAAGCAAAACATATAATTTTAGAAAACACACAAGATTTCGGAATTGAAGAAATTCCGTTTTTAGAAGCTGCTGGAAGAGTATTGAAAGAAGATATCGTTGCCGACAGAGATTTTCCTCCTTTCAACAGAGTAGCTATGGATGGTATTGCCATCAATCATCGTTTTTTTGAATATGGTGTTCGTGATTTTAAGATTGAAGGAATTCAGCCTGCGGGAGCACCTCAACAAACTATGGAAAATGCAGCACACTGCTATGAAGTAATGACGGGTGCTGTGTTACCTAATAACTGCGATACAGTAATTCGCTATGAAGATGTGAGTGTAAACACTTTAATGGCAACTGTGAATATTGATGACATTACTGAAAATCAAAACATACACGCACAAGGTTCAGACAAAAAGAAAGACACCATTCTTATAAAAAAGAATACCATTATTTCTGCTGCTGAAATTGGGGTCTTAGCCACTGTAGGTAAAGCTACAGTTAAAGTAGCAAAACAACCTAAAGTGTTGATTGTTTCTACAGGTGATGAATTGGTTGATGTGAATGAAAATCCGTTAGACCACCAAATTCGTAGAAGTAATGTATACACGTTAGTTTCCTTATTGAACAATTTAAAAATTCCAGCAGAAACTGCTCATATTACCGATGAAAAATCAGTTTTAAAAGAGAAAATTGAATCGTATTTAAAAGAATACGACGTGCTTTTATTTAGCGGTGCTGTAAGTAAAGGAAAGTTTGATTTTTTACCTGAAGTTTTAGATGGGTTAGGAGTCAAGAAATTATTTCATAAAGTTTTACAAAGACCTGGAAAACCTTTTTGGGCTGGCACCACAGACAACTGTAATGTGTTCGCGTTTCCAGGGAATCCAGTTTCCACGTTCGTGAATTGTTTGGTATATTTTTATCCTTGGTATTATAAATCTGTAGGAGTACAACAAGAAACACAAACAGCTATTTTAGCTAAAGACATTACTTTTAAACCTAACTTAAGTTGTTTTATGCAAATAAAGTTAACTTCAGAAAACGGACAAGTATACGCAACACCAATACAAGGAAATGGATCGGGCGATTTGGCTAGTTTGGTAGAAGCCGATGGTTTTATTGAACTTCCAAAAACAGAAGAAGTAACATTTAAAAAAGGAAGTGTTTTTCCATTAATTAGATATAGATAAATGAAAAAGGTTATTACAATAGTTCTGTTTATTACCTCTTTTTTAGCTTGTAATAATAAATATGAAATTGAGAAAGAAGCGGAAAAGTGTTTTTTTAGTTCCTTTGGAGATAAAGAAATAAGGGTAAAAAGCTATATTAATGAATATGAATCAATTTTGATTGAAGAAAACATTTTAAAAAACTCATCAAAAGAAGCTTATTATACACTTTTCAAAGAAGTTACACTAAAAAATTTCCAAAAACCTATCCACAATTACTCTCTTTTTGATAGTATAAATAAAATAACAGCTAAAGACTTTGTTGAGGTAAATTTAGGTTGTAACGAAAAAATAGAAGGTTTAAAAGGATATAATAATTCCGTAAGTTTTAAAATTAGAGAATATTTAAAAAGCGTCCAGTCGAAAAAAAATAATCAAAAAGAAATAATAGAAGGGTTATTAGAAATTTATCCAAGTGATTATTTTGAATTGACACTACACAAATTACAAATACTACTCTTAATTGATAGACTTTCAAAAAATTAATAAAATGATTTTTACACATTTAAACGAGCAAAACCAACCTAAAATGGTCAATGTTTCTGATAAAAAAATCACGAAACGTATAGCCATTGCTAAAGCTACTATGTTTTTAGGTTCAGAAATTATAAGTCATTTTACCAATGATGAACTCATTACTAAAAAAGGGCCTGTTTTTCAAACCGCTATCATAGCTGGAATTCAAGCTGTAAAAAAAACTTCTGATATCATCCCAATGTGCCATCCTTTGTTAATCAATGGAGTGGATATTGACATCAATATTGTAGATGATGAGCATGTGGAGGTTTTTTGCAAAGTGACCATTGAAGGAAAAACAGGAGTAGAAATGGAAGCTCTTACAGGAGCTTCAGCAACTTGTTTAACCATTTACGATATGTGCAAAGCTATCAGTCAAAAAATGGTAATTAAAGAAGTGAAGTTAGTAGAAAAAACAGGTGGAAAATCAGATATTAAAAATGGGTAAGAAACATACTAAACATACAAGTCTAGAAAAAAAGTATAACGATAATTTTGCACCTAACGAAGTTGCTATTTTAGGAACTAAGTGTGGGGTTATCGCTGATTTAGTTCATAACGTTTCAAAAAGATTATCAAACTATAACTTAGGATATTTTGATGCATCACATGCTAAAGATATTGAGCAAAACACCCTAACTGAATACACCTTTCATCATGAAGGAAATTTACAACTAAACACAACTTCTTCTGTAAACAAATATGAACAACGTTTACAGTTTTACAATCATGACTTTGTGTTCATTAATGGAAATCATTACCAAGGAGCAAAACAAATTTTAATTTTAGATAATGAAAAAGAAGCTTCTGTAAAAAAGAGGCTAGACCAACTCACCAGTATTCAATTTGTAATTAAATTGAATGAAAACTCAACCTATTTTGATTGCTTGCTAGAACGTTTTCCGAACATCAAAAACATCACCTCTTATACAATTAACGAGATTGATAAAATCTCTAACCATATTCATAACCTTATTAAAGAAAACATTGCTCCTGTAAAAGGATTGGTGTTAACTGGTGGAAAAAGCACTCGAATGGGGCGTGATAAATCGGAGTTAGTATATTATAAAAAGCCTCAAAAAGAACATATGAAAGAGTTACTAGAAAACAACAATTTAGAAACTTTTTACTCTATAAGAGAGAAAGCTACTTCACTTGAAATGACTAATGAAATTCCTGATACCTTTTTAAATTTAGGACCCTTTGGAGGTATTTGTGCTGCTTTTCAAAAAGACCCAAATTCTGCATGGTTTGTTATGGCAACAGATGTTCCTTTTGTTAATAATGAACTTATTCAATTACTATTACAAAAAAGAAATCCTGCTAAAGTAGCCACTACGGTTAAAGGAAAAGGAAAAGAGTTTCCTGAACCTTTAATTACTATTTATGAGCCAAAAGCTTATGGGAAATTACTAGCCTATTTGGCACAAGGATATTCTTGTCCGAGAAAAATGTTAATTAATTCTGATGTTGAAATTGTTGAAGTTGATGATAATTTGATTAGAAACATTAATACTCCTGAAGAATTTAAAGAAACACAAAAAGAGATAAACTTATAATAAAAAAGCACTTAAATCTAAGATTAAGTGCTTTTTGTACCAAAGGTGGGACTCGAACCCACACGCCCTTGCGAGCATCGGATTTTGAATCCGACGTGTCTACCAATTCCACCACTTTGGCTTTTAGTGAGTGCAAATCTATAAAATATTTCGTTTAAAATATCTTTTAAACTCTTAAAATAGTTTTATTTTTGCCCCAACAACAACACTAACTAAAATATCCTTTTCTAAATGGCTACAAATCAATTAAGCCCTAAAATATTTGCTTGTTCACAAAGTATTGAATTAGCAGAAGAAATCGCTAATGCTTACGGAGTTGAACTTGGAAATGTTACTACCACCCACTTTAGCGATGGTGAATTTCAACCTGCTTTCGAAGAATCAATCAGAGGAAGAAGAGTTTTCATTGTAGGATCAACTTTTCCTTCAACCGATAATTTAATGGAAATGTTACTAATGTGTGATGCTGCTAAACGTGCATCTGCAAGACACATTACTGCTGTAATGCCCTACTTCGGTTGGGCTCGTCAAGATAGAAAAGACAAACCACGTGTAGCTATTGGGGCTAAATTAGTCGCTAAGTTATTAGAAACTGCTGGGGCAACTAGAATTATGACAATGGATTTACACGCAGACCAAATTCAAGGGTTCTTCGAAAAACCAGTAGATCACTTATTTGCTTCTACCATCTTTTTACCTTACGTAAAAAGTTTAGGCTTAGATAACTTAACGATTGCATCACCAGACATGGGAGGTTCAAAAAGAGCTTATGCCTACTCTAAATACCTAGAAAGTGATGTAGTTATATGCTATAAACAACGTCAAAAAGCCAATGTAATTTCTCACATGGAATTAATTGGTGAAGTAGAAGGTAAAAATGTTATTCTTGTAGATGATATGATTGATACTGGCGGAACACTTACCAAAGCAGCTGATTTAATGATGGAACGTGGTGCTAAAAGTGTCCGTGCTATTTGTACACATCCTATTCTTTCAGGAAATGCGTATGAAAGAATTCAAAACTCGCAATTAACAGAGTTAATCGTTTCAGATACAATTCCTTTAAAAAAGAACATTTCTAAAATAAAAGTTGTATCTTGCGCCGCTTTATTCGCTGATGTGATGCATAAAGTTCAAGACAATACATCTATCAGTGATCAATTTTTAATGTAAATAAATAAACAAAGTAATGAAATCAATTACAATCAAAGGATCTCAAAGAGAAAGCGTAGGTAAAAAAGCAACAAAAGCCTTACGTAATGCTGGGAAGGTTCCTTGCGTATTATACGGAGGAGACAAGCCTGTTCACTTTTCAGCAGATGAAAAAGCGTTCAAATCGTTAATTTATACTCCAGAAGTATTTACTGCTACGATTGAATTAGATGGTGCTACTTATAACGCTGTATTACAAGATATACAGTTTCACCCAGTAAGTGATGAAATTTTACACATCGACTTCTATCAATTATTTGATGATAAAGCTGTAACTATGGAAATTCCTGTACGTTTAATAGGAAAATCTAAAGGTGTTATGGTAGGGGGTGCATTACGTCACAACTTACGTAAATTAAAAGTAAAAGCGTTACCAGCTAACTTACCAGATTTTATCGAAGCTGATATTACTGAATTAGAAATTGGTAATAAGTTATATGTAACTAAGTTACAAAACGATAACTTCACAATTTTACACCCAGACAACACAGTAGTTGCTCAAGTTCGTATGTCTCGTAACGCGGCAAAAGCAGCAGCTGAAGCTGAAAAGAAATAAGACTTACCTCGTTAAGTTTACAAAAAGCGTTACCAAGTGTAGCGCTTTTTTTATTTTTGACGTATGATTTTTAATACTCTTTGGAAAAGATTATTTGGTTTTTCTAAAACACATTTAACAGCTACAGAAGACGATATAATGAAGAAATTTTTAATAGTAGGATTAGGTAATATTGGAGAAAAATATGACAATACACGTCATAATATTGGCTTTAAAATAGTAGATGCTTTCGTAAAAGAATTCGACGGATCTTTTGAAACCGAAAAGCTAGGTGATATTGCTAAACTAAAAATTAAAGGAAAAACAGTAATTGTTTTAAAACCGAACACTTATATGAATTTAAGTGGAAAAGCGGTTAAGTACTGGATGCAAAAGGAAAACATTCAAGTAGAAAACTTACTAATTATTACCGATGATTTAAATATCGACTTTGGAAAGATTCGTATAAAAAGGAAAGGTAGTTCTGGTGGACATAACGGATTAAAAGATATCCAAGACAAGTTTAACACTGGTTCTTATCCACGTTTCCGTTTCGGAGTTGGTGCTGACTACTCTAAAGGGCGACAAGTTGATTATGTATTAGGAGAATGGTCTGCTGAAGAAGAAAGCGCCATGATTGAACGTATTCCAACTTCTGTTAATGCTATCACCTCATTTATTAATGCAGGGTTGGCCAACACTATGAATGAATTTAATGGGAAGTAAATCATTGAAGAATAATAGTTCTTCAATGATAACTACTTACTTTAATTAATTATCGCTTGCATACCACTCCGCAAAACTAGTTTCAGTTTCCTGTAACTTAATTGCGTGTAGTTTGATATTTTCTGGTAAGCGCGATTGGATTTTTTCAGCAAAATCTATCACCATCATTTCACTTGTTGGCTGATAATTTACTAAAATCACATGATGTCCTCTATCTTTTAACTCTTTGGCTAATTCAATATGAGGTGTGTTTTTATTGAATACTGTTGCATGGTCAAACACATCAACAATCTCTTCTTTTACGATTTTTTTTAGGTCTCCAAAATCGATAACCATACCGTATTTAACATTCGATGTATCAGTAATTGGTTCTCCAATTACCGTAACCGAAAGCTTATAGCTATGTCCGTGAACATTTTTACATTTTCCGTCATAACCATATAAAGCATGTCCAGTTTCAAAATTAAACTGCTTTGTAATTCTAATCTTGTTCATAAGTTTTCTACCTTAAAAGAAGTTATAAAAGATTACTTATCATTAGTTGTCTTAAACAACAATTGAAAGATTCGTAAAACATTATTTTCTTTTAAATTTCTTGTTTGCTCTGAATTTGTTAAAGAAATACACTATTGCTACACCTGCTGCTAAAATGGCAAATAAATAATCTCCACCCATACTATTTTGTTTTTATTCGCCGAAAGTACGAATTTGTTTTACAACTTTTGTTAATATCCACACAAAACCTACCGAAGCCACTACTCCAATCAACAGTGTTAATATCGGATTCTGTGCTACCCATTTTCCTACTTCATAACCAATTTCATATCCTGCATTGTAAGCTGCAGAACCTTTTTCTTCTTGTATTAAAAACATAGCTTATTTTTTAAATTTTTCTAATGCCTTTTTGGTAAACTCAGACAAAACTAACTTACCTGATGTCTCAGCTCTTTCTATTAACAGCTCTTCCCAATGCTCAGTCCCTTTCCACAAAGCTTTTTTCATTTCTGATAATGCTTCTGAATTGTATGATGCTAATTTTTCTGATAAAATCTCAACTTCTTTATCTAATTCATTTTGCGTTTCAAAAACACGGGCGTACAAGCCTTTTTCTTTTGCCCAGTATGCATTTTTCCAGCTGGTAGCATCTAAAGTTAATTCTGCTAATCCACTAACGCTTATTTTACGTTCTACGGCTGGCGCAATCACAAACGGACCAATACCTATTGTAAACTCAGAAAGTTTGATAGAAGCGTGCTCTGTAGCTAATACATAATCACAAGCGGCTGCTAAACCAACTCCGCCTCCAACTGTTTTCCCTTGAACTCTACCAATAATTAGTTTCGAACATCTGCGCATAGCGTTGATTACATTCGCAAACCCAGAGAAAAAAGCTTTTCCTTCTTCTAAGTTATCAATCGATACCAATTCGTCAAAAGATGCACCAGCACAAAAAGCTCGTTCCCCTTCTGATTTTAATACAATTACCGAAACCTCATCATTAGTTGAAAGTTTATCAAATTCGTTTGCTAAACGTTCTAACAATACACTTGGAAAAGAGTTACTTGCTGGGTGTCCAAATTCTACCGTTGCAATCTTGTTTTCTATATGGGTGTATAAACTTCCGTTTTCTCTAGTTGTAGTCATTTGTTTTTCTTGTTTCTTCAAAATTACATTTTTTGAGCTAGGGGTAAAAACTTTCTTCTAAACTTAACAATTAGTGGAGTTCCTCTCGCAATCATCCACAAGAAAAAAGCTATCCAAATAGCATAGAGTTTATACCCAAGAGAGTCAAAATATAACAATGTAGGAACAAACACTAATCCTGTTGCTAATAACAAAACATTTCGTAGAAATTTCATTTCTCCCATTCCTTTGAACATTCCGTCATAAATAAAAGCGATAGAACATATAGGCTGCATGATTAAAATAATCCAAAAGGTATTGTAAAACTGCTCTAAAACCTCTGGTTCTTTAGTGAATACTTTTCCTATAAATTGATATAAAACAAACCCCACAATGGCTAATAATAATCCAAAGAGGAATCCATAAGTAATTAATCTATTTCCTAAAGTTACCAATGTTTTATAAGCTTTAGCACCCAATAATTTACCTGATAAAATATTTCCTGCAGAAGAATATCCATCAATCATAAAAGCCCCCATAAGCCATATATTGAATCCGATGGTATAAGCTGCAATGTAAGCATCTCCATAGTCAGTAGCATAAGAAGTTCCAAAGTACAATGCAACATTTAGTGCTATCGTTCTTACGAAAAGATTCAACACCATTACTATGAATTTTGGAATTTCAGTATTAAATGGCAAGCTGAATTTTAACGAAATATCCGTCTTTTTTAATAATAATACTGCAGAAATTATTGCCATTGTAATTTGTGCAATAACACTGGCATACGCTGCTCCTTGAATATACATTGCAGGAATATAGCCTTCTATTCCATAGACCAACACAACATCTAACACAATATTGATAACCGTACCTATTAAAGCAATCACCATTGGATAATAGGTGTTTTGCAAACCTCTAAATGTACCAAAGATTGCAATGGTAAAAAGGGTAAACGGAAATCCGAATACACGAATTTTATAATACTCAACAGAATAGTCTAAAATGGTTCCAGAAGCATTGTATAATTCAAAAATTTCTTTGGCAAATGGATAACTCAATCCTAAAATAATAGCACTTACCCCCAATACAATAACAATAGCTTGAGCTGGTAGGTTTTTAATTTCTTCTAGCTTGTTTGCCCCTAAATATTGTGAAACAATTGATGAAATTCCGCTACGTGTTTGTCCAAACACCCAAATAAGCATTGATAAAAAAGCACCTACAATTCCTATAGCTGCAATACTTTCGGTAGCATTGTGTTCAATATTACCTACAATAGCTAAATCGGTCGTAGAAAGTAAAGGTTCAGCAACTCCTGCTACCAATGCAGGAAATGCTAATTTATTAATGTGTTTAAAGCTGATATCTTGTTGCAATACGCTTATTTTTTTGTCAACATTCGTTTAATCTCATTCAGCTTCATTAAAGCCTCAATAGGTGTGAGTGTATCGATATTCGTAGTTAAAATTTCTTCTCGAATATCTTCTAACAACGGGTCGTCTAACTGAAAAAAGCTCATTTGCATATCTTCATGCTGTGCTTCTTTCAAGGTTTCTTTAACCTCTTTGTGTGAATGTGAGTCTTCTAACTCTTTTAGAATTTTGTTTGCTCTATGAATTACCATGCTTGGCATTCCTGCTAATTTTGCTACATGGATACCAAAACTATGATCACTTCCTCCTTTTACCAACTTACGCAAGAAAATAATACTATTATCTAACTCTTTTACCGATACATTAAAGTTCTTAATACGCTCAAACGTCGAAGTCATTTCATTCAGCTCGTGATAGTGTGTTGCAAATAACGTTTTTGCTTTCGAAGGATGTTCGTGTAAATACTCCGAAATCGCCCAAGCAATAGAAATCCCGTCATAGGTAGACGTTCCTCTTCCAATTTCATCTAACAACACCAAACTACGATCAGAAATGTTATTCAAAATAGAAGCTGTTTCATTCATTTCTACCATAAATGTAGATTCTCCCATCGAAATATTATCACTAGCTCCTACTCTGGTAAAAATCTTATCCACCATACCTATTCGAGCATTTTGTGCAGGTACATAACTTCCCATTTGTGCTAATAACACAATCAAGGCTGTTTGACGTAAAATTGCCGATTTACCTGACATGTTAGGACCTGTAATCATAATAATTTGTTGCTGATTACGGTTCAAGACAACATCATTGGCTATGTATTCTTCACCAATTGGTAATTGTTTTTCAATAACTGGGTGACGACCATTTTTGATTTCAATATCGGTGCTGTCATCCATTAACGGACGCACATAATTATTCTCGGTAGCTAAGGTTGCGAACGATTGTAGTGCATCAATCTTAGCCACATTTTGTGCATTTTGTTGTACAGGTTGTACAAAACCAATAATATACTGTACTAACTTGGCAAAAATCTCTGTTTCTAACTGCTGAATCTTCTCTTCTGCTCCTAAAATTTTAGCTTCGTATTCTTTTAACTCTTCAGTGATGTAGCGTTCAGCATTCACTAAGGTTTGCTTACGAATCCACTCTTCTGGAACTTTATCTTTATGCGTATTTCTAACTTCAATATAATATCCGAAAACATTATTAAAAGCAATTTTTAAACTCGGAATTCCAGTACGTTCTGTTTCGCGAGCTAGCATCGTATCTAAATACTCTTTTCCAGAGTTTGAAATGTTACGTAATTCATCCAGTTCTTCTGAAACTCCACTAGCAATCGCATTTCCTTTATTAATATTTACAGGAGCTTCTTCTAAAACTGTCTCAGTAATTTTATCAATCAGCGTTTTGCAATCGTGCAGTTGTTTTCCTATTTCTTGAACTGCTTTGTTCTTACTTTTTTCTGCGGAATCTTTTATTGGAAGAATAGCTTTTAACGAGTTTTTCAACAAAATTACTTCTCGTGGAGAAACCTTACCCGTAGCAACTTTTGATATCAATCGTTCGATATCAGAAATTTGTTTTAATTGGTAGGTTACAGTTTCAGAAAAAGTATCGTCATCAATTAAAAACTTTACTAATTCATGTCGCTGTTGAATTTGAGCTAAATCTTTTAATGGAAGCGCTAACCAACGTTTTAATAAACGCCCTCCCATTGGAGAAATGGTTTTGTCAATCACATTTAACAACGAAACAGAGTTTACCGAATTACCACCATATAATTCTAAGTTTTTCACGGTAAAACGATCCATCCACACATAATTATCTTCCGCAATTCTACTGATAGATTGTATATGTTCTATTTTGTTATGTTGGGTTTCCGACAAATAATACATCGCGGCTCCACCTGCTACAATTCCATATTCTAATTCGTGAACTCCAAACCCTTTTAAATTTTTTACTTTAAAATGATTTCGAAGTAATTCATCTCCATAATCTTTCTGAAACACCCAATCATCTAAATAAAAAGTGTGAAAACGATTATTAAATGCTTCTAAAAAGCGTTGCTTGTGTTTCTTTTCAACCAAAACTTCACTAGGTGTAAAGTTTTGTAAGAGTTTATCTATATATTCTTCATTTCCTTGCGCTATGAGAAATTCCCCAGTTGACACATCTAAAAAAGAAACTCCCAATAATTTTTTACCAAAATGAACAGCTGCTAAAAAATTATTCGATTTCGATTGTAATACCTCATCGTTTAGAGCAACCCCTGGAGTAACCAACTCCGTAACTCCACGTTTCACAATCGTTTTGGTCATTTTGGGGTCTTCTAACTGATCACAAATCGCCACTCGTAACCCAGATTTTACTAACTTAGGTAAGTAGGTATTTAATGAATGATGTGGAAAACCTGCCAAGGCTGTTTCACTTTCACTTCCACTTCCTCTTTTGGTTAAAATAATCCCCAAAACTTCTGATGCTTTTACCGCATCTTCTCCAAAGGTTTCATAAAAATCTCCTACTCTAAAGAGCAACATCGCATCAGGATATTTTGCTTTAATTCCGTTGTATTGTTGCATTAATGGAGTTACCTTTTTTACCTTTGTTTTTGCCAAGTTTATGGATTTTTTGGGTTAGTTTTGCGAAGATAGAAAAAAGTCTTTAGCTTTTAGACTTTAGCTTTTAACAACAAGTCAAAAGTTAAATATAAAAAGCGTCATTACGAGGAGCAATAGCAACGAAGTAATCTGTTCCGTTTTGAACTCTAATAAATAAAAAAGATTGCTTCATTTCTCTCCGCTTCATTCGCAATGACATTTTAAATGGTAAAACTCATGAGAAAATTAAAAAACAGCGAACTAGGTAGAAAAACCGTTGAGGAATTTAAACAAACTGAAAAGACACCCATTATTGTGGTATTAGACAATATTCGTAGTTTGAATAATGTAGGTTCGGTATTTAGAACTTCGGATGCTTTTTTAATTGAAAAAGTTTATTTGTGCGGTATTACGGCAACCCCTCCTAATAAAGAAATTCATAAAACCGCTTTAGGGTCTACAGAATCTGTAGATTGGGAATATGTAGAAAATACTATGGAATTGGTTGAAAAACTAAAAGCTGACAATGTAAAAGTACTCTCAATTGAACAAGCTGAGAACAGTACGATGTTAGATATGTTTACTCCAAAACCTAATCAAAAATACGCGGTGGTTTTTGGTAATGAGGTGAAAGGAGTACAACAAGAAGTAGTTTCTGCTTCTGACATCTGTATTGAAATTCCGCAGTTAGGCACCAAACACTCCTTAAATATTTCGGTAAGCTGTGGTGTGGTATTATGGGATTTGTTTACGAAGATGAAACACTAACGTCATAACGAGGAGTGGTAACGACGTGGATATCTCTCACTCCTATCAAAAAGATTACTTCATTTCGCTTCGCTACATTCGCAATGACGGTAACAATACACTTTTACTAGTAACGATCTAATTTGTTTATTAAAAATATCATCCTTACTACAAGTTTATAATACAGGTAAAAAGTAATGTTAATTATTTGCCCTTTTGCTAAAAACCTACTATTTTAGACGTTTGGTTATCCCCCGTCCCCAAAAATTGTTTCATTAAAAAACTATATAATATGGAAAACAAAAACTTACAAGAAATGGCTATGAATTTAAGCCCAGATACGGTTGATAACCCTACAACGGGTGGTGGTAATGACACTGGTGGTGGTAGTACTACTGGCGGAGGAACTACCGGTGGACAGGGAGGTGATGGTAAACACCTATAACTTATTGTCTTAGAAATAAAAAAACAATTAGTATATATTAATTATCATTTAAAATTTAAACCATTACTTTTGAAAAGTAATGGTTTTTTAACTTTATAATGAATAAATTATTTTTCTTTTTTTTCCTCTATTCTTCTTTTCTTCTTGCTCAAAAAAAGGAACAAGATTCTGTATCTTTTTATTTAAAAAAAGCAGATGATGTATATGGAAGTGATAAAATTCCTTTTCTTAAAAAAGCTGTCGATTTAGCTCAAAAAACCAAAATAGATTCTTTAATAAAAGAAACAAACATAAAACTAGGAGTACAAGGTTTTTATAACAACTCTATTCAAGACATTCTATACGCTAATAATAATATTTACAATTTATACCTAAAAAACAAAGACTCTTCAATACTCGCTAAAAATCTTCATTTTAAAGCATTAGAACAAAGAGTTTTACTAAATATTGATAGTGCTTATTTTTATTATCATCAATCAAAAGATATTTCTAAAAAACTTCAAGATTCTTTAGCAATAGGAAGACGTTTGTTGAGCATAGGACTCATACAAAAAAATGTTAAAGATTATTTAGGAGCTGAAATTAGTTTAATAGAAGCTTTAAAATATCTTGAACCTATAAATTCTTCTATCTTTTTGGAAAGAACTTATAATGTATTAGGTCAGGTGTCTGAAGAACTTGATTTACAAAAAGATGCTTTAAACTATTATAACATTGCTCTTTCTTACAATAAAAGTAATAAAAACGATATTGGCTATTTATACATAACAAATAATATTGGTCGTTTATATCAAAATAAAAGGAAGCATCAAAAAGCTATTTCGTATTTTAAAAAAGGGTTGGCATTTGATAATATAAAAAACAAGTATCCTTCTCAATATGCTTTATTATTAGAAAACTTAGCATTTAGCAATTATTCTCTTGAAAAAGAAGAAAACGTACTACAACAATACAATGAAGTACTCTTTTTTAGAAAAAATTTGAATGAATTTGCTAACTTGGCTGTTACACATATAAATATCTCAAATTACTACAAAGACCATAATCAAACTAAAAAAGCAATAGTTCATTCTAATGAAGCTTTAAAATATGCCAAACAAACTCATAACAATAAAAAATGGTTAGAGGCTTTGGAAAATCTTTCCTGGCTTACTGAAGGAGAACAGTCAAAACAATATTTACGAGAATACATTAGCTTAAATGATAGTTTATTTCAAAACGAACGTAGGTTAAAAAACCAATTTGCTAAAATTAGGTACGAAACCGATAAAAAAGAAAAAGAAAATGTTGTTTTAAAAACAGAAAACCAACAAAAACAAGCTGAAATCACCTACCAAAAACAACAAAAAACCATTGGTTGGTTAGCTGCTGTGAGTGGGCTTTTATTCTCTGGTTTTAGTGTATTATTTTACTTTCAACGTAAACGAAAAATACTGTATCAAGCCCAGTTACAAAAAGTAGAAGCAAGAGAGCAAGAACGTCAACAAATTGCTAAATCTTTGCACGACGAAGTGGCTGGTGATTTACGTTTATTACACAGAAAACTAGAAAAGTCGAATTTAGTAGAGGAAGCTATAAAGCTAAACGCTGTAAAAGAAAATGTACGAAACTTATCACATCAATTAAGTAGTGTAAGTTTTGACAAAGTATCTTTTAAAGATCAAATTATTAACTTAGTAAGCGATTATTTTGAATTAGATTTTAAAATAAAAGTCTACGGTATTCGAGATTATGATTGGACTAGCATTGACAATTCTATAAAACGATTACTGTATTTAAGTACTCGTGAAAGTATACAAAACTGTAAAAAATATGCTAAGGCAAGCACTATAATTATTGATTTTTCGGTACACAAAAAATATGTACATTTGAATATTACTGATAATGGTATTGGTTTTAATACCAAAATTAGTAAAAAAGGTATCGGTTTACAAAACCTACAAGAACGCGTTGAAGAGTTAGACGGAACGCTAACCATAACAAGTGAAATAGGTAAAGGAACCCAAACCCATATTCAAATACCCTTAAATGTCTGAACTAACAAAAATCCTCTTAGTTGATGATCATCAATTAATAATTGAAGGTATTCTTTCGTGTTTAAAGAATATAGATGGTCTAGAAATTGAAACAGCTAACTCTTGTGATGAGGCTTTTTCAAAGATAAAATCGAACTTACAAATAAACCCTTTTCAACTTGTTTTCACCGATTTAAGTTTTGATAATCAAAGCCAAAATAATAATTTAGATAGTGGTGAAGCCTTAATAAAGGCAATTCAAGATGAAGAAATTCCTATTAAGGTTGGTGTAATAACAGGTCACTCTGAAACAAACAGAGTTTTTAATGTAATTCACAATTTGAATCCTTCAGCTTATATTTTAAAAGGAAATTGTAGCACTGATGAACTAAATTTTGCTATTCAAAAAATGTTAAAAGATGAAGTGTACTATACGCATGAAATACACCAAAAACTTTTAAAAAGAGCCTTAGTTGAAATTCAAATGGACGATGTTGCCATACAAATTTTAAAAGAACTTCCTAGGCATGCTAAAATTTCTAACTTAGAAGGGCTCATAAAAAAGAACGATGGTTCTTTACTTAAAGTTAGATCTATAGAAAGCAAACTATCAAAGTTAAGGACTGATTTACAAGCAAATAACAATACCGATTTAGTTCTTAAAGCCAAAGAACTTGGTATTGTAGATTAAACTTTGCGGAAAAACGCATTTCGTTTTACGGTTTTCCTCTTTTATTCCATAAAAGGAACCTATACTTTCGCAGGAGAATTCAGATCTTGTTGGGAGAATTTTGAAAAAGAGAAAAACGTAAAAGAGCTTTTAGTATCCCCTAGAGGCTTTTTTTATTTTAACAATCTAGTTTGCAGAAATCTGCATTTTTTTCTGCGGAAATACCTTTTTTTAAAACAAAGCTCCTTTTTAAATTTGCGACATCTTCTTTTCAAAATTAATTGGAAAAAAGACATTTAAGGGGAAAACTAACCTTCTAGAAAATCTAGAAGGTTTTTTTATGTCTTTTCGGAATATTACATTTCTTCTTGCGGAAATACCTTTTTCTAACACAGTTTACCCATATACATTTGTAGTGTTCATTATTTAATGACAATTAATTAAAGGGGAATTAATTAAATTTTAAAAAATGGGGAAACTATTACTACGTAAAACAAGCAAAGGGTTAACTACTATTCTTTCTGTATTAACCAAATTCGGTGAAGGGGCTGGATATGCTTTAAGACACTAAAAGTTTACTAACCAAACTAACATGTGTAAAACCTTCTAGAAAATCTAGAAGGTTTTTTTGTTACTATGGGTAAAATTGTAAATTAGGCGTTTAATCATTTTACGTTTAAATGACTCATAAATACATTATTGCTTTAGATCAAGGAACCACAAGTTGTCGTACCGTAATTATTAATAATGAAGAAAAAATAGTTGCCAAAGTTCAACAAGAATTTCAACAAATTTTTCCACAATCAGGTTGGGTAGAACACGACGCTAACGAAATCTTACAAACACAGCTTCTCACCTTACAAGAAGCTATTAAACAAGCTAATATTTCACCTTCTGAAGTTGCTGGGATCGGAATTACAAACCAAAGAGAAACTACCGTTGTTTGGAATAAAAACACAGGAAAACCCATTTATAACGCCATTGTTTGGCAAGATAAACGTACTGCCGATGTTTGCGAACAATTAAAAGAAACGGGACTCGAAAACTATGTTAGAAAGACAACTGGATTAGTGATTGACAGTTATTTTTCTGCCACTAAAATTAACTGGATTTTAAATCATGTTGAAGGCGCTCAAGAAGAAGCAGAAAAAGGAAACTTACTCTTCGGAACTATTGATACGTGGTTATTGTGGAATTTAACCAATGGCAAAGTACACGCTACTGATTACAGCAATGCTTCACGTACTATGTTATACGACATTAAAAATCTGTGTTGGGATAAAACACTTGTAAACGAGTTAAACATTCCTTTTTCAATGTTACCTGAGGTAAAACCTTCTTCTTATAACTATGGTAATTATGAAATAGATGGTGTTCAAATTCCGATAGCGGGTATTGCTGGCGATCAACAATCTGCGTTATTTGGGCAAGCTTGTTTTAATAAAGGAGAAGCTAAAAACACCTACGGAACAGGTTGTTTTATGCTAATGAACACTGGTGAAAGTCTAGAATATTCTGAAAATGGTTTAATTTCTACCATTGCTTGGGGAATTGACAATAAAGTGTATTACGCACTTGAAGGAAGTGTATTTGTAGCTGGTTCGGCTATTCAATGGTTACGTGATGGTTTGCAAATAATAAACAGTGCGGAAGAAAGCGAGCTTTTTGCTAAAGAAGTTACTGATGAAAATCCTGTATATGTAGTTCCTGCTTTTGCTGGTTTGGGTGCTCCATACTGGGATATGTATGCTAGAGGAGCTGTTTTTGGATTAACTCGTGATACTGGAAAAAACCATTTAATTAAAGCCACACTACAATCTTTAGCCTATCAAACCAAAGATATTTTAGATGTAATGCAAAAAGACAGCTTATTACAACTTTCATCTTTAAAAGTTGATGGCGGTGCCTGCGCTAATAATTTATTAATGCAGTTTCAGGCAGATATTTTAAATGTAGCTGTAGAGCGTCCTGAAGAAATTGAAACAACAGTGATGGGAGCTGCTTATTTAGCTGGTATTTGTGTTGGTTTATGGAAACAAGAAGATATTGTAAACAGAAGAAAAATAGATCAAAAATTTGTACCTTCATTCACTAAAGAAAAAAGAGAAAGATTGTACAAAAAATGGCAAAAAGCTGTTGAACGCACCAAAGATTGGGTTGAATAAAAAAATAATCATGGCTAAATTTTACGATAAAATAACTACCAGAATCCAACAATTTATAGAAGCTCAAAAACTATTTTTTGTTGCCACAGCTCCTAAAAATGGAAGAATTAATCTTTCTCCTAAAGGAATGGATACTTTTAGAGTTATTGATCAAAACACTGTTGCTTGGTTAAGTGTTACCGGTAGTGGAAATGAAACCTCAGCCCATTTATTAGATACTAACCGAATAACAATTATGTTTTGTGCTTTTGAAGGTGTTCCTAACATCCTAAGGCTATACGGAAAAGCAAAAGAGATTCTTCCAAATAATGATGAATGGAATGATTATTCCTCACTATTTCCTTCTCTTCCTGGTACTCGTCAAATATTTATTGTTTCTGTTGAAAGTGTACAAACCTCTTGCGGAATGTCACTTCCGTTTTATGAATACCAAGGAGAACGAAACCAATTAAACGATTGGGCTTCTGAAAAAGGTAAAGAAGGGATTGAACAATATTGGAACGATAAAAATCAAACTAGCATTGATGGGTTAGATACACTACTTAAAAAATAACTTAACATTTGGCATCTAAAAGCTATGATAAATATGAAAAAGTTATTTAGTGTAAAACGCATTACCTTCTTCTTAATACTCTCTTGTCTACTTATAGCATTTGTACCTTTTATACATTTCTTAGATTACAACGCAAAAGACGATCGTTTTGGTTTGTGGCCTTTAATTGCTATAACGATTATTTTAATCGGTTTATTCATTTTACTTATCGATTATATTCTATTTAAAATTGTTAAGGATAAAGTCTTACTAAATCTCATTGAAGTAATATTATTACTTGTAATACTCTCTTTCATATGGTCTAATTAAGTAAAGTTAATTAAGCTTTATTTTAGTGTAACCTTACTGTTTTTTTTGAAAATCCTGATAAATATCATGTTTTAATTTCGTTCTTCCTTATATTTTTGAGACAACAAAGAATAAGGAAAAATGACACAATTAATAAATATTCCCTTGGTATCTTGGACAAACGGAACCATTATGATAGCTATTTTCGGTTTAGTTTGTATAGGTTTAGTAACCGCTCTTTTAATTCTTGTTAACAGTGGGAAGAAAAAAGATAATTAGACTATCTCTAAAAAGTAAATAAAGCTATGAGATAGCTTCATTTGAAAAATGAAAGTATTTTAAAAACCCATAAAGTGGGTAAACTTTAGTTTTAATAGTTGATTGAAGAAGCACTCTATAATAATGTGTTAGTGGTTTAACGTTTGAGTGCTTCTTCTTCTTTTTTTATTTAAAAGCATTTAAGCCTGTAATATCTAATCCTGTAATTAATAAGTGTATATCGTGAGTTCCTTCATAAGTAATTACACTTTCTAAGTTCATTGAATGTCTCATTATTGAATATTCACCTGTAATTCCCATACCTCCTAACATTTGACGTGCTTCTCTGGCAATATTAATAGCCATATCTACATTATTACGCTTCGCCATAGATATTTGTGCTGATGTAGCTTTACCTTCGTTACGAAGTACACCTAACCTCCAAGCTAATAATTGTGCTTTTGTTATTTCAGTAATCATTTCTGCTAACTTCTTTTGTTGCAGTTGAAATTGTGCAATTGGCTTACCAAACTGTGTACGCTCTTTCGTATAACGTAAAGCTGTATCGTAACAATCCATTGCAGCACCAATAGCTCCCCAAGCAATTCCATAACGAGCAGAATCTAAACACCCTAACGGAGCTCCTAACCCAGATTTGTTTGGCAACAAGTTTTCTTTAGGAACTTTTACATTATCAAAAATTAATTCTCCTGTAGCAGAAGCTCTTAACGACCATTTATTGTGAGTCTCTGGAGTTGAAAAACCTTCCATACCACGCTCTACAATTAGTCCGTGAATACGTCCTTCTTCATTTTTAGCCCATACCACAGCAACTTGTGCAAACGGTGCGTTAGAAATCCACATTTTTGCTCCGTTCAATAAATAATGGTCTCCCATATCTTTGAACTTAGTTTCCATTCCACCAGGATTACTTCCATGGTTTGGTTCTGTTAAACCAAAACACCCCATCCATTCACCAGATGCTAATTTTGGTAAATATTTTTTTCGTTGCTCTTCATTTCCATACTTGTAAATTGGGTACATTACTAATGAAGATTGAACAGAGGACGTAGATCGAACTCCCGAATCTCCTCTTTCAATTTCTTGCATAATTAAACCATACGAAATTTGATCTAACCCTGCTCCTCCATACTCTTCAGGAATATAAGGTCCAAATGCCCCGATTTCTGCTAACCCTCCAATTATTTGCTTAGGAAACTCTGCTCGTTGTGCGTATTCTTCAATAATAGGAGAAACTTCACGTTTTACCCATTCTCTAGAAGCATCTCTGACAAGCTTATGTTCTTCAGTTAATAAATCATCAATGTTATAATAATCTGGAGCTTGAAATAAATCCATAGTTAGTCGAGTTTTAGAATTCTTTCAAATGTAATTAAAAAAATGATTTTTATCTAGGGTTTCCGTATGTTTGTACCGATGAGATTTACTTTAGGAAAAGAGGAACGGTTAAAGAGTAAAAAGCTGATAGGTAGGCTTTACGAAGAAGGAAAAACAATTAAAGTTTTTCCGCTTCGAATGGTATATATACAAGCAGAACATACCTCTAAATTTCCTGCACAAGTGGGTGTTTCTGTTCCTAAACGGAATTTTAAAAAAGCGGTAGACAGAAACCGAATTAAACGCTTGTTACGCGAAACTTACCGAAAAGAAAAACATACAATTTATGAGACTGTAGATAAACAATATGTGTTTATGATTTCTTATCTTGCAAGAGATGAATGGAAATATGCTGATATTGAGCATAAAATGAAGAAATTATTAACACAGTTTATTACAGAAGTTACTCAAGATGAAAAATAGAACAGCTCTTATTTTAGGTTCCCTCATTATCATCTCTCTTTTCTTTTCTTTTCAATCTCGTTTTTTTGAGATTGCCAAACAAATTGAAATTTATAACAACCTTTTTAAGGAGTTAAACATTAATTATATTGATGAAATTAACCCTGGTGATCTTACTGATAAAGCAATAAAAAACACACTTAAAAACTTAGACCCTTACACCAACTTTTTTAACGAACAAGATGTGGAAGATGCTCGCATTAGTCGTGAGGGTGAATATGGAGGTTTAGGTATTTCTTCTTTTTCTATAAATAAGGGAATGGTTATTTCTGAAGTATACAAAGGCTTTTCAGCTGATAAAGCAGGGTTAAAAGTAGGAGATATTATTACTACTGTAAACGACGTAGAGTTATCTAGCACAGAAAAAAGCCAGTTTACACAAATGCTAAAAGGGGTTCCAGGAAAAAAACTCTCTTTAAAAGTAGACAGAAACGGAGCAACAAAAAACATATTGGTAGAACTTGATAAAGTTGTTATAAATCCAGTTCCTTTTTATGACATGATTGATGCTGAAACTGGATACATTGTTTTAACACGATTCATAAGTCAAAAAGCTACCGAAGGTGTTGTTAACGCTTTTGCTGATCTTAAAAAAAGAGGAATGACAAAACTTGTGTTCGATTTACGATACAACCCTGGTGGATCATTATATGACGCTGTTAATATTACAAACCTGTTTATACCTAAAGGATTAAAAGTTGTAGATACTCGTGGTAAAAGTCAAAAGAATAGTAGAACTTATAAAACCAACAAAGATCCTTTAGATGCCAATATTCCTATTGTAGTGTTGATAAATGGTCGTTCAGCCTCAGCTTCAGAAATTGTCTCAGGAGCTTTACAAGATTATGACCGGGCAGTAATTATGGGAGAACGTTCTTTTGGAAAAGGCTTAGTTCAACGTTACTTTGATTTAAGCTACGGAACCCAAATGAAAATTACTATTTCTAAATACTACACTCCTAGTGGACGTTGTATTCAAGAATTGGATTATGCTAATAGAGATCCAAAAACAGGAAAAGTGCCTAAGTTTTCAGATACTACGCTTAATGAATTTACCACTAAAAATGGAAGAAAAGTATATGATGGTGGAGGTGTAACCCCAGATATTGTTAGTGAATTTTCTAAAAAAACAGAAGAAACTGATGAATTACTTAAATCAAGAGCTATTTTTAATTTTGTAACCGATTTCACTTATCAAAACCCTAATTTATCTACTGATAACTATACTTTTTCATCTACAAACTTTAATCAGTTTAAAGAATATTTACTTCGTAAAGACACCGCTTTTGTTTCTAACGAAGAAAGGTTATTTCAGTCTGCATACAAATCGGTAGAAAACAATAAAATTATTACTCCAGAATATACTACAATCATTCAACAATTAAAAGTCATAAAAGTTGCAAAAATTGTCGAAAATGAAGATCTTATTTCAAAGGAAATCGAAAATGAAATAGTTGAGCGTTATACCTACAAAGAAGGAATGTATAAACATTTATTTAAAAATGATGTCACTATTAAAAATGCTGTTACGCTGTTAAACGATATCAAAAAGTACAACAGTATTTTAGAAAAATAGCTTCCAGAATATAATTTTGTATATTTGTACTTTAAAAACATATGTCAAAACCTATCCAAAAAGAACGTACAAGAGCACACGAATCTACAAGCGCTATTGAGCGTTTATACATCTCAATGCGGCACCTATTTAGTCGTGGTTTTTATAAACCGATGGGAGTTTCAGGTGAAACTTTACGTAAATCACTTTTATCATTACGCCCAGAAATTTATGGGTCGATTGCTGAAGACAAAACCGAATTAAACGGATTGGTATACGTTATTGAACGTTTACCTGAAGGAATTGAAGAATGCCAATTTATTTACTTAACAGCAGACGAAGGATATCGAAATTCTAAATTCAAAGCGATTGTGCCTCCTAAAAGAAGGAGAAACTGCTATCGAATTGATAAAAGCCAAATGAATATCGAAATTACGCGTGGCCGTTCAGAAATTTATGATATTCTAACACACTTGACATTTTTATTTATTGAATCTCATAAAATAAAAGATCGTGTTGTAATTAACAACGGAGAAAGCTTCATTCGCGAATGGTTACTTTTAGAAGATATCGTACTACATAACAAAACTCTTACTGATGAAGAAAAAGACGTAATTGTAGTGCATCTTGGTAACATTTTAGGAAGAACCTACGACGAAATTTACGACGCATATAACACATTTTCTACTGAAGAAAATCCGAATAGATTTTTTCACTTAATTTACTGGTTAGGTAAATTAGCTATCAACGAATCTTTATACGATCAAAAACGTTCTATAAAATTCAGTTCGGTGTTAACTGAAGAAATCGGACATCATTATTACGGTGAATTATGGGCAAATAATATCAAAAAAGTCTTGTTAGATAACGGACTAATAGAGCGTCCTATCCACATCATTAGTGCAAACATGCACAGTGTAATGAACAGTATTTATGGTAAAAACGCGTTACCTAAAGAAGCTAAAAAACATAAAGATTTTCAGTTATTCGAATTGTTAAGTAACTCTAACAGTAGCGCTTTACAGTCTGCTGTAAAAAATTATGCTTCTGAAAACGGGTTGATTTATATCAAAGATACTTCAGGAACCAATATTAATGTACAAGTTATTGACACTGATAAAATTGATTTTGACACCAACTCTTTTAACAAAGTAAATTCAGTTGGAGAAAAACCTGTAATTATTGTAATGGATTATGCCTTTGGTGAGCAGGCTTTTGAAACAATGGATGAATTATTAAAACCTTATAAAACTGGAGGTAAAACAATTCATTTAGATGTTCAATCGGTTTCTATCATGGGAAAAGCAGGAATTTTAGAAGGTGGAAAAGGAGATATTATGATTCCTTCTTCACATATTTTTGAAGGAACTGCTGATAATTATCCATTTAAAAACGAATTGTCAAAAGAAGACTTAGAAGGTTTTGGTGTTCAAGTTTTTGATGGAGCTATGATTACTGTATTAGGAACATCGCTACAAAATAAAGATTTATTAAAATTTTTCCACGATTCAACTTGGAATGTAATCGGATTAGAAATGGAAGGTGCACACTACCAAAAAGCCATTCAATCTGCCTCTAGAATTAGAGGAAATATTTCAGAAAATGTAAAAGTACGTTATGCGTATTATGCATCTGATAACCCGTTAGAAACTGGTGCTACACTTGCTTCTGGAGGTCTTGGAATGAGCGGAGTAACACCAACTTATGCTATTACACAAAAAATACTAGAGCAAATATTTTAGTCGCAGAGCGACAATGAAATAATAAAAAAAGGCTTCTTTTGTTTAAAAAGAGGTCTTTTTTGTTTTTTATGCAATTTTAAAGACAGGTTTTGCTCATAGCCTTTTTTCTTATTTTATATTTGCACTCACAATACAACAACACACAACAATGAATATTCTAATTTTAGGATCGGGCGGTAGAGAACACGCCTTTGCTAAAAAACTTTCAGAAAGTACTAAAATCAACAACCTTTATGTTGCTCCTGGTAACGCAGGAACTGATGCTATTGCTACGAATTTAGCTATCAATCCAACTGACTTTACTCAGGTAAAAGAAACTGTTTTACAACACGATATCAATATGGTAGTTGTAGGTCCTGAAGCACCTTTAGTTGAAGGAGTTCACGACTTTTTCTTAGCTGATGAAGAATTAAAAAACATTCCTGTAATTGGACCTAAAAAAGATGGTGCTTTGTTAGAAGGAAGTAAAGATTTTTCAAAGCAGTTTATGGAAAAACACAACATTCCTACAGCTCGATACCAATCTTTTACTACTGAAACCCTTGCTGAAGGAAAAAAATTTTTAGAAACACTAGATGCTCCGTATGTATTGAAAGCTGACGGATTAGCTGCTGGAAAAGGAGTGTTAATCTTAAACGATTTAGAAGAAGCAAAAGCTGAGTTAGAAGAAATGCTTTCCAATCAAAAATTTGGAAGTGCTTCATCAACCGTAGTTATTGAAGAATTTTTAAAAGGAATTGAATTATCTGTTTTTGTTTTAACGGACGGAAAGAATTATAAAATTTTACCTTCTGCTAAAGATTACAAACGTATTGGAGAGGGTGACACAGGGCTAAATACAGGCGGTATGGGCGCTATTTCTCCTGTTCCTTTTGCTACAGATGATTTTTTAACGAAAGTGGAAGAATTAGTCGTTAAACCTACAATTGACGGTTTACAAAAAGATGGAATAGATTATAGAGGATTTATTTTTATCGGATTGATGAACGATAACGGAAATCCATCAGTAGTTGAATACAACGTTCGTATGGGAGATCCTGAAACAGAAGTGGTATTACCTCGTATTCAATCAGACTTATTAGAGTTATTTGAAGGTGTTGCTACACAAACCTTGGGAGAAAAATCGTATGAAGTTACCCCACAAACAGCAACGACTGTGATGTTAGTTTCTGGTGGATACCCAGAAGCTTACGAAAAAGGAAAAGAAATTACAGGTTTTAATACCGTAGATGATTCTATCGTTTTTCATGCTGGAACCACTATAAAAGATGGTAAAGTTGTTACGAGCGGTGGACGTGTAATGGCGATTACTTCTTTTGGAGACTCTATAGAAGAAGCCTTAGAAAAATCATATAAAAGCATCGATAAAATAACTTTTGATAAAATGAATTATCGAAAAGATATCGGCTTCGATTTAAAATAATAACAATAAAAAAAGGAGTTGATAATCAACTCCTTTTTTTATTTCATTGCCTTTTCTAAAGTAAACGAAAACTCAGAACCTTCTCCATATTTACTCTTTAAAAGAATGGTTTCGTTATGTGCTTCAATAATATGTTTTACGATTGAAAGTCCTAATCCTGATCCTCCTTGTTCACGAGATCTACTTTGATCTACACGATAAAAACGCTCAAACAAACGAGAAAGGTGTTCTTGTTTAATCCCTTCACCATTATCGTTTATTTTAATAATAAACTTATTCTGATTATATGGTTCAACACTTACGGTGGTTACACCACCTACTCTACCGTATTTTATTGAGTTTACCACTAAATTGATTAATACTTGCTCAATTCGTTCAACATCTCCTTTTACCAAGTGAGGAAAATCATACACGCGATCAAAACGTAGTGTTATGTTTCTCTTTTTAGCTTTCATTTCAAACAAATCAAACACATTTTGAATCAACTCAATAATGTTGAATGTTTTCATGTTCATCTTCATCCCCTCCGTTTCTAACTTAGCAATCATATCTAAGTCTTTTACAATAGAGGTTAATCGTTCTACACCTTTGTTTGCTCTGTCTAAATACTTAGCTAGGATTTCTTTATCCTCAGCAGCTCCTTCTAACAATGTTAAAATGTATCCTTGTACCGTAAATAATGGTGTTTTTAGCTCATGTGCTACGTTTCCTAAGAAATCACGTCTAAAAGAATCTCGCTGAGTTAAATGGGCTATTTCTTCACTTTTTCCTTCAACGTATTCTTGTACACTTTTGGTAAGTTCTTCTACATCTGTTGTTACCTTTTTTCTTTTTAAATCGTTGATATCTAAAATAGAAATATCTTCATACATCTTTCTTACTCGTTGGTAAATAAAATGTTCTGCTCGATACTGTATTACAAAAAACGACACAATAAACATGGCAATACCAAAAACGATAACTGCGCCAATTCCTAAAATATTAACTAAAAACAGGTACGATAACACAGCTATTATTAAAGATAATAGCGTTGAGTAGAATGCCGACCAGAGGGCGTATCTGTATGTTTTTTTTATTTTTACCATAGATAAAAAAATAGATTGCTAGCTAGCAATCTACTTATTATTTTTTGAGTTCAAAAATTATTTGTCTGTTTCGTCTAGCACAAACTTATATCCTACTCCTTTTACCGTTTTAAAATAGTTATCTCCTATTTTTTCGCGTAGTTTACGAATGTGTACATCAATAGTTCTACCACCAACAACTACTTCATTACCCCAAACACTATCTAAAATTACTTCTCTTTTAAATACTTTTCCTGGTTTTGAAGTTAGTAAAGAAAATAGTTCAAACTCTTTTCTTGGTAATGCTATTTTTTCTTCTCCTTTAAAAACAACATACTCATCTCTGTTGATAACAATATCTCCTATTTTGGTAGTTGTATCTGCTTTTTCTTCTGTTTTTAAACGACGTAATAACGATTTTACCTTGCTAATTAACACTTTTGGTTTAACCGGTTTTGTAATGTAATCATCAGCTCCTGCATCAAAACCAGCTACTTGTGAATAATCTTCTCCTCTAGCAGTTAAAAAAGAAATTAAAACGTCTTCTAAAGATTTTATATTTCTAATTTTTTCACAAGCTTCGATACCATCCATTTCTGGCATCATGATGTCTAATAAAATTAAATGTGGAGTAACTTTCTTTGCTGTTTTTACAGCTTCTGCCCCATTATTGGCAGTAAACACCTGATATCCTTCCGATTTTAAATTGTATCCTACAATTTCTAAAATATCTGGTTCATCATCAACTAGTAGAATTTTAATATCGCTAGTATTCATAGTTCTTTATATTATGTTACCCAAAAGTAATCATAAAATAATAAACCCTTGATACACACGCTTAACTTAACGTTCATTTAATATTTAATAAACTTTTCCTTAAAAAAACACCTCATAAAGCACAATGCTTTCCATTTTTTCTTTGTTTTTGTATATTTATAAAAAGAAATTCTATGAAAATCATTCCATCTCTTGGTGAGATTGTATCTAAAGCTAAAAATACATTTAACCGTTTTCCTATAACTCTTTCTTGGGCAGTCATTGGTACATTTTTCACTTTATCTACCATCGAAAATGATACTTTTGATGATATTTTTACAGGAATAATTATTCTAATTTTTGCTTTAGGAATCAGTTGGTTGATAGCCACACGTTTTTTTCTAGAACAGTTAAAAAAGAAAAGTTACTGGGTATTTTTAATTCCCTTTAACTTCTTAACAGCATTCTATTTTAGTATAGATATTGATGCATATCGTATAGATAAAAATTCTATTATACGTTTCTTTCTTTATTTCATAGCTGGTCATTTGTTTGTTATGATTGCTCCTTTCTTTATAAAATGGGATAAATCGGCTTACTTTAACTATTTAAAAGCTGTTTTTATATCTATTGTTAGAAGTCTATTCTTTTCACTAATTCTTTATTTGGGAATTGTATTAGCTTTGCTTGCGGTTAAACATTTGTTTAACGTTGATTTTAAAGGAGACCGTTTTTTACAAGTCTTTGTAATTTGTATAGGAATTGTAAACACATGGATTTACCTTTCTGATTTTCCTAAAGATATTCACAACCAACTTACTATTAACTACACCAAGGCTTTAGAAGTTTTAGTAAAATATATTTTAATTCCGTTGGTTATTTTATACCTCATCATTTTATATGCATACAGTTTAAAAATTGTTATTAATTGGAACTTACCTAAAGGATGGGTTTCGTATTTAGTAATTGCTTTGTCTTTTTTAGGTTTTATAGTTCAAACACTTATCAACCCTATTCAAAAAACAATTAACTCACGTGCTATTAGAAGGTTTCATCCTTGGTTTTATTACTTGTTATTACCTTTAATCGGACTACTTTTTGTCGCTATTTTTAGACGCATTAACGAATACGGAATTACCGAAAACCGTTATTTTGTACTTGTTCTTGCTTTTTGGATTTTAGCCATGACATTGTACATGATTTTTAGCAAACAACAAAGAATTAAAATATTCCCATTAAGTCTAGCAATTATAACCATGTTAATTTCTTTTGGTTTTTGGGGTGCTTTTTCAGTATCGACTAAAAGCCAAGTTCAACAATTTGAAAAAGTATATACCGATATAAAAAACACGGGGTTTTCAACCACTTTTGAAAAGAAAAATCAACTACGCTCTATTATTCGTTATCTAAATGAAAAAGACGAGTTAGAGAAAGTTACTGCAACCTTAGGCTACAACCCTAAAACAACATTTAAAACTGAAAGTCATTGGCAACTACAAAAAAAATTAATGGATAGCCTAAATATTAAAGTAACCGATAATCCTGAGAAACCATACAGAGCCTATTATTATAATTTAGATGATTTTAATATAACTTTAGATCTTAAAAACTATGATTTTTTAAAGCGTTTATATATCACCCTTCACGAAAATAAAAACTCTATAAATCAATACCAACTTACTTTAACTGAAAATAGTAATATTTTAGAAATTTCCACGGGAGAAGATTTGATAGGAGAAATTGATTGTTCTGAAATGATTAAAAAACTTAAAGATCAAGAACAGAATTATAATTTACCTCTTAATTTAATGACCATTGAACAGCATTTTAAAATGTTGAATGTAAAACTTATTTTTCAAAGTATTAGCTTATCAAATATTGATGATGATACCAAAGAAGAATACGTATCTAATGCTACTATTTATGTTTTAATTAAAGAAAAAAATGCTGAATAAACTCAACTTACAAAACATTTTGTTTTTAGATATAGAAACGGTTCCAGAAGTAGAATTGTTTGCCGATTTATCTCCTGAAATGCAAGAGTTATATGCTTTGAAAACACAATACCAACGAAAAGATGAATTTACTCCTGAAGAGTTTTACCATCGAGCAGGTATTTGGGCTGAGTTTGGGAAAATTATCTGTATTTCTGTAGGTTATTTTGTAGAACGAAAAGGTGTAAGTCAATTGCGAGTTACCTCTTTTTATGGTGACAATGAGCATAAACTGTTGGTCGATTTTAAAAATTTGTTAGATACACACTTTAACCATCCAAACCATCTATTATGTGCACACAATGGTAAAGAATTTGATTTTCCGTATATCGCACGACGTATGATTATTAATCAAATTGAGTTGCCTAATAAACTTAATTTATTTGGTAAAAAACCTTGGGAAGTTCCACATATAGACACCATGGATTTATGGAAGTTTGGCGACTATAAACACTATACTTCTTTAAAATTACTTACCGCTATTTTAGGAATTCCTTCTCCCAAGCAAGATATTGATGGCAGTGAAGTTGCCAACGTATACTACCAAGAAAAAAATCTTTCTCGTATTGTTGAATATTGCGAACGAGATACCGTAGCCGTAGCTCAATTACTATTGCGATTTTTAAACAAGCCTTTGGTAGACGAAATTGATATTATTAGTGTATAATGAAAAAAGAAGTTTATCTCAAAGAAAAAGGCTTTCCTGAAATTAAGGTTTTTACTGATTATTTTGAAATTAAAGCTAGAGATTTTAACAACTTTAGAAGGTTTAATTTTTTAGATATAAAAGAAATAAGATACAAAAGCCAACATGATAATTGGATCTCTAAATTTTATTTAATTTTTTCAACTAGAGCTAAAATCTTCATACCTCAAGATCCATGGATTTTAAAAATTTATTTAAAAAATGGTGGTTCTTGGGAATACGAAACATCTCATAAACCTAATAATGAATTTAACACTATAATTAAACAGTTAAAAAATCAAATTAGATAATTTAACCCTCTAATTTCATTGAAAGTTCAAACCAACGCTCTTCTTTTTCTTCTAAGCTTTCTATAATTTCTTGTAGTTCTAAAGATTTTTCATTGATATCATCCATCGCTATTTCTCCATTGGTAAATTGCGCTTCTAGGTTTACTTTCTTTTTTTGCAGCTTCTCAATATCAACCTCTAACTGACCAAACTCACGTTTCTCATTATAACTTAACTTTCCTTTTTGAGGTGCTTTTTCTGGTTTTTCAGCAACTATTTTCTCTTCTTTAGGCTCTGGTGGTAACGAGCTTTCGTAAGCTCTATAATCAGAGTAATTTCCTGGAAAATTTTCTACTTCTCCTTCTCCTTTAAAAACAAATAAGCCGTCAACTATTTTATCCATAAAATAACGGTCGTGCGATACTACCATTAAATTTCCTGGATAATCCAGTAAAAAGCTTTCTAATACATTTAGGGTTACCACATCTAAATCGTTGGTAGGCTCATCAAGAATTAAGAAATTAGGGTTTTGAATTAAAACAGCACACAAGTACAAACGCTTCTGCTCTCCTCCACTTAATTTTTCGACAAAATCATATTGCTTTTTTCTATCAAATAAAAAGCGTTCTAATAACTGAGCTGCAGAAATTCTTCTTCCTTTGGTTAACGGAATTTCTTCTCCAAACTCTTTAATAACTTCTATTACTTTTTGTCCTTCTTTTATTTGGATTCCTTTTTGAGTGTAGTAACCAAATTTTACCGTTTCTCCAACAATTACTTTACCTCCATCTACAGGAATTTTGCCTGTTAGTATGTTTAAGAAAGAGGATTTCCCTGTTCCGTTTTTTCCGATAACTCCTATACGCTCTCCTCGTTTAAAAACATAGTCAAATCCATCTAAAATAACTTTATCTCCAAAGTTCTTTTTTAGTTTATGAAGCTCTACTATTTTACTTCCTAAACGCTCCATGTTAATTTCTAACTGAACTTCATGCTCTTTTCTTCGTTGATGTGCTTTTTCTTTAATTTGGAAAAAGTCATCAATACGTGATTTAGATTTGGTAGTACGTGCTTTAGGCTGACGGCGCATCCAATCCAGCTCTTTTTTAAACAAGCTTTTTGCTTTGCTTAAGTTCGTTGCTTCTAAAGCTAATCGTTCTTCTTTATTTTGAAGGTAATATGAGTAATTTCCTTTGTATTTGTATAGTTTTCCGTTATCTAATTCTATAATTTCATTACATACACGCTCTAAAAAATAACGATCGTGTGTTACCATGAATAAGGTTATTTTTTCCTTAGCGAAAAATGCTTCTAACCACTCAATCATTTCCAAATCTAAATGGTTGGTTGGCTCATCTAAAATTAATAAGTCTGGTTTATTGATAAGGATGATTGCTAACGACAATCGTTTCTTTTGTCCCCCAGAAAGCTTCCCTACTTTTTGTGATAAATCATCTAATTTCAGCTTAGAAAGTATTTGCTTGTATTGTGTTTCAAAATCCCAAGCATTGTGCTGTTCCATTAACTCAAATGCTTTCTGATACACTTCAGTATCATCAGGATTTTGTAAAGCCTTTTCATATTGTTGAATTACAGGAAGGATAGTACTTTCTGTTGAAAAAATAGTTTCTTCAATTGTTAGCTCTGGATTCAAATCATCATCTTGTGCCAAATAAGCTATATTTATTCCTTTCCTACTGATAACTTGTCCTTCATCTGGTGTATCTTTTCCTGCAATAATGTTTAAAATAGAGGTTTTTCCACTACCATTTTTAGCAACAAAAGCTATTTTTTGGTCTTTATTAATTCCAAAAGAAATGTCTTCAAATAAGACCTTTTCGCCATACGATTTTGCTATGTTTTCTACTGATAGGTAATTCATCCTCTAAAATTTTATACAAAGAAACAAAAAACCCAAGCAAAATTGCTTGGGTTTTATCAGAATAAAAGAATCTTCTTTTACTTCTTCATTAACTTAGTTCTTAATAATTTTTGACCATCATTAACTTCTAAAATATACATTCCTGTTTTTAATTTTGAAACGTCTAAATTTAAAGTACTTAAAACACCTGACTTTAAAACTCCTCCTCTAGGGTTTACGATTCTATACGTCATATTTTCAGCTTTAGAAGCTAATTTAACTTGCACAAAATCTTCAGATGGGTTAGGATATACCATTAAATCAGAACTGTGCTCATTTCCTAACTTTTCAGCGTCAACAAAAGTTGAATTTTCTTGTCTTGCACTCGAAACAATATTTACAGAATAATCTTCTACTTCACCATACGAAAAAGTTTCGCAAGCTGTTTGCGCAGAATTATATTTCATAGAAACACGCATTCTTGTTGTTCCTAAAGTTGCTCCTGCTGGCACATTAACTGTGGCTGTTAAATTGTTGGCACTTGATGAAGATCCTGTTACAACTTTTTCACTACTCTCAAATGTTCCATTTTGATTAAAATCAATCCAAACAGCCCAATACTCTGTATATGAAGAACTACTAAATCCTGCACTTATAATCATCTGATTTGAGCTTCCTACTGCTAAGGTTGCTGTTTTTGAAGTAAAATCAGCATATCCTCCATTATCTCCAGTTGCATTAGTCATTCCTCCTAACTCAACATTATCAATCCACTCATAAGAAGAGTTGTTTCCTTTTGATTCACAGTATGAAACTGAGTTTGATAAAGTTGTTACGTTTATTGTACTACTAGAAGCTGAAACATTTCCTGCTGCATCTTTTGCTCTTACTGAAAAAGTATAAGTAGTTGCTGCTGTTAATCCTGTTACATTTGTTGTAGTTCCTGTTACAGAACCAATATTGGTAGTTCCTTGATAAACATCATAACCAGTTACTCCAACGTTATCAGTAGATGCTGACCAGTTTAATGTTAAAGAAGTTTGTGTTACACTAGAAGCTGCTAAGTTTGTTGGTGCTGTTGGTGCTGTTATATCTGCTGTTCCTGCTCCAATTACTACTGTATAGTCTTCTACTTCTCCATAAGAAAATGAAGCTTCACATGCCGTTGGTACTGCATTGTATTTTAAAACTATACGCATTCTTGTTGCTCCATCTGTAGCAGAAGCCGGCACTGTAAAAGATGTACTAACAGGTGTATCTTTAGAAGCAGCCTTTGTCCAAACAGTTTCTCCTGAATCAGAAAAATCTCCATCTTGATTATAATCTATCCAAACACCATAACCTTCGTTATATGTTGTTCCTGTCCAAGTTGGTGTAATAGTAATAGTATGAGAAGTTCCTTTTGCTAAGTTCGTTGAAATAGCTGTATGGTCAGAATAACCATTTCCTCCTCCAGTGCTATTATCAATAGTTCCTAATTGTACTCTTCCAATATATTCATCAGAAACACTATTTCCTTTTGATGAACAATAAGTAATAGTAACTGCTGGAGTAGTAAAAGTTGAAGAAGCACTATATGCTGAATTTGAACCATCAGAACATTTACTACGCACTTGTACTTCGTATTGAGTAGATGCTGATAATCCGCTTAAAGATGTTGAAGATCCAGAAACTGCATTAGTTGTCCATGACGAAGTTCCTGTTTGACGATATCTTACATCGTATGTAGCTCCTGAAACTGCTGTCCAAGATACTGATGCTCCTGAAGAAGTAATACTAGATACAGTTACACCTGTTGGTACCGTTGCTGTACATGAAGTAGAACCTCCAGTTTTATCAGATAACGCTAAGCTTCTTCGTACTCCTCCTGACTCTAAAACAGCACGCATTCTATTTTTTTGACCTAAAGTAAACAGGTTCATACAAGTATCATCAGAGTAATCCATGTAGTTTTCAACCATATCTAATGATCCACAAGAAGAGTGACTTGAAGCACATCCGTAGTTTGCAGCATCAGATTCCGGAGTATCAGAAACAAAATCATCAACACCACAAGCACCATCACCCCAGATATGTCTAAGGTTTAAAAAGTGACCTACTTCGTGAGTAGTTGTTCTTCCTTTGTCAAATGGAGCAGATAAGTAGAATCCTGAACCTTTACTTGAGCTACCAAAATATTGTGGGCTCATTACAACTCCATCAGTAGCAGCACTACCTCCAGGAAACTGAGCATATCCTAAGATTCCACCACCAATATTACACACCCACATGTTAAGATACTCTGAAGTATCCCATGGATCTACTCCTCCTTGTGATGATTTTTTCATCGCATCATTGGTTCCCCATGAAGTTTTAGATGATGACTTTCTCGTAATACCATTGGTTGGATTACCATTTGGGTCTACTTGAGCTAAATAAAATTCTATTTCTGTATCAGCTGCTTGAGACCATTTTGTTGTTTTGTCTGGATTGGTTCTTCTGTAATCTTCATTTAAAACATCAATTTGTGATTGAATTTGTGCTACACTGATGTTTTCTTGTGAACTGTTGTAAATAACATGTACAACTACTGGAATTTGAATAATATTTCCTACTATTTTTCCTTGGTAGTTCTTCTTTTCTGCAATTTTTTTCTGAGTAAAAGACTCAATTTCTTGCATTTTGTTTTTTAATGAAGGGTTGATGGATTGCCTGTACTCTAGGTTTTCCATTGAGTGACAGTTTCTTTTTTCTTGGGCATACGAAGCACCAACAAAAAATAAGCACAGAAGTGCTAGGGTAATTTTGTTTTTCATTTTTGAAGGGTTTATTATGTTAATTAAACTAATTGAGAGCTATTTAATTACTCTAAAAAATAACTCTTAATTTTTTGTTAAATCATTGACAAATATATAAAAAAACACAAAAAACAATACATTTAAAACAATTAACTTACTGTTTTTGTTTATTTTATAGAGTGTAATCCTTATTTTTCCTAGTAAAACACTAGATTTTATATTTAGCTATTTATTTTATATTCATTATCAATGAATTAAATCATGATTTACTTTTCAAGAGAGATTTGAAAAATTTTAATTGTACTTTTATTAAAATTTAAGGTAGATGCTTGTTGTTAAAAATTTAGAAATCTCTTTTAAAAATACGCCTCCAGTGGTTCAAGGTATTTCTTTTGAAATCGAAGAAAATAAAACTTTGGGTATAGTAGGAGAGAGTGGTAGTGGAAAATCGATAAGTTCTTTAGCTATTTTAGGATTGCTTCCTAAAACAGCTAAAATAAAAGGTGAATTGTTTTTTAATGAGCAAAATGTATTGGATTTTAGCGAGGCATGCTTTCAAAAAATACGAGGAAATCAAATCGCGATGATTTTTCAAGAACCCATGAGTTCTTTAAACCCAACATTAACTTGTGGTTTTCAAGTTGCTGAAATGTTACAACAGCACACGCAACTTTCTTCCAAAGAAATTAAAGAAGAAGTTATTTCTTTGTTTTCAAAAGTAAAACTTCCGAGACCAGAAGCTATTTATAACTCGTATCCGCACCAAATAAGTGGTGGACAAAAACAGCGTGTAATGATTGCCATGGCTATTGCTTGTAAACCTCAACTTTTAATTGCTGATGAACCTACTACAGCATTGGATGTAACGGTGCAGAAAGAAATAATCTTATTACTGAAAGAGCTTCAGCAAGAATTCGGTATGGGTATTATTTTTATTTCTCACGACTTAGCATTAGTTTCTGAAATTGCAGATAATGTCGTGGTAATGCACAAAGGAAAAATAGTGGAAAAGGGTAGTGCTAATCGTGTTTTTTTGCATCCGAAGGAAAGTTATACCAAGGCTTTAATCAATTCGAAACCCAATACTAAAAAACGACTAAAAACCCTACCTACAGTTAACGACTTTATCAACGATACAATTGATTCAACAATATATACAGATGAAGAACGTACTGCTTTTCATCAAAAAATATACAACAGACCTCCGTTGTTAGAAATTATCAATTTACATAAAGATTTTATCAGTAATGCTTCATGGTTTTCAAAACCAGCTGTTGTGAAAGCAGTGAATAATGTTTCTTTTAAAATTTATGAAGGAGAAACATTAGGGCTAGTAGGAGAGAGCGGTTGTGGAAAAACCACTTTAAGCAGAACTATTTTACAACTAGAAAAAGCCACCTCTGGAAGTATTTT
Source organism: Tenacibaculum sp. 47A_GOM-205m (assembly GCF_000518405.1). Lineage (NCBI taxonomy): Bacteria > Pseudomonadati > Bacteroidota > Flavobacteriia > Flavobacteriales > Flavobacteriaceae > Tenacibaculum > Tenacibaculum sp. 47A_GOM-205m. The sequence continues at coordinate 536,960 of NZ_JADN01000004.1, read as the reverse complement.
ATATAAAGGGACTGACATTACTAAACTTTCAAAATCGGCTTTTAAAAAGCTTCGAAAAGAAATCCAAATTATATTTCAAGATCCGTTTTCATCCTTAAACCCAAGAGTTACTGTCGGAAATGCGATTTTAGAACCGATGAAAGTTCATAACGTCTTAAACTCTAACAAAGAACGAAAAGAATATGTGTGTGGTTTGTTAGAAAAAGTAGGTTTAGAAGCAACTCATTTTAATCGTTATCCACATGAATTTTCTGGAGGACAACGTCAACGTATAGGAATTGCTCGTGCTATTGCTTTACAACCCAAACTAATTATTTGTGACGAATCGGTTTCAGCTCTGGACGTGTCTGTACAAGCTCAAGTGTTAAATTTATTAAACCAATTAAAATCAGAATTTAATTTTACTTACATATTTATTTCTCATGATTTATCTGTCGTAAAATATATGGCAGATCAATTAGTTGTAATGAACAAAGGTAGGGTAGAAGAAATTGCTGATGCTGATGAGATTTACCTACATCCTAAGACAAAATACACTCAAACTTTAATTGAAGCTATTCCTAAAGGATTATAACTTTTTTCACTGCGTTATTAATGGTATATTGCACCGTTAAAACGAAAAGAAAATTATGAAGATTATAGTACCAATGGCTGGAATTGGGTCTCGTTTAAGACCTCATACATTAACAACTCCTAAGCCACTAACGGTTATAGCTGGTAAATCAATTGTACAACGATTAGTAGAAGATATTACTGCTGTTGTAGACCAACCTATTGAGGAAATTGCTTTTATAATCGGACCTGCTGCTAAAGGTTTTCCTGCAGATACAAAAGATAAATTAATAAAAATAGCCGAAAATTTAGGAGCCAAAGGTTCGGTATATGTTCAAGAGGAAGCGTTAGGAACAGCACATGCTATTTACTGTGCTAAAGAATCGTTAGGTGGTTCGTGCGTAGTCGCTTTTGCTGATACATTATTCAAAGCAGATTTTACTTTAGATGCTAATGCTGATGGGGCTATTTGGGTGAAGCAAGTTGAAGATCCGAGCGCTTTTGGAGTAGTAAAATTAAAAGACGGTTTTATTACTGATTTTGTTGAGAAGCCTAAAGAATTTGTCTCTGATTTAGCGATTATTGGTATTTATTATTTTAAAGATGCTGATAAATTACTAGAAGAAATTAACTATTTAATTGATAACGATATAAGACCTTCTGGTGAATATCAATTAACCGAAGCTTTAGAAGCTTTAAAGCAAAAAGGAGCTAAATTTATTCCTGGTAAAGTAAGTACTTGGATGGATTGTGGTAAAAAAGACCCAACAGTAGATACTAACAAACTTGTATTAGGATTTGAACAAGCTGATGGCAACAATTTAGTGTCTGAAGACGTTGTATTAGAGAACGCTGAAATTATTCAGCCATGTTATGTTGGAAAAAATGTAGTGTTGAAAAATACTAAAATAGGACCTTTTGTTTCAATTGGAGAAAATAGTATGGTTGAAAACTCAACAATAACAAACTCTTTAATTCAAACAAACGTGCATATTTCAAATGCCAATTTAGATAATGCAATGATTGGTAACCACGCAAAATACAATGCTAATTATACATCGGTAAGTATAGGTGATTATACAGAACTTACATAAAACCTCTAGAGAAAAGAGAAGAAAGAACAGTCTTTTTTCTAAAACATTATTGTTTTTTTTCTTTCTTCTTTTTTCTTCCTTTTTAAATGCACAAGATAGCATTCCTTCTGCTGTGGATGTTAACGAAAGAAACAATTTTGAGTTTCAACAGCACTTTTTCAAAGCACTTTCAGACAAAGCTATTTTCAATTACAAAAATGCTATTGAACATTTAGAAAAGTGCAATAAAATACTTCCTAATAATACCGCTGTTTTATTTGAACTTTCTAAAAACTACACAAGCTTAGGCAGAAACCCTGAAGCTTTAAGCTATATTGATATGGCCTTAACTAATGATCCTAGTAATTTATGGATGTTAGAACATAAAGTCACCATCTTAAGAAAGCTTGCTAATTTTGAAGATGCCATAATCACACAACTAAAAATTGCAGAAAAATACCCTAAGAAAAAACAAGTTTTGGTTTATTTACATCTTCAAAACAAAGATGTTGACGCTGCTAAAACTGTCTTATCTGAATTAAGAGAGGCAAAATTATTAAACGCTCAGCTACGTAAAATTGAAGAAAACTTATTTGCTCGTACGGTAAAAGTAGTTGCCTCAAATAAAATATCTGAAAATGTAGATTCTAAATCGCTTTTTGAAAAAGAAAGGTCATTTATTAATTTAAAAACTTTACTGGAAGAGTTAGCTACCGAAAATAATTCTGATTTATTAAAGTACAGTGAAGAGGGATTGACACTTTTTCCTGCGCAGCCTTTTGTTTACTTAATGAATGGTAAAGCATACAATAACAGCAAAAATTTTAAAAAAGCATTAGTAAGCTTACAAAACGGCATTGATTTTGTTATTGACAATAACGAAATAGAAGCAAAGTTTTATTTAGAAATGGCAAGGTCTTATCATGGATTAAACGATATTAAAAAATCAAATTCTTACAAAAATAAAGCCGCAAAAATTTTAAAGTAAACTAGCATCGTTAGTATAAATTATATGAGATACATCACTCTTTTACTTATAGTATTCTTAAGCCTTACCTCTTGTAAGTCTACCAAAAATGTTACTAGTAGCACAGCTATTAAAGAACTTTCTGCTCGAAAAGTTGCGAAAAAACATAGCTCTGCAAACTTTGATAAAGAAACAATTGATGCTAGGTTGAAGGTGAACTATAAAGACAACAGAGAAGATGTTGGTTTTTCTGTTCGTATGAAAATTAAAAAAGATGAAGTTATTTGGTTGAAAGGATCTAAAATGATTACCGTTTTTAAAGCTAAAATTACCCCAACCAAAGTACAATTTTACTCTCCTTATAAAAAGAACTTTTTTGATGGAGATTTTTCCATGTTAAAAGAACTGTTAGGAACCGATATTAATTTTCAACAATTACAAAATATGTTATTAGGCGAAGCTTTAGTTGATGTAAAGTCTGAACGTCAAGAAGTAACTATTAATGAAAACTCATATCAATTGTCTCCAAAAAAGCAATCAGAATTGTTCGATTTGTTTTTTTACATCAACCCTTTGCATTTTAAACTCAACAAACAATCAGTTGTAAATCCACTAAAAAATCAACGCTTAGATATTAGTTATCTTAAATATTCTAAAAAAAATAGTACTTTATTCCCTGAAAAAATTAACATACAAGCTAAAGAAAATAATAAGTTTACTATTATTGATATTCATACGCGTTCGGTTGAATACAACACAAAATTAAATGTAGATTTTACTATTCCTAACGGATATAAAGAAATTCAATTATAATGAAGCACTCTGTTTATTACATCTTTTTATGCCTGTTTTTTATAGGACTTTCTTCTTTTGGTCAAAGTAGAAAAGAACTTGAGAATAAGCGAAAAAAACTTCAAAATGAAATACAACAGGTTAACAGTCTTATCATTAAAACCAACAAAAAGAAAAGTAACGCTTTAGACGATTTAAAAGATTTAAGCCAAAAAATTACGGTACGTGAACGCTTAATTGAAACTATAGAGTTAGAGTCGAAAGCCTTGTCTTTAGAAATTAAATCAAACGAAAAAGAGCTTAAAAAATACAACGATGAATTGGCTAAATTAAAAGCTGATTATGCTGATATGGTTGTAAAATCGTACAAAAGTAAATCGCAACAAAGCAAAACCATGTTTTTACTTTCTTCTGAAAGCTTTTACCAAGCCTACAAACGTTTAAAGTACATGCAACAATACAGTGATTTTAGACGAAAACAAGGTGAAGAAATTGTTGTAAAAGCTAAAGAAATAGAGCAATTAAACGATTCGTTAATCGTGCAAAGAAAAACAAAAGAGGCGTTACTTTCTGATGAGAAAAATCAGAAAAAAGAAATTGAAGAAGACAAAAAAGATCAAGAACAACTGATTTCAAAAATTAAAAAGGAAGAAAAAAAATATAAAAACGAACTACAACAAAAGCAAAAAGAAGAAAAAAGAATTGCTGCTAAAATTGACAAGTTAATTAGAGACGCTATTGCCAAAGCTAATAAAGGTAAAAAAACCGATAAAGGTAAAACGAGTAGTTCTGGGTTTATTTTAAATGCTGAAGAAAAAGCCTTATTAGCTAATTTTGAACAAAACAAAGGTAATCTTCCTTGGCCTGTTAGTGGTATTATTACCAGAAAATATGGAGTACAACCACATCCAACCTTTCCTGGAATTAAAATCAACAGTCACGGATTATATATCGCAACCAAAGCAAATACCGATGTAAAAAGTATTTTTAACGGAAAGGTATTGGTCATTCAATTACATCCTGATGGTAAAAAATCTGTTTTAATACAACACGGTAACTATATTTCTGCTTATAATAAACTAAAAGAAGTATATGTTAAAAAAGGAGAAACTGTAAAAACAGGTGATAAATTAGGGAAAGTTTTTACTGATAAAATTACTGGTAAAACACAACTTAGTTTTATGCTGTATAAAAACAAAGACCGATTGAATCCTTCACATTGGATTCGTTCATAGTACCCATGAAAAACGCTGCCAACTTTATTATCGTAACCGTAGCTGTTTTAGCTACCTTAGTTATCGGAAAAGGAATTTTAATTCCGTTCATTTTCGCACTTATTTTTTGGTTTTTAACAAGAGAAATTCGAAAAACTATTTATAAAATCCCTTTTGCTAAACGATTTATTCCTTTTTGGTTGAGTAATGTGTTTGTGTTTAGTCTTATTGTTTTAGGTTTCGGGTTTGTTTCTGAAATTATTACCAATAGTATTTCCAATTTAACCACATCTTATTCGAAGTATGAACCCAATGTTGATGCTATCATCAAAAGTTTAGATACTTTTTTTCATATTGACATCATCACTTCAGTAAAATCGGTAGTAGGAGATTTTGATTACGGCTCTGTTTTAGGCGATATCGCCAACGGAATTAGTAGTTTGCTAGGCGATACCTTTATGATTATTATTTATGCCTTATTTATCTTCTTAGAGGAAAGTAATTTTAAGCTAAAACTACAACGTGTATTCTCTAATCATGAAGGAAGCTCAAAAAGCTTTCAATTTATCTTAAAAAAGGTAGAAAGCTCTATTTCTAACTATTTGCGTTTAAAAACGTATGTAAGTTTATTAACTGGTATTTTAAGTTATTTTGTTTTACTAATGGTTGGAGTAGATGGTGCTCCGTTTTGGGCCTTTCTTATCTTTTTATTGAATTACATTCCAACTATCGGGTCGTTAGTAGCTACAGCTTTTCCAGCTATTTTTTGTTTGATACAGTTTGGAGAATTCACTCCCTTTTTAATCGTTGTATTTGCCGTTGGTGCTATTCAGGTAGTCGTAGGAAATGTTGTAGAGCCTAAAGTTTTTGGAAAGTCATTGAATTTAAGTCCACTAGTTACTATTCTTTCACTAGCTGTTTGGGGAGAAATTTGGGGAATTACAGGGATGATACTTTCGGTACCTATTACCGTAATTATGATTATCATCTTTTCACAGTTTGAAAACACAAAAAACATTGCCATTTTCTTATCTGAAAGCGGCAATGTAGATAATATATAAGTGGTTTAATCCATGAAAATAGATTTTAGCTCTATGGCTTCCTTAGGATCCATTTTACCCGCTAAAACCAAGCTTAATTGCTTTCTACGTAAAGCAGCTTCATATCGTTTTTTCTCTAATTCAGTTTCTGGTTCAATTTGAGGAATTGGCACAGGCTTTCCTGTTTCATCAACCGCAACAAACGTGTAAATTCCTTCGTTAACTTTTGTTTTTTCACCAGATTGACGGTCTTCAATCCAAACATCAACATAAATCTCCATTGAAGATTTAAACGCACGAGAAACTTTTGCTTCTAAGGTAACTACACTTCCTACAGGAACTGATTTTGAAAAAGCTACATGGTTTACAGAGGCTGTTACTACAATTCTTCTCGAATGACGGCGTGCAGCAATACTACAAGCTCTATCCATACGAGCTAATAACTCTCCTCCAAAAAGATTGTCTAAATAATTGGTTTCTCCTGGTAATACAAGATCGGTAAGTACCGTTAACGATTCGCTAGGTGTTTTTGCTCTCATCAATTACATTTTGATGCAAAGATACAGCAAGAAAAAAACCTATACCAGTTCTTGATTTGAAATTACGCTAAAATAAAAAGCAGAAGTTTTTTGTTTAAATGGGAAAGAAAATCAAAGCATAGCCATAACTACGGTTTTATTTTATTTTGAAATATAAACGGAAAAGAACAATTTTTATAGTGTAATTTTAATTTAGAAATGGTATTAACTATAATAAATTGGGTTTATTTAGCCAACAACCAAGCGTCTTCGCTTACCTTTTCTTTGATAATTTCTAAGGCTTTTCTAGCTTCTTCTTTGGTTGCATAACTAGCAAAAGCTACTTGAGTTAGTCCAAACTTGTTTTTTCCAAGAATCGTAGCTTCATACCCTTTGTTTTGTAACTCTGCTAATTTGTTTTCAGCATTGTGTACATCTTGAAAAGCACCTGCGATAATATGAAAGTTCTTAGCCTCTTTGCTAACGTTTAAATTAATCGTTGGTAACGGATTTTCAATCACAAAAGTAGCCGATTGAATTTTCTTTTGTACCGACTCTTCTTGATTAGCTAATAATTCTTGCTGTTGTTGATTCTGAACTCCATTCCAACCTACATAGGCAACTCCTACAAATACTGCAGCTACCGCTGCTCTTCTTATATATAAAGGAATGGTTTTGCTTTTCTCTTCAGAAACAACAGGTAAAGGTTTTACAGTTACTTCTTTTACTCTCTCTACCGAAGGAGTAGTAACCTCAGCTAATCCAAAAGATTCTGTTAAGAAATTACTTGTAAGATTTGGTTCAAAAACTACTTGACCAGCGTCATTTAATGCTAAACTTCCAACTGAAGCAACTTCAACTGAAGTCGTTTTTAAGTTTTTATTCCACTCAGCAACTTCACTTGCAATAAAAGTAGTAGCTTCTTCAAAAGAAATATTTTTGTCAGAAGCAATATAGTTAGCCAATAACCCATCATTATGCTGTAAATACGCATTAAAAGTTAATTGTTTTTTTGGTGGATAAAAAGTGTGAGTGGTAGTATTTACCCTTGCACCAATGGTATTGGTTACAAATCCTCCAAAATTAGGAACAATTACGCAGTCGTATCTATATAATAAATCGTTGATGTAGTTGGCTAATGTCATAAGAACAAATATAGCTTTTTCAATGTATAGTTTCAAGTGATTGTACAATTTTTATTAACAGTTTTTTGTATATTGATAATCAAATTATTGCTATATGAATTCTGAAAAACTACTTGCTGTACTACGATTACAGGCTACCAAAAATGTAGGTGATATCTTAGCAAAAAAGTTAATTACTGCTGTTGGAAGTGTTGAAAATGTATTTAAAGAAAAACCACATGTGTTACATAAAATTAACGGAATTGGAACGCAGGTGACTCAGCATCTTTTTGATGAAAACAACTTAAAAAGAGCAGAGGAGGAGCTCAACTACATTCAACAAAACAACATTACTTTTTCTTATTTTTTAGAAGAGGGTTATCCGCAAAATTTAAAACATTGTGTCGATGCTCCCATTCTTATTTTTAAAGATGGGAACCTCAACCTTAACAATGATAAAATCATCTCGATAGTCGGTACTCGAAACATGAGTTCATACGGACGCGATTTTTGTAATCAGTTAATTGAAGAACTAAAAGAATATAATCCGATAATTGTAAGTGGTTTTGCCTATGGAGTAGACATTTGTGCACATAAAGCGGCTATAAAAAACAACTTGCAAACCATTGCTGTTTTAGCACATGGCTTGGAAGAAATTTATCCGAAAACACATAAAAAATATATTCATGAAGTAAATAACAATGGTGGATTCATTACCGAATTCTGGCACGATGAACAGCCTATGAGGGAAAATTTTCTAAAGCGAAATCGTATTGTGGCTGGACTCTCCAAAGCAACCATCATTATTGAATCTGCCGAAAAAGGAGGGTCACTAGTTACTGCTGACATTGCCAACTCTTACAACCGAGATGTGTTTGCTCTGTCAGGAAGGGCTACAGATGTATATAGTAAAGGCTGCAATAACCTCATCAAAAATAACCAAGCATATATACTCACTTCTGCTGAAGATGTTATAAAAATGCTTAATTGGGACATACCGAGAGCCTCGGCACCCATTCAAAACAAACTTTTTGTTGATTTGAATGAAGTCGAACAAAAAATCTATGATTATTTACAACAGAACGGTAAGCAAATGTTAGATGATATTGCTATTAATTGTGAATTGCCTATTTATCAACTATCCTCTATCTTAATTCAATTGGAATTAAAAGGCGTTGTAAAACCCTTACCTGGTAAAATGTTTGAAGTTTAATCGCAGTGCGATTACCAATAGTTTTGTTAAGAATTAACAAATATTATTCCAAAGAAATAAATTCAAGTATCTTTGAAAAAAGGTTTTTATATGACTTCAGAAAACAAACTTATATCACAAAAAAAACCAGCGTTTCCCGTTACTAAAAAGCTAGGAAATTATTTGAATAGACATAACCGAACGATTCAAATTCCTATTTTTTATGATGATTTATTGCGTTTTCAAGGGTCAATCGTTGTATATGATAAACACGAAAATGATACCTTGTGGGTGCGTGTATATTACAATGAGTTTGAGCGAGAAGAAATAGATTTGAGCCTAAAAAAAATCTATAACATCCTACATTCTAACGGTTCTGATGCCAGTATACAACACTTAAACATTGATGCTGTTGATTATTGTACCTTCGGAAATTCAAAGCCTTTTCGAGTAAAGGTTCGAAATATTTTGAATGATAACTACACGTATTTTTATGTAAAAAAAACCGATGCGTCTCGTATTTACGGTTTAGAACTTGAAGATATTTTATCGCCGTATAACTTGAACTTTTTAGTCTATCAAGACACCTTAATTGAAGAGCATATTTCTGGAATTCCAGGGGATGTGTTTATCAACGATTATTTAGATAATTGTATTGAAATTGAAAAGGCGCAAATAGCCAAAGAGTTTGTTAAGTTCAACGAGCGTTGTATGATTCGTTTGCTAGGAGATATGCGTTCGTACAACTACGTTGTAGTACCTACACACGATTTTGAAAATGTCGTGTATAAAATCCGCCCAATAGATTTTGATCAGCAGTGTTACGAAGGGAAGTTTAAAGTGTATTATCCGCAATTTTTTAAAGAAAACCTAAAAATGGTTCAATTAGTAGCAGATAAACTTACCTCATCATCTATAGAACAGTATCAGTTAGAAGAACGTTCTATTGTAGCCAAAAGAATTTTAGGGTCGCGTACACGTCTAAATCGCCTGATTAAAGCTATGAAAGCTGATAATATTTCAATTCCAAAGAATATTGAACGATTAAAAGCAGAGATTTTTGATTTTACTGGGGATATTAACTTTAGAGATAGTGATGGAATGGGAGAAATCCTAGATAGCGCACTAACGTTTGTTCGTAGAAATTATGAAGATGTGAGTATGAAAACCATCATTCAACAGCAGCAAAAATTATATTAATTCTTTCTGCTTCGAATACTCTCAATTACAACCGTTGCTAAAATTAAACTTCCACCGATAAACGTGTTCCACGTGGGAACTTCTTTCAGGAAAATAAAAGCTAAAATAATTCCGAAAACAGGTTGAATACTACTAATTATGCTTGCGGTTGATGCGGTGAAAAACTGTAAGGAATGTACCATTAAACTATGTCCAATAGCGGTAGTTAACAACGCTAATAATAACAAATAGGGAAGTTGCTCTTGAAATCCTGAAACATCCATAAAAAATAAGACTGGAACTAATAAAACTGTAATGATTACGGTTTGATAAAACATCAACATTACTCCGTTGTATTGTATTACGTATTGCTTTAATATTAAAATTCTTATAGAATACGATAGGGCAGAGAGTAAGCCAAACAATACTCCTTGAACTTGGGTGTTTTTAATATCAAACTCAGGAGCTAGAATATACAGTCCTAGTAAAACCATTAGACCTAATACAATGTGAATTGGGTTGAATTTTATCTTTAAAAATAGCGGTTCTAAAAAAGCAATCATTACTGGAAAAGTGTACAACGACAACATTCCAATGGCTACATTAGATAGTTTTAACGCGTAGAAATACGTAATCCAATGTGCTCCCATAAAAATTCCGCCCATTAAAAACGGAAACAAATGTCTTCTTGATTGTATGGTTAAATCAATCTTTTTAAATCGGCAAAACACGTATAAAATTACCATAGCAAACACCGAGCGAAACCACACAATAACTTCTGAAGGCATTGCAATATATTTACCTAGTACTCCTGAAGTACTGATAAATAAGGTGGCTAAAATAATTCCTGATAGATTTTTTGCGTGATTGGTTTGCATAAGCGTAAAAGTATGTCATTTCGACCAGAGGGAGAAATCTCTTTTAAAGGAGTAACTCTTAATCTTAAGATTTCTCGCTACCGCTCGAAATGACGTTTTGTTTGTTCTCTTCATTGCGAGTGGAACGTGGCAATCTTTTAATCATGAAGTTCCCAACAAACAGATTACTTTGCTTACTTCAATACAGCATTTTTTTATTCTTTACAACAGCTTACTTAACCCATAAAAAAACAATCCTCCTAATATTAAAATTCCAATAAAATTTACTTTCACTTTTATATTTTTTAGATCATTCCAAATAAATTTTAATTCCTCCTTTTCTGATGTGATAACTTTGGTATTTGCAAGAAAATCTCCAAGACGTCTTTGAGGGTTTATTAGTCCAACAATTACTTCTAAAGGCCAACCAATAATAGTTAAGTTTCTTAAAAAACATTGAAATTCACTCGCTGGTTTGCTCGTTTTAATATCAATAATTTGATACCCCATGATTCGTTTTGCAGGACTTTTTGCTTTTAAAAAATCTTTGTTCATGTAAATAAACATTGGTATAGAAAACAGTATCATTCCTATAGATTTTGTATGAGTTAGTTCAAATTTAAAAACTATCACTGAAACTATAATTCCTAATGGAATGGTTAAAAGACACATTATGAAATGATCTAATAACATACTCGAAACACGATAAAACCTTGGGCTAATATTCGAAATCCTACTAATTTCTTTATGTATAAACCCTTTATCTTCTATATCTTCCATTATTAATTATTTTTACACTTTCTGTAAGGTCTCTAACGCCTTATGTACACTATCAATTTTTATAAAGGTGATGAGTAAACGTAAACCGTTTTTGGTTTTCTTTTCTTTCATTACACAACTTTTCGGGTTGTGCTGTACGTATTTCAACATCTTCGTAAATGCTTCGGTTTGATAAAAAGCACTTTGCTGATCGGATACAAAATATCCAATCAAACGTTTTTGCTTTAAAATCACCTTTTCTAAACCTAATTCTTTCGCTAACCATTTAATACGAACACTGTCTAATAAATCGGCTACTTGAGTTGGATATTCACCAAAACGGTCGATAATTTCACTTTCAAAGGTTTGCAATTCTTCTTCCGTGGTTAACGTTCCTAATTTGTTGTATAGACTCAAACGTTCGGTTACTGAGTTCACATAATCATCTGGGAATAGAATTTCAAAATCAGTATCAATTTGCACCTCTTTTACATACTCTTTTGGTGCATTTTCATCCGTAGGATACAAATCTTTAAACTCATTTTCCTTCAATTCTTCAATGGCTTCTTGTAAGATTTTCTGATAGGTATCAAACCCAATATCGTTTATAAATCCACTTTGTTCTCCTCCTAACAAATCTCCAGCACCACGAATTTCCAAGTCCTTCATGGCAATATTTAATCCGCTTCCTAAATCAGAAAACAGTTCTAATGCCTGAATTCGTTTACGCGCATCGTCGGTCATATGATGGTATGGTGGCGTGATAAAATAACAGAAGGCTTTTTTGTTCGAACGTCCTACACGACCACGCATTTGGTGCAAGTCAGACAATCCGAAGTTATTTGCATTGTTAATAAAAATCGTGTTGGCATTTGGTACGTCCAATCCACTTTCAATAATGGTGGTAGAAACTAGTACATCAAACTCATTGTTCATAAAACCAAGCATGAGTTCTTCTAACTTTTTTCCTTCCATTTGTCCGTGACCAATCCCAATTTTAGCACTTGGTACCAAACGTTGCAACAATCCTGCTACTTCTTTGATGTTTTCAATACGATTGTGGATAAAAAACACCTGTCCTCCACGAGAAATCTCGTACGAAATCGCATCGCGAATGATTTCTTCACTAAAACGAATTACATTGGTTTCTATCGGGTGACGGTTAGGTGGTGGCGTTTTAATTACCGATAAATCACGCGCCGCCATCAAACTGAACTGTAAAGTACGCGGAATTGGGGTTGCTGTTAAGGTTAATGTATCTACATTTTCCTTAATCGTTTTTAACTTGTCTTTTGCCGCTACTCCAAATTTTTGTTCCTCATCAATAATCAACAATCCTAAATCTTTAAACTGAACTGCTTTATTGGTTAATTGATGTGTTCCTATCACAATATCTACACTTCCATCGGTAACCCCTTCTAACACACCTTTGCGTTGTTTTGTGGTTCTAAAACGGTTTAGGTAGTCAATGGTAACCGGAAAGTCTTTTAATCGCTTAGAAAAGGTTTTAAAGTGCTGAAATGCTAAAACTGTGGTTGGTACTAACACTGCCACTTGTTTTCCGTTATCAACGGCTTTAAAAGCAGCTCTGATGGCAATTTCTGTTTTTCCAAAACCAACATCACCACACACCAAACGATCCATGGGTTGTTCTTTTTCCATATCGGCTTTTACTTCTTGGGTAGAAGAGAACTGATCGGGTGTGTCTTCGTATAAGAAACTTGCTTCCAACTCATGTTGCATGTGTGTATCTGGTCCGAAAGCAAATCCTTTTTGCAGTTTTCGTTTTGCGTATAACTGAATTAGGTTGAGCGCAATATGTTTTACGCGGGCTTTCGTTTTTTGCTTGACTTTTTTCCAAGCATTCGACCCTAGTTTATATACTTTAGGCGGTTTTCCGTCTTTTCCGTTGAATTTGGATATTTTGTGTAGCGAGTGAATGCTCACGTATAAAATATCGCGGTCGCCATAAATTAGCTTAATTGCTTCTTGTTTTTTACCTTCTACATCAATTTTTTGCAATCCACCAAACTTTCCAATACCGTGATCGATGTGGGTTACATAATCACCTACGTCTAATTTGGTCAATTCTTGTAGGGTGATGGATTGCTTTTTCGCATATCCGTTTTTTAATCGGAATTTGTAATAACGCTCAAAGATTTGATGATCGGTATAACAAACAATTTTATTGTCTAAATCTACAAATCCTTGATATAACGGAAACACAATGGTTTCATAGGAAACTTCTTGTTCACCATCGTCAAAAATATCGTGGAAACGCTGTGCTTGCTTGTCGTTGGAACAGAAAATATAATTGGTAAATCCTTTGGCTGAAAATTCATTAAAATTCTGAATTAACAGGTCGAATTTTTTGTTGAAAGAGGGCTGTGGATGCGTATCGAAACGTATTTCGGTAAGATCTTTCGTCTCTGCTAGAGATGACAGGTGAGCTAATGTAAATTCTTGTAATTGATTTTTAATTAACTCACCGTTGCAAAACAGTTCTTCTGGTTTTGCGTGTTTGATTTCTGTAGATAGTTCGTTGAACGACAATTCTGCTTTTCGGTAGAATTTGTCTAACGAATCGCTTAACAAGTCTACATTTTTAACAAAAACAGCGGTTTTAGACCAAATGTATTTTAAAAAGCTTTCTCTACTTTCTTCCAACGCTTTGTTTTCTACATTGGGCATTATGCTTACTTTCTTAAGTTTTTCTTTAGAAAGTTGGGTTTCTACATCAAACGTTCGGATGCTGTCTACCTCATCACCAAAAAACTCAATACGATAAGGCTCGTCGTGAGAAAACGAAAACACATCGATAATTCCACCACGTACCGAAAATTCTCCTGGTTCGGTTACAAAATCAACGCGTTTAAAATGATATTCGAACAGTACTTCGTTGACAAAATCGAGCGATACTTGCTCACCCACCGCTACTTTTAGCGTGTTTTTTGCCAATTCTTTTTTGGTGACTACTTTTTCGAATAGCGCAGTGGGGTAAGTAACAATAATCGCAGGTTTTTTACGAGAATTAATACGGTTTAATACCTCTGAACGCAGCAATACATTGGCGTTGTCGGTTTCTTCTATCTGATAGGGTCTGCGATACGAACCCGGATAAAACAACACGTTTTTATCGCCCAATAACTGCTCTAAATCGTTTAGATAATAAGCGGCTTCTTCCTTGTCGTTACAAATTAACAAGTAAGGTTTATCGGCTTGTTTAAAAGTTTCGGAAATGACAAAAGACAACGAGGAACCGACCAAATTCGTAATTTGAAAATGGTGTGGATCTTGTTGAAGCTGATGAACAATCTGTTTTACATTCTCAGATTGTTGGTATTGGTTTACAATTGCTTGCTTGCTCAACGTACAAAAATTTTATGCAAATGTACGAGGATTATTTTTTTATGAAATAAATTTATTGTGTAGACTATTATTCATTAGTCCATTTTATTATTAATTGATTTGTCAATTCTTTCATTCTTGGAGCATCATTTTCAATTTTAGTTTTAGTAGCAAAATCTTCAACAAATTTTTTTGAAAGTTTCACCTTTAAAGACTCCAGTTTATGTTTGTTCTTTAAAGCTTCTGATTGTTGTTTTAGTTGTATAATAATTGCTTTAGAATCATCTATGGTAAACGTTGTATCTAACTCTGTTTCAAAAAACGACTTGACATAATCCATAGGCATCATATCCTCCATAGTAGAATGTTGAGGAATAGTTGAAACCAAATCTCTAAGAGTAAATACATTGTTCTGATTGTATGTATCCTTGAAATTATCAAATATTTTTTTTCGATTATCTCTTCCTTCCTTATCATCGTCAAATAAAACAAATGCTGGAACATCTTCATTAGAAAGTAATGAAGCAATTCCAGGAGCTTTCGATGCACCCCCTGCAGATTTTGTTGAATAACTAAGTGAAATATCTAATTTATCTAAAACATGTTGAATAATATGTTTATCGTCCCCACCTTCAACAATTAGTATATATTGAGGCAATAATTCTTTAAAAAGGTTTAAACCAAAAGCAGAAGTAAGAACATCATCGTCTTCAATGGGGGTGTTTTCATCTATTTGAAAGATAGAAGTTTCCGCTTTTTCCTTTTTTACAATCCAATGCCTTTCTTGGCAGTTTGTGTCAACCATGTAATGACTGTGAGTGGATACAAAAACATGATTATTTTTTCCAATTTTGAGTATTTCATCTCTCATATAACGCACTCCACTAGGATGAAGATGTACTTCTGGCTCATCAATAAGTATAACTTTGTTTTTAAGATTATTACTGTCATTTTGAGCCGATAACGAAAGTATCAATGAAACAAATTGTTGAAACCCGTCACTTCTTTGTTCCATTCTGAAATAACTATGTTTTTTGTCTTTATCTTCAATAAACACTTGGCAATTACCCGCATTTATGGAAACTACAATTTTAATTTTATGCTCTTTCCATATCTTATTAATATGCCTAGTTGTTGCAGAAGAAAGTTTATCCTTTAGTTCATCAGTTTTTTCTTGATTTTTTAAAGCTCTTTCAATTGTTCTTTTAATTGATTCTTTATCAGAATATCCACTAATGTGAAATATATTTTTTAAAGGTATAGATAAGAAAGTTGAATCTTTAAATTCATTGAGGTTTATGGGACCATTAATCAAAAATTCTTTTTTAGGTTTCCAAATTTGAACCTTTGGGATATTTGCATCAAAAACACTAGTGAATTTTTCTGTAATAATATTTTCCAAAATTGTTTTATTAAGAAGTTTTTGATTCTCCTCTAAAAAACTTGATGAGTTTTGCTTCGTAATTGATTCTTGAATTTGGTTCTTTTCTTTAATCAAGAAAATTTGTTCGTCTTCAATTATATACTTAAATAAATCAATATCTTCTATTTCTACAATATAACCTGAACTAGGTGATTTTTCTTTAATATAAACGTTTTTCTGTAACTTTTTAAACTTTATCTGTTTAACGATTTCTTCTGGGATACCACAAGTTTCATTCATCTTTTTAATCCACCAAAAAGTCATCTTTTGGTCAAAATCTACAAAAAGTTCAACGTAGTCATTTTCATCTAATGCTGGTTTGAAACAAATTTCTTCATAATCAAATTTTGAAAAATCTTTGTCAACTAAGTTCAAAGCTTCAAGTATAGATGACTTCCCCGTTTCATTTAAGCCTACAAAGAAGCAAGAATTACTTTTATTTGAATAGCTTCCATATTCTTGAAATGGAATAACCACATCTTTAATACTCTTGTAATTTTTTATTTGGACTTGGATTATTTTCATATTTAAATTTTTCTCTTACATGCAACTTATACACATGCAACCATTATTCTTTACGGCAATCCATAAAGAAGTGTTTGTTTTTACTTGTTGTTTATAAAAAATAGTTGAGATAAGGGGTAGTACTACTTTTTACTTTTTTAGCCTGTTAAACATAGTAAAAAAAGAGGAGGGAGGCAAACCTTTTCGTCATTTCGAAGGAAGTAATCTATTCATTTAAAACTCTTAAGGAAAAGATTGCTTCGTTAGCACTCGCAATGACGATAATATGAATGACGATATATGAATAATAACAAAACATAAAAATGAGCGTCATTACGAGGAGGATACGATGAAGTAATCTGTTGGTTAGGAACTCGAAATAGAAAGATTGCTTCGCTGTACTTCAGAATTACAGCTAAGTTATTGTAAACAATTCCCTGTTTCGAAATCTTGTTTGGTAATTAGTTTTCCATTCATAGTATTGGTATCCCAATCTTGAGCTATAAACCATTGATTGTTTATTTTTTTCAATACCACGTGGAACCTTCCGTATGAAATAGTAGGTTTTTTATCTTTTTCTGTGGAAATGATTCGGTAATAACCTACTTCATAACCTGTATGTTCCTTATAAATTCTTTGGTCAAAACAAAAATCTATCTTTCGTCTTTTATTAATTGGTTTCTGATAAGAAGCTTCAATAGAATTTTTGTATTCAGCTCCTATACGAATTCCGTATTTGTTCGCTCTTAAAACATCATCGGTATGTAAACTATTAAATGTTTTCCAATCACGAGCTTCAAAAGATTTTTTAAATGGTTGCCAAACTTGCTCATTAATTTCATTTTCTATGTCTTGTTGATTTTGTGAAAAACCAAACACGTTTGAAAAAAGAAAAAAACAAAAGGTAAGTGCTAATTTCATTTTTGCTTCTATTAAAATTTGCTCGTTAACAAGTTAGTTAATTTTTTATACTTTTTTTCGAAATGATAAAAAATACCTATTTGGTCTTCAATTTTTGGTTTTACAAAGCTAAAAACGCCATAAAACCATTTTAAACAACGATAATAACAAAACATAGGTCTTTGTATTGCTGTTTTTAAAAAGCGTCTTAAATCACCAATTAAACAATCCTATTTTATTACTACTTTTTATACAAAACAAAACAACTATAAGAAAAAATAATACCTTGTTTTTGGGTAGAATTGTTAACTTTCGACGAAAGTTGACAGGCTTTAAACTTACCTGTTGATAGTATTTATAAAAATAAAATTATGTCGATATCAGATTTATATTCGAGCGGAAAACACAAACAAGAAATAGGGCATTTTGCCAGCATCGTAAAAATTGCTAAAGTTGACGGAATCATTTCTGAAGGTGAACAAGAATTATTAGATAGAGCTTCTAAGAAATTAAACATTAGTGAAGAAGAATATACTCTTATTTTAAAAAGTCCTGAAAAATTTCCTGTAAACTCACCAGTAAGTTACGATGAGCGTATTGAACGTTTATACCTTTTAACTAAAATGATTTTTGCTGATGAAGAAGTAGCAAAAGAAGAAGTTGGTATACTTCGTAAAATAGCACTCGCCTTAAACTTTTCTGATAAAAATGCTGAAAAAGTTTGTGATGAAGCCATCCATTTAATTTTAAATGATAATGATTTAGATGACTTTACTATCGCTATTAAAAATGTTAATCTCAATTAAATTTAATATACTAAAACCCTTTTAAACCAGTTATTACTCTTAAACACAATTCTCCCGATGAAACATAAAATTTTATTCATAGCAATCTTTACCTGTTTAACAACATCCGTTTTTTCACAAAACTTAAACGATTCTTGGCAAATAGGTATAGGTTTCGGAATAACGAAATTTAGTGAAAGTGATGCCGCTTTTATTGGTGATCAACACTTATTTCAAGTACCAACCTTAAGTTTAACTATGCCTATTGGCGATCGTTTTTCTTTAGATGGAGCCATGTCATTTAACACAATTGATGATGTAGGGTTTATTTCTAATTCAGTAAAGTATTTTTCTATGGATGCTTCTTTTCGTTATAATTTTGATGCTGTATTAGATAAACTTGCTCCGTATGTTTTTGTTGGAGGAAGTTTAGTAGATTCTGAACGTAAAATGACACCAACATTAAATATTGGTGGTGGTGGAATTTACTGGGTGAGTGATAAAGTGGGTATCAATCCTCAATTATATTACAAGCACTCTTTTGAAGGATACGAAAGTATGCGTTCGCACATTCAAGGAACTTTAGGTATAGTTTTCAAATTAAATTGGAATAATAGTGGTTCTTCAGGAAGACGTAGTTCAGCTAAACATTTAGGAGGTTGTATGATTTAAACCTCAAAATATAACACAAAAAAAGCCGCTTGTTAAGCGGCTTTTTTTGTGTTATGATAATACGTTTATTGCATTTTGTATTCTTGTAATGGTAGTTTCTTTACCAATCATTTTCATAATATCAAACAAATCTGGTCCTGCTAACTTACCTACTAAACTTAAACGAAGTGGTTGCATTACTTTACCAAAACCAATTTCTTTAGAAGTAATCCACCCTTTAATATCTGTTTGAGTATTTTCAACTGAGAAATCTTCAATTTTAGAAATTACTTCAATTAACTCTTGCATTAAAGCTCCAGTTTCAGGTTTCCATTGTTTCTTTGCTACTTTCTCATCATATTCTGATGGGTTTTCAAAGAAAAAGTTTGATAACTCCCAAAAATCTGCCACAAACGTAGCACGTTCTTTTATTAAACCAACTACTTTTTCAGCATAGGCTTCATCCGTTTTAATTCCTTTTTCTTCAAGAATAGGTAAATATAAATCGGTTAAAACTTTATTCGATTTTTGTTGTAAATACTGTTGATTAAACCATTTTGTTTTATCTGGACTGAATTTCGCTCCTGATTTACTTACTCTACTTAAATCGAACGCTTCAACCAATTCTTCTAAACTAAACATTTCTTGTTCCGTTCCTGGATTCCACCCTAAGAAAGCTAACATATTAATGAAAGCATCAGCAAAATACCCGTCTTCTCTATATCCTCGTGAAATATCATTAGTTTCTTCGTTAGTATATTCTAACGGGAAAACTGGGAAACCTAATTTATCTCCATCACGTTTACTTAATTTTCCTTTTCCTACTGGTTTTAAAATTAATGGTAAGTGAGCAAATTTTGGTGCTTTCCAACCAAAAGCGCGGTATAATAATTCGTGAAGTGGGAGAGAAGGTAACCACTCTTCACCACGAATTACATGCGAAATTTCCATTAAATGATCATCAACAATATTTGCTAAGTGATAGGTTGGCATACCATCTGACTTAAACAATACTTTATCATCTAAGGTATTTGTTTCAACTTTAATCGTACCACGGATTTCATCTTGTAAAATCAAGGTTTCATCTTGTGGAGTCTTAAAACGGATTACATACTTTTCTCCTGCATTTATCTTTTCTGAAACTTCGTCAGCAGAAAGCGCTAAAGAATTGTTTAATTTTAATCGGTTGTGCCAATTGTAGATAAAGGTTTTTCCTTTTTCTTCATGGTCTTTACGGTGTGCATCTAATTCTTCAGCTGTATCAAAAGCATAATACGCCCAACCGCTTTCAATTAACTGGTCGGCATATTTTTTATACAAATCTTTACGCTCAGACTGACGGTATGGTCCGAATTTTTCATTCTTACCTGGACCTTCATCGAAAGGAATATTACACCATTCTAACGAATTGATGATGTATTGTTCTGCATTAGCTACATAACGAGTTTGATCGGTATCTTCTATACGTAAAACAAAAGTTCCGTTATGTTTTTTAGCAAATAAATAATTGAATAAAGCAGTTCTTACACCACCCATGTGTAAAGGTCCTGTTGGACTCGGAGCAAAGCGTACTCTTACGTTCTCAGTCATTTTTTATTGATTTGAAAACGCAAAGATAGTTTTATGTTTAGAAATAGAAAAGAGAATCAAGATCGCTTCTCTGAAAGAATAAAGACATGTAGCTAAAAGCAAAAATAGCGCAACTACAACTAATCATCTAATTCTATTAATTCATGACTTCATACAACCGATTTTTAACGCTTTTCAGGAGTTTTCTCCCTAAAACAACATGTTTACACAAATCTTAACTTAGAATTCCTTATAAATCACGTATTTTTATAATTACTTATGGGAGAGTTTACTAAAATACAGCAAAAGCTACAGCAATTCAGTAGAAAATACTATACCAATGAATTGATAAAAGGAAGCATTTTATTTGTTTCATTAGGGTTACTATATTTATTTTTCACCTTATTTATTGAATATTTTCTTTGGTTACAACCCACCGCTAGAACCCTTTTGTTTTGGTTGTTCATTGTTGTTGAATTGTTTTTACTATTCCGTTTTATATGTTTTCCTATCTTTAAAATTATAGGATTACAAAAAGGAATTTCTTTTGAAGAGGCTTCTAAAATTATCGGAAATCATTTTCCTGAAGTAAAAGACAAACTATTAAACGTTTTACAATTACAGCAAAACAATCAGCAATCTGATTTATTAGTTGCAAGTATTGAACAAAAATCGAAAGAATTACAACCCATATCTTTCAACAAAGCCATCAATTTTAGTAGCAATAAAAAATATTTAAAATATGTATTGATTCCTGTTTTTATTTGGGTGCTTTCTATGCTTACAGGAACTTCTGAAAAGCTTTCTCAAAGTTTAAATCGAGTGGTAAATCATTCGGTAGCTTACAATCCGCCTGCTCCATTTTATTTTAATTTAACCGCAAAAGATTTGCGTGTAATTAAAGGAAAAGATATTACTATATATTTTCAAACAACAGGAGAGGTTATTCCAAATGAAGCTAAAGTTCATTTCAACAATCAGCAATACTTTTTAGAAAACGAAGGAAACGGATTATTCTCTTATACTTTTTCAGAAGTACAAAACCCCATAACTTTTTATGCGAGTGCAAATGGAATTAATTCACAAGAATATAAACTTACCATAATCAATACTCCTTCAATACAAAACATTTCATTACATCTACAATATCCATCGTATATTAAAAAAGCTAATGAGACTATTAATAACACTGGAAACTTAAATGTTCCACAAGGAACATTCATTACTTGGCATATTAAAACTTCTGAAACCGATACAGTTACCTTCATAAATAATAAAAAACGAGAAATTTTTACACAAAAAGAAAACGAGAAATTTGAGTTTAAAAAACAACTGAATGAGAGTTTACACTATCAAATTGCCACATCTAATAAAAACTTAAAAGATTACGAACAATTACAATTTTCTATTGATGTTATTAAAGATGAATATCCAACGATTTCAGTCAATTCTAACATCGATAGTATTACTAGAGGTAATGCTCAATTTGCAGGTCAAATTGCAGATGATTATGGGTTCAAAAAACTAGAAATAGTTTATTATGATAAAAGCAATTCTCAGTATATCGAGAGTAAATCTATAACCATTAATAAAGAGAATATCCAAACTTTCTATTTTGAATTTCCTGGTGATTTGAATCTAAAAGATGGTATCAATTACGAACTGTTTTTTCAAGTATATGATAACGACATTATAAATGGCAGTAAAAAAGCCCTAAGTAAAAAGTTTAGTTATCGTCAAAAATCTGAAGAAGAAATAGAGGAGGAACTTTTATTAGAGCAAAAAAATTACATTGAAAACATTAACAATTCTTTGGATCAACAACAACAAAGTAAAAAAGAATTGGAGAAAATACAGTTCGATTTACAGAGTAAAAAGAACATTAACTGGAACGATCAGAAGAAAATTCAGAACCTTGTTAAGCGTCAAGAACAGTATAAGGAAATGATGCAACGTCAAACTCAAAAATTACAAGAGAATTTCTCTGAAAAGAAAGAAGAAAATGAAACACTTCAAGAGAAAAAAGAAAACTTACAAAAACGTATAGAAGAACTTAAAAAGCTTGAAAAGCAACAAAAATTATTAGATGAGTTAAATAAGTTAGCGGACAAACTTAATAAGGAAGAGCTTATAAAAAAGACCAAAGAACTTGCAGAACAAAACAAACAACAAGAACGTAGTTTGGAGCGTATTTTAGAAATGACCAAACGTTTTTATGTAGAACAGAAGATGAGTCAACTTGCAAATAAGCTTGATGAATTATCAAAAAAACAAGAAAAATTAAGCGATAAAAACACAATAAAAGAAGAGCAAAAAGAAATTAATACTGAATTTCAAAAAGCAAAAAAAGAATTAAATGAACTTCATAAAGACAATGAAAATTTAAAACAACCCATGGAAATTCCTTCTATGGAAAATTTAGAAAAAGAAGTTCAAGAAGAACTCAATAAGGCTGATGAAAATTTAGAAAACAATCAGCAACAGAATGCTAAAGAAAATCAGAAAAAGGCTTCTGAGAAAATGCAGCAAATGAGTCAGAAGATGCAACAAGCAATGCAATCGATGAGTACTGAAATGGAGGAGGAGAATATGGAAGGTTTACGTCAAATCTTAGAAAATTTAATTACATTTTCTTTTGATCAAGAAGCTTTGATGGATGAGTTTTCTTCAACAAATTCTTCACATCCAAACTTTGGTAAAAATTTACAAAAACAACACCAGCTTAAAACTTATTTTGAACATATAGATGATAGTTTATTTGTACTTTCTATGCGTATACCTAGTATATCATCTAAAGTACAAGATCAACTAGCACAAGCTCATTATAACTTAGATCAATCATTAGAAAACTTTGCCGATAATTATTTTCAAAATGGCGTATCAAATCAACAGTATGTTATGACTTCTGCAAACACACTAGCAGATATGTTAAGTAATACATTAGATGCCATGCAAAACCCAAAACCAGGTAACGGAAAAGGGAAGGGGAAGGGCAAATCGTTTAGTTTACCAGACATTATTCAACAGCAAAATGAATTGATGGAAAAGATGAAAGAAGACATGCAAAAACAAAATCAAGGCAAACCAAAAGATGGTAAAGAAGGACAAAAAGAGGGTGAAGGCGAAAAGAATGACGATTTAGATGGTGAATTATATCAAATTTATAAAGAACAATCTCAACTAAGAGAACAATTAGAAAATGCTATTAAAGAAGGAAACGGAGATAATAAAGAAGCTAAAAAAGCATTGAAGAAGATGGAAGAATTAGAAAATCAAATTTTAGAAAAAGGTTTTACGCAAGAAAGCATTAATAGAATGCAGCAATTAAATTATGAATTGCTAAAACTAGACAAAGCTACCTTTGAACAAAACAGAGAAAAACAACGTAAATCGAATACCAATTTACAAGAGTTTAATAACAATAGCAGTAAAGAACTAAAATTTAAAAAGTTGTTTTATAACCAAACAGAGATATTAAACAGACAATCACTACCTTTGCGCCAAAATTACAAAAAGAAGGTTCAAGAGTACTTTAGCCTTCCAAAAGATAAAGAATAACGTATTAAAAAGCCTTAAAAATAGTAATTACTATAGCTTTTTAATTAACAGTTTACGATTAAGAATATATAGTATTTAATATAAAGAAATGATTGCATTTAATTACGAAACCGAATTTCAATTACACAATGAAGAAAACACTTCAAAATGGATAGAATCCTGTATTGAAAAGGAAGGTTTTGAACTAGGAGAAATCAACTATATTTTTTGTGATGATGCTTATTTACACAAAATCAATGTTGAATTTTTACAGCACGATACTTTAACCGACATTATCAGTTTCGATTATACCTTAGGTAAATTAGTAGGAGGTGATATTTTTATTTCTGTAGAAAGAGTAGAAGAGAATGCTAAAGAGTTTAATGTTTCTTTTGAAAACGAATTGCACCGCGTAATTATCCATGGTATTTTACACTATATGAAATACAAGGATAAAACAGAAGAAGAGAAAGAATTAATGCGTTCGAAAGAAAACGAATGTTTAGAAATTTTAGATAAAAAATAAAAAGCGTTCCACGTGGAACTGAATAAAAAAAATGAGTTTATTTAATACAACATACGATGTAATTGTAGTAGGAGGTGGACATGCTGGTAGCGAAGCAGCTGCAGCAAGTGCAAACATGGGAGCACACACTTTGTTAATTACAATGAACTTACAAAATATTGCTCAAATGAGTTGTAACCCTGCAATGGGAGGTATTGCGAAAGGGCAAATAGTACGCGAAATTGATGCCCTAGGTGGTTACAGTGGTATTGTAACCGATAAGACCGCAATTCAATTTAAAATGCTTAACAAATCAAAAGGACCTGCAATGTGGAGTCCAAGAGCACAATCAGACAGAATGCAATTCGCAGAATGCTGGAGAACGATGTTAGAGCAAACCGAGAATTTAGATTTTTACCAAGATTCTGTAAACGGATTGTTGTTTGATGGTGATACTATCGCAGGAGTTAAAACAGCTTTAGGTTTAGAAATAAAAGCCAAAACAGTAATCGTTACAGCGGGTACTTTTTTAAACGGATTGATTCACATTGGTGAAAAAACATTTGGTGGTGGTAGAGCAGGAGAAGGTGCTTCAACAGGTATAACAGAAGATTTAGTTGCTAGAGGTTTTGAAGCTGGAAGAATGAAAA
This sequence comes from Tenacibaculum sp. 47A_GOM-205m, assembly GCF_000518405.1. Taxonomy (NCBI): domain Bacteria; kingdom Pseudomonadati; phylum Bacteroidota; class Flavobacteriia; order Flavobacteriales; family Flavobacteriaceae; genus Tenacibaculum; species Tenacibaculum sp. 47A_GOM-205m. Next base: position 511,821 of record NZ_JADN01000004.1, on the reverse strand, counting down.
CAGGAACACCTCCACGTGTTGATGGACGTTCGTTAGATTATTCAAAAATGACAGAACAACCAGGTGATGACGCTCCTGAAAAATTCTCGTATTTACCAATTACAAAACCATTAGCGAAACAACGTTCTTGTTATTTAACGTATACCAATCCTGAAGTTCATGATTTACTTCGTGAAGGGTTTGATCGTTCACCAATGTTTAACGGTCGAATTAAATCAACAGGTCCTCGTTATTGTCCTTCTGTAGAAGATAAAATTAATCGTTTTGCAGAGAAGGAACGTCATCAGGTTTTTGTTGAACCAGAAGGATGGAATACGGTAGAAATATATGTAAATGGATTCTCTACCTCACTTCCAGAAGATATCCAAGACAAGGCTATTCGTTCAATTCCTGGATTTGAAAACGTAAAGTTTTTTAGATATGGATATGCTATCGAATACGATTATTTTCCACCAACACAATTAAAACACAATTTAGAAACTAAGTTAATTAATAACTTATTCTTCGCTGGTCAAATTAACGGAACGACAGGTTACGAAGAAGCAGCTGCACAAGGTTTAATGGCGGGTGTAAATGCTGCTTTAAAAGTTCAACAAAAAGAACCTTTTATTTTAAAAAGAAGTGAAGCATATATCGGTGTTTTAATAGATGATTTAATTACTAAAGGAACAGAAGAGCCATATAGAATGTTTACTTCTCGTGCTGAATATAGAACACTCTTAAGACAAGATAATGCCGATTTACGTTTAACAGAGAAATCTTATAAATTAGGTTTAGCTTCTCAAGAAAGAATGAATAGAGTAGAAGAGAAGAAAAACAAAACTCAAAACTTAATTGATTTTATAAGTAATTTAAGTATTACAAAAGAAGAAGTAAATCCTATTTTAGAAAGTAAGAATTTAGCGACAATTAATCAGTCAATGAAACTCTATAAAATTGCTGCTAGACCTCAATTAACTTTTTCAGATTTTCGATCTATTGAAAACTTAGAAAACTATATCCAAGAAAATTCAATCGACGATGAAATTATCGAACAAGTAGAAATTCATTTAAAATATTCTGGTTACATAGAAAAAGAAAAAAGTAATGCTGATAAATTAAATAGATTAGAGAATGTACCTATTCCTTCTACTTTTGATTACAGCAAAGTAAAATCTTTATCGTTTGAAGCGAGGGAAAAATTATCAAAAATACAACCTACATCCATTTCACAAGCTAGTAGAATAAGTGGAGTATCACCTAGTGATATTTCTGTATTACTTGTATACATGGGTAGATAACTAACAGTATTTAGAACCATAAAAAATAAATTGTTCCATGTGGAACGTTTTATTTTTTTATGTATAATTGCTAAACCAAAAACCAATGTTCCACATGGAACACTCAACACACATAAAGTTTGATTACAGAAAAAGAGTTCTATAAGAACTTAAAACCTTTTTTAAACTGTATAGATTATACAGTTTCTGAGGAGAGTTATGAAGTAATGAAAAACGAAGTTTACGATATGCTCGTAACTTCTCCTGTTCCTAGTAATTTAGATAAATACTATTTAAGTGAAAATTACATTTCACATACAGATAGTAAAAAATCTCTATTTGATAAAGTTTACCAGCTTGTAAAAAATCATACCCTTAAGAAAAAACTCAAATTAATTAACTCATTTAAAACAGAAGAAAAAACTATTTTAGATGTAGGTGCAGGCACAGGAGATTTTTTAAAAGTATGTAAAACTGGTGGTTGGAAAATTACAGGTATAGAACCTTCAGACAAAGCTAGAGAATATGCAAAAAGTAAAAATATAGTTTTGTATGAAAATTTAAATCAAGTTGAAAACAATCAATTTGATGTAATTACTCTTTGGCATGTTTTAGAACATATTCCTAATCTGGTTGAATATATTAAACAATTAAAAAAATTATTAAAACCAAATGGAGTATTAATTATAGCAGTACCTAATCATAAAAGTTTTGATGCAAAACATTACAAAGAGTTTTGGGCTGCTTATGATGTTCCAAGACATTTATGGCATTTTTCAAAAACAGCTATTTCAAAACTATTTTCTTTGGTTGATATGAATGTTGAAAAAATACTTCCTATGAAATTTGATTCGTATTATGTTTCACTTTTATCAGAAAAGTACAAAACAAAAAAATCTAGACCTTTTAACGCATTTTTCATTGGTTTACAATCAAATTTAAAAGCAAAAAGAAACGGTGAGTATTCTTCTTTAATTTATATCATTAAAAACAGGTAAAACTTAATTTAAAGGTTATTATTTCAGTTTAAAATATTAAAACATAGAAACACCTTAATAAAAATAAAAAACCTCTTAAAATTGATTTTTTAAGAGGTTTTTTAATAAGTAAAAATTATTAAATATTTAATTTAAAATAATAATTATCTATTTAATAAATACACAGCTAAAATGGCTATTAAAAAATAAACTGCTAATGTCATTGCTCCGGCATAATCTTTTGCTAAACGTTGACCTATTAATAAAAAAATTAAAGTTAAAGCACATAATTCAGCTCCTATTAAAGCATAAGTATTATTTCCTGTAGTTGCTAAATGAAAAATTCCTACAAACATTAAAGCACCTGCTAATAATTCTAAAACTAAAATAATAGCTAATAAAAGAGGTACTGAATTTTTTAATGGTGAGTTTTGAAAATGATCTTTAATAAAAGATAAATTTCCTTTCCAATCACTTACTTTATCTATTCCAGATTGTAAAAAAGTAACGATTAAAAAAAGTAATAATAAGATTTCTGTTATGCTTTGTTGTATAAGTTCCATAAAGTTGATTTTTTACAAATATATATTTTAAAATGGACTGTAACAATTCAAAAAAAGTTCGTCATATAAATAGTATCTTTAACAAAAAAATTACTAACATTTAAAAATTAAAACTATGCCTATTTACATGTATCCGGTTATCGTTATCGGTTTTTTTGTATTCTTATCAATCTTTTTTATTGTTAAACAACAAACTGCAGCTGTTATTGAACGTTTTGGTCGTTATCAAAGTATTCGTCACTCAGGATTGCAATTAAAAATTCCTTTAATGGATAGAATTGCAGGAAAATTGAGTTTAAAAATTCAGCAATTAGATGTAATCGTTGAAACAAAAACGTTAGATGATGTATTTGTAAAACTAAAAGTATCTGTTCAATACAAAGTAATAAAAGATAAGGTATATGATGCTTTTTATAAGTTAGATTATCCTCACGATCAGATTACTTCTTATGTTTTTGATGTTGTTCGTGCAGAAGTACCTAAAATGCGCTTAGATGACGTATTTGTAAAGAAAGATGATATTGCAATTGCTGTAAAAACAGAATTAAACGACGCTATGATGGATTATGGTTACGATATCATTAAAACCTTAGTTACTGATATAGATCCTGATGCTCAAGTAAAAGCTGCAATGAATAGAATTAATGCAGCTGATAGAGAAAAAACAGCAGCACAGTATGAAGGAGATGCACAACGTATTTTAATTGTTGAAAAAGCAAAAGCTGAAGCCGAAAGTAAGCGTTTACAAGGGCAAGGTATTGCCGATCAACGTCGTGAAATTGCTCGTGGTTTAGAAGAATCTGTTGAAGTATTAAACCGTGTAGGTATTAACAGTCAAGAAGCATCTGCTTTAATTGTTGTAACACAGCATTATGATACCTTACAATCATTAGGAGAAGAAACTAATAGTAATTTAATATTATTGCCTAATTCACCACAAGTGGGAAGTAATATGTTAAACGATATGGTTGCAAGCTTTACAGCTAGTAATCAAATAGGAGAGGCGATGAAAAAGGCTCAAGATAAAAAAGAAGATTAACAAAATTATAAAAAGTTGAACTAATTTAAAATGATAAAAAATTGGCTTAACAAACCATACTATTTCAATCCAACACTAAGATATAAGTTATCTGTTTGTGTTGGATTTGGTTTTTTTATATTCTTATTTGTTTTCATTTTTGAGCCCTTTAGAATGAATAATTTAAAGAATGACAGATTCTATTATTCTTTAGGTTATGGTTTTATAACTTTTGCTGTATTAATATTCACTACAGTTATAGCTCCTTTTATATTTCCTAAATTATTTGATAATGATAAATGGATATTAAAAAAACATTTATATTACTTATTAATAACTGTAGCCTTTATATCTTGCTTTAATTGGTATTACAACTCTATAGTTCAAAAGGGTGGAGAGTTAGGTATTTTATCTTTTCCAAGAATGATAATATACACATTAATTATTGGCTTTTTTCCAATAATTATATATTTATTTATAGATGAAAAATTATCGAGATCAAAAAGACTAAAAATTACTAAAAATCTTAATAATAAAATAAACAAGAGAACTAAAAAAAATGTTCAAATCAATGTAATAAATATTGAATCTGATGAAACTAAAGAGAGCATTTCAATAGATGTTAATTCTATTGTATACATAACTTCTGAAAAAAACTATGCTTCATTTTTTATAGTAAATGAAAAAGGTAATAATTTAAAAGAAATTGTAATTAGAATAACATTAACTAGTGTTTTAAATCAATTAAATGCTTATAAAAATATTGTACGTTGCCATAAATCTTACATTATAAATACTAATTATATTCAAAGTTATTCAGGAAATGCTAGAGGATATAGTATTAAAACTAATAAAACTGATTTTAATATTCCTGTTTCTAGAAGTTTTAATAAAGAAAAATTAGAAAGTTTAATCTCTTTCTAATTAAATTAACTTCCCATTTATCCCTGACTTGCTAAAAACCTTCCATTTTACAACATTTATTTTTCTATAAAAATTTAAGAATGTAGTTTTGACAATAATAGAATATAAAGTATCGGGGGGCATTTTATATTTAAAAAAAAACCGAAACAATTATGTTTCGGTTTGTTTTTTTATAGATGTTAATCTTATTTTTTATCTTCTACTTTATCAGCATCTTCATCTTCATTTTTGGTAGCATCTTTAAATTCTTTGATACCTGTACCTAATCCTCTCATTAATTCAGGAATTTTTCTACCTCCGAATAATAATAATACTAATGCAACGACAATAGCTATTTGCCAAGGCCCAATCATTCCTAAAAATATTGTAAGTAAGTTCATTTTTATAAAATTTTGCTGTACAAAGATACAAAATTAACCTCTGTGTTCAATTACTCCACCAATTACTTTTTTATCTCTAAAAACTTCAGGTTTTCCTTTGTAAAAAATAGAACCTCCAAACGATACTTTAGCGTCTAAAGTTTCACCTGCTTGTACTTCTACTTTAGATCCAGATCCTGCTTTAACAATAGTCATTTCTTCTACTGCTACTTTATATCCGTGATACATACCACCTAAATCTGCATCAACATTTTGGTTCTTTGTACTACCAGAAAGCCTTATAACTGCCCCAGAAGAACTTTTTACCTTTAAATGCTTAACCTTAACTACAAGATTGATAAAAGCTCCTTCTTGAGCCTTTATTTCAACTTTTTGTTGATTAATATCTTTACCAGTTATTGTTGCACCTTCATTGGCATCAATTACATCAATATCTTCTTTGTAATACAAGGTAGCTTTCACCTTACCATCAGCTGTAGTTTCAGGAAATTTTAATAATACTTTTAATGTATATCCTTCAACTTTTATCTTTACTTTATCAGTTTTTTCACCAGTAACTACAATTTTAGATTCATTTGATTTAACTAATTCTAAATCAATTCCGTTATACACTTTTACTTGGTAAAAGCTACCTAATTCTTTCGTCATGGTTGTTTGTGCTGATGCTATAACAGTCATCAAAAACAAACTTATAAATACTAAATTCTTCATAATAAATCCATTAGTTTATTGTACTAAAACAATAATTATACCAATACAATAAAGACAAATATTGAAATTTATTGTTGGAAGCTAAATTTAATTTCTTGTTTCTTTAAAGTTTTCAATACTTTTCCTTCTTTAGGTTTGCGTATGGTATTTATAAAAGTATATACAAAAAGTAAAGTAAGTAAACCACCTACAATTAAAGAACCTGTTGGTCCTAAAAAATCAGCAATTCCTACAATAATTTTCTTAATTAAACTTCTTCTTCCACTAGTATCAAGATGCTGACCATTTTGAATACTTAAAGCAGTTGTGTACAATACCCAAGTAATACCTCCAAAAAGAGCAGTACCGAATAGTGAAGGTTTTATCTGTTTTAAAAGTGAATAATTTTTAATTTCTACTCCTTTTAAATTTGATACAAAGAAATTATTAACATCAGTAAAAACCTCACAATTGGTGTTTATTTCAATATCTTTTATCTTACTATCCTTAAATTCAATTGTAATTTGAGAATCAGATTCGTTAAAAAGAACTTCTTTTATGTCATTTGTTTTATAAATAGACATGTTAGAAAGTTCGTTATTCTCTATAAGATCGTTAATGTTAACATCTTTAGTTTCTTCTGTTATCCAAATTGAGTTTTCAGTTGCAATTAAATAATTTTTTGTTTTTTCTGTTTCGTTTGTAATCCAAATTTTCATAGTTATTTATATATAATTTAATGTGATATCAAATTAAAATCTAGGTGTTTACGTTCTAAATCAGTGTGTTTTACTTTTACAACTACTTCATCACCTAATTGAATCATGTTTTTAGTCGACTGACCAATCACAGCATATTGTTTTTCGTCAAAGATATAATAATCGTCCTTAATGTCTTTAATACGCACCATACCTTCACATTTATTGGATTTTATTTCTACATAAATTCCCCATTCAGTAACACCAGAAACAACACCTTCAAATTCTTGATCTTTATGATCTTGCATGTATTTAACTTGCATATATTTGATAGAATCTCTTTCTGCTTTTGATGCTAATTCTTCCATTTTTGAAGAGTGTTTACATTTCTCTTCATAAATTTCAGCTTTAGGTGAATTTCCTCCATCTAAATAGTGTTGTAATAAACGATGCGTCATCACATCAGGATAACGACGAATTGGTGAAGTAAAGTGGCTATAATAATCAAAAGCTAATCCGTAGTGGCCTATATTTTGAGTAGTATATTCTGCTTTACTCATGGAACGAATCGCTAAGGTTTCTACCATATTGGCTTCACCTTTTCCATGAACATCAGATAATAATTTATTTAAACTATCAGAAGTTTTTTGACGTGTTTCTGTATTAATCTTATATCCAAACTTGCTTACAATATTTTGTAAAGAAGCTAGTTTTTCAACATCAGGTTCGTCGTGTACACGATAAACAAAAGTTTTATTACTTGGTCTTCCACCTGATAATCCAACAAATTCAGCTACTTTTTTATTTGCTAACAACATAAATTCTTCAATTAATTTATTAGCATCTTTGGCTTCTTTAAAGAATACTCCAGTAGGATTTGCATTTTCATCTAAGTGAAACTTTACTTCAATTTTATCAAAAGAAATAGCACCAGATTTCATGCGTTTCTTGCGCATTTTTTTTGCTAATTCATCAAGTTTAAGCGTAGCTTCAACAATATTTTCATCAACTTCATAGGCTTCACCAGTTAATGAAACATCTTCTGGAATTATATTACCTTTTGTTTCTATTATCGCTTGGGCTTCTTCATAAGCAAAACGTTTATCAGAATAGGTAACTGTTCTTCCAAACCATTGATTTACTACCTGAGCCTTTTCATTCATTTCAAACACTGCTGAGAATGTAAGTTTTTCTTCATTTGGTCGTAAAGAACAAACTCCGTTACTCAACATTTCAGGAAGCATTGGAACTACTCTGTCAACTAAATATACTGATGTTGCACGATCATAAGCTTCATCATCTAAAATAGTTTTAGGTTGTACATAATGAGATACATCGGCTATATGAATTCCTATTTCATAATTACCATTTTCAAGTTTAGTAAATGATAAAGCATCATCAAAATCTTTGGCATCTTTAGGATCGATAGTAAAGGTTAAATCACCACGCATATCTCTACGTTTGGCAATTTCTTCTTTCGTAATTTCTATTGGTAATTCAGATGCTTCTTTTTCAACTTCAGTAGGAAACTCGTATGGTAATCCATATTCTAATAAAATAGAATGAATTTCAGTATCATGATCTCCTGGTCTTCCAAGAACTTGTGTAATTTTTCCAAATGGATTTTTAGAATTCTCTGGCCAATCAGTCATTGTAGCAACGACTTTATCACCATCATTAGCTCCATTCAATTTACTTTGAGAGATGAAGATATCAGCATACATTTTATTGCTGTCAGGTACTACAAATCCAAAATTTTTATTCATTTGTAAAACCCCAACAAATTCTGTTTTAGCTCTTTCTATAATTTCAACAACATCAGCTTCTTGCTTATTACTTCTACGTTTGTTATATATATACGCTTTAACTGTATCGTTATGTAAACCTTTACCTAAATTAACAGATGGGACAAAAATATCGTGTTCAAAGTCATCACAAATAAAGTAAGCATTTCCGTTAGAAGTAACATCTAAAGTACCAATGTGATATTTACGATCTTCATTAATTTGAAATTTACCTCGGTCAACTTCTTTTATCTTTTTATTAGCGGTTAGTTCAGCTAATTTTTGAATAATTTGAGTCTTGCCATCAGTATCAGAAACCTTCAATTTAGCGGCAATCTGCTTATAATTGTAATATTTATTGCTGTCTTCGTTAAGTATTTTGAAAATGTTTCGGGTAAGATCTTTAATTACCTTTCCCTTTTTTTTGTAGATTTTTTTCTTTCTAGTCATTAATCTTTCGTCTTATTTAATTTTCAACCAAAGTACGAATAAAATTAACGCCAATGATTTTAAATAACTGTTATAAATTCATTTCGTACATTTCAACTTTTTATTTAAAAGTATGTATATGAGTGATTCATGGTTTGTAATTGTAAATCCAGTTGCAGGAAAAGGTAATTTTAATAAGATTTGGAATACTATTCAACAAGAATTAACAACTCAAAATATTACCTTTAAGTATGCACAAACTACCCATACTAAACATGAAATAGCATTAGTTCAAGAAGCTATTAATGAAGGTTTTAAAAAAATTATTTCGGTAGGTGGTGATGGTACTTTACATCATATTATTAACGGAATAATGACTCAAAATACAATTGATAATCAAGAAATTACAATAGCTGTAATTCCGTTAGGAACCGGAAATGATTGGATTAAAACCTATAATATTTCAAAAAATATAAAAAAAGCAATTAGTTATATTCAACAAGGTAAAACGATACATCAAGATGTTGGCTATTTAGAATTAGAAAACACGTCTTCATACTTTTGTAATGTAGCAGGAATAGGTTATGATGGATATGTTGTTAATAAGTTGAATAAACTAAAAAGATTTGGACCTATTGCTTACTTATTAAGCGGAATAGCGGGTTTATTACTTTATAAAAAAACTACTTTTACTATAGAAGTTAACAATCAAATTATTAAAACAAAATGTTTAATGACCTTATTCGGAATTTGTAAATTTTCGGGTGGTGGTATGCAATTAACTGATTATAAATATAGTAGTAATGGTTTATTTGATATAACGGTTGCTAAGAACTTCTCTTTAGTAGATTTATTATTTAATATTCGAAAATTATACAACGGAAAAATAGTACAACATAAAAAGGTAGAAACACATGTATCAAACTCACTGTTAATAACTCCTTTAAATAATACAGATTTACCTTATATTCAAGCAGATGGAGAGTTAATAGGTCAAGGCTCAGTAAAAGTAAGTATGTTTAAAAGAGCTGTTAAAATCATAATTCCGTAAAAGTTAAAAAAAACTTAAGAAAATTGTAACATATCTTAATTTTATACGTCTTTATAATAAAAGAAAGTCGTTATAAATGAAAAGCTTACGCAAAATAATAGCACTATTTATTTTCATATTCATTACAGGAATTATCGTTACTGTAGTAAGTATTAATACGACTTTAAACGAAAAAAATCCTACAGAAGTAGTAAAAGCAAAAGACTCTGTTTACCTTATAAAAGCGGCTAAAAAAGCCGTTTAATAGCAAGGTGATAGCCAAGTAATTTTTCATTATACACACTTATCAGTATTTATTAACAAAAGTAGCTTACACAGCTTAATTTTTCGGAATTTTACCTTGCAAAAGGAGAAAGAACAGGATCCCTTCTCTCTATCTTATTTCAGCAACTTTCAACCAAAAGAAGTTTAAGAAAGCTTTCTAAGTAATAAATCACAAATACGTAAAAACTAAAATTTATCTTCAGAAAAAGAAAATCTAAAATTTAAAAAAAACTGTTATTAACATATTATATTATTAATAAAAAAGATTTTTAAAATTTAAAAAAAGAAATGATTGTTATTATAGCGTGTTAATATGTGGAATAAAAAGTGGATTTAATTTTTGGTAGAATGACTTATTAAAATAAATAAACAAGTTATTAGATAAATAAAATCTTTAAAATCAACTATAAAATAGAGTTATTAACAAAAGTTATAAACAGTAATTCACTTAGTTTTATGAATAGTTAATTTATTTTTAAATGTAAAAAAAGGGTTAATTTTATGTTGATAAATGTTCATTAAAATCTCAAAAAAAAAGTTGCATAATTAATTCTTGTTCTTGTATTGTAAAAAATATTTAAAAAATCAAATTTTCTTTTTAAAATATACTATTAGTTCTTAACAATTAGATAACATGCTTTAATCCCTTAATTTTTAATGGGTTATTAAGAATACTAAAAAAAGCATTGTTAATTACTGTTGATAACCGTGAATAACTGTATTTTTGTAACTCACAACTGAATTAAAATCAACAAATTATGACAATCGCTGTAGGAAATGACCACGCAGGTACCGAATACAAATTTGAAATAGTTAAACTATTAGAAGAATTAGGACATAAAGTAATCAACTTTGGTACGAATGATACTGATAGTATGGATTACCCAGATACCATTCACCCAACTGCAGAAGCTGTAGAGACAGGACAAGCTGAAATGGGTATTATTTTATGTGGAAGTGGTAACGGAGCGCAAATGACAGCTAATAAACACCAAGGAGTTCGTGCTGCTTTGTGTTGGAATAATGAATTAGTTGAATTAACACGTCAACATAATGATGCGAATATCCTAACAATTCCAGCTCGCTTTGTATCGTTACAACAAGCCTTAGGTTTTGTAAAAATATTCTTATCGACTGAATTTGAAGGTGGACGTCATGCTAATAGAGTAGAAAAAATAGCTTGCTGTTAATGAATATCACGGTAAAAAAATTTCAAGAATTAACAACTTCAGAACTGTATGAGATACTTCAATTACGTTCTGAAGTTTTTGTTGTTGAACAAGATTGTGTATATCAAGATATTGATGGTAAAGATCTTAAAGCATTACATGTTTTAGGTGCAAAAGAAGGAAAAATAATAGCTTATACACGATTGTTTAATAGTGGTGAATATTTTGATACACCTAGTATTGGTAGGGTAGTAGTAAAAGAAAGTGAACGTAAATATGGTTACGGACACGATTTGATTAAAGCATCAATCAAAGCAATTGTTTATAACTATAATGAAACTACAATTACCATTTCTGCACAAACCTATTTACAAAAATTCTACGAATCTCACGGATTTAAACAAATAGGTGAGGGCTATTTAGAAGATGGAATACCACATATAAGAATGGTGAGGAAATAATTATTTTTTATTTTCTTTTTTACTCATTTTATAAAGTAAATATCCAAAGCCTATTAAAAAGTGTAGAATAATTATACCCGCTATAATGTAAATAAAAGTGTTTGAATTATCTCTCATACTTGTAAAAGTACTTAAAAATTACTTTTTAAAAAGTAACTTAGGTTACAGTAATTCCTCAACCTCTCTTACTTCACCTACTTGCATATTACCCAATAAAATATCACCCACACGAACACGTACCAAACGGAGGGTAGGAAATCCAACAGCAGAAGTCATTTTACGTACCTGTCTAAATTTTCCTTCAGTTAAGATAACTGATATCCAAGGTGTAGGACCGTGACGAGCATCGCGAATTTTTTTAGAACGTTCAGGAAGATTAGGATCATCAATAATTTTAACCTTGCAAGGTTTTGTCATATATTTTTTTCCATCAAAACCAATTTCAACTCCGCTTTGTAATTGTTTAATAGCCTCCGTAGTAATAGCACCATCTAGTTGAACATAATATTCCTTTTCAACTCCGCCTCTGGTAGTAATAAAATCGCTTACTTTTCCATCTGTTGTAAGTAATAATAATCCTTCCGATTTTACATCTAACCTACCTACAGCCATTGTTTTTTCAGGAAAATCATATAATTCTCCTAACAACTTGTGTTTGCCTCCTTTTATTTGATTGGTTATAAATTGAGAAAGAAAACCGTATGGTTTGTAAATAATAAAGTGATGATGCTCTGACATCTGTTATTTTTAAGGAGTACAATATTACAAAATGTAACATAAAAAAGATGGGGAATTAAAGTTAGTTTTTCATAACTTAGCCATTCTTATATATTAAAATAATTAGCACGATTTATGGCAGCAGATAAAGAAAAAGAAGCGAAATTAAAAGCGCTTCAACTTACACTAGATAAGCTAGATAAGACCTATGGGAAAGGAACGGTAATGAAGTTAGGCGATAGCCAAGTAGAAGATGTAGATGCTATTTCATCGGGTTCTTTAGGTTTAGATTTAGCTTTAGGAGTTGGAGGTTATCCACGCGGAAGAATTATTGAAATTTATGGACCAGAATCATCAGGTAAAACAACCTTAACAATACATGCAATTGCTGAAGCGCAAAAAGCAGGAGGTATTGCAGCTTTTATTGATGCTGAACATGCTTTTGATCGTTTTTATGCTGAAAGTTTAGGAGTTGATGTAGATAATTTAATTATTTCTCAACCAGATCATGGTGAGCAGGCTTTAGAGATTGCTGATAACTTAATTCGTTCTGGAGCTATTGATATTGTAGTAATTGACTCGGTTGCAGCATTAACACCAAAGTCTGAGATTGAAGGTGAAATGGGAGATTCTAAAATGGGGTTACATGCACGTTTAATGTCGCAAGCTTTACGTAAATTAACAGGAACAATTAGTAAAACTAACTGTACGGTATTTTTCATTAACCAGTTACGTGAAAAAATTGGAGTTATGTTTGGTAACCCAGAAACAACTACAGGTGGTAATGCTTTAAAATTCTACGCATCGGTTCGTTTAGATATTCGTAAGAGAACTCAAATTAAAGATGGCGATAAGGTAATTGGTAACAGTACCAAAGTTAAAATTGTAAAAAACAAAGTGGCTCCACCATTCCAACAAGCAGAATTTGACATCATGTATGGTGAAGGAATTTCAAAAGTAGGTGAAGTTTTAGATATTGGTGTAGAGTACGGAATTATAAAGAAAAGTGGTTCTTGGTTTAGTTACGGAGACACAAAATTAGGTCAGGGTAGAGATGCTGTTAAAGGTGTTATTAAAGATAACCCTGAATTAATGGACGAACTTGAAAATAAAATTAAAGAAGCTATTGAAAATCAAGAATAAGTAATTTAAATTTAAAGTTCAAACTATTACTATTTAAAAAGCTGTTCTTCATAAAAGAACAGCTTTTTTTTATAAAAAATAAATATGATTAAGATATCTAATTATTTACAAATCAAAGAAATACAAGTAACAGATTTTAAAATTCTTGGTGCTTTAATGAATGATGTATATAAAGATGCTTACAGAGATTTTTGGAAAGATGGTGGCGATTGGTATGTACAAAGTCAATTTTCAAAAACTAACTTAGAAAAAGAATTATCAGAAGAAAATACCAGTTATTATTTTATTCAATATAAGAATGAAATAGTAGGAGTTTTTAGAATTTTATGGAATAAAAATTTAAAGGGATTTGAGGAGAAAAAGTCATTGAAACTTCATCGAATTTATTTACATAAAAAGACTCAAGGTAAAGGTATAGGTAAGCAATTATTGGCTTGGTTAGAAGAAGAAGCTATAAAAAAACAATATGAATTGATATGGTTAGATACTATGGATGAAAAACCGCAAGCTTTTGAGTTTTATAAAAAAGTAGGATACCAATACCATTCACACTGTTTTCTTGATTTTGAATTATTATTTGATGAAAAGAGAAAAATGAGTCAGGTTTTTAAAACTTTTTAGAGTTAATTACCTTGGTTTTATTAAACTCAGATATATCTATTTTATAGATTCCAGAAGAAGGTTCTTTAGAGTACTCTGTTTCTTTATAACCGCCTATTATATATAACTCATCTTTATAAAAATGCATTTTAGAATTTTTTAGATATAAGTTTATTGTATACTGTTTTAATACTTTATTAAGTACATTGTAAATCAATAAATTCCCATTATCATAAATGTAAATATTATTCTTGTTTTTTGTTAGAGCAGGTTTATTCAAATTAAAAAATAAATTACCTTCAAAAGACCATTTTCCTGTATTAATATTCCACGATTCTATTTTTGAAAAAGATTGGTTATCTGAACCACTAATGGTGAAAAATTTTTCATCTATATTTATTCCAACAACTTCTTTAGGTTCATTCATTTTACCCAATTCATACCATAAACCAGTAGGTAAATTATATAAGTGTATTTTATCAGTATATTTTTTAGTACCATCTTTATTTATTTTAACAGATCCACCCATAGTAACAATATTGTCTTTATATAAAAAAGAACAAAAGTTTACAGCTTGGTGTGGGTTTGTACGATCTACTTTTACAGTGGCTTTTTTTAAGTTTATGACTTCAATTTTGTTGTGTAAGTATTCAGTTCCATTGAATTTTTCTAGTTTTTTACCTCCTAGTATATAAATATCATCTTTATATATTTTCATTTGATGATAAGCCCTATTTTCAATTTTTATATTAGATATTTCAAAAACATTTTTTTCTATATCATAAATAATTAGCTTATCATTATAAGCTTTAAAAGATTGACTAGGATACCATTCACTCATAATAGCAGCAAATGAAGGATCCAGATATTTTTTATTAACTTTATCGGTAACTCTTTTAAAACTATCATCAGTAACACTTTTATCACCACCAGATATGTATATTTTGCTTCCTACAATGACAGATGCTGGAGAAAAAAGTCTAGATTTTAATGAAGCTATTTTTTTAAACTTAATTCTAGATTGTTTTCTTTTTCCTTTGAGTGATACTTCTTTTAAATAGTTATTTTCTTTAGATAAGAATATACGGTTGTTATTTTCTTTTAATGAAGCTATAGTAGTTGTATAGGTTTTATATCCAACACTAGAAAAAGCAATGCTATCTTTTTTTTGAATTTTATGTTGAATTTTTAAAATAAACTCTCCTTTTTTATTAGATGCAGTTCCATTACGGCTATTTTTAGTTAAGTATATATTCACATTTTCTATAGGATCAAGAGAATCTTTATCTAATATTTTACCAGAAAAAGTTTGTCCAAAACTTGTACCTATATTAGATACTAACAAGAGTATAATTGAGGTAAAAAAAAGTTTAGAAATAAGTAGGTAATTTAATTCATTTTTTTTCATAGACTAAGCATTTAGCTGAGGTTTTTTTGTTATTTTAACATCAAAAACTACACCATTTTTTCTTTTTAAAGAAAAAATCCGAAGTTATTAACTTCGGATTTTTAATATCAATTAAATGGTATTGTAATTTAAACTCCTGTACTACCAAAACCACCAGCACCACGTTCAGTTTCGTTTAAAACTTCTACTTCTTGCCAGTTTACTCGTTCGTGTTTTGCAATAACTAATTGCGCAATTCGTTCACCATCGTTTACTACAAAATCTTCGTTAGATAAGTTTACTAAAATCACTCCAATTTCACCACGATAATCAGCATCTACTGTACCAGGAGAGTTTAATACGGTAATTCCTTTTTTAGCAGCGAGTCCACTACGTGGACGAACTTGTGCTTCATATCCAACAGGTAGTGCAATAAATAACCCTGTTTTAATAATAGCTCTTTCAAGTGGTTTTAAAACAATTGCTTCGTCTATATTAGCGCGTAAATCCATTCCAGCAGATTCTTCTGTTTCGTATGTAGGAGTTTGATGTTTGGACTTGTTTATAATTTGTACGTTCATATGTTTCAATAATTTTTTAAAATTCAAATATAATAAGGTTTAAGATTAGAGAGTAGTTTATAGATTTCTTAATTTTGTCATACAAACAAATACTACTTATGAGCAATCAAACTAAAATAGCTGTATTAGGAGGAGGAAGCTGGGCAACTGCTATTGTTAAAATGTTATCCGAAAATTTAGAAACTATTGGTTGGTATATGCGTAGTGTGTATGCAATTGAACATATTAAACGCAATAAACACAACCCAAGTTATTTAAGTTCTGCTGAATTGCATCCAGAACAACTGGATTTGTCAGATGATATGAATTATATTGTTGAAAATTACGATGTGTTAATTTTTGCTATTCCATCTGCTTTTTTAAACAAAGAGTTAGAAAAATTGAATGTTTCGTTAGAAAATAAAGTTGTGTTTTCTGCAATTAAAGGCATTGTTCCAGAATCAGGATTAATAGTAGGAGAGCATTTCCATACAACATATAATGTACCGTATGAAAGTATAGGAGTTATTTCTGGTCCTTGTCATGCTGAAGAAGTGGCGATGGAACGTTTATCATATTTAACATTGGCGTGTCAAGACGAAGAAAAGGCTAAAGAGTTAAGCGAATCAATAGCAGGTCGCTATATAAAAACAAAAATTTCCGACGATATTATAGGTACTGAATACGCAGCAATGCTAAAAAACATTTATGCAATTGCAGCAGGAATAGCTCATGGTTTAGGCTATGGAGATAATTTTCAAGCAGTACTAATGAGTAATGCAATTCGTGAAATGAAACGTTTTATTAAAAAAGTACATAAAATGAAGCGTAACATTAACAACTCAGCTTATTTAGGTGATTTGTTAGTTACAGGATATTCTACATTTAGTAGAAATAGAATGTTTGGAAATATGATAGGTAAAGGTTATACGGTAAAATCTGCTATGCTAGAAATGAGTATGGTTGCAGAAGGATATTATGCTACTAAAAGTGCATATCAAATTAATCAAAATAACGGTGCAAAAACTCCAATAATAAACGCTGTATATAATGTCTTATATGACAAAAAAGAAGCGAAAGATGAGTTTTTAAAGTTAACAAATAGATTAGATTAGTTGTTTGCATTTGTACAAATAATCCTTCTTAAAATGAATTAAGAAGCCCCATCAATCGCTTCTATAATTGAGTTGTTTATAGGTTTTGTATAGAAAAATAATAACAAAGTTAATTTAAAAATCTGATTAGTAAATTTTTTTGTTAAATTTTTGATGAAAATTAAGTAATGGTATAATATTACTAATTATTATATTTTTATTACTTTTAGTTTAAAAACAAACAATTATGAAATGAGCCATAACAACTCTTAATTTCTATTGAGATAATTATTGGCGAATTACATCTGACCCTAAGGAATAATTAAAATTAAACAGATGAAAACAATTCAAGAAGCTGTTGAAATTACCATCAGAAAAACGCCTTTTATAGAAGAGGCTTTAAATGAAAAGTTAATAAATGTATCTTCATTAGCAAGAGAAATCTTACCAGAAGTTTCAAAGCTTTTAAAGAAAGAAGTAAAAGTTGGTGCAGTAATGATGGCAATTAATAGGCTATCTCCAGCAAATGAATTGAGAGTTCGTAAAAACATTAAACGACTAGCATTAAATTTAGGTGATGTAATTGTACGTTCAGATTTGTGCGATTTTACATTTAAAAATACCACTTCATTACTAAAAGAAATTGCTAAAATTTTAAGTAAGTCTGCTGATAGTAACGATTATTTCTTAACCGTTTCACAAGGAATCTTTGAAACAAACATTGTTACTAGTAAAAATTTACAACCCTATGTTGAAGAAATTTTTAAGAAAGAAACATTAATTAATAATGTGAACGATTTAGCGTCAATCACGTTAAAGCTTCCAAAAGAAAACTTAGATCAATCAGGAATTTATTACTTTATTTTAAAGCAATTTGCATGGGCTAATATTGCTGTACAAGAAGTAATATCTACCACTCATGAAATGACCATTGTGGTAAAAGAACGTGATGTAAATGAAACGTTCTCCATTTTAATGGATTTGAAATTGAATTAATCCATGGAAAAAAAAGATCCCTACTCTTCCCTCAGAATTAAAGAGTTCAACATTTTTCTTTTAGTCCGTTTTGCTTTGGTATTTGCTTGGTCTATGCAATTTATCATCATTGAGTGGCAAGTGTACAGTATCACAAAAAATCCGTTGTCATTAGGTATTATTGGATTGATGGAAGTAATTCCAGCTGTATCCATGGCATTGTTTGCAGGGCATATTGTTGATCAAAAGGAGAAACGAAACTTACTTGCTTTATGTATTGGGTTATTTTCTCTCATAAGTTTAGGTTTATTCTTTTTAACTTTACCTAGTTTTGTTGAAGGATGGGAACAAAAAACTATTCTGTATGCAATTTATGCATTGGTATTTTTTGGTGGATTGTTACGATCTTTTTTCGGACCAACAATTTTTTCATTAATCGCTTTAATTGTTCCAAAAAAATTATATCCAAATGCGGCAACATGGAGTAGTTCTACATGGCAAATAGCCTCAGTATTAGGTCCTGCTTTTGCAGGTTTAACCATTTCTTGGATTGGTGTGCATTGGTCTTTGTGTATTGTTTTTGGACTGGTTTCTGTATCATTTTTAACCGTTTTCTTTATCAAAAAGAAACCAATTTTAAATCCGAAGATTGGTGAGCCAGTCATGAAAAGTTTAAAAGAAGGAGTTCGTTTTGTATATAAGACAAAAGCGATTTTAGGAGCCATTACGTTAGATATGATTTCGGTATTGTTTGGTGGGGCTGTAGCTTTATTACCAGTGTATGCACAAGATATTTTAAAAGTAGGTCCTGAAGGATTTGGGGTTTTACGTGCTGCACCTGCTGTAGGAGCGTTTTTAACGATGTTAATAACTGCTTACATACCTATCAGTAGAAATGCAGGAATGAAGCTCTTAGCAGCTATTTTTGGCTTTGGAGTTTGTATCATAGTCTTTGGATTATCGTCTGTTTTCTGGATTTCAATCGTAGCACTGTTTTTTAGTGGAGTTACTGATGGAGTTTCAATGGTTATTCGTCAAACGATTTTACAATTAAAAACACCCGATCATATGCGTGGTAGAGTGGCTTCAGTAAACTCTATGTTTGTTGGTTCTTCTAATGAATTAGGTGCTTTTGAAAGCGGAGTAACAGCAAAATTAATGGGAACAGTAACAGCCGTTGTTTTTGGTGGAACGATGACTTTAATTACGGTCGTAACTACTGGAATTTTAAATCCAACCCTTCGAAAATTAGACCTGACAAAAGATTTGGAAGAACATGAAAAAATAGAGTAGTAAAATAATTAAAAACCCCTGAAACTAAGTTTCAGGGGTTTTTTGTATGTGTTTTTTAACTGTAATATCAATTAAGACATATCAAAATAATTGATTTTTGTAATCTTTTTTGTTGTTTGATCGAAGTCAATATTAATAAAAACATCACAACTATCACATTCAGCAAATAAAATGCTTTTATCACCATTTCTACCAGTACTTAGGTCAATAGTTCCTAATTTACTAATAGGGTCTCCTACAGTTACTGTAATACCTTTAATAGTAAAACTAGCTTCATTATTTAAAACATCAAACGATTCAATGTAAGGTTTTCTTCCAGAAGTAGAAAAATCAATTTTTAATCCATTGAATTTATAATAATAGTAAAAGCCATTATCTTCATAAGAATTAGAAGTACCTAACAGAGATTCTATCTTCGTTTGTTTTCCAAGCGTTTTTTTTAAATCACTCAAGGTGATATTATTGATTTTAATATTATTGAAATCAGAATTAGAAATAATATTAGTTTGACTTTTAGCTATAAGAGTAACAAATAAAAAAAAGACGAATACCAGTTGTTTCATATTACTAAAAAATTTAAAGTAAAAGCCTTTTGTATAGTAAGGCTTTTGAAGCCGCCAAAGATATGATTCTATGACAATTTTTTAGATAAGAAACTAGTTAAAATTTACTACTAAATTTATTTTTTCTTCTAGTTCTTTTTTGTGTAATAAAGTTGTTTCATTATTCCAGTTAAAACGTTTAGCAAATTCTTGTATTACAAAGTTTTTATGGATATCAACACTAGGTTTATCAAAAAATAAACGACCAGTTCTTCTCATAAAAAAGTCGGTAGGAGTACAAGTCATTTCGTGTTTAGTCGTAAACCAGATTTCAGCTTGTAATAAACGTTTTTCAAGGTTTTCTTCTTCTAACTCATCAAACTTATCTAAAATAAGTTCGGTTTGTTTTCCGTAGTTATGCACCAAATAATTGGCATCTTTTTCAGTAAAACCAAACGATTTTATACGTTTATAAACCTGATTGCTATATAATTTTACCGATTTATAATTTTGAAATGGTCCACCAGTTAACACAATTTCTTCAGTTTGAATAGGGTCGAAATCTACCTCAAAACGTCTTTTCATTTTTTTAGCAACAATATCCACGATACGCTCTGCCATTTTTCTGTAACCTGTTAATTTTCCTCCAGCAATTGATATTAATTTGGTGTCAGATACAAAAATTTCATCTTTTCTAGATAATTCTGAAGCTGATTTTCCTTCTTCGTGAATTAACGGACGTAATCCAGCCCATGAAGACTGAATATCATCAATAGTTAATTGAATATCTGGAAACATGTTATTTACTGCTTCAATTAAATATAAAGCATCAACCATTGAGGTTTCAACGGTGTCTTTATCTTGTTGATAATTGGTATCGGTAGTTCCGAAATAAGTTACTTTTCCACGAGGAATAGCAAACATCATACGGCCATCAGGAATATCGAAATATACAGATTGTTTTACAGGTAATTTTTCATGCGGAACAACTAAGTGAACTCCTTTGGTTAAATGCAAACGCTTTCCAATTTTTGAATTGTTTATTTGACGTAATTCATCTACCCATGGCCCCGCTGCATTTACTACATATTTAGCTTTTATATCATAACTTTCATCAGTAAAAGCATCTGTTACTTTAGCACCTACTACACGTTTGTTTTCATAGATAAACTCGTCTGCACGTGTGTAGTTAAGTATTTGAGCATCGTATTGACTAGCTGTTTTTAAAACCTCTATAGTTAAACGAGCATCATCGGTACGATATTCAGCATAAAAACCAGCACCATTTAAAATATTCTCTGGTAACAAAGGCTCTTTTTCTAACGCTTCCTTTTTATCAAGCATTTTACGTTTATCATCTCCTTCTACAGAAGCTAATACATCGTATACTTTTAATCCGATAGAGGTTAACCACGAACCGTAAGTTCCACCTTCAATTAACGGTAAAATCATTTTTTCAGGAATTACCAAATGTGGCGCTAGTTTATGAACAATGGCACGTTCAGTTCCTACTTCTTTTACCAACCAAAAATCAAATTGTTTTAGGTATCGCAATCCACCATGGATAAGTTTAGTTGATTTACTTGAAGTACCCGAAGCGAAATCATTTTTTTCAATTAGGGCGACTTTCATTCCGCGTGATGCCGCATCTAAAGCAATACCTGCACCCGTTATTCCACCGCCAATTACTAAAATATCGAACTCAGTTGTTTGTAACTCTTGCTGAATATTGGCTCGGTTAAAAAAAGAAAAATTGTTCATAGATGTTTTTTATCTACCAAAAGTAAGAATAAAAAGAACTGAAAATTTTAGATACAAAGGATTTATCTATGAATTCTTTTTTTCCAGTTGATATCTGCTTGTTTTTTTAATTGCTCAGGGTTTTCTTTTAACCATAGCTTTAATGTATTGGTTCCCCAGGAGTTATAGAAGAGATATAGTTTACCGTCTCTAATTTCGAAGGTTTTAGGATCAATACTTACTTTTTCGCCTGTTTTTCCAATGGCATAGGCACAATAGCCTCCATATTGAGGGATGTATTTAGTTGGATTTTTTTTAAACAAGGCTAAATTTTTTTCTGAAGAAAACTTAAATTTTACACCATCATAAATTGTTTGATATTTTTTATTTCCCTCAAGTGGTTTCTTGTTAAAATAAGAAACAACATCGTAACCTTCGGCTATATATCCTTTTTTAAGGTAATATTCTGTTTTTTGGGAGAATAAAGTACTTGAAATGATAAGTAAAAGAAGTGTAATGGTATTTTTCATCGTCTACTAATTTAGAAAGTAGTCGACGAAAAGCTGTAAGTATTACAAAACGAAAGTATTAAAGTTGTTGGTTTTTAATAGTCTAAGACAAAAAATTACAAAACCATCAAATTACAACCTCTAATATCAGAATTATCAAAACGTCCGATGATTTCAAAACTATTGTCTTGATATACTTTTCCTAAATCTTGTGTTGCTATGAATGAGCAAGAATTATAGTTTGCCAAATCAATTACATTAATTCCTCCTGATTTTCCTTTTGGTAAAATAGTTAAAGCATCTTCAGGATCACGAGTTAATATTTGCATCCAAGGCGGACAGTTAAAAAGACCATTACCTTTTGAATATCCTTGACTTAACAACTCTGTCATTCCATATTCGGAATGTATATTTTTCACACCAAATCCGTTACTTAAAATCGTGTGTAATTCGTTACGAATAAGTTCTTTTCTTCTCCCTTTCATACCTCCAGTTTCCATAATAATAGTATTAGAAAGGTTGAAGTCATATTGCTCTATTAGGTCGAGCAAAGCAAAAGAAACACCAATTAAAAGTACTTTTTTTCCTTGGGTATCTAGGAACTTAAGCTTTTGTGCTAACTCATTAAGATTGTTGAGGTAGAATCCGCTTTCCGAGTGTTGAGAACGCTTAATTAAATCATCAACCATGTAAATTAAAGAAGATCCTTTACGTTCTAAATAATTAGGTAATAAGGCAAGTACCACGTAATCTTCTATATTTCCGTAAAAATGCTTAAAACCTTTTAAGTAACTGGTTTCATACCATGATAAGTCAGTTACTAAATGTTTACTAGTTGTACTTCCTGTAGTTCCAGAACTTGTAAAGGTTTCTTGAATTTCATCAGTAGATGAAAGTACTTCACGAGTTTTAAAAAACTGAATAGGTAAAAATGGAATTTGTTCAATAGTATGTACATCAGAAGGATGAACATAGATTAAATCGCAAAAAGAGCGATATACTTTGTTATTAGCAAATTGATGCTTAAAAACTTGCAGTGCTATATTCTTGAAATCTTCAGTAGATTTTATGTTAAAAACGGTACTTTTCATAAACTTTGACAAAAATACAAGTATTACACGCAACCTTTTTAATTTTTTTTCATCTAGTAGATAAATCAGTAAAATATAAGTAATGAAAAAATTTTTGATTCTTTTTTTGAGTGTGTTTACGTTTTATTCTTGTTTAGACGATGATGGACCAAATTTTAGATATGAGTTTTTAAAGATTGACAGCGCCGAAACTCCTGAGAGCTTTACCTATGGGGAGGTAGATACTATTAAAATAAAATATACACTACCTAATAGTTGTTATGCTTTTGATGGATTGTACTACCAAAAGGTTGATACCACTAGAATAGTTGCTGGTACAGCTATAGTAAATCTTGATGGAGCTTGTACTGAAGAACTTAGAGAAGAAGAGTACGCTTTTACTGTTGAAGCAACACAAGTAGAAGATTATGTATTCAAGTTTTGGAAAGGTAAAAATGAAGAAGGAGAAGATGTTTACGAAGAAGTGGTAATTCCAGTAAATTTGTAACATCAATTTAGAGAAACTCATACAAGAATGCTGTCGTCAAAATATAGCAGCTCAAGCTCAAGTTTATCAGTTATTTTCTGGTAAACTTTTTGCGCTTTGTTTAAAGTATTCTCAAAATTATCAAGATGCAGAAGATACGTTGCAAGACAGCTTTTTAACCATTTTTAAAAAGATATCTCAATACAAAGATCAAGGATCTTTTGAAGGATGGATGAAGCGAATAACTATAAATACAGCTTTACAAAAATATAGAGAGAAATCGCCTTTACAATTGGTAACAGAAGGGGTGAGTGAAGAATTAGAAGAAGAAGTTGTACTTGAAACAGAAAGTGTAAATGTGGATGTATTATTAGGGTTTATTCAAAATTTACCAGATAGATATCGTTTAGTTTTTAACTTATATGTGTTAGACAATTACTCGCATAAAGAAATAGCGTCGTTACTAAATATTACTGAAGGAACGTCAAAATCTAATTTATCAAGAGCACGTCAATTATTAAAAAAAGAGGTAGAAGTGTATCAAGCAACAGCGCAAAAGGCATAAATGATGGAAGAAAAAAACATCGATAGACTTTTTCAAGAAAGATTTAAAGATTTGGAGGTTACTCCAAACGAAAGAGTATGGAGCGCTATTGAAGAAAAACTGCAAAAAAAGAAAAAACATCGTGTTTTTCCTATTTGGTGGTTTTCAGGTGGGGTTGCTGCAGTATTTGTTTTAGGACTTTTATTGTATCCTTATATTGATAAACAAGAGAATTTAGAAAAAATAGATCCAGTAATTGTTGAATCAGAATCATTAAAATCTGAAGAAAATAAAAAAGATGATCTAAAAGATATTTTATTAACTGAACCAATAAAAGAAAATTCGCAAGAAATAGTTATTGTAAAAGAAGAAATGAAAAAGAAAAGAATATTTAAAGAAAAGCTTCATGAGAATGAAGTTTTAACCGCTAATCATGTTGTGAAGGTTAGCAAAAAAGAGTTGCAAGGAAAAGATAGCAACAACATAGCAAGTAAAGTAGTTGAAGGGGCTTTACTAGCAAAAAATGATGTTGTGAAACAAGAGCAACTTACTGGCAAGCTTGAAAATAGCTTGCCAGTTTTTAAAAAGAAAGAAAACACCTTTTTGAAAAAAGAAAATGATACAATTAATAAGGTTTTAAAACCTAAAAAAAACTTTTTAGCTGTTGTAAATGAAGAAAAAGTGGAAAATGAAGAGGAAGAAAAAAAGAAGTCTTGGTCTGTTTCACCAACAGTAGCAATATTAAACTCGAATTCATTTTCTGAATCATCTCCAATAGATGCAAGCTTATCAAATTCAACAAAGGGAAATACGAGCTATTCGTATGGAGTTCAAGTGGCATATCAATTAAATAAAAAATGGACACTTCAATCAGGAATTCATTTACAAGAAATGGGGTACTCTAATACTAATGTAGCTGTAAACCCTGTAAAATCAAGTAGCTCTAACGTAGTTTTTAGTTCTGGTGAAAGTTATTCATTAAACGATACTTCTCAAACAGATTTTAGTACAAGTTCAGTATCTATAAGTTCAGGAAGCCTTGATGGAGAGTTAAATCAAAAATATGGGTATGTAGAAGTTCCTGTACAAATAAAATACAATTTCTTAGAAGGGAAAAAGCTTAAAACAGAATTAGTAGTTGGTTTTAGTTCGTTGTTTTTAAATAAAAATGATGTAACTCTTAATACCACGAATTTTTCTACTTCTGGTGAAGCTAATAACTTAAACTCTATTAATTTTAGTGGAAATTTAGGGGTAGACCTTAATTATAAGTTCAGTAAAAAATGGTCTTTAAATATTAACCCAATGCTAAAAACCCAGTTAAATACATTTAAAAATGATTCAAATGGGTTTCAGCCATATTTTATAGGTATTTATACAGGTTTAAATTATCAGTTTTAATCGTTGTAAATCTTAATGATTAAATCACCTTTATCATTCATTGAAGCTCTGTACATTCCAGCAGTATTAAATTCAAAAGACATATTACCATTTTTATCAAGTGCAACAACACCACCTGTTCCACCAAGTTTGGTTAATTTGTTTTGAATAACATCTTTGGTAGCTTCTTTTAATGATTTTTGTTGATATTCCATTTGAGCAGAAATATCATAAGCTACTTGAGATCGTATAAAGTATTCACCCCAACCAGTTGAAGAAACACCACAAGTTTTATTATTTGCATAAGTACCCGAACCAATAATAGGAGAATCTCCAATACGTCCCCAACGTTTGTTAGTCATTCCACCTGTAGAAGTTCCCGCAGTAATATTTCCATTTTTATCTAAGGCTACACAACCTACAGTACCAAACTTACTATTTTTAATATCAGCATCATAAAAAGAAACTTCTTTATCATCATGATCTAATGCTGTTTTTTCTTTGTCTTTAATTCGTTGTAAAGATTTAAAGCGATTTTCGGTATAAAAATAACTCGGGTCTACAATTTCTAACCCTTGTTCTTTAGCAAACTGAGAAGCACCAGAACCAGATAACATAACATGATCTGAGTTTGTCATTACTATTCTAGCAGCTTCAATAGGGCTTTTTATATCTTTTACTCCAGCAACTGCACCAGCGTTCAGTGTTTTTCCATCCATAAAAGAAGCATCTAATTCATTAGTTTCTTCATGGGTAAAAACAGCTCCTTTTCCTGCATTAAACAAAGGAGATTCTTCCATTACCTGAATGGTTTTTACAACAGCATCACCACTAGAACCACCATTTTTTAAAATCTCATATCCAGTTCTAACTGCTTCTTCTAATTTAGCTTTATAAGCAGCTTCTTTTTCAGGAGTCATATTCTTTTTCAGAATTGTACCAGCACCTCCATGAATAATAATTGCAAATTCATTTATAGGAGTGTCTTTTTGTTCATTAGAAGTTTTTTTAGGTGTATTACATGCTGATAAAAACAACAGTAAAGAAAGTAGTAGGTAAATGTTTTTCATGATTATTTGTTAATTTTTAAACAAAAACAACACTGTTTGTTTAATTTATTAATTGTAAAATTATTCGTAGTTTTGAGCTTTAAATTTAAACAACTAAAATTACAATATAAAATATGGCAGATTTTGGTATCAAAGAAGCATTAGCTACTTTAGGATTAAAAGAGATAAATGAAGGAACTTCAACAGGTTCAGTAAACTTTTCAAACGGTGAAATTATAGAATCATATTCACCAGTAGATGGAAAGTTAATAGGAAAAGTAAAAGCTTCTACCAAAGAAGATTACGAAAAAGTGATGGATGCTGCTACTTCAGCATTTAAAAGCTGGAGAACAATGCCTGCACCTCAACGTGGAGAAATTGTACGTCAATTTGGAAACAAATTAAGAGAGTTAAAAGAGCCGTTAGGTAAATTAGTTTCTTATGAAATGGGAAAATCTTACCAAGAAGGTTTAGGTGAGGTTCAAGAAATGATTGATATCTGTGATTTTGCTGTAGGTTTATCTCGTCAATTAAACGGACAAGTAATTCCTTCAGAAAGACCAGGACACGTAATGAGAGAGCAATGGCACCCATTAGGAGTTGTTGGTATTATATCAGCATTTAACTTTCCTGTAGCAGTTTGGTCTTGGAACACAGCTTTAGCATGGATTTGTGGTAACGTATGTGTATGGAAAGGTTCAGAAAAAGCTCCTTTATGTTCAGTTGCTTGTCAAAACATTATAGCTGAGGTTTTAAAAGCTAACAATTTACCAGAAGGAATTTCTTGTATTGTTAATGGAGATTATAAAGTTGGTGAATACATTACTGAAGATACACGTATTCCTTTAGTATCAGCTACTGGTTCTACAAGAATGGGACGTATTGTTGGTGCTAAAGTTGCTGAGCGTTTCGGTAAATCTTTATTAGAATTAGGAGGAAACAATGCAATTATCATTACTCCAACAGCTGACTTAAAAGTAGTAGTTCCTGGAGCTGTATTTGGAGCTGTAGGTACTTGTGGTCAACGTTGTACTTCAACACGTCGTTTAATCATTCACGAATCTGTATACGATAAAGTAAGAGATGCGATTGTTGGAGCTTACGGTCAAATTAAGATTGGAAACCCATTAGATGAAAATAATCACGTTGGACCATTAATTGATAAAGATTCAGTAAATACTTATTTAGCTGCTATTGAAAAAGCAAAAGCTGAAGGAGGAAACGTATTAGTTGAAGGAGGAGTTTTAGAAGGAGAAGGTTACGAAAGTGGATGTTATGTAAAGCCAGCAATTATTGAAGCAGAAAACCATTTTGAAATTGTTCAACACGAAACATTTGCTCCGATTTTATACTTAATGAAGTATTCAGGTGGTGTTGAAAATGCTATTGAATTACAAAACGGAGTTGCGCAAGGATTATCTTCTTCAATCATGACAAATGAAATGAAAGAAGCTGAAAAATTCTTATCATTTGCAGGGTCTGATTGTGGTATTGCTAACGTAAACATTGGTACTTCTGGAGCTGAAATTGGTGGAGCTTTTGGTGGTGAAAAAGAAACAGGTGGTGGACGTGAGTCTGGATCTGATGCTTGGAAAGTGTACATGCGTCGTCAGACTAACACTGTAAATTATTCTGATGAGCTACCTTTAGCACAAGGAATTAAGTTCGATTTATAAGAAAACACAGTTTTCAAAACATAAAAAAGTCTCATCATTTCGATGAGACTTTTTGTTTTTATCTAAGTTGTTGGTTATACTATTTTTCTAAAGCCGCCGCAATAGCTTTATAAGCTTCGTGTGCTTTCGACATTTTAGCATATTCTAAGGCAGTATATCCTCTTTCTGATTTTACTTTTAATTTAGCTCCATTATCAATTAATAATTGAACAATTTCTGCCTTGTTATATCTGGCAGCAAACATTAATGGAGTTAATCCTACAGACTTTCTGTTAATATCTGTTCCGTTTTCAACCATAGCTTTTACAGCTTCAAAGTTTCCAGCTCTAATTAATTTACAAAAAGTACTTACGTTGGAGTATTCAAGGTTAGTTTTAACAGGAGCTTCATATGAAGTTGAAGCAGCAGTAATAGTTCCGAAAGATAAAGCGATTGCTAAAGCAGTTAATACAAATTTTTTCATGATGTTACGTTTTTATTTTAAGATTAGGTTACAGCTAAAAGACGCTTGTTTCAAATAAACGTTTCAATAAAAATTGATGCTTAACAATTATTTAAGATGAGTTCTTAAAAATCTCTTAATAGATTAAATAATTTTTAATAAATTAACAATCAGTAAATTAAGATGTTTTAAATGAGTAAGAGATCAACATATTTGTATGGTATTTTTTTAACTATTGTAGTAGGTACTTTGTTGTGTTGGTATTTATGTTGTAAGAAACATTATTGTGCTATTGAAAAACAACAACATGTAATACATAACGATAAAAATCAGGAATCAACTAAAATAAATTTAAAACAGAAACTATGAATTGGTGTATATTAATTCCATTATTAGTAGGACTTATTACTGCTTTTTTTGGCTTTTTGATAGGGAAATTATCTTGTAAAAACATAAAAGAAGATGAGATTGTTCTTTTGAAGAATAAAATCGCAAAATTAGAAGCTAGTTTACGAACTTGTAGAGAGAATAACTCAAACTTAGAAACAGATTTAAAATTTGCAAGAAAAAGTACAGAAACTTCTTTTGATAGTGCATTAGTAAAGAAAATTTTTGGTAAAAAGATAAAAGAAAATGACTTGAAAATAGTGGAAGGTATTGGACCCAAAATAGAAAGTCTTTTTCACAATTTTGGAATTGATACATGGAAAAAATTAGGTGAAATATCTGTAGAAAAATGTCGAGAAGTATTAAATAGTGGGGGAGATCGTTATAAAATTCATAAACCAGATACGTGGCCAAAACAAGCTCAGTTAGCTTCAGAAGGTAAATGGCAAGAGCTTAAAGATTGGCAAGAAACATTAAATGGAGGAAAGTAAAAAAATTTAAAAAATTCTAACCCTTGATAATTTCAAGGGTTATTTTTTACCTAAAACATAGATTGATTCTTAATATAAAACCAAGTACCTTCGTTACTTAAAAGGTGCAAATGAAAGATATTAACTTTATATTTTTACTACTAGCTTTAGTGGCTGAAATAATTGGAACAATAGGCGGCTTCGGATCATCTGTTTTCTTTGTTCCGTTAGGAAATTTTTATTTCGATTTTTATTCCGTTTTAGGACTTACAGCTATTTTTCACTTGTCGAGTAATGTGAGTAAAATCTTTTTATTCAAAAAAGGATTAGATAAGAAGCTATTAATAAATATAGGAGTTCCTTCAGTGGTTTTTGTAATCTTAGGAGGTGTATTATCAAAACATTTAAACAGTACATATTTAGAAATATTTTTAGGTGTTTTTTTAGTAGCATTTAGTGCTTTTTTCTTGATTAGAAATAAGTTTTCTTTTTCTCCTAACAGAAAAAATGCTGTTGTAGGTGGTGCTCTGTCAGGATTTTCAGCAGGATTATTAGGCACAGGTGGAGCTATAAGAGGGTTAACTATGGCAGCTTTTAATTTAGAAAAGAGTGTGTTTATAGCAACTTCTGCTTTTATAGATTTTATGATCGATTTTTCAAGAACTTTTGTGTATTATCAAAACGGTTATATTCATGATCACGATTTAAAATATGTGCCTTTTTTATTTTTTATTGGTTTGGTAGGTTCATTTATCGGAAAGAAAATATTAGCTCACATACCACAAGATAAATTTAGGAGTCTGTCGTTGTCTTTTATCTTGTTGATTGGAATAATTACGATTATTCAATTGGTGATGAGATAGTACGATTTAGGTAATTGACTTTGTTATAATGGGTTGATTGTTGAAATTTAACAAATTTGTATGAAAAAGAGGATATTTGGTGAAATAAAAGGGATTTTTGAAGGAGATTCTTTTGATAATAGGATAGATCTTTCTATTTCTAAAGTTCATAGGCCGACTCAAGCTGGAATTAGTGGTTCTGAAAATGAAGGATCAGATTCAATTGTGATTTCTGGAGGTTATGAAGATGATGAAGATTTGGGTAATATTATTATATATACAGGGCATGGAGGTAGAAGTAATAATTCAAAAGTTCAAGTTGCTGATCAAACCTTAACAAGAGGAAATAAAGCATTAGCTATTTCTTGTGAAAAAGGATTACCAGTAAGAGTAATTAGGGGGTATAATAAGCAGTCAAAATTTTCTCCAGAAGAGGGATATAGATATGATGGACTGTTTTTAGTTAAAGATTATTGGCGTGATAAAGGGAAAAGTGGTTATGTAATTTGGAGATTTAGATTAGAAAAAATAAGTAATAAAATAAACCTACTAGACGAAGTTAAAAGGAATACAGTTAGTGAACCTGTTTCAAATTATGGTTCAACTGTACGGCAAAAATATTTTGTAAGTAGAGTTATTAGAGAAACTAGAATAGCTCAGTACATAAAAGAATTATATAATGATGCTTGTCAAGTTTGTGGAATTCAAATAAAAAGCCAAGTTACTAGTTATTCTGAAGCAGCACATATCAAAGCCTTGGGAAAGCCCCATAATGGACCTGATACCAAAGAAAATATTTTATGCTTATGCCCTAATCATCATACAATGTTTGACTTAGGGATTATATCAATTGATGATAATTTTAATATCTTAGGAATAGATGGGGTAATTTTAAAAGTACATCCAAAGCATATTATAGATAAAGAGTTTGTTAAATATCATAGAGAACATCATTATAAAAAATTGAGCTAATGTTTTTGTAAGTAAAGAAGGTTTTAACTATACTTCATCTTACGTATTACTCGCATCGCTTCTTTGTATTTAATATAGGTGGTTTTATCTTCTAAGTTTTTAATATAGTTTTTTGCCTTTTTTAATTGTAAAGGAGCGTTTAAAAACCCATTTAAATAGCAAATTAAGTAGGAAGTAGGAAGCCTAAATACATCTTCATGCTCAGTAACCGATAGCGGCTTGTGTTTTACAATTTTTGCTATAATACTATTGTTGTTGTTGTAAATGAGTTGTAAAATGTTACTATCATATTGAGGCGCCTCAAATAAAAATTCGGTAACAATATCGTGCTTTCCGTTGTCTTTAAAATTAATGATTGTTTTTTCTAACGGATAGCGTTTTTCAGTTTTATCAATACCTAAAACGATGTATTCGGTAATTATAAATGATTGTTCATTATAGCTAATTTGTACATCATCTAACGAAGAAAAGAACAAACGAACTTGTTCATTAACTAACTCAATGTCTACTCGAGTAAAAAATTCTTCACCATTAATTAGTTTCTTTTTTCCTGCCCAACACAGTACAAATTGCTCGTTAAATACTTTATATCTCGGATTGTACTCTGGCTTATGTTTATTAATAAAATCAAAAACACCATCTAAAGTAAGTTGTATGTTGTTTCTGGCATTTTTTTCAATAGCTTCAACAATTGCTTGGTTATTGTTTTTAAGTTCAAAAATATCCTCAGCAGGCATAGAGTTGCTTCCTCTGCGATAAAACACAGTTCCTTTACGATATTTCCATGCGTTTTTTGCAAGTGAAGTAATTTGGTTGTTAGGGTAAATGGTTACTAACCCTATTACTTTATGACGTTGTAGGCGAGGAAAAGGAACGTTTTCATATTCTATTTTTGGAGGGTTGTTCAAATAGGCATTTACCAAATTTTGAATTTTACTATCGTCATAAAAATCTACGCCAATTATGGAATTTTCTTCATCTTCAATACCAATAACAATATATGAGTTGTTATTAGGATTTGAGTTGGAAAGCGCACAAATATGTTTGATAAATTTCGCTTTTCCTTCTTTAGAACTTAAGGATAACTTTTGTTTTTTATCATAAAAACTATTTTCGTCGTTATGCGACAGTAAGTTTTTAATTAAAAGACGCTTGTTAATCACAACTTAAGCATTTTTGTTCACAATAGTTGCACTGGCTTGCGCTGTAGGGTATACGATTAAATCTTCAATATTTACATGATACGGACGCGTAACTACAAAATGGATAATATCTGCAATATCTTCAGGTTGTAGTGCTTTGTAGCCTTGATATACGGTTTTAGCTCTTTCAGAATCTCCTTTGAAACGAACTTCAGAAAACTCGGTTTCTACCAATCCTGGATGAATAGCACACACACGAATGTTATGTTGATTTAAATCTATGCGCATTCCTTTGTTTAAAGCGTTTACAGCGAACTTTGATGCACAATACACATTTCCGTTAGGGTATACATCTTTTCCAGCAATAGAACCGATATTTAAGATAAATCCGTTGTTACGCTCTACCATTTGAGGAATAACAGCTTTTGAAACATATAAAAGCCCTTTTACGTTTCCATCTATCATGGCATCCCAATCGTCTATATTTCCATTTTGAAAGCTGTCTAATCCATGTGCATTACCAGCATTGTTAATAAGAATGTCTATATGTTTAAATTCATCAGGTAAACTGTTAATTGCTTTTTTCACTTCATCGTTGTAGCGAACATCAAATTGAAGTATATGTACTTTGGTAAATTGTGATAGTTCTTGTTGTAGTTGTTCAAGCTTTTCAATACGTCTACCACAAAGAATTAAGTTGATATTATTTTTAGCAAAAAGTTGAGCGGTTGCCTTACCAATACCTGAGGTTGCTCCTGTAATTAAAGCAGTTTGTTGCATGGTTTTTTGTTTTGTATAAAGGTAACCTTTTTTATGTTAAGCAACTATTATAAAATGAAAAACCGCCCCTTACGGAGCGGTTCCTTTTAGTTGGCTACTACACCAACCAAAAATCAACTAACCAAACTTTATTTTTATTTCCTTTTCGGAACTGTTTCTCTTTCTATCTTAGTACGTTTTCTACCGCTATTCCTTACAGCTGGTTTAGTACTAGTGGCATCTTCACCTTTTTTGTACTGTATAAATCCTCTACCAGAAAAAACATAGGTTCTTTGAGAATTTACATGATACAATTCTATCTCACCATCATTAATAACGGTTAAGTCAAATTCTTCAGTATCTCCGTTATCATAATTAAGTGTTAAATATTTAAGGTTCTGTTCGCCTTGAACATTACGGACTATATAACTTCCTACAAA
Organism: Tenacibaculum sp. 47A_GOM-205m; assembly: GCF_000518405.1. Lineage (NCBI taxonomy): Bacteria > Pseudomonadati > Bacteroidota > Flavobacteriia > Flavobacteriales > Flavobacteriaceae > Tenacibaculum > Tenacibaculum sp. 47A_GOM-205m. Next base: position 477,934 of record NZ_JADN01000004.1, on the reverse strand, counting down.
GTCCCAACTTATATAATCAATATTTGTGCCAAAAGGATCGTGTGATGAATAGAATGTCACGTCATTTTCTGGAGTAAACTGTAAGTAATTTTCATAATCAAAAGGGTTGTCAACTCCTCCATATTTATTAATCTTTTCCCAAGCTACATACTCTTGTAAAAAGTATTCAATATTATTATAGAATAACATATCATAATCAAAAGTATTTACTTGATACCCTACTAAATAATAGCTTACGTTTTGTGACAAATCATCAATTCGAATTCTATTGTCAGAAAGTTGTACTACCTCAAACTCAAAGTAACCGTCAATATCGTGTCGTGTTTCTAATACAGTTCCGTAAGCTCCGTAGCTTCCTACTGCAATTCCTAAACCGTTTCCTGTACGACCAATATCAACAATATTATTGTTTGCATACATGGTTCCATTTAAAAATGAAATGGTAAACGCTCTTGACAAAAACGGAACATCACCTGTACCAGTCGTTTTGTGATAATCTACATACCATAAATCATAACTTGAAATATATTGGCGTAAAGAAAAACCATCATCTCCAAAACCATCATGTACAATTTCATTTCTTACAACACATGATGTAAGTGTTACGCTACCAACAAGTAGTAATAAAAGTAATTTTATACGTTTCATAAGCTTTCGTTTTATGGTTATGCTTATGAGTTTTCAAATTACGTGCCAAAAATAAAAAACACCTCAAAAAAGGTGCTTTTGTTAATTTTAAATAAGTTTATATTTTGTTATTCCCACTTCGTTCTTAATTCAGTTCCGACAGGATACTTTTTTGGAGAAAAATTAGGAATATAGGTTCTTCCGAAACTTTTATTTTTTAAAACGGAATCAATTTCAATAAAAAGGCTTCCGTCTTTTGTTTTTAAAGTTAAACGATTATTAACTAAATCATTTTCACCTTTATTTAATTCAAGTAACCAAGAAACATCTTCTTCTTCTTTTGAATATATTATTTTTTCTATTGATTTAATTTTTGCAGAAATAGGCTTTCTCAAGAAAAAATTCTCCCATTTTTTAGGTATTTGATTTAAATCAAAATTTGACGTTATAGAGTCTTCAACTTTATTAACTAAATACATTCCACTAGATTCTGGTTCACTACCTGAGTTTAGGTAGTTAGCAAAACGGATATAATCATTATCTTCTTCCAAGCTCCAGCCAATATAGAAAAAACCAGATAAAAGATATCTGTTTTTTTCCCACTTAAGTATCTGATAATTAGTTTTAATTTTAAGCAAATCTATATTATGTTTTATTGTTTTTATAATTGGTTTCATTTCTCTTTCTATAGGATATTCAGTAAGTTCAACTAAGGTAGGATTTAGTGTTAAGTATGTGTCAGAACTATCTATTTTATAAGTTCCGAAAACCTTTTTTCTTTCTCCTCCACCAGTACAACCAAACAAATATTCTTCATTAATAAACTTTCCATTGCTTAATAGAGACAGTTTTTTACCATTATTAAACCCTTTATAAGAATACTTTAAAGTGTCAATATTTTGTTTTTCAAGTTTTAAACTACTTTTAGTGGTACAACTGAAAATAAAAAAAGATAAGATAATTATATATTTCATATTTTAAATCTCTAAAATAAGTGAGCTTACTGCATAAAAACCTTGTCTTTTTTTACAATGTTCTCCACTTTTACATAGTGTATTTTCTCACCAATTGCGTACGAAATCATAGCTTCGTTTTCTTTTAATTCAAACGGAAATTTTTCTACAGGATTATTTGGTGTATTACCAAATTCTTCTCTTGGATCTGCATGCAGAATAATATCTTTTCGATCATTGGATGAAGTTTTATAGCGTGCAGCTATATACTGTTTGTCTCCATTTTGTTCTATCACGGCATTGGTTATTTTATTTTGAAAATATACCTTTTGAAAATCAACAGCCTCTTTAGCCGTAAAATTGATAATTAAATTAGTAGAGTTGTAGCTTCCTTTTACACCTCCAGTTACGTGATTGTAAGTTGCCGATTCAATTTTAAAAGGATGATTGTTATCCATTTTTACACTTGCGCATTGTGTTATACTAAAAGCTAAAATTAAGATTCCTATTAGTTTCATCTGTTTAAATTTTTTATTGTTTTTAATGGTCAGATGTAATTCGCCATTAAACAGTTCTATTAGTAAATAAGAATTGCGATGGCTCATTTCATAGAGTTGTTTTTTAATGTTTAAATTTAGACATTCAAGGAGTGTGCCAAGTCACAAATATAATCAGTTTTATATGATGTTGAATTTCAGTTATTGGGAGTTAAAAGAGTGGTTTACAGCTATAGATTTTACTGTAGTTGGTAGTGGAATTGTAGGATTAAATTGTGCGTTGCAGTTGCGAAAAATGCATCCAAAAGCAAAAATTCTAATTCTAGAGAAAGGAATGCTACCTCAAGGAGCAAGTACAAAAAATGCAGGCTTTGCTTGTTTTGGAAGTTTGTCAGAACTCATTGACGATTTAAATACACATACCGAAGAAGAAGTTGTTAACTTGGTTAAAAAGCGTTGGGAAGGATTACAGTTATTACGAACAACCTTAGGTGATAAAAACATCGATTTTCAGCAAAATAAAGGATATGAATTATTCTTAACAACTGAGTTGTACGAGTTGTGTTTAGAGCAAAAAGATTCAATAAATCAACTTTTGAAATTCTTGTTTTCTTCAGATGTTTTTACAATTGATGAAAATAAGTTTGGTTTTCAAAAAATACATCAACAATACATTACCAATCAGTTTGAAGGACAGCTAGATACAGGAAAAATGGCGGCTAAGTTGTTGGAAAAAGTAGTGTCTTCAGGAATTAAAATCGTCAATAATATTCAGGTTGAAAGTTTTGCTGAAAACAACGAACAAGTTGAGGTGCAAACCAATCAAAATACATTTAACACTAAAAAATTATTTGTTGCAACTAACGGATTTGCCAATCAGTTGTTGAATGAAAATGTACAACCTGCTAGAGCGCAGGTATTAATTACAAAACCAATTAAAAACTTACACATCAAAGGAACTTTTCACTTAGATAAAGGCTATTATTACTTTAGAAATATTAATGATAGAGTTTTGTTTGGAGGTGGTAGAAACCTTGATTTTAAAGGCGAAGAAACTACCGATTTTGGGCAAACTGCACTTATTCAAAACAAATTAGAAGAAATTTTAAAAACCACCATTTTACCAAATACAGAAGTTGAAATAGAACATCGTTGGAGCGGAATTATGGGTGTTGGAAATCAGAAGAAAGCAATTGTAAAGCAACTTTCTAATAATGTTTTTTGTGGAGTTCGTTTAGGCGGAATGGGGGTAGCCATTGGCAGTTTGGTAGGGAAGGAGCTTGCGGAACTTTTAGATTAATACTATTTCAACAGAGATAAATAGAATGAACATAAAAGAAGAGTTATATAAACAATGTGAGTTGTATGTAAATAAGCGTTTACAAACGGTGGAAGAAACAATAACTTCTCATCAAAAAGCATTGCAATCTGAAACAAAAAGTTCTGCAGGAGATAAACATGAAACAGGACGAGCAATGCTTCAATTAGAAATGGAAAAAGCCAGCCAACAACTCAGTGTAATTGCTCAAATGAAAGAAGTCTTAGCAAAATTGAAAATTGATACCACTTCAGAATTAGCTTGTTTGGGCAGCGTGGTGGAAACTTCTACTACAAATTATTTTATCAGTATAAGTGTAGGTATACTAACTGTTGATAATAAAAAATACTTCGCTATCTCACCTTCTTCACCTATTGGAAAGCTAATTTTAGGAAAAAAAATAGGGGAAAGCTTCGATTTTAATGGAGCGAAAAACACGATTAAAAAAATTTTCTAAAAAAAGTAGGGTAAATTAAAACCTAATTGTTTTAAATACAGGAAAGGTTGTTATAACCAAGAATAGAAAGAGAAAACTACAATACACTTTTATCTTTAGGTGTTTAATACGGTAAGAGTGTATTTTTTTTAAGAAACAAATTTATTTAAAGATAGTTGAGTAATAATTATGAGATAGTTATTATTGGTTTAAACAGCCTTTTTTAATTTAAAAAAGGCTGTTGTTTTTTCCTCTATATTTTCTTGATGATTTATAAAAATCGATTGGTTATTGTAAGCTACTTCTATCAACCAGTATCCTCCTTTAAAATAAGATTTTACTACAGTTCCTTTTAAATTAGAAGGTTCATCAACAATTTGTAGTTGATTAGGATATAATAATAGTGTTTGATTATTAATTGAAACTTCATTTACATCGTCAAAAAGAGAGGCCACATATTTTTCCTTCGGATTTTGATATAAGTTTGAAGGACTATCGTATGCAAGAACTTGATGATTTCTGATTACCATCATATTATCAGCAAAAGATAAAGCATCATTTCCATCGTGAGTAGCAACAATACAAGCTATATTTTTCTTTTTTAGGTAAGCGAATAATCGTCTACGTAACGAGTTTTTCTTAAAATTATCTATTTGACTAAAAGGTTCATCTAACAATAACAACTCAGGTTCTTTAGCTAATGCTCTAGCAATAGCTACTCTTTGCTGTTGACCACCACTTAAATTCTTTACTTTTTCGTTGGCAAGCTCTGTCATTTCAATTACTTCTAAAAGCTCTTGAGTTCTTTCTTCTGCTTCTTTAGGATAAAATCGAGAAAGAAACTTTTTTATGTTTTCACTTACCGAAGTAAATGGCATTAAATCAAAATCTTGTGCTACGTACTTAAAAAATTCCATCCCAGGAACTAAGTGATGTTCTGGACCTAAAATTTGAGTATTATTCCAAAATAAATCTCCTTTATCAACATCCAACAAACCATATACAATTTTTAAAAGAGTCGATTTTCCGCAACCACTTTCACCCATAACACATAAGTGTTCTCCTTTTTGAAGGGAGAATTGTATGTTTTCTAAGGTTTTTTCTTTTGAAGGATAGGTAAATGAAATATTGTTTACTTGTAGCATAAATGCAAAAGTAACAGATTAGTAGGAAAGAAAAAACCGACACTTTCGTATCGGTTTATATTTTTAAGCGCTTCTTTCTACAAAGCGAATAATACTTTTGGCAATGTCTTTTCCTGTGGCTTTTTCAATGCCTTCTAAACCAGGAGAAGAGTTTACTTCTAAAATTAACGGACCTCTATCTGACTGTAACATATCTACCCCAGCAACACCTAAGCGCATTGCTTTAGCAGCTTTTAAAGCAGCATTTTCTTCTTCATCAGTTAATTCTATGATTTCAGCAGTACCTCCTCTGTGTAAGTTTGATCTAAATTCACCTTCTTTACCCTGACGCTTCATAGCTCCTACAACCACGCCATCAACCACAAAAGCACGAATATCTGCTCCTTTTGCTTCTTTAATGTACTCTTGAACGATTACACGTGCTTGAAGGCCGTTAAACGCTTCTAAAACCGATTCAGCAGCTTTTTTTGTTTCAGCTAATACAACTCCTAAACCTTGTGTTCCTTCTAGTAATTTGATGATTAAAGGAGCTCCTCCTACTTTTTTAATAATTTCAGAAGTATCTTTAGAATAATTAGTAAAAACAGTTTTTGGCAAGCCTAAATTAGCTCTAGATAGCACTTGTAAACTGCTTAATTTATCTCTAGATCTCACTAAGGCTTGTGATTCTACAACCGAAAAAACTTTCATCATTTCAAATTGGCGTACTACAGCAGTACCATAAAAAGTAACTGAAGCTCCGATACGAGGTATAATAGCATCTACATCAGTTATTAGCTCATGATTGTATACAATAGCTGGTTTTCTTTTTTCAATAATTAAATCACATTTTGTATGATCTAATACCAACATTTCATGACCTCTTTTTTCTCCTGCTTCTACTAAACGTTTTGTTGAATATAATTTTGAGTTTCTAGAAAGAACAACAATTTTCATGTGTTTGTTTTTACTGTTTTTTTAATAGTCATAATATAACCTTTGTTAATTTAAATAATCAAGTAAATATTTTATAATTATTTAAATTACGCAGGTTTCATTTTATTTTTCTTTTGATGCGATGTTTTTTTGTGAAACATCAACGATAAATTTTTTATTTAAAAATTTTCTACCAATTAAAACTGGATAGGTCATTTTACCTCTATCAGATAAAGATAGTTTTATTTTATATTTTTTATCGAAAAAAACAACAGATGTTGATACTACATATCTTTTTTGTTTTTTACCGTTTGAGCTTCTTATACTTTTAACTTGATACTTGTTAGTTTGTAGTAATTTATTATTGTATTTTTCTGTTTTCGGACACAATAATATAAATTCTAATACACCATCTTTTTCTTTAATATGCTTACAATGTATCGCAGAAGTATAGGCGCCTGTATCTATTTTAGCAGGCAAATCTTCAATTTCCCAATTTAAAAAGGATATTTTTTCAGCTCTTCCTATTAGTTTCATTCAGATAAAAAGTTAAGGAGGGCGAATTACTTACTATTTTTTGAAATACGCAATACCCAATTATCTATTTATTGAAAATAAAAAACCAGTGTTTACACACTGGTTTAAAGGTACTTATTTTTTTGTTGAATTTACCAAATTCTAACGCGATCTTCTGGTTTTAAGTACATATTATCTCCTTCTTTAACGTCAAATGCTTCGTAGAAAGCATCAACATTTTTAAGAGGCATATACGCTCTGTACTTTCCAGGAGCATGCGGATCGGTCATGATTTGGTTTTTTAAAGCCTCATCACGTACTTTAGTTCTCCAAATTGTTGCCCAAGAAAGGAAGAAACGTTGCTCAGGAGTATAACCATCAATGTTTTCAGGACGACCATTCTTTTCTAAGAAAATTTGTAATCCTTCATAAGCAGCTTGTACACCACCTAAATCACCAATGTTTTCACCTAATGTAAATTCACCGTTTAAGTTCATGCTGTCTATAGCAACAATATCACTAAATTGTTTGATTAATTTAGAACCAGCTTCTTTAAATTTTTCTGAATCTTCTTCAGTCCACCAGTTTTTTAAGTTTCCATCACCGTCAAAACGAGCACCAGAATCATCAAAACTATGTGAAATTTCGTGACCAATAACAGCTCCAATTCCTCCATAATTTACAGCTTCATCAGCTTTATAGTTGTAGAAAGGAGGTTGTAAAATTGCTGCAGGGAAAACGATTTCGTTGTTTACTGGGTTAAAGTAAGCATTTACTGTTTGAGGAGACATTCCCCACTCAGTTCTATCTACTTCTTTACCTAATTTAGCCATATCTTTTTCAAAGTTCCATTTACGAACGTTAACGGCATTATCAAAGTATGTACCTCCTTGTTCTAATCCTTTTACTTGTAAAGTAGCGTAATCTTTCCACTTATCAGGGTAGGCAATTTTAACAGTTAATTTGCTTAATTTTTCTAAAGCTTTTTCTTTAGTTTCAGCACTCATCCAAGGTAATTGCGCAATACGTTTTTCAAAACCTAACATTACGTTATCAATCATTTCCTTAGCTTTTTGCTTTGCCTCTGGTGGGAACTTTTCATCAACATATAACTTACCTAAAGCTTCACCAATTGCACCATTTAAGTTCGCTAAAGCACGCTCATTTCTTGGTTTTTGTTGTTTAGCTCCACGCATTTCTTTGCTGTAAAACTCCCAATTAGCTTTTTCTAAATCGGTAGATAATAAACCTAAAGAGTTGTTAATTGCATTCCAACGTAATACTAATTTAACATCTTCAATAGGAGCATTTTTTAATACTTCGTTCATAGCTTTGAAGTATTTAGGATCGGTAACGATAACTTTTTCAAGACCTTTAGCACCATCTAAACCTTCAAGGTTAACACCAATTCCTTTTAAATGCGCTTCCCAATCAATTACTGGAGCTAATTCAGATAATTCAGCAATAGTCATAGGATTGTACATTTTACGAGTATCTCTACGCTCTTCTTTAGTCATCATTGGTTCAGCTAAACTTTTTTCAAAAGCAACAATAGTTGCTGCATTTTTCTTAGCTGTTGCTTCGTCATCACCAAATTCTTGTAACATATTCGCTACAAAGACTTGGTATTTTTCAAGCTTGTCCTTTACTTTTTCATCTACATAGTAGTCTCTTGATAAACCAAGTCCACCAGCACCCATATAACCAGCATTCATACTACTGTTTTTAAGGTCATTGAATACCCCAAAACCATAGAAACCAGCGCCACCGTAAGGAGCCATGTTGGTAATATATGTTTGTACGTCGTTTAAGTCTTTAATTTCTTCAATTTTTTGAAGAAAAGGTTGTACTGGTGCTTTTCCAGCTTTGTTTCTAGCTACGGTATCCATAATGGTTTCGTAGTAGTTTACAGCTTTTTCTTGATCAGAATCTATTTCGTTTCCTTCAGCATCTTTTATTTTTTCGAAGTTTCCTTCTTCAATTGCTTTGTTTAAGATGGCTAGAACATCTTTAGTCGTAGTTTTTCTTAATTGGTTGAATCCTCCCCAAGAAGTCTCATCAGCTGGAATTTCTGTTTTATCAACCCAAGAACCGTTTACATATCTAAAGAAATCGTCTGTTGGTTGTACCGAAGTATCCATGTTTTCTAAAACAATTGCCTGCACTTTTTCTTCAGGCTTTTTGTCTGTTTTACAAGCAATAACTCCTAAAGAAGCAACTGCAGTTGTAAACAACATTTTGTGAATGGTTTTCATTTTTTGTGATTTTTGAATGAATCTTATATTTAACAAACTACCTCGAGGTTTTTGCCCCGAGGTAGTAAATTTACTCTAATAAGAGTGTGTTTTTATAAAAGTGTTACAGTTTTTAACTCTTTATTTTTGATTTTTGAGTATTTGGTAACGATTCAAATCCCATATTAAATAAAGTGAACCCGAAAATATCAGCATATTGCTCAATAGTTTTAGCTACAGGAGTTCCTGCTCCGTGACCAGCATTCGTTTCAATTCTGATTAACACAGGGTTGTTACCTTGTTGCTTATCTTGTAATTCAGCAGCAAATTTAAAACTGTGTGCAGGAACTACACGATCGTCATGGTCACCAGTAGTTACCATTGTTGCAGGATATTGAACACCTTCTTTTACATTGTGTACTGGTGAATATCCTTTTAAGTAGTTGAACATTTCTTCACTTTGCTCAGCAGTTCCGTAGTCGTAAGCCCAACCAGCCCCAGCTGTAAAGGTGTGGTAACGTAACATATCTAATACTCCAACAGCAGGTAACGCTACTTTCATTAAATCAGGACGTTGTGTCATCGTAGCTCCTACTAATAATCCTCCGTTTGAACCACCTCTAATTGCTAAATAATCAGAAGAAGTATAGTTTTCTTTAATTAGGTATTCAGCAGCAGCAATAAAATCGTCAAATACGTTTTGCTTTTTTAACTGCGTACCTGCATCGTGCCATTTTTTACCGTACTCTCCACCACCACGTAAGTTTGGTACAGCGTATACACCACCTTGTTCCATCCAAACAGCATTAGCAATACTAAAACTAGGAGTTAAAGAAACATTGAATCCACCGTAACCATATAAAATAGTTGGGTTTTTACCATTTAACTCTAATCCTTTTTTATAGGTAATAATCATAGGAACTTTTGTTCCGTCTTTTGATGTATAGAATACTTGCTTACTTTCATAGTCATCTGCATTGAATGAAATAGCAGGTTTCCAGTATAATTCATATGTTCCGTCTTCTGGATTGAATTTGTAAGAAGAGCTAGGAGTGTTGTAGTTTGTGAAAGAGAAATATAACTCTTTAGCCTCAGTTTTTCCACCGAAACCACCAGCAGTTCCTACTCCAGGTAATTCAACCTCACGGATTAATTTTCCGTCAAAATCGTATTGTACTACTTTAGAAACAGCATCTACCATATATTTAGCAAAGAAATACCCACCTCCAGTTGAAGGAGATAATACATTTTCTGTTTCAGGAATGAAATCTACCCAGTTTTCAGGTGTTGGGTTTGCAGCATCTACAGTAACAATCTTTTTGTTAGGTGCGTTTAAATTAGTAACTAAGTATAATTTACTTCCTCTACTGTCAATTACACCTGTATCGCTATCAAAATTGTCAATGATTGGTGTTAACTTACTATTTGGATCAGTTAAATCTTTAATGAATAACTTGTTTCCTGAAGTTGAAGTTGAAGCAGAAATTAATAAGTATTTATTGTCTTCAGTTAAGTAACCACCTACATAACGGTGCTTTTGTTCTGGAGTAGCTCCAAAAATAACTTCATCAGAACTTTGAGGAGTTCCTAATTTATGGTAGTATAATTTGTGTTGATCAGTTTTTGCTGATAACTCACTTCCTTTTGGTTTATCGTAGCTAGAATAGTAGAAACCTTCGTTTCCTTTCCAAGCAATTCCAGAGAATTTTACATCAACTAAAGTATCTCCTTTAATTTCTTTAGTTTCAGCATCCATTACAATTACTTTTCTCCAATCACTTCCTCCTTCAGAAATAGCATATGCTACTGTTTTTCCATCTTTAGTAAAACTGATTGATCCTAATGAAGTAGTTCCATCTTCAGCAAAAGTGTTAGGGTCTAAGAAAACTTCTTCTTTTCCTTCTTTATCTTTTCTATAAATAACGTATTGGTTTTGTAATCCGTCATTTTTATAGAAATAAGTATAATCTCCTTCTTTAAATGGTGTTCCCACCTTTTCGTAGTTCCATAATTCTGATAAACGCTCTTTTAATTGCTCGCGATATGGAATTTTACTTAGATAATCGAAGGTAACTTCATTTTCAGCCTTAACCCAAGCCTCTGTTTCAGCACTTCTATCATCTTCTAACCAACGGTAGTTATCAGTTACTTTGGTGCCAAAGTATTCATCTACCACAGGCTTTTTAGCAGTTTCAGGATAATTCACACTAATATTATTTTTAGATTGTTTTTCTTCTTTACAAGAAACTAAAATTGCTCCTGCACAAATAATGGGAAGAAGGATTTTTTTCATGATTTAAAAATTGGTTAATTGGATCAAATTTAGAAGAAAAACAATCATAACAATTCATTTTAAGATGAATTTAACAAAAATACTACTGAAAGCTATTGAAATAAAAACGACTACCTTTACATAATTATAATACGACAGATAAACATGACAGAGAATTTAAATAAAGAAACTTTCTTTAAGAAGGTTTTTAACTATGAAGAGAATAAAGAGTGGAAATTTGAAGGAGAAATTCCTGCAATTATAGATTTTTATGCCGATTGGTGTGGACCTTGTAAAGCTTTAGCACCTGTTTTAGAAGAGCTGAGCGCAGAGTATGAAGGAAAAATCAATATTTATAAAATAGATACAGAAGCTGAACAAGAATTATCAGCTGCTTTTGGTATTAGAAGTATTCCATCGATGTTATTTTGTCCAGTAGGCGAAGATCCACAAATGGCTCATGGAGCGTTACCAAAAAAACAAATAGAACAAATTATTTCAGATGTTTTAAAGGTTGAAAAATAAGGTCTTTTTTAGACTAAAATAAGGAGTTAAAAAGTGATGCAATTTGCATCACTTTTTTTATGTGTAAGCACTAAATAAGAAACTCAGTGAGTATCACTGTTTAAGCGGTTTTTTGTTTTTTAAGTGTTTGTATTTAAGTTTTTTATAAAAGGAGATAGTTTTCTTAAAATTAGGTAAAATATTCATTTTGTTAAAAACTTCAAGGGATTTGTGAATAAGTATAGCTTTCAATTTTTAGCAATTTTTTCAATCTTTGTTTCTCCCTCAGGCGATAAAAAAATAACACACTAAAAGAGCTAAAGAAAGCATGGCATCTATTGAACCAATTTTACAAGAAAATAAAGACAGATTTGTAATTTTTCCAATCCAACATAACGATTTATGGGAATGGTATAAAAAGCAACAAGCTTGTTTTTGGACTGCAGAAGAAATTGATTTACATTCAGACTTAAATGACTGGAATACCAAGTTAACAGATGATGAGCGTTATTTTATTAAACACGTTTTAGCATTTTTTGCAGCATCTGACGGAATTGTAAATGAAAACTTAGCAGAAAACTTTGTAAACGAAGTTCAGTATTCAGAAGCAAAATTCTTTTATGGTTTTCAAATCATGATGGAAAACATTCACTCTGAAACCTATTCATTGTTAATTGATACGTATATTAAGGATGAAGAGGAGAAAGACAGGTTGTTTAAAGCAATTGATGTTTTTCCTGCCATTAAAAAGAAAGCTGACTGGGCATTAAAATGGATTGAATCTGATTCTTTTGCAGAACGTTTAATTGCTTTTGCTGCAGTTGAAGGAATTTTCTTCTCAGGATCATTCTGTTCAATTTTCTGGTTAAAGAAACGTGGGTTATTACCTGGGTTAACCTTCTCTAACGAGTTAATTTCTCGTGATGAGGGTATGCACTGTGATTTTGCGGTACACTTACACAACAACCACTTAGTAAACAAAGTACCAAAAGAAAGAATTAAAGAAATTATTATTTCTGCTTTAGATATTGAAAGAGAGTTTATTACTGAGTCACTTCCAGTGAGTTTAATTGGTATGAATGCAACTTTAATGACTCAATATTTAGAGTACGTAACTGATAGATTATTACTTGAATTTGGTTGTGAAAAAGAATACGAAGCAACCAATCCGTTTGATTTCATGGAAATGATTTCATTAGAAGGAAAAACCAATTTCTTCGAAAAAAGAGTATCAGAGTACCAAAAAGCCGGAGTAAAATCGGGAGGTACTGGAAGCATCAGCTTTGATGCAGATTTTTAGGAACCAATAAGCTGCAATTCCCCTACATGCAGTATTACTCAGCTAAAGCACTATAAACGTGCTTTAGCTTATATATCGTTTCAATAAGAAACAAAACAAAAATTACACTTTAGAAGTTGCTAAACAAGTGTGTTTTGCGACGCTATTAACCAACTAAAACTAATATCAATATGTATGTAGTAAAAAGAGACGGCAGAAAAGAGCCTGTGATGTTCGATAAAATCACAGCAAGGGTTAGAAAAATGTGTTACGGATTAAACAATATCGTTGATCCGGTTAAAGTAGCAATGCGTGTTATTGAGGGATTGTATGACGGGGTAACTACTTCTGAATTAGATAATTTAGCAGCTGAAGTAGCTGCGACAATGACAACTGCGCATCCAGATTATGCAAAACTAGCAGCAAGAATTGCCGTATCTAACTTACATAAAAATACTAAGAAGTCATTTTCTGAAACAATGACTGATTTGTATGAATACATCAATCCACGTACAGGAAATAAAGCTCCATTATTAGCTGATGATGTATATAAAATAATCATGGATAATGCTGATAAATTAGATTCAACAATTATTTATAGCCGTGATTTTAACTACGATTATTTTGGTTTTAAAACATTAGAACGCTCTTATTTATTAAAGTTAAATGGAAGCATTGTTGAGCGTCCACAACAAATGTTAATGCGTGTTGCTATTGGTATTCACAAAGAAGATATTGATGAAGCAATTGCTACATACGAATTGATGAGTAAAAAATACTTTACCCACGCAACACCAACCTTATTTAACTCAGGTACGCCTAAACCACAAATGTCTTCTTGTTTCTTATTACAAATGCAAGATGATAGTATTGATGGAATCTACGATACATTAAAACAAACAGCTAAAATTTCACAATCAGCTGGAGGTATCGGGTTATCTATTCATAATATTCGTGCAACAGGATCATACATTGCTGGTACTAACGGAACATCGAATGGAATTGTACCTATGTTACGTGTGTTTAACGATACAGCTCGTTATGTAGACCAAGGAGGAGGAAAACGTAAAGGATCATTCGCTATGTATTTAGAGCCTTGGCATGCTGATATTTACGATTTCTTAGACTTAAAGAAAAACCATGGTAAAGAAGAAATGCGTGCACGTGATTTATTCTACGCTATGTGGATTTCAGATTTATTCATGAAACGTGTACAAGAAGATGCTGAATGGACGTTAATGTGTCCGCACGAGTGTCCACATTTATATGACACTTATGGTGAAGAGTTTGAGCGTTTATATACAAGTTATGAAGCTGCTGGAAAAGGAAGAAAAACTATTAAAGCGCGTGATTTATGGGAGAAAATCTTAGAATCACAAATTGAAACAGGTACTCCGTACATGTTATATAAAGATGCGGCAAACCGTAAGTCGAATCAAAAGAATTTAGGAACTATCCGTTCTTCAAATTTATGTACAGAGATTATGGAATATACTGCAGAAGATGAGGTAGCAGTATGTAACTTAGCATCGATTGCAATTCCAATGTTTGTGGCAGAAGATGAAAATGGAAATAAATTCTTCGATCACCAAAAATTATTTGAAGTAACTAAAAAAGTTACGCGTAATTTAGATACAGTTATCGATCGTAACTATTATCCAGTAAAAGAAGCTGAAAACTCTAATTTCCGTCACCGTCCGGTTGGATTAGGAATTCAAGGGTTAGCAGATGCTTTTATCATGTTACGTTTACCATTTACTTCAGAAGAAGCTAAGAAATTAAACCAAGAAATTTTTGAAACCTTATATTTTGCTGCGGTTACTTCGTCTATGGAAGTTGCAAAAGCAAAAGGAGCGTATTCAACATTTGAAGGTTCGCCAATGTCACAAGGAGAATTCCAACACAATATGTGGGGAATTAATGATGATGAATTAAGCGGTCGTTGGGATTGGGCGAAGTTACGTAAAGAAGTGAAGAAGCATGGAGTTCGTAACTCGTTATTAGTAGCACCTATGCCTACAGCATCTACTTCTCAAATTTTAGGAAACAACGAAGCATTCGAACCATATACTTCTAACATTTATACTCGTAGAGTATTATCTGGTGAGTTTATCGTAGTAAACAAACATTTATTAGAAGATTTAGTAGAGTTAGATTTATGGGATAACAATATGAAAGAAGATATCATGCGTGCAAACGGATCTATCCAGCATATTGATGCTATTCCACAAAACTTAAAAGATTTATACAAAACGGTTTGGGAAATGAGTATGAAAGATATCATTGATATGGCACGCCATAGAGGATATTTTATCGATCAATCACAATCGTTAAACTTATTTATGCAAGATCCTGACTTTGCGAAGTTAACTTCTATGCACTTCTACGCATGGAAATCTGGATTAAAAACAGGAATGTACTATTTACGTACAAAATCTGCAGTAAACGCGAAGCAGTTTACGTTAAATGTAGAAAAGAAAGAAGAAGACAAGCCAATGAGTACGGATGAATTCAAAGCGATGGTAGAAGCTTCTAAAAATGCAGGTCCAGACGATTGTTTAATGTGCGGATCTTAAGCTAGAATTAAATTAAAAGTGATAAAGAGAAGTCGAGAGGCTTCTCTTTTTTAGTATTTTCGACAAAATTTTATTTACGGATGATGAACTGGGAACAACTCCTTTCTTTAAAACGTTTTGGTGATACTCAAAAACGTGAACGCGCTAAACAAGACGAAACTCGTTTAGGTTTTGAAGTAGATTTTGATAGAATTATATTTTCATCGGCTTTTCGAAGTTTACAAGACAAAACACAGGTAATTCCATTATCAAAAACCGATTTCGTTCATACGCGTTTAACGCATAGTTTAGAGGTGTCGGTTGTTGGACGTACGTTAGGGCGTAGAGTGGGTAAGGAGCTATTAGAGCGTCATCCAAATTTAAAAGAGCTAGGGTACACTTTTAACGATTTTGGAGCTATTGTAGCGGCAGCATCCGTAATGCATGATATTGGAAATCCACCGTTTGGTCACTCAGGAGAAAAAGCCATTGGAGAGTATTTTAAAACAGGAAAAGGCCTTCAATACAAAGAAGAGCTTACTGATTTAGAATATCAAGATTTAATTGATTTTGAAGGAAATGCCAACGGATTTAAAATCCTAACAGAAAGCAGAGAAGGTATTGAAGGAGGTTTACGCTTGTCGTATGCAACCTTAGGAGCTTTTTTAAAATATCCTAAAGAGAGTCTTCCAAAGAAACCAACCAAACATATTGTCGATAAAAAATACGGCTTCTTTCAGTCTGAAAAAGCTGCTTTTTTAGAAATAGCTGAAGATTTGGGTTTATTAAAAAAAGAATCTGAAGGAATTTCTTATTACCGACATCCATTAGCCTATTTGGTAGAAGCAGCTGATGATATTTGTTATACAATTATCGATTTTGAAGATGGAATCAACCTTGGCTTAATTGAAGAAGATTATGCTTTAGAATACATGATTAAGTTGGTAAAAGATACAATTGATAGTAAGAAATACCATTCATTACAGCACCAAAAAGATCGTGTAAGTTATTTACGTGCTTTAGCAATTGGTGTGTTAATAAATGAAGCAGTTACTATCTTTTTAGAAAATGAAGAGGATATTTTAAACGGAACTTTTGATAAAGGTTTGTTAGACAAATGTAAATACGAAGCACAGATTAACGATATTATCAAAATAAGTGTCGATAAAATTTACCGAAGTAAAGAAGTAGTTGAAAAAGAGGTAGCTGGTTATAAAATCATTGCTGATTTGCTAGATGTTTTCGTAACCGCACTTAATAATAAGTTTGAGAACAAACAGTCAAACTACGATAAATTAGTATTGAATTTACTTCCAGAAGAATACCAAAAAGGGAGAGAAAATTTATATGACAGAATTATGCAAGTGTGTAGTTATATTGCAGGATTATCTGATGGATATGCTATTCGATTGCATAGAAAATTAATGGGAAATATTAGTTAGAAAGTGTTAAATGGTAGGTTTTTTGTTTAAAAAAAAGGTGTTTGGTGTATTATTGCTAAAATAATTAGGGTAAAATAGAAATTATCTGTTATAGTATTCATCAACTACTTTATTATGAATAAAAAAATACTTTTTTTTAGCTTTTTAATTATAGCTATATGTAGTGTTATTTTTAAAGTTTCAGTTAATAGTGAAACAGAGACTGAGAAACTAAGAAAGCAGCACGCAAAAACCTTACAAGAACATCCTTTTCAAAAAACGAGAAACCTACCTAAGAAGAAAAGAAAAGCACAAGGGCTACCTCCTAATGCTTATTTTGAACAGAAATATTTGAGTGAAATTAACCCTAGTACAGGAAGAACACATAAAGAAAATATTTACAGACTTCAAGAGGAATTAAACAAACGAAGAATTGGACGAAAAGTACCTGGTGATGCCGATAATGCTTGGGTAGAAAGAGGACCAGATAATGTTGGAGGAAGAACGCGAGCACTTTTATTTGATCCAAATGATGCTACGAAAGAAACTGTTTTTGCAGGAGGAGTTAGTGGAGGTTTGTGGAAAAACACAAACATATCAAACCTAACTTCTAAATGGGTTCGTGTGGGAATACCAGAAAACTTAGCAGTATCATGCATAGCTGTAGACCCAAATGACTCAAAAACCTTTTATGTAGGAACCGGAGAGTCGTATGTAAATGGAGATGTGAATGGAGATGGTCTATGGAAATCTATAGATGGAGGAAACTCTTGGTCAAAAGTTCTAGGAGGGGTTACAGGAGAAACCTTTCTAGATACAAATTCTAAATTAACGGTTAATTCACCTGCCGAAATAGGAGGAGATTATATCTCAGTATTAACAACTGCTTTTGGAGGTGATATTACAACACCTATTACAAAAGATTTAGTTTTAGTAATAGATGGTACAGTTCCAACAGAAGATGGTTGCGATGCTATTACAAATGCAGCTGAATTAAATGGAAAAATAGCAGTTATTAGAAGAGGAACTTGTAATTTCTCAGTAAAAGCCAAAAATGCTCAAGATGCAGGAGCAGTTGCTGTAATTATAGTAAATAATGAAAACACAGCTCCTTTTAACATGGCTGCTGGAGACGGGGCGGAAGCAGTAACTATTCCAGTAGTAATGATAAACCAAGAAATAGGGAATGCTATAATAACTAGGTTATCTACAGGTTCTGTAAATGGAACGTTAACAAAATTAAAAGAGGATGCGACAAATTCGACTATAGTTCCAGGCATACAGCACATAAATGATATCGTAATAAGAAATAACTCTGGAGTTTCTGAAGTATACATAGCAGCAGGAGAAGCTGGATATACAGGAGGAATTTCATTAGGAGGAGACAGTATTGGTGTTTACAAATCAATCAACGGTACGGATTTTACCAAAGTAAACCTTCCAAAAACATCAGAAAGAAATCCTTATGAACCAAATAATTTAGAAATTGCCTCTGATAACTCAATCTATTTAAGTACTACAAGAAGCTTTACTTTTGGAGATGGAGGAGGAGCGATTTTAAAGTCGACTGATGGAGAGAATTTTAGTTTAGTTTATTCTATTGAAAATGGACTTAGAACGGAAATAGCATTATCACCTTTTAATGCAGGAACAGTATATGTATTAGCAGAAGTTAATGATTCTGAAGCTCCAGTAAAGATTTTAAAAACTACAAATAGCTTTATTACAGTTAATGAAACAGCATTACCAAATGATACGGATACTGATATAGAAGCTAATGATTTTACAAGAGGACAAGCTTTTTATGATTTATTAATAAAGGTAGATCCAAATGATGAAAACACTCTTTATGTTGGAGGAATAGATTTATTTAAATCTACTAATGGAGGAGATAATTGGCAACAAATTTCAAAATGGTCAAACAATAATCTTTTATCATCATTAAATGTTTCAGTAGTTCATGCAGATCATCATGGTCTAGCATTTGCATCTTCCAGTAAAATGGTTTTTGGTAACGATGGAGGAGTTTATTTTTCTGATAACTCAGGAACTTCTATATATGCCAGAAATAATAATTATAATACACTTCAGTTTTATACAGTTGGAGCTGCTCCAATATCAGCTTTTGGAGGAAAAGAGTATTTCTTAGCTGGAGCACAGGATAATGGTACTCAGTTGGTAGAAGCAGCTTCAGAAGGAATTAATAGCTCAATAAGAGCATCAGGAGGTGATGGGGCTGCTAGTTTTTTTGACACAGATGGAAATGATAAATATTTTATAGCAAATTATGTTTACAATCAATCGATTTCACTATATAACTATGGAACTAATAAATGGGTTACTATTAATGATGAGGATTCTGCTAACGGAGATTTTATTAATCAAGAAGAATTAGATTCTAACCTTAATATTTTATATTCAAACTATTCTTCTTCGTCTTCTGGCTCAGCAATTAGAAGATATTCAAATATATTAGCAGACGGTTTTGTAGAAAAATCATTGTTATCTAATGTATTGATGAACTCTGACCCATCTACATTAAAAGTTTCACCACACACAACAGCTTCAAGTAAATTATTTGTTGGGTTAAAAAACGGAAAACTACTTAAAGTAGAAAATGCAAATGTTGGAGTAGGAACGTGGTCAGATATCACAGGATCAAATTTTGTTGGTTCAGTATCTGATATTGAGTTTGGAGAAACAGAAAATCAAATTTTTGTTACGATGCATAATTATGGAGTAAAAAACATTTGGTATTCTGACGATGGGGGAGCTAACTGGGTAAGTAAAGAAGGAGATTTGCCAGATATTCCTGTAAAAGCAATATTACAAAACCCGTTAAGTACAAATGAAGTAATTATAGGAACTGATTTAGGTGTTTGGAAAACGAAAAACTTTAATGATGCATCACCTAGTTGGTCTCAGTCTTATAACGGGATGAGTAATGTACCTGTATTGGATTTAGACTTAAGAGATGATAATACTGTTTTTGCAGCAACATATGGTAGAGGAATTTTCTCTGGAAAATTCACAATAGATCCTAATGGCGATGCGGACGGAGATGGGATTCTAAACGGAGTTGATAACTGCCCTAATACAGCAAATCCAGATCAAGCTGATGTTGATAATAATGGAATAGGAGATGTATGTCAAGATACTGATGGAGATAGTGTTTTAGATATTAATGATAATTGTCCTAATACAGCGAATCCAGATCAAGCAGATGCAGATAATAATGGAATAGGAGATGCATGTCAAGATACCGATGACGATGGTGTAATGGATGATGTAGATAACTGTTTAACCACAAAAAATGCAGATCAAGCAGATACTAACGATAATGGTATTGGTGATGTATGTGATACAAGTTATAAGAATACAGATAATATTTCTGTTAAAACAATCTCAGAAACTTGTGTTGATCAAAATGATGGGAAAATAGTAGTAGATGTAAAACAAACCTATGTAAGTTATACAGTAACTGTTAAAGGAGCTTCAACAGATGTAACCAAACAATTAACGACTTCTTCAATTACTTTTGCTGATTTAGCTCCAGAAACATATGAAGTATGTGTAAAAGTTAATGATAGAGATGATTATGTTCAGTGTTATGAAGTTAACATTACAGCATCTAACCCAGTAGCATTTAGATTAGCTAAAAATGTAGAATCTCAAAACTATACAATTAGTATAACTTCTGGTACAGCACCATATACGGTATATTTAAACGGAAAAATATTAGACACGTTTAATATAGCAACATTTGATGTGAACACAAAAAAAGGAGGAGTTTTGGAAGTTAAAACAGCTAGAGCATGTGAAGGAAAACTAACTGAAATTATTGATAATGTTTTCCTAAAAAATAATCCTGTTTCAGAAACTATTGATTTACTATTACCTGATAATGCAGCATCAAATTTTGAAGTAAAAATATACGATATAAAAGGTAAAATAGTGTTAGAAGGAAGTTTTGAGAAACAAGGTAACGAATTATCAATTCCTTTTAACGGATTCAATTCAGGAACCTATATACTTAAAGTAGGAAATGAAAATACTAACACATTTAAAGTTTTAAAACGATGAGAAAAGCAATAAAAATGATCGCCCTATTTTCACTTCCTTTATGTGTGGCTTGTGGTGGAGGGAGTAAAGAGCTTGTTAATGAGATGCCTACAACTGTAAACTTATTATATCCTACACAGAACTTATTATGTATAGATAATAACATTTCATTTGATTGGAGTGATGCTACTGATCCCAATGGAGATAATATTAGCTATAAAGTAGAGATCTCAAAAAATAGAGAGTTAACGAACATTGTTAAAGCACAAACAATAAGTACTTCTCAGTCTACAATTACTCTAGAAAAAGGAGTAGCATATTATTGGAGAGTTATTGCAGTAGATAATAAAGGTAAACAAGGTGAGCCTTCATCAGTATTTGCTTTTTACACCAAAGCAGAAGGAGAAAGTAATATAGCGCCTTTTACTGCAGAATTAGTTAAACCAGCCGATGAGATTAAAGTGGATGGATTAATTGTTACTTTAGAATGGAAAGGAGCCGACTCTAATACAGGAGACACCTTAACTTATGATGTTTATTTTGGTGAAGATGTAACTCCAATAACGTTAAAAGAAGAAGGTATAAGCACCACTAGTGTTGAAGTAACTGTAGAATCAGGAAAGACATACTATTGGAAAGTAAATACAATTGATAATACTGGAGCAAAATCTATTGGACAAGTTTGGAGTTTTACTGTGAATTAATATAGAAAAGAGTATAAACATAAAAAAACGACGCTATTTAGCGTCGTTTTTTTATGTTTAACTTATTTTTTCAAGTGTTTTTCAGCAACTTTTTCAAGTTCATCGTACCAATTTTGCCCAAACTTTCTAATTAAGGCTTGTTTTACAAATTTGTACACAGGTACTTGTAATTCTTTTCCTAAAGAGCAAGCATCATCACAAATTTCCCATTTATGGTAATTAACAGCAGCAAACTCACTATAGTCTTTTACACGAACCGGGTATAAGTGACATGAAACAGGTTTTTTCCAATCTACAATTCCTTGATTGTATGCTTCTTCAATAGCACACAAAGCAGTTCCTTTATCATCAAAAATAACATAAGCGCAATCGGCATCATTGATTAAAGGAGTTTCTAATTCTCCAAAATCGCTAGTTATCCAAGTCCCTTGTTTTTCAATAGCCTCAATACCTTCTTTGCGTAAAAAAGGTTTAATTTTAGGATAAATTTCTTCTAATATTTTGGTTTCCTCTTTTTCTAAAGGAGCACCTGCATCACCATCAATACAACAAGCGCCTTTACAGGCAGATAAATTGCACACAAACTCTTTTTCTATAAGGTCTTCTGAAACGATGGTTTTTCCTAACTGAAACATAAATTAATTTTAAAATTGGAAGTTTATATGAACTTCTTGTAAATTTAAATACAAAAATACTAGATTGTAACATTACTTATATAATTTTGCACACGAAAAACATCAACTATGGACTTTAACTTTAAAGAAATTTTTACAGCCTTTATGGTATTATTTGCGGTAATTGATATCGTTGGAAATATTCCAATTGTTATTGATTTACGTAAGAAAGTAGGACACATTCAATCAGAAAAAGCATCTGTTATTGCAGGGTTTATTATGATTTTATTTTTATTCGTTGGACAACGATTATTAAATTTAATAGGAATAGATGTACATTCTTTTGCTGTTGCAGGATCATTTATTCTATTCTTTCTTGCTTTAGAAATGATTTTAGGTATAACCCTCTATAAAGACGATGAAGAAGAAGCAATTAGTGCAACCGTTTTTCCTTTGGCTTTTCCACTAATTGCGGGTCCAGGAAGTTTAACAACACTTCTTTCCTTAAGGGCAGAATTTAAATTAGAAAATATAATTGTAGCTGTTTTGCTAAACGTAGTTGTAATTTATTTTGTATTAAAAACATCAACTAAAATTGAAAAAGTCATCGGACCTAACGGAATTCAAATTATTAGAAAAATATTTGGTGTTGTCCTTTTAGCAATCGCAGTTAAGTTATTTGCAACCAATATTAAAATGTTATTATCATAAATGAATTTTGACGCACTTATAATTGGAGGAGGTGTTTCTGGAATGCAATGCGCCTTAGTTTTAGGTTCTGCCTTAACTAAAGAATATGCAAAAGGTAAAAAGGTTGGAATTATCATGCACCAACGAGCGTCTCATTTACAAGATGCTTTATTTAATAATGTTTTAGGATTAGCTCCTGGAACTTTAGGTGAAGATATTTTAGAGGAAGGAAAAAAGCAGCTAGAAGAATTATATCCTGAAGTTATTCAGATAAAAAATGAAAAAGTAGCAGCAGTTTTAGATGAAGGAGAAGGGTATAAAATAATCACAAACAAAGGTGAATATACAAGTAAAATGGTAGTGATTGCATTAAACTATTCAAAACCATTTGAAATTGCAGGATTGGAGCAATATGTAGAAAAGCACATGCGAGCAAATGCAATGAAAGATAGAATACAATTACGTAATTTTAACCATTTGATTAAAGAAGGATTGTATGTTTGCGGAACCTTAGCTGGTTGGCGTAGTCAGTTTGCCATTGCTGCTGGAAGTGGTGCCAGTGTTGCAACAGATATTTTAACGGTATGGAACGAAAATGTACCAACTAAAGTACACGATAAGAATAAAAAAGAATAATTATTAATAGTAGTAGATTATGAAGAAAATAATTGGACTCATAGCAATGTTAGCATTGTTTGTGAATTGTGGAGGTAGTGATAGCGAAGTTATACCCCCAAAAGAAGAAAAGGTTGTCGCTGTAAATGACTCTTATGAAGTAACCGAAGATATAGCTTCTGAATTAAACTTCTTATCAAATGATACATACACGCAAGGAAGTATAGAAGTGTCGTTCCCAACAACTTCTAATGAAAATGGTATTATAGTTCAAACCAACAATAAAATAACTTATACGCCAGCTAAAAGCTTTGTAGGGGCAGATTCTTTTACTTATACTATTTGTAGTACAAAAGAAGAAGATAAATGTGCAACAGCAACAGTAAGTATAACTGTTGTAGATCAAGGAAATCCAGAAGCAAAAGATGATGTCTATACTACACAAAAAAACACAGAAATTACGATTAGTAATTTCTTAGAAAATGACAGTCTAATTGATGATGCGCAATTAGATGCTATTAACAGTTCTAATGCAAATGGATCAGTTACCTTAAATAGTAATGGAACAATAACATATATACCACAATCTGATTTTGTAGGTAATGACACGTTTACGTATACAATTTGTGATGATGATGCTACAAAAAGTTGTTCTACAGCCACTATAACCATTAAGGTAGAAGAGCCTTCTAATAATGCAGGGAGTTTTAATATACCTTCTGAATTAGCTGAATATTATAAAAATACCGATTTCAACTTGACGGGTAATGCCCTAAGAGAAGAATTAGCTACAACGATAATAAGCACACATACTACCAACTTATCATATACTCCTGGTGTATGGGACGTATTAAAACAATCTGATTTAGATCCTACAGATAATAGCAAAGTAGTCTTAATTTACGGGTATGATGATAGTGACGGAAATTATGTAACAGATAGAACCCGTAGTAAAGATGCAAATGGAGGTACACAAGGAACTGATTGGAATAGAGAACATGTATACCCTAAGTCTTTAGGAAATCCGAATTTAGGAACATCTGGACCTGGTGCAGATGCACACCATTTAAGACCTTCAGATGTTAAATTTAATAATGATAGATCAAGTAAAAAATTTGCTACTGGCTCAGGAAATGCAGGTGATGTATCAGGAAATTGGTACCCTGGTGATGAATGGAAAGGAGATGTTGCTCGTATGATGATGTATATGTATTTAAGATAC
Source organism: Tenacibaculum sp. 47A_GOM-205m (assembly GCF_000518405.1). NCBI lineage: Bacteria > Pseudomonadati > Bacteroidota > Flavobacteriia > Flavobacteriales > Flavobacteriaceae > Tenacibaculum > Tenacibaculum sp. 47A_GOM-205m. Next base: position 453,355 of record NZ_JADN01000004.1, on the reverse strand, counting down.
GGAAACCAATGTTTACCAAAAAATGTAGCTGTAGGTTCTACAATAGCTTCTGATAATAATATGGTTGCTTTATTATTACAATGGAATGCCGAAGATCCTGTTTCAGATTTAGAAATACAACGAAATAATGTTGTAGCTAATGCACAAGGAAATAGAAATCCTTTTATAGATAATCCTTATTTAGCTACTCTAATTTGGAATGGTAGTGAAGCAGATAATACTTGGAAGTAAGAACGTTTCTATATAAATAATTAAAAAGCCTGAGCGTACGCTCAGGCTTTTTTGATTTAGTAATAAGATAGTCCCCCACAGATCATCATATTGTAATCAATGGTGGCAAATGTATTTTGTATATAGTTTCAGAAACAGAAAAAAGGTATAAGCGTTATGAAATAAAGAATAAGTGAAGTTAAAGATGTAAAAGCATAAAAAAAACCGAAGCTAATGCTTCGGTTTTTTTATATAACTAAGGTGTTGTGTTTTATCCTTTAAAACTCGCCTTTAAGAACTCAGAGTTCATACGAGCGATGTTTTCTAAAGAAATTCCTTTAGGACATTCAACCTCACAAGCTCCAGTGTTAGTACAGTTACCAAAACCTTCTAAATCCATTTGAGCTACCATGTTTTTAACACGTTCAGTAGCTTCAACTTGACCTTGAGGTAATAAAGCATATTGAGATACTTTTGCTCCTACAAATAACATTGCAGATGAGTTTTTACAAGTAGCTACACAAGCACCACAACCAATACAAGTTGCAGCATCCATTGCTTTATCAGCGTTTTCTTTAGGAACTAAGATAGCGTTTGCATCTGTAGTATTCCCTGAAGTGTTTACAGAGATATATCCTCCCGCTTGTTGAATTCTTTCAAAAGAACTTCTATCAACTACTAAATCTTTAATTACAGGGAAAGCAGCAGCTCTAAATGGCTCAATTGTAATCGTATCACCATCGTTAAACATACGCATGTGTAACTGACAAGTAGTTACTCCACGATCTGGTCCGTGTGCCTCACCGTTAATGTACATAGAACACATACCGCAAATTCCTTCACGACAGTCGTGGTCAAACGCTACAGGCTCTTCTCCAGTATTTACTAATTGTTCATTTAATACGTCCATCATTTCTAAGAAAGACATATGCTCAGAAATATCGGTCACTTTATATTCGACCATTTTTCCTTTATCGTTCGCTCCTTTTTGTCTCCAAATTTTTAGCGTAAGATTCATGTTACTCATATCTCTTTTCTTATTTGTATGAACGTTGTTTTAGTTCAATATCGTTAAACTCTAATTCTTCTTTGTGTAAAACAGCATCAGCTGGTTCTCCTTTATATTCCCAAGCAGAAACGTAAGCGAAATTAGCATCATCACGTTTTGCTTCTCCTTTTTGAGGTCCGTCTAACTCAACAGACTCTTCTCTAAAGTGACCTCCACAAGATTCTGTTCTGTTCAAGGCATCTTTAGCGAATAATTCTCCTAACTCTAAGAAATCAGCTACTCTTCCTGCTTTTTCTAACTCAGGGTTCATTTCGTTAGCATCTCCAGGAACTTTTACATTTTTCCAGAAATCTTCACGTAACTCTTTAATTTCAGCCATAGCTTCTTTTAAACCTTGTTCGTTACGTGCCATTCCACACTTATCCCACATGATTTTTCCTAATTTCTTGTGGTAGTAATCAACAGAATGCTCTCCGTTGTTGTTGATGAAGAAATCAATACGGTCTTTAACCGCTTTTTCAGCTTCTTCAAACTCTTTAGTTTCAGTAGAAATTTTTCCTGTACGGATATCGTTAGATAAATAATTTCCAATTGTATAAGGTAATACGAAGTATCCATCAGCTAAACCTTGCATTAATGCAGAAGCTCCTAAACGGTTAGCACCGTGATCAGAGAAGTTTGCTTCACCAATAGCATAACAACCAGGAATAGTTGTCATTAAGTTATAATCTACCCAAATTCCTCCCATAGTATAGTGAGTTGCAGGGTAAATCATCATTGGTGTTTTGTATGGATTGTCATCTACAATCTTTTCATACATTTGGAATAAGTTTCCGTATTTAGCTTCTACGATAGCCTCACCTAATTCAGTGATTTTAGTTGCAGAAGGGTTTTCAATACCTTTTAATTTTGCTTGCTCTTTACCGTAACGCTCAATTGCCGATTTAAAATCTAAGTATACAGCTTCACCAGTAGCATTTACACCATAACCAGCATCACAACGCTCTTTTGCAGCACGAGATGCCACATCACGAGGCACTAAGTTACCAAAGGCAGGATATCTTCTTTCTAAGTAGTAATCTCTATCTTCTTCAGCTATTTGAGTAGGTTTTAATTTTCCTTCTCTAATTGCTAATACATCTTCCATTTTCTTCGGAACCCAAATACGTCCATCGTTACGTAACGATTCAGACATTAAGGTTAATTTAGACTGATAGTCTCCTGAACGAGGAATACATGTTGGGTGAATTTGCGTGTAACAAGGGTTTGCAAAGAATGCTCCTTTTTTATGAACTTTCCAAGCCGCTGTTGCGTTAGATCCCATTGCGTTGGTTGATAAGAAATACACGTTTCCGTATCCACCAGAAGCAATTACTACTGCGTGTGCTGAGTGACGCTCAATTTCACCAGTAACTAAGTTACGAGCAATAATTCCACGAGCTTTTCCATCAACAATAACAACATCTAACATTTCATGACGATTGAACATTTCAATCTTACCACGAGCAATTTGACGGTTCATTGCTGAATAAGCTCCTAATAATAACTGCTGACCAGTTTGACCTTTCGCATAAAAAGTACGAGATACTAATACCCCACCAAACGAACGGTTATCTAATTGTCCACCATAATCACGAGCAAAAGGAACACCTTGTGCCACACATTGATCGATGATGTTTGCAGAAACCTCAGCTAAACGATAAACGTTAGCCTCACGAGAACGGTAATCTCCACCTTTTACAGTATCGTAAAATAAACGGTAAAAAGAGTCACCATCTCCTTGATAGTTTTTTGCTGCATTAATACCTCCTTGTGCTGCAATAGAGTGCGCACGACGAGGAGAATCTTGGTAAGCAAATGCTTTAACGTTGTATCCTAATTCTGCTAATGTTGCAGAAGCAGAACCACCTGCTAAACCAGTACCTACAACAATTACGTCAATTAAACGTTTGTTAGCAGGGTTTACCAAGTCTATTTTATCTTTATAAGTTGTCCACTTATCTTTTAATGGACCTTTTGGTATTTTTGAATCTAAAATTGCCATATTTAAGTGGTTTTATTAGTGGTTGAAAAAGTGAAATAATGCGATGATGATAAATCCTGCAGGAATACCAATAGCATATATTTTACCAAATGTTTTCAATCCTCTGGTATATTTATTATTTGCTCCAACTGACTGGAATGCAGAGTTGAACCCGTGTAATAAGTGTAATGCTAAGAAAACAAAAGCAATTACATAAGCACCTACTCTAAGTGGACTTACAAATTTGTGTTGTAACTCGTGGAAGTATCTAAACTCTCCATCGTGTAAACCACTCCAATCACCTTGAATGAATTTGGTGTTGATTTCTGGAAACCAAAAATCGATAAAGTGTAATACAATAAACGCTAAAATAGCAGCTCCACTATAAATCATGTTTCTACTCATCCAAGTAGAGTTTGCAGCTCCGTTATTTTTAGCATAACTTACTTTACGTGCACTGTTGTTTTTCATTTCTAAGATGAATCCCATTACAAAGTGAAAAACAACTCCAAAAATTAAGATAGGCTGCATTACATACTGTACTAAACCGTTAGTTCCCATAAAATGAGATAGTTTGTTGAATGTAGCTCCATTATCTGGAAAAATAGAGGTGATGTTAATTGCAAAATGTTGTAATAAGAAAAACATCAGGAAGAATGCCGAAAGTGCCATGGCAAACTTTCTTCCAATAGAAGATTTTAGTAATCCGCTCATTATTTTGTTGATTGATTAAATAATAGCACAAATTTAAGCGGAACACACTACTTGAACAAACTTTACGAATTGTTTTCTTAAATATTTAGAATGGGTTTAAATAGAAGGTTTTTTTTGAAGGGGTTTCGCTATCGGTTCGTGCAAACGCAGTAGCCGACGAATGGAGGCTATTGACGTTTTGCACATTGTTCTGCTAAGTTTTCATTTTTTAAATTTAAATTTATTAAATAGTGAGTAACTTTTTGGTAAACTCCATTTATTCGATGGAACGTAGGAATATAAACTAAATTACTTACATCTTTTCCGTAGGGATTTCTCATTGAGCCAACACTATCTAATTTAAGACTTTTTGAAATTCCATTTTTTCTGATTAGCGATAAAAAGAAACGATAATTCCGTTTAAATTCTTCAAAGTCTTTAGCGAAGACATAAACAATCAGATATTTGTTGGACAGTCCTAAACTATCATAATTGTCAATAAGCTTGGTGAAGTGATTAACCAAATTCTCATTTTTTCCTTTTGGGCTAACTCTTGTAAGTTTTAGGCACTCAAGGATTGTAATTGGAAGCCCTTTTTCATCTCTAATCATTATGTCAATCTCTCCTGCATTTTTTTTACTCATTGATACTCCACTTCGAGTTTGGTCAGAAATGTTATAATTTTTCGATCTCAACAAGTCTGATATATAATCATTTATCTCATCTTCACTTTTTCCTTCTTGATTTCTTTCTAAAATTCTGGTACACACTTCCACTAAATCTGATTCTATATTTTCTATGGCTGATTCTCTACTTATCTGTTTTTGAAAATCTTCTTTTGGTGTTAGCATTAAAAAATAATGCATGTCAATAATTGGATAAACTAATTTGATACTTAGCCTTCTTCGTAAATATTTCTTTATTTTTGATGAGATTAGTTTCTGTTGGTCAATTGAAAATTTATTGAGATTATCTTTTATAAATAGAATTGTCATAACCTCAGATTTCTCCTTAATCGCTTCAATGCATTTGGCACGGAACTCTTTGTCATCATTGACCTCTTCCATAAGATACCCAAGTAAAAAGTTACCTATTGAATAGTAGTATTCCTCTTCAAACTGACATAATGATTTTCTATCTACGCAATCAGGTACGTCTATGTAAGGTTGATTACTTAAATCTCCTATCTTTTTATAAAGTTTGTTTACGAAGTATTCTTTTTCAGTTTTTGAGATACTCAAATTATATATGTATTCACCAAGCATTTTCTTTAGGATAGAAAATGAGTCGTAATTACTAATTATTGGTGTTACAAAGTCATATATTTTATCTGTCAGGAGATGTTTGCTACTGGAAATATCATTTATCAAAAGCTTATTTAGGCTTCTTAGAATTTTAATATTATCTAAAAAATATTGTTCAATTTTATCTTCCACATTAGCCATAAATAAATTTATTGGTTTTCCTTTTGATGGTTCAATCGGTTTTCTTTTTTTTTCTAATTGAGCAGAACGGTTAAGATATTCGTCGTTTTAATGATTGATATCGTCTGATAGCGAAGTTAGTTGTTTAAAGGTTAAGAATCAAACCAAATTTAAAATATGAGTAAGCTCCTTTGGTTTTTCTAACGGAATCATATGTCCGCAGTTTTTAATCGTAATATATTTTCCTTTTTGTGTTTGATTAACAAATTCCTTTATCTTTTTAGGGTTAATGAGCGCATCATTTTCTGCAGTAATAAAAAGACAAGAAACGTTTAATTTTAAAACTTCTTGTGAAATATTTATCCTAGTAGAAGTAGCTTTTAACTGGCGTAATAATACTTCTTTTCCTAAATCTGTATCCATTTTTTTTATAATGGAAACGATTTCAGAATTACTGTGATTATCTGGGTGTAAAAACTGTTGAATCCTTGCTTGTGAAATTCCTTTATAGTTGTGTTTTTCTAAAAAATCAATAGTGCTTTTTCGCAATTGTATTTCGTTATCGTTTAATCCATCAGTATTGGCGGCTACAATAACTAATTTTTTTACTTTTTCAGGATAATGTATTGCAAAATTCATGGCAGAAAATCCACCCAAGGAAAACCCCACAATAGTAGCTGGAGCTCCAATATGATTTAAAATAATTTCATTGATTTCATCAAAAGAAGTTGCTGGAGTAATATCAATATGAATAGGTTGTATATTTTCTAACTTAGGAAAAACAAATTGCCATAAATCTACTGTACACATTGTACCTGAAATAAAATATACCTTTTGCATTTATTGGTTGTAATTAGAATTGACTAAACATTTGTTGTTTTTCCACTTTCCTTTGAGAGACTCTTTAGAAATGATTTTATCATCACAAGTTAAAAAATTTCCTTTTTCATCTTTTTTAATAATTTTTAATTTTCCTTGATGAATAGCATTGATAACTCTATAAATCAATCCATTTATTGGGAGGTTATTACCTTCTTCAGAAATAGACAATCCTATTTCGTTATTAAACAAGTCCATTTCTGATGAAATTTCATCAGGAACAACACTATCTTCTAATTGTTGTTTTTTAAAGGTTTGATAGTTTTCTTTTTCATGGGCTCTTCCAAGCGATCGAGCAGCTTTTTTGCCAATTTCTTGTTGTAATAAAGCCATCCAAAAAGCATGACGAAAAGCATCTACTTTTCCACCAGAATAATCACCATCTAACAAGGGAGAAACTCTTATAGAGTCACTTACTCTTAATGCTTCACGTGAAACAATTAAGGCTTGTTTAGCCCTAAAAGGGTGGAGTAATACCCACTTTTTTTTAGGAGAAGATAATTTTTTAAATTCTTGCCAATTAGACTGAGTATATGATGAAATACTTAATAATAAAAAGACAAGAAGTAGTATTTTTTGTAACAAAACAAGAATAATTATAAGTCAAATATACATTGGTTTTGTTAGCTCACCATATTTTTTCGACCAACGATTAAATATATGTAAGTATAATGGCTATACAGAATATTCAAAGTTACTCGTATAAAAATATTTTTTCGTTACAAACAGTTCAGTTTCAAAAGTCTTGTGTGGTAAATTCCCCACAACAAATAGAACAGTTTAAGATTTTTTGGATTAAAGAAGGAAGCGGAACATATAATATTGATTTTAAAAGTTATTCGTTTAAAGGGAATACGTTGTTTTTCGTATCTCCGGGTCAAGTTTTTTCTGTAGTTTCTGAAAAAATGAAAGAAATATATCAGTTGAGTTTTACGAGAGATTTTTATTGTCTTCAAGCACATGATACAGAAGTGGCGTGTAATGGCGTATTATTTAATAATGTATATGAAACACCTTTTGTTTTTCCGTCAGAAAATGAAGCAGAAAAACTAAATTTTATTCTTTTAAGTTTAATTGAAGAGTTTGAGTTAGAAGAAACAGCACAACACGATATGTTACAATCACTTTTAAAGCAGTTTATTGTATATTCTGTACGTATGAAAGAGGAAAAAGATGTTGTAAAAGAGAATACAGAAACAAAACTTTTTAAAGATTTTAGTTTACTGGTAGAGCTAAATTTTACAAAACTACACAGTGTTACAGATTATGCAAATAGGTTAGGGCTTTCACCAAAATCATTAACCAAGCATTTTAAAAAAATAGGAACTCAAACGCCAAGTGATTTTATAAAGAGTAGAATTATTACAGAAGCAAAGAGGTTATTGCTGTATACAAATAAAGCTATTAAGCATATTGCTTTCGAATTAGGATTTAACGATCCTGCTTATTTTTCTCGCTTTTTTACTAAAGCAACAGGCTCTTCTCCTAAAGAGTTTAAGAAAAACTATAGTTTATAAAAAAGAAAAAACCACGCAACGCGTGGTCAACTACACAACTAATACGTTTGTTACACTAATACAAACAACCTTTTTTGACGATTTAAAATTACTGTTATTAATACTCAGTAGTGTTATCTGCACTTTACGAAACCGTGAAGAAAATGAAGCTTTTTTGTAAGAAAATTGTTAGATAAAACAGATGTACAAGCTTTAAGAACTTTTGTCCATTTTTTGAGGTTAACTCTAGTTGCATTTTTGTATCAGAATTCAAAACTAATGAATTATAAAAACAGAAATTAACCAATGCCCTAATTGTTGGGGGTATCAAGAATATGATGAGCAGTTTCCAGAAAGAGAATTATGTAACTGTGAAAAAACAAACTAAAAAAACAATTTTAAAATAGTAAAATTATGAGTACAAGAATTAAAACATTAAACCCAGAAACTACAACAGGAAAATCGAAAGAATTATTTGAAGCTGTTCAGAAAAAAGTAGGATTTATTCCGAACATAATTAAAGTAATGGGAAATTCACCAACACTTTTACAAAGCTATTTGAGCTTAGGGGATATTGCTGTAACAGGTAATTTTTCTAATAAATTTAGAGAACAATTAGCATTGGCAATAGCTGAGGAAAATACTTGTGATTATTGTTTGTCTGCTCACACAGCTATCGGTAAAATGAATGGTTTGACAGAAGATGAAATAGAGCAAAATAGACAAGCAGAAGCATCAGACGTTAAAACTAAAGTAGGATTACAGTTTGCTCAAAGTATTACAAGAAATAGAGGAAATGTAAGTTCAGAAGAAATAGCAGAAGTTAAAGCAGTAGGATATACTGATGAAGACATTTTAGAAATTTTATTAAATGTTGTTTCTAATACGTTAACTAATTATGTAAACCATATTGCAGAAACAGAAGTTGATTTTCCAAAAGTAGAAGCAGGAAAATTTACACAAAGCGTTTAAAAAACAAGTAGGTTTTGTATTCGTAAATAATATATTTTATTATTAATGGGGGACGGTTGCAGAACTACTTGTTTTAAAAAAAGATAATCATATAAAAACAATTAAAATGAAACGAATTATTATAATATTAGTATTACTAGTTGGTGTTGTTTTTCAAGCCAATGCACAAAAAGTAAAAACAGTAACATTAGAGCAAACCAAAGGAGTGTTTACTCAAAAATCATTAACACTTACAGCAGGGACTTATGTTTTTGAAATTTCAAATAAAAATGTAGGACATGATGTTGGGTTTGTATTAGCTCCTAAAGGAAAGACAGATGAAAAACACCATATTAAAGAAGCATACGTAACCTCTTTAGTAAAGAATAACAGTAAGTCAAACACTAAAGAAGTAACGTTAGCAAAAGGAGAGTATGTATATTTTTGTCCGTTAAACCCTACACCGCAATACACATTGAAAGTAGAATAGATTTAAAAAAGCCCTTAAGTAAGGGCTTTTTTAATTTGTGTTATTTATGGTTTTGCTTCAAATATTAGGTTGAATGGATTATGAGTTGCAACCCTAAATTTAGAAAAACCACCTTCATTAGCTACCATTCCTATCTTTTTTTCTCCTGCTTGAGCCCCTAAAGCAAGTCCAACTTCTTGGTTTAAAGAACAAGGAGTACATATAGTGGTAGAAAATGCATAAAAAGCTCTTCCGATAGGATTAAGATTTTCTTCTAATGAATCATTAGCAAAAGGTTCTACAATCATACAAGTTCCATCAGGTTTTAGAACTTCTTTAACGTGTTTACAAGCTCCAACAGGGTCGCCCATATCGTGTAAACAATCAAAAAAGCAAATAAGATCATAATCTTTACCAGGAAAATCTTTAGCTGTGGCAACTTGAAAAGTTATGTTGTTAACATTGGCATCTTCAGCTCTTTTTCTTGCTTGGTTAATAGATTCTTCATGAAAATCAAAGCCTATAAAAGTAGAATTTGGAAATGCTTTAGCCATTATAATTGTTGAAGCTGCATGACCACAACCAATATCAGCAACTTTAGCTCCTTTTTTTAATTTATCAACAACACCGTCTAATGCTGGTAACCAATTATCAATCAGGTTTCCTTCATAGGATGGACTGAAAAACTTTTCGGTACCACAAAATAAACAAGTGTTATGATCTCCCCAAGAAATTCCTTTTCCTGTTTTAAAAGCTTCTTCAACTTTTGGTTCGTCATGATATACTGAAGACACAGCATAAAATCCTCCTGTCATAAAAACAGGGCTTTTCGAATTACCAAAAACAGCAGTTTGTTCAGGAGTCATGAAAAAATTATTATTAGCGGCATCATATTCTACGTACCCAGAAGCAGCTTGTGCAGCTAACCATTCTCTTACATATCTTTCTGATGTGTTTGTTTTATCTGCCAATTCATTAGAAGATAGTGCTTCAGATTCTGAAAGAGATTTATACAATCCTAGTTTGTCACCAATGGTAACAAGAGGTCCATTAGCTGCAGCACCCATTTCGGTAACTACTTTTCCTAATAAGTCGTGTAGTTTTGTTTCGTTTAGTTCCATAATTAAATAGTTTAGTTGTTAGTAGAAAAACTAATGAGAAACAACACGTTAATTATGTACTAGATAAAGTAAAAAGTTTGCAAACTCATTAGTAACATGAGGAGCGAGCCGAATTTAAAAATTAAATAGATAGATAACAAAGGAAATCCCTGTTAATTAGTAGGGATTTTTTACTGTTTTTTATGATAAACTTTTGTTTACTCTTTTATTTTTTGTTCTCTTCCAATTAAGAAATATAAGACAGCTCCCAAAAAGTTGGCAAATAAAACTACTAAAACCCAAACAATTTTATTGTTTCCTTTAAACTCACTTTTTAAAATATCAACGAGAGCAACAATGGTTGGTATAATTCCAAGTAAAATAATTAAGATTAAAAGAATTTGCCAAGGGCCAATCATTCCTAAATAAGTCATATAATAACAATTTTTGGAGCTAAAATAATAAAAAATAATAGAGATGATCCAGTAGAAGTATTTTTTTCTTAGCTTTAGGATGAAATAAAAAAGAAAAACGTCATTACTTTTCTATCAGAAAAGTAATGACGTTTTTAATGTATGTAAAACGATACTATTTATTCATAATATCTTCTATTTCGTCTGCATCAATAGGTATGTTGCGCATTAAGTTAAATGGCTCACCTGTTTCTTGAATAACAACATCATCTTCTAAACGAATACCAAAACCTTCATCAGGAATATAAATACCAGGTTCAACTGTAAATACCATATTAGCTTCCATTGGTTGGTGTAATAATCCGTAGTCATGTGTATCTAATCCCATGTGGTGAGAAGTACCGTGCATAAAATACTTTTTATATGCTGGCCAATTAGGATCTTCATTTTGAACATCTGCTTTGTCTAATAAGCCTAAACCTAATAACTCAGAAGTCATTAATTTACCAACTTCTACATGATAATCAGCCCAAAGAGTTCCAGGAACTAACATTTTTGTCGCGTCATTTTTTACGCGGTTTACAGCATTGTATACTGCTTTTTGTCTGTCAGTAAAACGCCCAGAAACAGGAATGGTACGAGTCATATCTGATGAATAATTTGCATATTCAGCTCCTACATCCATCAATAATAAATCACCAGCTTTACATTGTTGGTTGTTTTCAATGTAGTGCAATACGTTTGCATTGTTACCTGATGCAATAATTGGTGTATAAGCGAATTTTTTAGAACGGTTTCTAATAAATTCGTGAATGTATTCTGCTTCTACTTCATATTCCCAAACACCAGGCTTTACGAAATCTAATACACGTCTGAATCCTTTTTCAGTAATATCACAAGCGGTTTGAATTAAATCAATCTCGATTTGATCTTTTATTGAACGTAAACGTTGTAAAATAGGATTGCTTTTTGCTACTGAATGTGCAGGATATTTATTTAATAACCATTTAGTGAAACGAGCTTCGCGAGTTTCAGTTTCAACAGTAGCACGGTAATGCTCGTTAGTGTTGATGTAAACTGTATCGGCTAAGGCCATCATTTCAGCTAATACTTTTTCTAAATCTTGTAACCAGTGTACGTTTTTTATTCCACTAGTTTCTAAAGCCTTTTCTTTGGTTAGTTTTTCACCTTCCCAAACAGCAATATGCTCATTAGTTTCACGTAAAAATAAAACTTCACGTAAATTTTCTTTCGGACAATCAGGGAATAAAATTAAGATACTCTCTTCTTGATCAACTCCGCTTAAAAAGAAAATATCTCGGTGTTGTTCAAAAGGCAGAGTACTATCTGCACTTACAGGATATATGTCGTTTGAGTTAAAAACAGCTAAACTATTTGGTTTCATTTGTGCCATAAAGTTTTTACGATTTTTAGTAAACAACTGGCTATTTATTGCATGGTATTTCATCTGTTAATAATTTATTGTTTTTTAATGGTCAGATGTAACATCTAAATTATTTTATCTCTGTTTAATTATGGATGTTTCATCATGTTTTAAATAAAACTTAATAAAGTCCTTCAAAAATACGGAAAGAAACTGTGCAAATATTAGCCATTTGGCGCTAATTTATGTTTTTTCGAATCCTACTCATGTGTCGAGTAGAAATCCCTAAAAAAGAAGCTAAATAATGTAAAGGAACTTCTTGAAGAAGCTTAGGCTCGTTAATAAGTAGTTTTTTATAACGTTCTTCAGGAGTTAAAGTCAACAAATCAATACGGTAATCATCAATTAAAAAAATTTGATTTTCTATAAAATTGTAATAAAATTGATGAAAAGCTCTGTTGTTTTTTATAAGGTGTTTAAAATCACCAATTGTTAGTCCCCAAAGTTTACAGGAGCTTAATGCTTTTATATTTTTAGGGGAAGGAGTTTGTTGTAAAAAACTTTTTAAGGAAGAAGCAAACCCATTTCGTAAGGCTAAGTAGGTAGTTTTTTCTTGTCCGGAAACGGTAACAGCATATTGTAAAATTCCACTTTCTACAAAACAGAAATAACGACAAGGATCTCCTTTTTTTACTAAAAACTCATTTTTAGATAAGGAAAACTCATTAAAACTATCAATAATTTCAGGGATTAAATTATTTAAGGTTTCATCATTTATGATGTTTTGTATACGCTGTGTAATAGCTTTTTTAGAAGCGTCCATTTATGGAAATAAATTTTAGCTTAAAAATATAAAAAAAGAAGCTATTTCAAAACATCTAATTTGATGTCATTTTGAATGAATTTGAGAAGTCAATTACAAAAAATATCCCTTAACTTGTAACAGATGAAATTTCCTATATTCGAAAATGACGTTTTGAAATAGCCTCTTAAAGAGTTTATCTTTATAAGAATTATTCTACTAACTCAATAGTTCCCATATCGGTGTTTTCACCTAGTACAGAATTAACTCCTTCAACAGTTTTTGGTGCTAAGCCAGAAGCCTCGTCTGGAGTAAAGGTTACGTTATAAGTGCCTGCTGGCACTCCGTGTAACATAAATTTACCTTCTTCATTGGTGTAGGTTGTGATTGCCTCTTCTTCTCCAGAAACAGCGCTAACTTCTACTTGATAATCAAAAGGATTTACCATTCCAGAAATAGCACCTGAAGCAGCTTCGGTAATAACTCTAATAGTTGGTTTTAAACTATAAGCACCATTACCTTCAACTACGATTGATTTGTCAACCATAAAGTCTAAAATAAAGGTATACTTTACACCTCCAACTAAATTTTGATGTACGTTTAATTTTAATCCTGATTGTTGAGCACTAGGGGTTGCTAATGGATGTGTTTGTCCATCTACCACAATCGAGTTGTTATCACCTAAAACCAAACGGATTTGGCTAATTTTTCCAGCAGGAATTTCAGTATCAACTAATAAAGCATCAATACCTCCGGTTAATTCTAGTAAGTCATAAACTTGTGGGGTTACGTTCCCTAAGCTCTTCCATCCGTTTTCTCCATCATTTGCATTAATCATCACGTCTTGCACGTCAATGTTTACTGCATCGTAATCTCCTGGAGCATCAACTAAGCGAACTTCTACTTGAGATGTTTTAGGGTCATCGTTAGAACAGCTAATAAAAGCGGTAAAAAAAGTTGCTAAAGCAACTAATAAAAAAACATGTTTTTTCATAATTATATTGGTTTTGTAATACACAATTATATAACAAGATTTATACCAAAATATTGCTTTGTTTAATTAGTAAATATTTCAAGTAGTTGATAAAGAGCAATATAAAATTATTATTGAGATGTTTTATTATTCCTTCTATTTCTATTGTTTCGTTTTTTAGGAGTATTTTTTTTAGCTTCTCCTGAAAAAGATTTTGTTTGTTTTTTCTTTGGATTAGAAGTATTCAACGATTTTTTAGCTGGTTTCTTTTCAGTACGCTTTGGTCGTTCAGTTTTAACTTCATCTTTTATGGTAGATAAATCAAACCCTTCTAACTGAGAAACGATAATTTTTTGTCCTAATAACTTTTCAATACTTTTTAAGTATGCTTCCTCTTCTTGCGATACTAATGAAATAGCTTCTCCGCTAGCACCAGCTCTTCCTGTTCTACCAATTCGGTGTACATAATCTTCAGGAACGTTTGGAAGTTCAAAATTAATAACATGTGGTAGTAATGGAATGTCTAATCCACGTGCAGCAATATCAGTAGCTACCAATACTCTAATAGAATTGTCTTTAAAACCTTTTAAGGCTTTGGTTCTTGCTCCTTGACTTTTGTTTCCGTGAATAGCTGCGGCAGAAATTCCTCTTTTAACTAGTTTTTCAGTCAATCTATTAGCACCATGTTTAGTTCGAGTAAAAATTAAAACTTGACTCCAATTTCCTTTTGAAATTAATTGACCAACTAATTCGGTTTTCTTGCTTTTCGGAACTTTATATAGTTTTTGATTTACTTTTTCGGCAGTTGTATTTTCAGGAGCTGCTTCAACCATCACAGGATTGTGTAAAATACCTTCTGCCAATTTTTTTATTTCTTTTGAAAAAGTTGCCGAAAACAACAAGTTTTGACGTTTTTGAGGTAAAAATGAGATGATTTTTTTAATATCTCGTAAAAAACCCATGTCAAGCATTCTGTCGGCTTCATCTAAAACCAAAACGTCTACACGTTTTAAAGAAAGTTGATTTTGTTCGTGTAAATCTATTAATCTACCAGGAGTAGCTACCAAAACATCAATCCCGTTTTTAAGTGTTGCTATTTGAGCGCTTGGTTTTACTCCGCCAAAAATAGCGGTAGATTTAATATTTAAATGTGTGCTGTATTCACGCACATTATCATATACCTGAGCTGCTAACTCTCTTGTAGGTGTTAGTACCAATGCTTTGATTGGACGATATTTTGGATTCTTTTTTTCTGATATGTTTTGTAAAATAGGCAAGGTAAACCCTGCTGTTTTACCTGTTCCGGTTTGTGCAGAAGCTAATACGTCTTTGCCTTCTAAAATAACTGGAATTGCTTTTTCTTGAATAGGAGAGGGGGTTTCGTACCCTTTTTCGGTTACAGCTTTCACTAAAGCTTTTGATAAACCTAACGATGTAAATGTCATATATAATTCTTCAGTAGGATCTAAATTAAGACACCACTATGAGCCTACAAAGGTACTGCTATTTATTGGGCTTCGTCTATAAATAAAAAAGACGCCTTATTTAGGGCGTCTTTTCTTTAGTTTTATTTGTGTTTAACTTTTAGCCATGGCGCTTTTAATGATACCAACAATAACCAGTAAAACAGCTCCACCAACACCACTTCCAGCAATGTTTCCGATAATACCAGAAATATCAATGTTTAGCATTCCTAACAATTGAGCTCCCAGGCCACCACCTAAAATCCCTACAACAGAGTTCCAAAGGGTGCCTAAAGAATACTTTTTTAATACAGCTCCTGCAAGATTACCTCCTACAGCACCGCTTAATAAGCTAATAAGAAATTCCATAATCTATAATTTTTGATTAGTTAATTAGTTAATTTGAATTAAAGAACGTAAAAAATAAATTATAAAACAAATAAAATCAATTAGTTATGTGTTTCCTAGGTGAAATAAAGCATCTCCCATATTAATAATTGGAAAGTTATTTTTAGCAATGATATAGCCATTTGCTGGAGATTTTACAGTAAAGTTTGTTTCCCCATAAGTATCCATAATATGCCCTAAAATTTGTCCTTTTTCTACTTTTTCACCATTATGAACCGTTGGTGTAAAGAGTCCTGCAACTTTAGCACGTATCCATCTTCTTTTTTTAATGTGAATAGAAGATTTTTTTTTAGGAACTTGAACTTTTTCATGTATCATTTTAAAGTGTTTTAAAACACGAAGTGTTCCGTCAATTCCTTGTTGAATGGCTTTTTCTTCTAAACGTAATGATTCTCCTCCTTCATATACAATTACAGGAATATTGTTTTTATAACACTGATTTCTAAAGGACTTTGGAATAAGGCTAGAACCAAACATAAAAGGAGCACTAAAAATATTGGCTAGTTGAAGCCCTATCTCATCTTGAGGGGTGTATCGTATTTGTGGAAAATTATTGCGTTGTTCACCACCTGTATGATAATCAATAGCAAAATCTACATTATTAGTTATTTCTTTTATCAGGTAATATGCCATTCTACTGGCTAAAGATCCCGTTTTTGACCCAGGAAAGCTTCGATTTACATCTT
This sequence comes from Tenacibaculum sp. 47A_GOM-205m, assembly GCF_000518405.1. Classification (NCBI taxonomy): domain Bacteria; kingdom Pseudomonadati; phylum Bacteroidota; class Flavobacteriia; order Flavobacteriales; family Flavobacteriaceae; genus Tenacibaculum; species Tenacibaculum sp. 47A_GOM-205m. Next base: position 436,972 of record NZ_JADN01000004.1, on the reverse strand, counting down.
TACCATGCATGTCGCGAGACATGTTTAAGAAACCAAATACATTTAACAAAGGAACAACAATAACACAGCCACGATGAATTTTATACGATTTATCAATTAACATTCTTCTTACCAATTCTACGCTATTTACCTCGTCTCCATGCAAACCGCCTTGTAATAAAATAGTTGGTCCCACTTCATCACCATTAAAAATATATACAGGAATTTCTATGAGGGTTCCTGTAGGTAATCGGTCAATTGGAATTCGGATGAGTTTAGATTCACCCAACTTTATCTTTTGCCCTCTTATTTCTATGGTTTCGTTTTTAAAGTTTTGGTCGAACATTTTCTTCTAAAAATTTAATAATAGTTTTAGCAATATTATCTTTGGTATATGTTTCAATTCCTTGTAAACCAGGGGTAGAATTAACCTCAATAAGTAAAGAACCACGTTTTGAACGTATCATATCTACTCCAGCAACAAAAAGATTTAAGCACTGAGAAGCTTTAATAGCAATTTCTTCTTCTTCTAGGGTTAAAGTAACTTTTTGCCCACTTCCTCCTTTATGAATATTAGAACGAAAATCCTCATCTAACCCTTTACGTTTCATTGAAGAAATTACTTTATTTCCAACCACAAAAGCACGAATATCTTCGCTATTACTTTCTTTAATGAATTCTTGTAATAAAATACCGGTATTAGAACTGTATAAAGTATCAATAATAGAAATAGCAGATTTTTTACTTTCTGCTAAAATTACTCCAGATCCGTGTGTACCTTCTTGTAATTTAATTATGATAGGAGCTTCTCCTAATAAATCTATTTGTTCTGCTACATTTTCAGGATTTACTGAAAAAACAGTTTGTGGTATCGGTAACTCATTTCTATTGGCTATTTGTAAGGTCTCTATTTTGTTTTGTGCTTTTAAAATGCCCGATGAATTAGCAGTACTGTACACTCCGTTTAGTTCAAACTCTTTAACCACAGCAGCTCCATGTCTCATTGCAGAAAAGCCTATTCGAGGTATTATTACATCGGGAATATCAACAATGTCTTTGCCCTGATAAATAATTGCAGGTTTACCTTTGCCTAGTTTGATAGAGCATTTTAAATGATTGACAATTTCAACTTTATGACCTCTACGAAGAGCTTCTTTGTATATTCTTTGTGTTGAATAAATATGTTCGCTAACAGAAAGAATAAAAATAGTCATAGCTTTATGTAATTGAGTTAACACAAATCTAATAATTTTTTGTGGGTGTATTACTTTGGGAAAATACCCCAAAATTCTGTTAATTTTTTTGAAATAGTTTTTACTTACAGTATTTTCACCAACTTACTAAACCAAATGATCATGAAAAACTTAGCAAAAGTTTGTATTGCTTTGTTGCCATTTACAGTAGTTGCTCAACAACCTACTTCAGCAGAAAAAATACAAGAGGCTTTACAGCAAAAAGAAGCGTTAACAAAAAATTCCACGGTAAAAAACATTTCATTTAAAAGTATTGGACCTACAGTAATGAGTGGACGTGTGGTAGATATTGATGTAAACCCAAAAGATCCAACAGAATTTTATGTAGGATATGCCTCTGGAGGAGTATGGCATACCAATAATAACGGAACGACTTTTACTCCAATTCTAGACAACTCACCAACACAAAATGTAGGTGATATTGCTGTAGATTGGAAAAATGGGACAATTTGGGTAGGTACGGGAGAAAATAACTCTTCTCGTTCGTCGTATGCAGGAATCGGGATTTTAAAATCTACCGACAAAGGTAGAACATGGACAAATGTAGGACTACTTGATTCTCACCATATAGGTCGTATTTTAATCAATCCAAACAACCCAGATGAGGTAATTGTTGGTTCTATTGGTCATTTATACTCATCAAACAATGAAAGAGGGGTTTTTAAAACTTCTGATGGAGGTAAAACATGGACAAAAACCTTGTTTATTGATGAAAACACAGGAATTATCGATATTCAGCCTGTGCCAAATAACTTTAATATTTTATATGCTGCTGCATGGGAACGTGAGCGTAAAGCATGGAATTTTGATGGAGACGGAAAAAATTCAGCAATTTATAAATCAACAGACGCAGGAAATACATGGACTAAAATTTCTGAGAACAATGGTTTTCCTAACGGAGATGGAGTAGGAAGAATTGGTTTAGCGGTTTATGATGAAAACACAGTGTATGCTTTTCACGATAGTCAATTCCGAAGAAAGAAAGATTCTACGAAGCAAGCTAAAGGTTCAGGAGCTTTGACAAAAGAAGAACTTGCTTCAATTTCGGCAGATGAACTTTTAAATATGAAAGACAAAAAATTGAATTCATATATTAAAATGAATGGTCTTCAAGAGAAATATCGTGCAGAAAACATTAAACAAATCATTCGCTCAAGTCCAGGAGAAATGAGACCTAGTGATTTGGTTGGTTACTTAAAAGACGCTAATGCTGCATTATTTGATACTCCAGTAATAGGAGCGGAGGTTTTTAAAACTACTGATGGAGGAAAAACATGGAAAAAAACACACGAAGGATATTTAGATGATTTGTACTATTCGTATGGTTACTATTTTGGGGAAATTCGTGTTGATCCACAAGACCAAAATGGAATTTATGTATTGGGAGTTCCAATTTTAAAATCGAAAGACGGAGGAAAAACATTTACATCTATTAGTAAAGAAAATGTACATGCCGATCATCAAGCATTATGGGTAAATCCTAAAAAACAAGGACACCTAATTGATGGTAATGATGGAGGATTAAATATTTCATACGATGATGGAGAAAGCTGGATTAAATTAAATCAACCAGCAGTTGGTCAATTTTATACCGTATATGCGGATAATCAAGAAGTGTACAAGGTATATGGTGGATTACAAGACAACGGAGTTTGGGTAGGAAATCATAATGCAAAAATTGACAAAAGCTGGCATCAAACAGGAAAGAATCCTTATGAAAGTTTAATGGGAGGTGATGGTATGCAGGTTGCTGTTGATGATAGAAACCCTAATATTGTATATACGGGGTATCAATTTGGAAACTATTATCGAATTGATAGAGCTACGGGAAAACAAACCTACATTCAGCCAAAACCAAAAAAAGATAAGCCAGCATATCGATTCAACTGGCAAACACCTATTTTGTTGTCAAAACACAATCAAGATATCTTGTATTTAGGAGGGAATAAGTTACACCGTTCACTAAATAAAGGTGATGATTGGGAAGAAATCTCAGGAGATTTAACCAAAGGAGAAAAAGAAGGCAATGTAGCTTACGGAACATTAACTACCATTTCTGAAAGTCCGTTTCAATTTGGTTTAATCTATGTAGGATCTGATGATGGATTGGTACAAGTGACTAAAAACGGAGGAGGAAGTTGGGAGAAAATTTCTAATTCTTTTCCGCAAAACTTATGGGTAAGTCGTGTAATAGCTTCAAAGTATAAGAAAGAGCGTGTATATGTTACGTTAAATGGGTATCGTTTTGACGATTTTACTCCGTATGTGTACGTTTCTGATGATTATGGTAAAACATGGAAAGATATTAGTAGTAATATTCCAACTTCTGCGGTAAATGTGATTAAGGAAGATCCAGAAAAAGAAAATATTTTATACCTAGGAACCGATAACGGATTGTATGTTTCTTTCAATCAAGGTGAAAGATGGGAAGCTTTTAGTAATGGTTTACCAAATGTAGCAGTTCACGATTTAGTAATTCAACCAAAAGCAAAACATTTATTAGTAGGAACACACGGACGTAGTTTATACAAAGCAGATGTTACTTCGTTACAAGAGTTTGACAGTAAAGAAGCTATTTTTAGTATAAAGAATGTTAAAAAAAGAAATTCTTGGGGAAGCTCTTGGAGTAAGTGGTTAGAGCCTTATACACCAAGTGTTACCATTCCATTTTATGTAAATTCTGATAAAGAGCTTGTGTTAGAAGTGTATTCTTTAGATGATATCTTGGTAAACACTATAAAAATGAATGCAACAAAAGGATTTAACGAGGTTGTATATGATGTTTCTTTTTCAGAAAAAGGAAGAAAGAAATACATGAAAAAACATAAAGAGGCTGAAATTAAAAAAGCAAAGAATGACAATTATTATTTACCTAAAGGAAAATATAAAGTAACTATAGGTGAATTGACTCAAACATTCGAAATTCTTTAAAAAAAGAAATTATAAAAGAGGAAAATAATTTTGTTTTCCTCTTTTTTTTGAAATAAAATTTACACGACTTAAATAAAGAAACATTACTATTTTTGCGACATGGGAATAATACGTGTAAACAACATCCGATTATTTACAAATCACGGATGTTTAGATGAAGAAGCAAGAATAGGTTCGGAATATAGAGTAGATATCAAAGTAAAAGCCGATTTACAAAAATCAGCACAAACCGATGAGTTGGTTGATACGGTAGATTATGTGCATTTGAATCAAATTGTAAAAGAAGAAATGGCAATTCGTTCTAAATTATTGGAGCATGTTGCTAGGAGAATTATAGAAAGAATCTTTAGAGAGATACAATTAGTTGATGAAGCGGAGGTTAGCGTAGCAAAAATTAATCCGCCGATTGGAGGAAATGTTGCTGAGGTAGCAATTGTTTTATCAGAAGTGCGTAAAAAGTAAAAAAAGCTTGCAAAAAAAGATAAAAGCTGTAAATTTGCAGTCCTTATTAATATAAGGTGTCGTGGCCGAGTGGCTAGGCAGTGGTCTGCAACACCATCTACAGCGGTTCGAATCCGCTCGACACCTCAAAAACCACCCATTAAACCTTGTTTATGGGTGGTTGTTTGTTTTTAGGGGAATTAAAAAGGGAAAGAAAAAAGGTTAATGAGAATAGAAAATTAATTTATCTTTGATATCAAAAGAGGTGATTTTTATTTTTTTTATACTATTGCTAGTAATCTTCTATCAAGACCTAAAAGAAAGACAAGTATTTTTAATTACTTTATTGTTAAGTATGGTTTTAGGAGGGTGTTTGTTTTTTAAAAGCACATTGTTAGAGCTTTTTATTTATAAAATTTTAGTAAATTTCTTACTTATATCTACATTAATTTCATTGATTTATTTGTATTCAAAACACAAGTTAAATAAATCCTTTTTTGAGTCATTTGGTTTGGGAGATTTGTTGCTTTTTATAACATTAGGTGTAAGTTTACCTACAATATCTTTTTTAGTTGTTTTTTCATTATCTCTAATTTTTTCTTTTATAATGTTTTCTATTTTAAAATCAAAAATGACTCATAAAACAGTTCCTTTAGCTAGTTTTCAAGCGTTGTTTTTTTATCTAATAACGTAGAAGGTTGGTCATTAAATAATCAAGACTGTGACGATTCAAATGAATTAGTAAAATCGCTAACATGGTATGTTGATATAGATGGTGACGGATTAGGAACGGGAACAGGTCAAGTTTTTTGTTCACCAGGTAATGTAAAATCTGGATGGTCACTACTAGAAGGAGATTGTGATGACAACAACCCTAGTATAGGGCGTATTTTGTTATATAAAGACCAAGATGGAGATGGTTTAGGAGACCCTAATGAACCTCATTATGCAAATAACAGTTCATTCACTATAGTTTGTGAGGCAAGAGGATATGTAGATAATGCAGATGACAAATGCCCGCTTAATGTAGGTTTTAGTGCAGATTCAGGTTGTCCGGTAGGAGGTTTTGCAACAGAAGCGAGAAATTCCGTATACGAGAAAAGCTATTTAATTAATAAAAAAGTAGTAGGAGAATCTAAAGCTTATTATGATGATTTAGGAAAGTTGGAACAAACATTAAGTTTAGATATTAAGACAAGAAAAGTTTGGGGTAGTCAAGTTTTATATGACGCTCAAGGTCGTCCTTCAGTTCAAACTATGAGCAGTCCAGCATATCCAAGCCGAACGCTAATATTTAAATCTGATTTTATTAAAAAACCTGATGGTAGTACTTACATAGGTTCGGACTTTAATGGAGTTTCACCTGAGAATTCACCAACGATAGGCTCTCAAACAAACTCACTAGGCTGGTATTATAGTAATTCTAATACCTCTGAGGTATTTCAAGACCAAACAAACCGTCCTTATTCACGTATCTTGTACAGTACGTTAAATCCAGGGGCTGTTAAACAAGTTGTAGGAGGTAACAAACACGACACAAATGGCGATGGAAATATAACAGAAGCAGACGGATGGAAACAAGGGTATAGTTTTTCAATGCCAGCGGCACAAGAAATGTATTATGTATATGGATATAATATTTTTTCAGCTGCACCAGAAATAATAAAAGAGTATACTGATTCTAGAGAACTTCCCGATCAAAGTACTTATCCTAGAACTTATTATGGAGTTAGAGTTTTATCCTATTCAACAACATGTTTACCAGCTGAAGGGTTAAGTTATTTAGATAAAACAGATAAATTTAACATTAGGGCTCAGAAGTATTTAGAGGTAGGAAAAATCTATATAGTAAAGGAAGAAAATGCTAGTACCTTGTTTAAAGTACAGGTTACAAATAGAGCTGCATATGGAGATGCAAACTCTGATCAAGATGAAAATACAATTTTAATAGCTGGTGAATGGGAAAATTGTAATGATTGGTATTCTAGTGAAAATAATAAAGTAAAGAGCATTGCTAGCAACAGTAATAACTATATTACATGGTTAAAAGCAGGAAAAAGTGTGGTGCAAGATGTTAAAGGTAATGAAGCAGTTGTTTTTACTAATGCTGATGGTAAAACCTTAGGGGCTGCAAGATCAGGAGGAAGCAAACAGTATGAAGTATTATCGTTAATAGGAGAACAAAAGTATGTAGATATTCATATACCTATAGGTTGCCAAAGTGTTGGTTTTATTGGTTCAATTAGTGATTTTAAGGTGTATGATTTAAAAAATGAAAAATTGTTGAGCACAACACCGAGTGTATTACCAGCAGGTTTTTATAGAGTTGAATATGTAGGTACTAAGACTTTAAGTAAAAGTCATCAACTTACATATATTAATAAATCAGCAAAAACAATTCAACCAGTAATGTCGGATGCTGTTGGTATACGCTATAAAATAAATTACTATGATTATAGTTTAAATTATTATAATGAAGTAGGACAATTAACAAGTAGTTTGCAACCCTTAGGTTTTGTTGATAGTTGTTTAAATGAATTAAAACCAACAGTCACTCATGATGATAGCTTAAAAAGTGAGTTTAAATACAACACTTTAGGGCAGTTAATTTGGACAAAGAGTCCAGATGAAGGAGAGGCGAGTTTTAAATACCGTAAAGATGGTCAAATACGTTTTTCACAGAATTCAAAACAAGTAACTTCTGGGGAATTTTCCTATACAAATTATGATGAATTAGGAAGACCTATAGAAAGTGGGGTTGCTTTAGGAGTGTTTACGAGTTTAGATGCTGATGTTTTAAATTTTACATCTTCAGTTAAAAAAGAACAACATTTTACGGAATACGATTATTTGTCCACTACAAGCCAATCTCGATTAAACAGTTTGGCGAGTACGGTTTATAGAAAACCTACTTTTTTATCAGGAAATGTAGCATATACCTATAATAAGGATGAGACAGGAACAAAAATATCAGAAAGTTTCTACAGTTATGATATGCACGGTCGTGTAAAATGGATTGTACAAAAGAGCAATGGATTATCTACAGCCAAAACTATTGATTATGAATATGATCCTGTAACAGGACAAGTTGTTAAAGTAGACTTTCAAAAAAATACTCTCTCTGAGCGTTTCGTTCATAAGTATACTTACGATGCAGACACACAGGCGTTAATAAAAGTAGAAACTTCAACAAACGGAAGTACTTTTATAACACACGCTATTTATGAATACTATGAAAATGGAGCCTTAAAACGAACAGAACTTGCAGGAGGCATTCAAGGGTTAGATTATGTTTACAATCTTGCAGGGCAGTTAAAAGGTATTAACCACCCCGAATTAACAAGTACGAAAGATCCAGGAGGCGATCATACCGATTTATTTGGTTTACAATTAAATTACCACGTAGGAGATTATACACGCGATAGTAGGTTTCAAACCCAAAGAATTGCAGGGATTGAAGATCAGTTTAATGGCAACATACAATCGATGCGATGGAACTCTAAGGTTAATACTACAGACGCTAATTCACATCCATTGCAGTATTCTTATACGTATAACAAAAACAATTGGTTAAAATCGGCAAAATTTAATAGCAATGAGTTTGCACATACAGGAGAATATAAGAGTGGAGATTACGATGTAAGTAATATTACTTATGATGCTAACGGAAATATTTTAAGTTTACATAGAAATAAAAAAACTATAGGAAGTTCTAGCAATAGAATGGATGAGTTAGAGTATAAGTATAAAAACGTAAAATCTAATAGGTTAGATAGAGTAATAGATGCAGTGGGTAATGCTGGGGTACAAGATATAGATACTCAAGCAGCGGGCAATTATGTGTATAATAGCATTGGGCAGTTAATTGAAGATCATGAATATGTGACTACTACTGAACCAAATAATATTGTTCGATATATTTATAACACAAGTGGTTTAGTAACAGAAGTAACAAAAAATGATGTACCTTTAGTAAAGTTTGTTTATGATGATAAAGGATTTAGAGCACAAAAGATAAGTTACAAATCTACTGGAGTAGTAGATAAAACTACGAATTATGTGCGAGATGCCACAGGAAGTGTATTGGCAATATATGAAGGAGATGTACAAAAAGAGTTACCAATTTATGGTGGTAGTAGGTTAGGAGTATACAATAAAGCAACAGGTGCTAGCGTTTATCAGTTAACAGACCATTTAGGAAATGTACGAGCAGTTATAGCAAAGCAAGGTTCTAATGCTGTAGCAATTAGCAAAACCGACTACTATCCTTTTGGGATGCCAATGCCAAATAGGAATATCGTTGGAGATTATAGGTATGCTTTTCAAGGACAAGAAAAAGATATTGAAACTGGTAAGGAAGCGTTTCAATTACGTTTATGGGATGCTCGTATTGGGAGGTGGTTGACGACCGATCCAGCAGGACAATATGCGAGTCCTTATTTAGGAATGGGGAATAACCCTATGAATGGTATTGATCCTGATGGAGCAGAGTGGCATTGGGAAGGAGATGATTTAGTTGCGGATCCAGGAGATAACGCGTATACACTGGCTGATTTTCTGGGAATTGATTTAGGGACCTCTATGGGAATATTAAATAATAATGGTATTACTTCCACAAATGGTATATTGAATTTAAAAGTTAATGATATCCTAAAAGTAGATGTTGATAATTTGTATTTTGAGAACTTGGGCGAAGTAAAAATAAGTAACAATCCTATTAAAAACTTATTTTATGCAAATACCTGGACTAGAGGTCATACTCCAAGAGTTGGTGAGGAGTATCATTATACAGAGCAAGATTTAAAGGTTGCGATATCTATTTTAAATGGTCCTAGTAATCCCATAAAAACTGAACTTATTAGGAGGTTAAAAGTATCTGCCTATGGTGATGAATATGGTAATTTTCCTATGGAGCCAATATCGAAAACATCTTATTATTTAAGATATGGTCATACTTTAGGTACTTTAAAGGTAGGTGATCAATATATTAGATTAGCTAAACCTCTATTATTTAATGCGGCTGTTTTGAGCTTTAGTTCTGGAGCAGTTAGTTTTAGAGGGCACAGTATTGCTCCTATTAATGCGTATAAAAATCATCCAACAATAGGTCCACATGCCAGATTTTATAATTCTCAAAGTCAATATTCTACTCAAAGAGAAGGTTATTGGCCAGAATAATTTTAGATAAAATGAAATATAATTTATTTGTTCTACTGTTTATATTAGGAAGCTTTTTTTCATGTAAAGAGAAACACTATTTGGAGTCAAAGGGATTTGGTGAAATTACAGAGATAAGGAAGCAACATTTCGGAGAGGGGTTGTACCATGTATTTGTAAAATGTAAATATTTAAAAGGGAATGACACTATAGAGGGTGTTTTTGAATATAAATATGAAACAATTTATTCGTCAAGATTTAATAAAGGACAAAGGGTAAGAGTTTTTTATAACGAACTAAATGATAGAGATTTAATATTAAAGGGTATATATACCCCCGCACCTTGACATTTAGCGTTAGCGTAATCGCAAGTTTTAAAAGGAATTTAAATAAGAAACGAGCATATTATTAGTCATTTGTAATGGCTACACGAGAAGCCTCAATAGTAACAATTGGGGCTTTTTTGTATTTTAGAAGTTATGAGCAAATGAACTATACAATGCACTCTCTACTTTAAACCACGATAGTACTACTTCTATATCTGTACAGAGCATAGTCGAAGGGTTTGAACGAATAGGTAAAAGATTACCCAAATATTAAAGTAATTGTGGTGATTTTGTATAGTTTCTTATATTTGTTTCTATAGAATTCAAGCTATGAAAAAGCTATTAATTATAGTAATACTTTTACTATCACACACTCTTTTTTCACAAAAAGAAGCAAATTTTTGGTATTTTGGTGCGAATGCTGGCATTACATTCAATTCGGGATCCCCAACTGCATTAGTAGATGGAAAGTTATTTACCACAGAAGGATGCGCATCTATTTCAGATTCTGACGGAAACCTATTATTTTATACAAATGGTATAACTATTTGGAATAAACAGCATATTCCAATGCCTAATGGTTCAGGCCTTTTAGGTGATTTTTCAAGTACACAATCTGGTATAATTGTACCCCATCCATATAATAATGGTTTGTTCTATGTTTTTACAGTAGATGATTTGGGTGAAGAGAATGGATTACGATATAGTATTGTAGATATTAACCTTAATGGAGGATTAGGAGATGTAACTTCAGATAAAAACATATTATTGCACACTCCTTCTACTGAAAAAATCACAGCTGTTAAGCATGCTAATGGTAATGATATATGGGTAGTTGCGCATAAGTTTAATACGAATGAATTTACAAGCTACCTGATAAATAGTTCAGGGCTTAATATAAACCCAGTTATTTCATCAATAGGATATTTTCCTATCTCTATATATGATGCCATAGGCTATCTTAAGTTATCTCCAAATGGAAGTAAACTTGCAATAGTTTATGGACAAACTGAAATATTAGAAATTTTTGATTTTGATAATTCAACAGGTATCATAAGTAATCCAATTCAAATATCTAGCTTTACTTCAGGAAATCCTAGTTCAAGAGTATATGGAGTAGAGTTTTCACCAAACAATAATCTTTTATATGTAAGTGAATCAGAAGATGGGATTTATCAATTTGATATAACTAATTTTAATCAAGTTGATATTGAAAATTCTAAGACTCATATATTACCTGATTTTACACCTGATATTAAAGAGCTTCATCAAGCATTACAATTGGGACCAGATGGTAAAATTTATGTTGCTCATTATGATTATGATTTCTTGGGGGTGATTAATAATCCTGATATAAAAGGAAATGGATGTAATTATGAATTTGATGGAGTTTATTTGGAAGGAAAAAAATCATTAATAGGTCTACCTCCCTTTATTCAATCCTATTTTAGTATAAGTAATGTAACCTACATCAATACTTGTTTTGAAGATACTACCGAGTTTATATTAAACAATACCGTAGATTCAGTAATTTGGGATTTTGGAGACCCAGTATCAGGAGTTAACAATACTTCTACAGGCAGCAATCCAACACATGTATTTACTGCTCCTGGTACTTATACAGTTACAACTACTGCAACTTTGGGTACAGAAACTAGTACTATAACTACTGAAGTTATTATATACAAAACACCTTCTGCATCGCAACCTACAGATATCATTGTTTGTGACAATGATAATGATGGTTTCTACAACTTTGATTTAACTGCACAAACAAATAGTATTCTAAATGGACAAAGCACTACTGAATTTGAGGTTGATTATTATGCTAGTATGACGGATTATACGAATAATACTAAAATTTCGGATTATTCAAGTTATCAAAATATAAGTTCTTACCAAGAACAAACAATTGTGGCTAGAGTTATAAATAAACAAAACTCTGATTGTGAAGCCATAACTTCTTTTAAAATCAATGTGTTTGAATCTCCAGCTCCAGCATTAAGTGCATCAATTCCAAATCTTTCTTTTTGCGATAATACTTCAGTAGGAACAGATATAGATGGCAGAATTAAGTTCAATTTAAAGGATAGAGAAACAACTATTTTAAATGGACAATCGACTACTGATTTTGTAGTGAGTTATTTTACAGATGCGGCATATACCATGCAAATTCCAACTTCAGATGTTACAGACTTTGAGAACACAAGCAATCCACAAACTATTTATGTAAGAGTTACTAATAGAAACAACGGCACTTGTGTTGGAGACACTTCTTTTATGTTGGAAGTGTTTGAATTGCCAACGGTTGTTCCTGTAGTTTCTTTAAGACAATGTGATAATGATATTGATGGTTTTAGTTTTTTCAATTTAACAGAAGTTAACGAAGAACTCATTACAAACTCATCAAGCTATACAATTACCTATCATGAAACCCAATCATTAGCAGAAAGTGGAAATGCAGCAATTACAAATTTTACAGCTTATGAAAATGAAATAGTAAGTACAGATACAGTTTGGGCACGTATAGAAAACGCAAATGGCTGCCATAGAACTAGTCAAATTAATTTATTTGTTTCTACTACACAAATACCATTAACCTACACTAGAGAGTTTTACGAGTGTGATGATGGAATAAATACTTCAGATGGAATAGCTACTTTTGATTTTAGTCAAATAACTAATGAAATTGAAAGTATTTTTCCAGCGGGTCAACAATTGATTATTAAATATTATCAATCAGAAGCAGAAGCATTAGCAGAGCAAAACCCAATACCAGATGCTGATATCTCTAACTACCAAAACACTGCGAGTCCAAATCTGCAGAATATTTATATTCGAGTAGATAGCGCAGTTGATAATGATTGTTTGGGGTTAGGACATCATATTACTCTAAATGTTGAAAAAGTACCTGTTGCAAATCCAGTTAACATAAACCCAGAGTGTGATAACGATAGAGACGGTGTGTTTGCTTTTGATACTTCAACTATACAAAGTACACTTATAGGAACACAAACCAATGTAACAGTTAGTTATACTGATGAAAACGGAGTAGTTTTACCAAGTCCGTTACCAAATCCATTTTCAACAGGAAGTCAAACTATTACTGCAAGAATTACCAGCAACACAAGTCAAGATCCAAACGGACAATGTTATGCAGAAACTACCATTAATTTTGTAGTAAATAATGTGCCAATAGCAAACCCAATAGCGCCATTAGAACAATGTGATGATGATACGGATGGGATTGTTGCTTTTGATACTTCAGAAGTAGAGAATACTATTTTAGGAACGCAAACAGGAATGGTTGTAAAATACTTTGATGAAAATGGAGTAGTGTTACCAAGTCCGTTGCCAAATCCATTTTACACTACATCACAAACCATAACTGTTCGGATTGAAAACCCGCTTTATGCTATCTGCTTCGAAGAAACCAATGTTGAATTTATTGTACGAGAAAAACCTAATTTTGAGTTAGAAGAAGAAGCCATTATATGTATTACAAACAATTCTTCATTAGATATAACTGTCCAAAACCCAACAGGGAATTATTCTTACGAGTGGAAAGATGGAAATGGAGATATAATAAGTAATGATATTATTGCAAATGTATCTAAAGGAGGAATTTATTCTGTGAAAGCAACTTCTGAGTTTGGATGTGAATCTGAAATAAAAAATATAAAAGTAAAAGAATCAAGTATAGCGAATGTTACTATTGATAATTTGGAAATCATAGACGATTCTGATAACAATAGCATCCGTATTAATACTCAAAATATTGGTTTAGGAACTTATGAGTTTAGTCTTTTAGATGCTAACTCTAATATTCTTTATGATTATCAAGAAACACCGTTTTTTGATAACTTAGAAGGTGGAATTTATACTATTCTTGTACAAGATATAAATGGTTGTGGTATTCAATATTTTGAGACTTCTATTATTAGTTACCCAAAGTTTTTTACTCCTAATAATGATGGAACCAATGATACTTGGCATATAAAAGGGATAGGAAAAAGTTTTTATAAAAGTGGTGTAGTTCAGATTTTTGATCGATATGGAAAACTAATTAAGAGTTTGAGTTTAAATGATAATGGCTGGAATGGTTTTTACAACGGTCAAAATTTACCATCAAACGATTATTGGTTTTATGCAGAATTAATTGACCCTAAAGGTAATGTTATAAAAAAGAGAGGGAATTTCAGTTTACTAAGAAAATAAAAACGCCATTAAATGACGTTTTATATAAAATTTATTGGTCTCAATTTTGGGTCCTAAACCCTGCAATTTGATTGTAGCACTTTCAGTTATATTAAAAATTAATATCTTTCTTAGATGGAAAGATCATTATGGGGGATTCTCTATTTAAAGCCACGACAAAAGGGTTCCAACATGGGGAAAGTCAGTAAAATAAAACTTTGTAAAAACCAGAAGATAAAAAGGATATTCAGAGAATGGATATCCTTTTTTGTTTTTAGAATCTAACGAAAATTCGTTTTGTTTGTTATAAGAATTTTCGGCTTTGGGATATAAGCAGTCGTTTTAGGATTTACAAGACATAACAGAACTACAATCGTTAAATTGTTGATTGGTAATAATTCTATTTTTTCTAGCTTCTAAAATTTGTTCTTTAAATCTATCTTTATCAGGAATTTTTCCTTGTATAATTTCCATGGTGGTATAACCGTATAATTCTGTGGGGTATCTTTCATGATTATAATACTTCACAAAACGTTCTAAATCTTGAAGGTGTGTTTGTGTGTTTAAATAATACTTTCCACGCTTAAATTCAGTTTTATAAATGCTATGAGTGCTTTCAGACATAGAATTAGAAAAAGGGAATTCTTTAGTTTGAGCGGTAATTTTGTTAACAATTGGAGGAGCTTGTATCTTTTGAACCCAAGTAAGTAATTCTCCTTTATTTTCATTTCTTCCATCTGATAAAATATTAATAGGACTAACAGTATTCAATAGTTGATACTTATCGAAGGTTTCTTGAAAAAGTTTTTTAATAAAATTACTCCCAGCTTTTCCATCAGTAGAACTATAATGTAAAATGGCTTTTGAAAAGTTATCTTTTACAAAAGCTACTTTTTACACTCCATCTTCAACAGTTGAAATATTTGTAATATCCATATGTAACCACTCAAAAATTCGGGTAGCTCTAAAACCTTTTTTATTTGTTGTTTGAAACGTTTTGGCTTTTTATATCCTAAAATTGAAGCATATTTAAAAAAAGTAGATTTACCACAAGTAACTAGATTCTTATTTAGCGCATAATAATACAAAGTAGTTTTAGACTTTTCGAAGTGATTAGGGTCTGTTACCAAATTTTCAATAGCCATCACCTCGTTAACCGTTAACTGATTCGGATGGTATCTGTAACATTTTTGAAACGGGTTTAGATTACAAGTCAGTTTTTTTTTCTCGTTATAATACCAGTCTTTAGAAACTCCGTAATATTTCCAAGCGGTAATGACGGACACATTAGATAGAGAAGTTAGATGTTCAATAGAGCTTACTATTTTAGAAGTATGGAGCTTTAAAAGTTTCTTGTTGTGAGCTAACTCACCAAGCATGGGTAAATATCCTTTTCTAGTCTCTGTTAAAAACCGCAAAGATTTAAATAAGAATTTGGAAGTAAAGACTTCTTTAATAGAATCGAATTGTTCAATATAATCAGTAGTCTAATCATTTCCGTATGGTTTCTTCAAGGGTAGATTTATATAGCAAAAGAACATCACTTATTTGTTTATTAACTTTTCCATGTTTACCTCTTTTTAATTTGGGAAACCTATTTTCAAAATCCCAATTTTCTGATGCTATTTTTTGCTTAGTAGAGTATTTAATTTTTTTTATCTGCTCTAACGTAAAAAATTAAATAAATTAATGAAGTGTTAAGTTTAGGTTCTTTGAGGTAGAAATACATGACTAGCTGTTTTTAATGGTAAATATAATTAAAGGGAATTAAAAGGGGAAAGTAATTGTGAGTTAAATGAAGTTTTATGATAAAAAACAGATATGATAAAAATTTATTTTTCTATGTTTTAAAGGGTTTTGTGTATTTTAGTGTAAATTAAAATAAAAACAAAGGAATCCGCTCGACACCTCGAAAAGCACATCTATATGATGTGCTTTTTTGTTTTTATTAACAAATTAATTCGCTAAAATTCTGCATCTTTGTCGTTATGCGAATTTATCCGATAGAAACAGGTAACTTTAAATTAGACGGAGGCGCTATGTTTGGCGTGGTTCCAAAATCGATTTGGCAGAAGACAAATCCAGCCGATGAAAACAATATGATCTCAATGGGCATGCGTTGTATGTTGATTGAAGATGGAGATCGATTAACCTTAATCGATACGGGAATTGGAAATAAACAGTCCGATAAATTTTTTGGTTATTATTATTTATATGGAGACTTTTCATTAGACACTTCTTTAGCAAAATATGGTTTCCATAGAGATGACATCACCGATGTATTTTTAACACACTTACATTTTGATCATTGTGGAGGAGCAATACAATGGAACAAAGATAGAACAGGATACGAACCTGCCTTTAAAAACGCACGTTTTTGGAGTAACCAACGTCATTGGGATTGGGCAGTACACCCTAATGCACGTGAAAAAGCGTCCTTCTTAAAGGAAAACATCTTACCAATTGAAGAAAGTGGACAGCTAAACTTTTTGCATCTAAATGCAAAAGATTATGTTGGTTTTGATGTTTTATTTAAAGACGGGCACACAGAAAAACAGATGTTGCCTAAAATAGAATACCAAGGAAAAACCTTAGTATTTATGGCAGATTTGTTACCAACAGCAGGACACGTTCCATTACCGTATGTAATGGGTTATGATACAAGACCGCTACTTACCTTAAAAGAAAAAGAAGCTTTCTTAAATGAAGCTGCCGATAAAGAGTTTTACCTGTTTTTAGAGCACGATGCTTATAATGAGCTAATAACTGTAAAACATACTGAAAAAGGAGTTCGCTTAAAAGAGACATTTAAATTTACAGATATTTTTAATTAAGATAGAGATTATGAGAGTTTTAAAGCCCGTATTTTACTCGGCAATTGCAGTAGCTACTTTAGCTAGTTGTAACACAGTAAGCAAAATCCCTGTACCAGCAGGAAGCAATACAGTAGTTAATATTCCAGCAAAAAAAGCTGAGTTAACAGATTATGAACAAGAAAACTGGCAACACTTAGATTTAGCAACTGATACAATTCCTGGAATGAGCGTTAACAAAGCGTATGAATTCTTAAAAGGGAAAAAACATGTTGAGGTTGTTGTTGGTGTAGTTGATTCGGGCACTGATTTAAAACACGAAGATTTAGTAGATGTAGCTTGGGTAAACACCAAAGAAGTTGCAGGAGATGGAAAAGACAATGATAAAAATGGTTATGTTGATGATATCAACGGATGGAACTTTTTAGGAGATTCATATAAAGAGCACTTAGAGTACGAGCGTATTTTAATGAACCCAGAAGTAGCAGATGCTGAAACCTTAGCAGAAGTAAAAGCTTTTCAAGCTGAAAAAGTAGATGAAGCTAAGAAAACAGTTGGTCGCTACGGTAACTTAAAAACAGGAGCAATTGAGTCTGATAAAGCATTAACAAAATACTTCGGAAAATCTTCTTACACAAAAGAGGAAGTTGAGGCTATCAATACAAACGATCCAATGATAGGTAATGCAAAGGAATTTGCAACTAGAATGTTAGGATACTTTGATTCGTTAACTGAAGCAAAAGAGTACTTTGAAAAAGGTATTAAAAATGCTCAAAAAACAATTGATGGAGAAAACTTAAAAACAGATTACCGTACAGTAGTAGGAGACAATGCGTACGATATTAACGATAAGCCAGGATATGGAAACGGTAACACAGGGCACTCTGAAAAAGGAGAAGCTCACGGTTCTCACGTATCAGGAATTGTTGGTGCAACTCGTAGCAACGGTAAAGGTATGGATGGTGTTGCTAATAACGTAAAAATTATGGCAGTTCGTTCAGTTTCTGACGGAGATGAGTACGATAAAGACGTAGCGTTAGGTATTCGTTATGCAGTTGATAATGGAGCAAAAGTAATCAACACAAGTTTTGGTAAAGCATTTTCACCAAACAAAGAGTGGGTTTACGATGCAATTAAGTATGCGGCTTCTAAAGACGTATTAATTGTAAACGCAGCAGGAAATGATGGTAAAAACATTGATGTTGAAAAAACATTCCCTAACGATGCTCCAGATTTATTAACTGAGGTTGCAGATAACTTCTTAACAATTGGTGCAATGAGTGCTAATTACAATGAGAATTTACCAGCAACATTTTCTAACTATGGTAAAAAGAATGTAGATGTATTTGCTCCAGGAGTGCAAGTATATTCAACTACTCCAGATAATGAGTACAAGAAATTCAACGGAACTTCTATGGCTTCTCCAGCAGCAGCAGGGGTAGCAGCATTAGTACGTTCTTATTATCCTCAATTAACAGCAAGTCAAGTAAAGCACATCTTAATGAATTCAGGAACTAAGATTGATTTTGAAGTTGTAAAACCAGGAACAGGAGCTAGATATGGTAATGAGCCTGTAAAAGTTCCTTTCTCAGAATTATCAGTTTCTGGACGTGTTGTAAACGCTTACAATGCAGTTAGAATGGCTGATAGAATGGTTAACGGAAGAAAATAAGACTAATATAAATTAGCTAAAAAAGAGCATTATTTTTTGATGCTCTTTTTTTGTTATAATGAAAAAGCTATGCAATTAGAGTTCAATAAAAAAATAGAAGAACTAACTATTAAAGACGAAGTACCTAAGCATTCTTGGTTAGTTGTAATTTTAATGTTTGTTAACGGTGTTAATATGGGAGTTCAACTATACTTAATGAGTTATCAAAATAATGAATTATTGTTTAGTTTTATGTTTTTATTGGCTTTAGTTTCAGTAGCAGTAATATTGTATTACGTTGTAAAAAGATCGTGGAAGTCTAAATATTCATTAAAAGAAATAGCAGGACTAGAAACAGAAGTAGCTTACGGAAGAGAACGTATTTTTTTAAAGTTACAAAACGGAAAAAGACGTAGTTTTCCAATATTAAAAAGTGAAGAAGAATTAAAGAGTTTGAAAAGAACATTAACCTCAATGGGAATTAAACCAGTTTAATATGAAGAAAATAATTTTTAGCCTTTTATTATTGCCAATGGTTTCATGTGCTACAATGAAAAACGGCACTGATACTAATGTGGTAAAAGCACATGAGAATAAGCAAACTACCAATAATGGTTATTGGCAACAGCATGTAGATTATACAATGGATATTGATATGGATGTAAAAACCTATCAATACAAAGGAATTCAAAAACTGGTGTACACAAATAATTCACCAGATGTGTTAGATAAAGTGTTCTATCATTTATACTTTAATGCTTTTCAGCCTAACTCTCAAATGGATGTTCGCTCGAGAAACATTCAAGATCCAGATAGAAGAGTAGGAGACAGAATTAGTAAATTATCACCATCAGAAATAGGATATATCAAAGTAAACTCTTTAAAACAAAATGGAACAGCGGTAAACCATGAAACTGTTGGAACTATTTTAGAGGTTACGTTAAATGAGCCAATTCAACCAGGGCAAAGCGTAACGTTTGATATGATTTTTGATGCTCAAGTACCAAAACAAATCCGTCGTTCAGGGCGTAATAGTGCAGAGGGAGTAGCTTTGTCTATGACACAGTGGTACCCTAAAATGGCAGAATACGATTTTGAAGGTTGGCATACACCACCATACTTAGGAAGAGAGTTTCACGGAGTTTGGGGTAATTTTGATGTAACATTACATATCGACAAGAACTATGTAGTTGGAGGAACAGGATATGTGCAAAATCCACAAGAAGTAGGTCATGGTTACGAAGATAAAAAGCAACCATTAAATCTTCCTTCAGGAGATAAATTAACTTGGAAATTTACAGCACCAGATGTACATGATTTTACATGGGGGGCAGATCCGGAGTTTATTCACGATACATATAAAATGAAAAACGGTATCGATTTACATTTCTTATACAAAAAAACATTAGATGCTGAATATTTAGCAAACTGGAAGAAGTTACAACCAAAAACAGCTGAGTTAATGGAGTATTTCAGTAAGCATATAGGCGAGTATCCATACAAGCAATACTCAGTTATCCAAGGAGGAGATGGAGGTATGGAGTATGCAATGTGTACACTAATTACTGGGAAACGTAAATGGGGAAGCTTATTTGGTGTAACAGCACACGAATTAGCACATACTTGGTTCCAATTCTTATTAGCAACAAACGAAAGTAAGCACCCTTGGATGGATGAAGGGTTTACAACCTATATTTCAAACAAAGCAGAAAATGAAATCTTAAGAGAAGGAAAAGAAAATCCGCATGCTGGTTCTTACAGAGGATACAATTATGTGGTGGGAAATAATATTGAAGAGCCTTTAACAACGCATGCTGATAGATATCATACTAATACAGCATATGGAGTAGCAAGTTATTCTAAAGGGAACATTTTCTTATCACAATTAGAATATATTATTGGGGAAGAAAATGTAGCAAAAACCTTAAAAAAGTATTTTGAAGATTTTGCGTTTAAACACCCAACACCAAACGACATTAAGCGTACAGCCGAAAAAGTTTCAGGACTTCAGTTAGATTGGTATTTAAATGAATGGACGCAAACTACACATACAATTGACTACGGAATTAAGTCTGTTAATGGAAAAGAAATTACCTTAGAGCGTATCGGTCAAATGCCAATGCCTATTGACGTTGAGGTAACGTATACAGATGGTTCAAAAGAATCATTCAATATTCCGTTACGTATGATGCGTGGAGAAAAACCAACCAACGCTACAGTTATTACTGATTGGACTTTTGCACATCCAACATATACTTTTACAACCCAAAAAGATGTGAAATCAGTTGAAATTGATCCGTCTAAATTAATGGCAGATGTAAATCAGGCAAACAATTCTTACGGTAAATAAAACCGAGTTATATAAAAATAAAAAAACGGAAACTTGTTTAGGTTTCCGTTTTTTTGTTGTAAAAGTTTAATCCTTAGTTTTCTTTGTGTAAATATCTCACAGATTCTATGTAATTTTGTGGCTTAATTTCACCAATAAATTCTTTTAAGAGGGATTGATGGAAGAAATTACAGAAGATTGAACAAAGACAATTAACAATTCAGAATGTCAGAAGAAAAGAAATCATTGAATTTTTTAGAGCAAATTATTGAAGAGGATTTGGCAAACGGAATGCCAAAAGAAAATTTACGTTTTCGTTTTCCACCAGAACCAAATGGGTATTTACACATTGGGCATACTAAAGCTATTGGTATAAGTTTTGGTTTAGGAGAAAAGTACAACGCTCCTGTAAACCTTCGTTTTGATGATACCAACCCAGCAAAAGAAGAGCAAGAGTATGTAGATGCTATTAAGCGCGATGTAGCTTGGTTAGGGTATCAATGGGAAAACGAATGTTATTCTTCTGATTATTTCCAGCAGCTTTATGATTGGGCAGTTCAATTAATTAAAGACGGAAAAGCGTATGTAGATAGCCAATCTTCAGAAGCAATGGCTGAACAAAAAGGAACACCAACGCAACCAGGAGTTGCAGGTCCTTATCGTGACAGAAGTGTAGAAGAAAACCTAGATTTATTCACACGCATGAAAAATGGTGAGTTTGATGAAGGTTCGCATGTTTTACGTGCTAAAATTGATATGACTTCACCAAACATGTTAATGCGTGACCCTATTATGTATCGTATCTTAAAAAAGGCACACCACCGTACAGGAAACGATTGGGTAATTTACCCAATGTACGATTGGACGCATGGTGAAAGTGATTATATAGAGCAAATTTCACACTCGTTATGTTCATTAGAATTTAAGCCTCACCGTGAGCTTTACAATTGGTTTAGAGACAATGTATATGAGCATAGTCAATCAAAATATCCATTACCACCAAAACAACGTGAGTTTTCACGTTTAAACTTAAGCTATACAGTGATGAGTAAGCGTAAGCTGATGAAGTTGGTTGAAGAAGGTGTCGTTTCAGGATGGGATGATCCACGTATGCCAACTATTTCAGGGTTACGTCGTCGTGGTTATACACCTGCTTCTATCCGTAGTTTCGTGGAAACTGTAGGAGTTTCAAAACGTGAAAATGTGATTGATGTAGCGTTGTTAGAATTTAAAATCCGAGAAGATTTAAACAAAACAGCAAACAGAGTAATGGCAGTTTTAGATCCTGTGAAGTTGGTAATTACGAACTATCCTGAAGGAGAAGAGGAAATTTTAATTGCTGAAAATAATCCTGAAGATAAAAACTCAGAATCAAGAGAAGTGCCTTTTTCAAAAGAATTGTATATCGAAAGAGACGATTTTAAAGAAGAAGCAAATAAGAAATATTTCCGTTTAACCATTGGTAAAGAAGTTCGTTTAAAGAATGCTTATATCATAAAAGGAGAGTCTTGTGTAAAAGATGAAAATGGAAATATTACTGAAATTCACTGTACGTACGATCCGTTAAGTAAATCAGGAAGCGGAACAGAAGAAAGTAAGCGTAAAGTAAAAGGAACGATTCATTGGGTGTCGAAAAAGCACGCAGTAAAAGCTGAGGTAAGAGCGTACGATCGTTTATTTTTAGATGAAGCTCCAGACAGTCATAAAGACAAAGATTTTATGGAGTTTTTAAACCCGAATTCGTTGGAAAAAATTACTGCTTACGTTGAGCCTAGTTTGCAAACGGCAAAGATTGGAGACCGTTTCCAATTTCAACGTTTAGGATATTTTAATGTAGATGATGATTCAACTTCAGAAGCTTTAGTATTCAACAAAACAGTAGGTTTACGTGATACTTGGGCAAAAAAGAATAACTAGAAAAAATACTAGAATTAATAATAAAAAACCGCTGCTTTTACGATAAAAGTAGCGGTTTTCTTTTAACAAAAAATCGATTTTCACTTTTCATCAGAATATGTATCTTTACAGATTAAGGAAAGATGTGATAAAAAAGATTTTATCTAGTTGAAAGTCAATAATAAAAAATGCTTTTTGATACTGTATAAACTACAGGTTTAAAAAGCTTTTAAAAATATACTATTGTATGAGTTGTAGCAGTTGCTCAACTAACAAAGACGGTGTACCTAAAGGATGTAAGAGCAATGGAAATTGTGCAACAGGTACTTGTGGAAGCGGAAATAAGCTTGCTGTTTTTGATTGGTTATCGAATATGACTTTACCTACGGGTGAAGCACCATTTAATATTTTTGAAGTCCGTTTTAAAAACGGTCGAAAACACTTTTATAAAAATCCTGAAAACCTGACCATTTCTATGGGAGATGTGGTTGCGGTAGAAGGTTCATCGGGTCACGATGTAGGAGTAGTTTCTTTAGCAGGAGAACTTGTGAGAGTTCAAATGAAAAAGAAGAAAATTACTGTAGATAGTGAGGAAGTAAAGAAAATTTACAGAAAAGCTTCACAAAAAGACATTGATGTTTGGCAAGAAGCTAGAGATAGAGAGCCAGAAACACAACGAAAAGGAAGAGAAATTATCAGTCGTTTAGGATTGAAAATGAAACTTTCAGATGTTGAATATCAAGGAGACGCAACCAAAGCTACTTTTTATTATACAGCCGATGATCGTGTAGATTTTCGTCAGTTAATTCGTGATTTAGCAAGCGCTTTTTCTATTCGTGTAGAAATGCGTCAGGTAGGTATGCGTCAAGAAGCAGCTCGTTTAGGGGGTGTAGGGTCTTGTGGTAGAGAGCTATGTTGTTCTACTTGGTTAACCGATTTTAGAAAAGTAAATACTGCTGCTGCTAGGTATCAGCAATTGTCGCTAAATCCGTTAAAATTAGCAGGACAATGTGGTAAGTTAAAATGCTGTTTAAACTACGAATTAGACACGTATTTAGATGCATTACAAAGCTTTCCAAAGCAAGATAAAGTTTTAAAAACAGAAAAAGGAGATGCCGTTTTTGTAAAAATGGACATCTTTAAAAAATTACTTTGGTATACTTATAAAGAAGAAAGTTTTAAATGGTATAAACTATCGTTAGATCAAGTTCAAGAGATTATTGAATTAAATAAAAATAATGAACTTGCTTTGCCGTTAGAAGAATATGAATTAGAGATAGCAGAGGAAACTCCGATAGATTTTGAAAATGTTGTAGGTCAAGATAGTTTAACACGTTTTGATACTCCTAAAAAAGGTCGAAATAACAGAAGAAGGTCAAAAAAACCTGTAAGCAAAAAGACAGAGAATCAGTCTTCTAATCCTAAAACGACAAAGAAACCTCAAGCTAAGCAGGTAAAAAAGGTAGAAGGAGAACCGAAACCAGAGAAAAAAAGAGTTGACAATAGAAAGCCGAGACCTAAAAATAATCCTAGAAATAGGAAACCAAAACCTGAAGGAGGTACAATAGAAAAGCCAACTCAAGGACAACAAAAAAAACCTAGAAATCCGAGAAGAAGGAATAACAATCAACGTAAAAAGAACAATAGCGATACTAAAAACAACCCCAATAATGAGAACTAAAATTGGTTTACTTTTTTTTATAGCTACACTAATTGTATCGTGTAATTCAAATAGTGATTTTGATGAGTATGTGGCACTTCCAAAAAGTGCTTGGCATAGAACCAATACAATACAATTTACTTTCCCAGTTAATGACTCAATAAATAAAAAAAATCTTTTTATAAACCTTAGAAATAATAAAGATTACGAGTACAGTAATCTTTTCTTAATAACACAAATGAATTTTCCAGACGGTCAAGTTATTGTAGATACTTTAGAGTATGATATGGCAGATGTTACAGGAAAATTTTTAGGACAAGGTTTTTCAGATATTAAAGAGAATAAACTTTTTTATAAAGAAAACATAACATTTCCAAGCACAGGAGATTATACCTTTAAAGTTCGTCAAGCTATGCGAAAAAATGGAGAAGTTCAAGGCATAGAAGAACTGGAAGGAATTACTCATGTAGGATTTAGAATTGAAAAAACACAATAGATGACAAAGAAAAAAACAGCAAATTTTAGTAAGTATATTAAATGGTTTTGGGGTATTATTATTGGAGGCTTTCTAACATTGGGTCTTCTTTTTTTGCTGGCCTCATGGGGGGTATTTGGTGCGTTACCTACTTTTGAAGAATTAGAAAACCCTAAAAGTGATTTAGCAACAGAAGTAATTTCGTCAGATGGAAAAACTTTAGGGAAATACTATGTAAATGCAAATAGAACTCCAATTCAATATAAAGATTTACCAGAAAATTTAATTAAAGCGGTAGTTGCTACTGAAGATGAGCGTTTTTATGAGCATTCAGGAATCGATTTTAGAGGAACTGCTAGAGCAGTTGCCAATTTAGGAAGATCAGGAGGAGCAAGTACAATAACACAACAGTTAGCTAAAAACTTATTTAATAGAGGTGGGTCTAGCAATATTTTTAAAAGACTATCACAAAAACTTAAAGAATGGGTAGTAGCAGTTAAATTAGAGCGTCAATATACCAAAGAAGAAATAGTAACAATGTATTTTAATACTCAAGACTTCATCTTTAATGCAGTAGGTATCCGTTCAGCAGCTCGTATTTATTTTGGAAAAGAACCTAAAGATTTAGACTTACAAGAGTCTGCTATTTTAGTGGCAATGTTAAAAAACCCAAGGCAGTTTAATCCACATAGAGAGCGTTCAAAAGCTAAATCATTAACGCGTAGAAATGTTGTGTTTGCTCAAATGGAAAAAAATGGGTTTATAACAGAACAACAAAAAGATTCATTACAAAAGTTACCTTTAAAAATAAATTTCACTCCTGAAAGTCATAGTGATGGTTTGGCAACCTATTTTAGAGAGCATTTACGAAATTATTTAAAAGATTGGGCAAAAGAACACCTTAAGGCAAATGGTGAAGAGTATAATATTTATAAAGACGGATTAAAAATTTATACAACGATTGATTCGCGTATGCAACAATACGCAGAAGAAGCTGTAGTAGAACATATGTCTAATCTTCAAACGTATTTTGATAAAGAGCAAAAGCGTAACAAAACAGCTCCTTTTTATGATATAGATAAGAGAGATATAGAAAGAATTTTACGAAGAGCTAAACTAAACTCAGATCGTTACAAACGAATGAAGGGCGAAGGTAAATCTGAAAAGGAAATAGATAAGGTATTTAATACCGCAACAGATATGCGAATTTTCACATGGAAAGGTGAACGTGATACAGTGATGACACCTTACGATTCTATTCGACATTATAAATATTTCTTGCGTTCAGGGTTAGTATCTATTGAACCACAAACAGGTCATATTAAAGCTTGGGTTGGTGGTATTAACCATAAGTATTTTAAATACGATGCAGTAGAGCAACAAAAAAGGCAAGTAGGTTCTACCTTTAAACCTTTTGTGTATGCTACAGCAATTAATCAATTAAAAATGTCTCCTTGTGATAAGTTACCTAACACACCATATACTATTCCTAAGGAAAAATATGGAATGCCAGAAGACTGGACACCAAAAAATGCGGGAGGTAAATATGGAGAAGAGTTAACCTTAAAAGATGCTTTAGCAGGTTCTGTAAACGTAATTACTGCACAGTTAATAGATAAAGTCTCACCAATAAATGTGGTACGATTAGCAGAGTCTGCAGGAATAAAATCTAAATTAGAGGCAAATCCGTCTATTGCATTAGGTGCTATTGAATTATCATTAATGGAAATGGTAAGTGCGTATTCAACTTTTGCAAATAAAGGATTACGTGTAAGTCCACTAATGGTTACTCGAATAGAAGACAAAAACGGAACTGTTTTACAAGAGTTTGTCCCTGAAACCAAAGAGGTACTAAGTGAAGAATCAGCTTATGTAATACTAGATTTAATGCAAGGAGTAACAAGGGCAGGTTCGGGTGCAAGGTTACGATCTAATTATACGAATGCAGGAGATGCTGCTACTGGTTTTCCTTATGGATTTACCAATCCTATAGCAGGTAAAACTGGTACTACTCAAAATCAATCTGATGGTTGGTTTATGGGAATAGTCCCAAATCTAGCAACAGGTGTTTGGGCTGGAGGAGAAGACAGAGCAACACACTTTGCAGGATTAAGATATGGTCAAGGAGCAACAATGGCACTTCCTACTTGGGGAATTTTTATGAGAAAGTGTTATGAGGACAAGACCTTAGATGTAAGCAATGGAAGTTTTGAAAAACCAAAAGATATAAGTATTAATTTGGATTGTTCAAAAGTAGATTCTTCGAAAGAAGGAGAAGAAGAGAAACTTGACGATACGGATTTTTAGTAACGAAGCTTTAAAACAACAACTATAATAATGATAAATAAAAAAGTAAATAACGTACAAGAAGCATTAGAAGGTGTAAAAGACGGAATGACTTTTATGTTAGGAGGATTTGGTTTATGCGGTATTCCTGAAAATGCTATTGCAGAGTTAGTTAAAATAGGAGTAAAAGACGTTACTTGTATTTCTAATAACGCAGGAGTTGATGATTTTGGCTTAGGATTATTATTACAAAATCGTCAAATAAAAAAAATGATTTCTTCTTATGTAGGAGAAAATGATGAATTTGAGCGCCAGATGTTATCAGGAGAGTTAGAAGTTGAATTAACTCCACAAGGAACTTTGGCTGAAAAATGTAGAGCAGCGCAAGCAGGTTTTCCAGCATTCTATACCCCAGCAGGTTATGGTACAGAAGTAGCAGAAGGAAAAGAAACTCGTGAGTTTGATGGAAAAATGTATGTGTTAGAACCAGCGTTTAAAGCAGATTTTGCTTTTGTAAAAGCATGGAAAGGAGATGCTGCTGGAAACTTAATTTTTAAAGGAACCTCAAGAAACTTTAATCCAAATATGTGCGGGGCAGCCACAATTACTGTTGCTGAAGTTGAGGAGTTAGTCCCAGTAGGAGAACTAGATCCAAATCAAATTCATATTCCAGGAATTTTTGTACAACGCATTTTCCAAGGAGAAAAGTATGAGAAGAGAATTGAACAACGAACTGTAAGACAAAGAAGCTAGTTATGTTAGATAAAAACGGAATCGCGAAAAGAATCGCAAAAGAAGTAAAAAACGGATATTATGTAAATCTTGGTATCGGAATTCCAACACTAGTAGCCAACTTTGTTCGTGATGATATTGAGGTAGAATTTCAATCAGAAAATGGTGTTTTAGGTATGGGGCCTTTTCCTTTTGAAGGAGAAGAAGATGCTGATATAATTAATGCAGGAAAACAAACCATTACCACCATGCCAGGAGCGAGCTTTTTTGACTCGGCAATGAGTTTTTCAATGATTCGAGGAAAGCATGTTCACTTAACTATTTTAGGAGCAATGGAAGTTGCTGAAAATGGTGATATTGCAAACTGGAAAATACCAGGAAAAATGGTAAAAGGAATGGGTGGGGCAATGGATTTAGTAGCTTCTGCAGATAATATCATCGTAGCGATGATGCATACCAATAAAGCAGGAGAATCTAAACTATTAAAAAGATGTTCACTGCCATTAACAGGTGTAGGATGTGTTACAAAAATTGTAACCAACTTAGCAGTATTAGAAATTAAAGATAATAAATTTTACTTGTTAGAAAGAGCTCCAGGAGTATCTGTTGAAGAAATTCAAGCGGCTACTGAAGGTACTTTAATAGTGGAAGGAGAAATTCCTGAGATGAATATTTAATATGAAGTTCTTAGCAAAAAATAGTTTTATCATAGTTTTTGCAATTATATTTATAGGAAGTGCAATTCTAGATAAGATTTTTCACGTTGATAATTTTCTTATCAGGCTTATAATACTAATCCCTATAGGGATGCTTCTTTCTCCAAGAAAAAAGAAGATTCAAACCCAAACAGGAGAAAAAACACAAATCACTTGGTTTCTTTTAAAAGAACCAATCATTCTAGACTAAACTTTTTCTTAGTAGTTAAGAAAATATCAAATAGAGCTTGTCGAAGTTTTATACTTTTCGGCAAGCTTTTCAAATAAAATAAAAAAGCAATATTTTTACCCTGAGGTTAAATTAAAAGAAGTTTAATGAAAATAATTTCATACAACGTAAACGGAATACGTGCGGCATTAAAAAAAGGATTTATCGATTGGTTACAAGCAGCAAATCCTGATGTAATATGTATTCAAGAAACCAAAGCACACAAAGAACAATTAGATGTAACTGAATTTGAAAATGCAGGATACCCTTTTCACTATTGGTTTTCAGCAGAGAAAAAAGGATACTCATCAGTCGCAATTTTTTGTAAAGAAGAACCAAATCATGTAGAGTACGGAACAGGAATCGAGTCAATGGATTTTGAGGGAAGAAATCTTCGTGTAGATTTTGACGGGGTGTCTGTAATGAGTATGTATTTACCTTCAGGAACTAACAGTGATCGCTTAGATTATAAGTTCAATTATATGGATGAAATTCTTGAGTATGCTACTGAATTGAGAAAAGAAATTCCGAATTTAGTTATTTGTGGAGATTATAACATTTGTCATGAAGAAATAGATATTCATAACCCAAAAATGAAAGGAGTTTCAGGATTCTTGCCTGAAGAACGTGAGTGGTTAGGAAAGTTTATAAACAGTGGTTTTATTGATAGTTTCCGTCATATACATCCGGAAAAACAAGAGTATTCATGGTGGAGTTATCGAGCAAATGCCAGAGCAAATAACAAAGGTTGGCGTATTGATTACAACATGGTAACTGAACCATTAAAAGACAAAATTTCAAGAGCGTATATTTTACCTGAAGCTAAGCATTCAGACCACTGTCCCATTGCTGTTGAATTAGATTTATAAAAAACTAAAATGAAAAAATTACTAACACTACTCCTTTTTACAACAACTATCATAGCTCAACAACCAAACGATAGTCTTTTGGTCGTTAAAGATAGTATTGATGTTAAACTCATTGTAAAAGACTCTGTAAATTATCAAGAATTATTCTCTACGGAAGATTTAAAAATGATTGATAGCTTATTGATAGAAGAAAAATTTAATTCTTCATTGTTTGATAGTATCCAATATGTTCTTAATGATAAAGATATTCTAGCTAATACAACAACAGTACTAACAACGGAATTATTAAAGAAAAGATTACACGATTTAAATGTAAAAACTCCTTTTCATTTAGAATATAATCCTGCGTTAGAAAAGGTAATTAATAGTTACTTAAAGCATAGAAAGAAATATTATCCAGCTTTAATGGCACGTGCTAAATATTACTTTCCAATGTTTGAACAATACTTAGATCAGTACGACATTCCTTTAGAAATGAAGTATTTGGCAATTGTAGAATCTGCACTTCGCCCAGATGCTCGTTCTTGGGTAGGAGCTACTGGTTTATGGCAATTTATGTACGGAACAGGAATTCAGTTTGATTTAAAGGTCAATTCGTATGTAGATGAACGTCAAGACCCTGTAAAATCTACCATTGCAGCATGTCAATACTTAAGTCAACTATATAAAATTTTTGGTGATTGGGATTTAGCCTTAGCAGCATATAACTCAGGACCAGGAAATGTATCAAAAGCAATAAAACGTTCTGGAGGTTATAAAAATTATTGGAATATTCGTCCATTTTTACCTACAGAAACAGCAGGATATGTTCCTGCATTTTATGCAACAATGTATATTTTTGAGTATGCAGATAAACATCATATTTATCCTGAATCTCCAAAAATTTACCATTTTGAAACAGATACAATTCGTGTAAAAAGAACCATTAGTTTTGATCAAATTTCTGAAAAAACAGGTATTAACTCTGATTTATTATCATTTTTAAACCCGTCTTATAAGATAGATATCATTCCATATGTAAAAGAAAAAAACTATGCTGTTCGATTACCTCGAAGAGACATGATTGAGTTCTTAGAAAAGGAAGAAGAAATCTATGCATTAGCTAACGAAGATGATGCTAAAAGAGAAAAACCACTACCTAAGTACTTTGAAATGGACAAACGCATTCGTTATAAAGTTAGAAGTGGAGATTATTTAGGGAAAATAGCAAATAAGTTTGGCGTAAGAGTTAGCGATATTAAAAGGTGGAATGGTTTACGTACACATCATTTAAAAATTGGTCAACGATTAAGTATTTATCCAAAGAGAATGGCAATACCGAAAGAAGTATCAAAGAAGAAGGTAGAGACTCCAAAAGGTAAACACGAAGTTTATGTTGTTAAAGATGGAGATTCCTTATGGACCATTTCAAAAAAATATCCTGCAGTTTCTATCGAAGAAATTAAAAAATGGAACAATATTTGGAGTGCTAAAAGTTTAAAGCCAGGAATGAAGCTTAAAATTTTTAAAAGTTAAAACCAAACTATTTTAAATCACATCAACTATGAATAAACTATTAACCTTTTTTGCATTGATTTTTATTACAATATCATGTAAAACAGAAGGAGGGAAGGATAATTATGTTTTGCCAACATCTACAGGTAACACCAATAAGATTTTGGTAGTTATAAAAGGGGTTGATTGGGAAGGAAGAATTGGAGATGAAATTCGTACTGTTTTTGGAGAGCATCAGGTAGGTTTACCACAACCAGAAACACTACTGTCAGTTAGCCAAATAGACCCTACAGGTTATAAAGGTTTTATAAGAAATGCAAAGGCTGTTTTAATAGTTAGAGAAGGAGAAAAAGAAAAAATAGCAGTTGAAAAAAATAAATATGCCCAACCTCAAATATTAATTTACGCAACAGCAAAAGATAAAGATGGTATCGTAAATTTAATTCGTAATAGAGGAAAAGAAATTACGCAGTTATTTAAAGATGAGGATATTAAGTTTACTCAAAGAATTTTTAATAAAGAAAAAGTAGATGAGAGTAAATTTAAAACAATTAAAAATTTAGGGGTTACAATTACTATTCCTAAAAGGTACAATTTAGTCGAAGATACAGGTGATTTTTTATGGTTACGTCAACACTTAAAAAGTGGAATTGCTAGAGGAGATGGATCAAATAATATATTAGTATATAGTTATCCGTTGAAAGACGAAGCTAAAGTAGCTGATAATATCACTAAGATGAGAGATGTTATTGGTGAAAAATACATTCCTGGAAGCAAAGAAGGAATGTACATGATTACAGAACAAGCATATACACCGTTTACGTATGATGCAGAAATAGATGGAAAAAAAGCATATGAAACAAGAGGTAAATGGGAAGTGAAAAATGATTTTATGGCAGGACCATTTATTAACTACACGATAGTTGATAAAGAACACAACCGAGTAATTGTATTTGAAGGGTTTACTTATGCACCCTCTGTAAATAAAAGAGATTTTATTTTTGAACTAGAAGCAATCGGAAAGTCGCTAACAATAAAATAACCCCAACTAACAAAGACTAAAAAAGCATCAATTTTAAATTGATGCTTTTTTTATGTAACAAAATTAAGTGACAATAGACTTATAAAACAATCAACCAAATTAGTAACCAAATGATTGCACATTTTTTAAAACTTGAGTGGAAACAATTTTTTCGCTCCTCTTATTTTGGGAAAAGTATTGCACTAAAAATTATTATGGGCTTTTTTGCCTTATGGATGTTGACTTCTTTTTTAATGATAGGTTTAGGAGGTTATTTTTTTATTAAAAAAGAATACCCTAATACTGACCCTTTGTTTTTTGTAAATGGAATTATCATTTTCTTGTTAGTTGCTGATTTAATTTTCCGCTATTTAATGCAAAAACTTCCTGTGTTGAATATTAAACCATTTCTTGGATTACCTATAAGAAAGGAAAAGTTAGTACATTTTGTGTTAGGAAAGTCAGCATTTTCGTTTTTCAACTTCATGCCGTTATTTTTCTATATTCCTTTTTCAATAGTACTAATAGGGCAAGGTTATAATGCTGTGGGAGTTGTAGGGTGGTTGTTTTTAATGATTACACTAGTGTTAAGTGCAAACTATCTCAATTTCTTAATCAATAAAAATAACTATGCATTAGGAATAATGGTTGCTGTTTTAGCGCTGTTGTTTTTGGTAAACAAATACGAAATATTCAATATTACTGAGTTTTTTGCGCCTGTTTTTCAATCAGTATATAACAATCCAAAAGTTGCTCTTTTAGGAGTGCTTTTGCTTACAGGATTGTATTATTTGAACTTTAAACTCTTACGAAGTAAAGTATATTTGGATGACGCAATTAAAAGCAAAGAAGAAGTAGCAACTACTACTGATTTATCTTTTATTGATAGTTTAGGAGATGTAGCGCCGTTTATAAAAAATGACATCCGACAAATTTGGAGAAACAAACGTACTAAAACAGTATTTTTTATGTCGTTTTTATTTCTTTTTTACGGAACTATTTTCTTTGGAGAAGAAACATATCGAGAAAAAATGCCTGCTTTTTTAGTCTTCGCAGCAATATTTATTACTGGAGGATTTACACTTAATTATGGTCAATTTATTCCTGCTTGGGATAGTGAATATTACAAGATGCTTATGAGTCAAAATATTCGTTATCGAAAATTTTTAGAAAGTAAATGGTACTTAATGGTTGTAGTATCGGCAGGGTTATACCTTTTGAGCATCCCATATTTATATTTTTATGGATTAGATATCTTCTTGATGATTACTGCTGGAGCTATTTTTAACATCGGGTTCAATTCTTTGTTTTTACTATTTGCTGGAGCATTCAATAAAAAACGAATCGACTTAAATAAAAGTGGATTTTCAAACTATCAAGGAACTAGTGCAACACAGTTTTTAATTATCATTCCTATTATGGGGGTTCCAATGTTCTTATTTTGGATTTTTAACAAGTTTGTAGGGTTCAATTCAGGTGTTTTAGCAATCGCTATAACAGGAGCAATCGCTTTAGTGTTCAAAAATTACTTTATGAATAGGATAGAAAAGAGATACATTAAAAACAAATATGCTGCAATACACGCATTCAGCCAAAAATCATAACCAACCTTAAAAGAATTAAAAATGATTTCAATACAAAATATTTCAAAAACCTACGGAACAGCACAAGTTTTAAACCTTGAAAGTATAGAAATTCCTAGTGGACAATCTTTCGGATTGGTAGGAAATAACGGAGCAGGAAAAACTACTTTATTTAATTTGTTGTTAGACTTAATTCGACCTACTACAGGAGAAATTGTGAATAATGAAGTAGTAGTGAATAAAAGTGAAGATTGGAAAACTTTTACAGGATCATTTATTGATGAGTCTTTTTTAATAGGTTACTTAACACCTGAGGAATATTTTGATTTTGTAGGAGATTTACGCGGAATGAACAAAGCTGATATTCAAGATTTCTTAACTGAGTTTGAAGAATTTTTTAATGGTGAAATCTTAGGAAAGAAAAAGTATTTACGAAGTCTAAGCAAAGGAAACCAGAAAAAAGTAGGTATTGTTGCTGCAATGATGGGAAATCCGCAAGTAGTAATTTTAGATGAACCTTTCGCAAACTTAGATCCAACCACGCAAATCAGATTAAAAAAACTAATTAAAAAATTAACTGAGAATAATGAGGTAACCGTGTTAATTTCTAGTCACGATTTAAGCCATGTTACCGAAGTTTGCGAGCGTATAGTGGTTTTAGATAAAGGAAACCTAGTAAAAGACATTCATACATCACAAGAAACATTACAAGAGTTAGAAAGCTATTTTTCTATTTAAAATAGGGTTAAAATCACCTTATAATTATTATTTTTACCTTTTTACGTACAAAAAGGACAATTATAACGTTGTTGTACAGTAAAAGCTTTATTTTATGAAAAAAGGGGGCAAGATAATAGTATTCAGTGTTTTAGTAGCTATCGTATATTCGTGTAGTGTTAAAAAGGATGCTTTTTTAAATAGAAGCTATCACGCTGTTACTACCAAATACAATGTGCTTTTTAATGGCGAACAGGCGTATTTAAAAGGTCTTGAAGAAATTCAAGAAAAACATGAAGATAACTTTTGGAAACGTTTACAAATTGAACCCATCACATTTGATGAGAGTGCAATAGACGCTAAGGTACTAACTCCAGGTACAGGATTTAACGCAGGTGAAGAAGACGAAGAAAATAAAAACCTTACTCCTTTTGAAAAAGCAGAAGAAAAGGCTGTAAAAGCAATTCAAACCCATTCTATGAATATTAATGGGTACGAAAAAAACAGTCAAATAGATGATGCTTACCTTTTGTTAGGGAAATCAAGATACTACACACAACGATTTATTCCAGCGTTAGAGGCGTTTAACTACGTTATAGTAAATTACCCTAAAGCAAATTTAAATTACGAAACCAGAATTTGGAGGGCCAAGGCAAACATTCGTTTAGGTAATGAAAAAAGAGCAATACAAACGTTACGATTGTTGTTAGATGTTTTAGACGAAACGGAAAAGATAGGAAAGTCTACTAGAGAGCAAGCCTATACAGCTATGGCAATGGCATATGAGCAAACAGATACAATTCAAAAAGTAGTAGATTATTTAAAGTTAGCAACTACTACAAATTATAACAAAGAGCAAACGGCTAGAAATATGTTTGTTTTAGGGCAAGTGTATAGTGAATTAGATAGAAAAGATTCTGCTCGAATGGTATTTAAAAAATTAGCTGAAAGTAGAAGAGCTCCAGATAGATTTCGTATTAGAGCAGAAATAGAATACGCTAAAAATACTCCGAATGATTCAGCATCTATAGTGGTGTTAGCAAGAATGAAAAAACTTATAAAAAACACAGACAATCGCAAGTTTTTAAATGCACTGTATTATCAAGCAGGAGTTTTAGAAGAAGGAAGAAATAATCAAGAAAAAGCAGCTGAATACTATAAAAAATCACTAAAAGCAAAGCATAATAATAACTATCAAAAAACCTATGCCTACGAACGTTTGGCAGATATGGCTTTTGAAAAAGAAGATTACCTACTAGCAGGCTCATATTACGATAGTGTAATGCAAGTAGTTTCTAAAGAATTTGATCAAGAAAAAAGAATTCGAAGAATTCGAAGAAAAAATAAAGGACTTACTACCTTAAGAAAATACGAAGAAACAGTGAAGAACAACGATAGTATTCTTCAATTAGTAGCCATGACTTCTGATGAAAGAACTTCTTTTTTTGAAGGCTATATTGAAAAAATCAAAAAAGAAGACGAAGAACAACAACAACAATTGTTAAATGCACAAAATTTTGGAAATAGTTTTGGAGGTGGAGCTTCAATAAATAGTTCAGCAAATAAAGGAAAATGGTACTTCTACAATACACAAGCTCTTAGTTTTGGAAGAGGAGAGTTTCAGAAAGTATGGGGAACACGTCCATTGGAAGATAATTGGAGGTTATCAGATAAATCAATAAACACTATTGACAACACATTAGCAAATACAGAAGAAACAAAAGTAAATACAAGATATGAACTTTCTACTTATATAGATGCTATTCCGACCGATGAACAAACAATTACAAATTTAGTTTTGGAGCGTAACAATGCATTGTATCAATTAGGGTTGATTTACAAAGAGCAGTTTATAAACCATACACTAGCTATTAAGAATCTAGAGCGTTTAAGAGAAGTAAGTACCGATGACAAGTTAGAGCTACCTATAAGCTATCATTTATATCAAATTTATAAAGAACAAGGAGATTTAGTAAAATCTAATGAGTATAAAAACACCATTTTACAAAAGTATCCTGAAACAACTTTTGCTCAAATAATTAAAAATCCAGATGTAAAGTTAGTAGCGGAGAAAAAAGAAGATGAAATTTTAAACAAGTATAAAGAAGTTTACTATTTGTATAAAGAGAATAAATTTGAAGAAGCTGTTAATGAGATAGATAATTTTTCGTCTACACTGCAGAATTCAAATTTAATTCCTAAATTCGCACTCCTAAAAGCCCTAGCTATAGGTAAATATCAAGATAAAGAAACCTACAAGAAAGCGTTAGAATTTGTTGCGGTTAGTTATGCAACTACCGAAGAAGGTAAAAAAGCAAAAGAAATCATAGAACAATTAAATAAAACATAAATCCCTTAAATTCCCCGAATATGTTTGGTAAAGAGAGTAAAAAAGCCGGAGAAAACAAAGTTGCAGAAAGAAATATTATAGGAAAGAACACTAAAATTA
The DNA here is from genome assembly GCF_000518405.1 of Tenacibaculum sp. 47A_GOM-205m. Taxonomy (NCBI): domain Bacteria; kingdom Pseudomonadati; phylum Bacteroidota; class Flavobacteriia; order Flavobacteriales; family Flavobacteriaceae; genus Tenacibaculum; species Tenacibaculum sp. 47A_GOM-205m. Next base: position 399,789 of record NZ_JADN01000004.1, on the reverse strand, counting down.
CTGGAGAAATCATTTCAGAAGGAGATTTTAGAATTGACGGTACTTTAGAAGGAACAATAGTTACAAATGGTAGAGTAATTATTGGTGGTTCAGGTCTTATCAAAGGAAAAGTAGAATGTACTGATGCTGATATTGAAGGAAAATTTTCTGGAGAGTTATTAGTTTCAAATGTACTTACCGTTAAATCAACAGCAAATATAAATGGTGATGTGGTTATAGGTAAGCTTTCTGTAGAGCCAGGAGCTGAGTTTAACGCAACTTGTGCCATGAGAGGAGCGGTAAAAGAATTAAATAAAAATGAGCAAGGACTCAAAGAAAAATCCGCTTAATAAATACATACGATTCACAGGAATCGCACTTCAAATGGGCTTAACCATTTATCTAGGAAGTTTACTAGGTGAATGGTTAGACCAAAAATATCCAAACGACAGTGAACTTTATACAAAAATTTGTACACTTGCAGCGGTTTTTGGTGCCATATATTCTGTAATACGCCAAGTAATTAAGATAACCGATAATAATGGGTAAACGAATACTAATATTTTCTTCTATCATCTTAGTTTTAGGGATAGGAGGCTTTTTTTTAAATAGCTTTTTACTTTCTAACGCAGAAGTAACACTTTCTTTTTCGGTGTTACAAGTATATTGCTTTAATGTTATAGCAACCATTTTAATTTATGCTTTAATAGAGTGGGTATTGGGGTATTTACCTAATGAGACAGGGTACCTGTATTTAGGAATGTTAATGGTGAAATTCGGTGTTTTTATTTTGTTGTTTCAAAAGAGTATTTTCTCAGAGGCAGGGTTAACAACTCCTGAAAAAGCCACCTTATTAATTCCTATTATGGTATTTTTAGCTATTGAAACTATAGCGCTTTCAAAAATACTTAACGCTAAATAGATGAACTGTTTAAGGTATAGTACAGACTTCTTTAAAACTAAGAAAAAAAAGGGTTTGTAGTTTTAATTAAATGTGTACCTTTGCAGCGAAATTTACAGACCCAAAATCTATATTTAGTAAAGGTATGATGGTAGCAAACAGAACTATCAAGTTTTTAACACTTTTGACACTTGTGTTTTCATCGTTAACTGCATTTGCAGGTGGAGGCGGTACAACTTCTGATGATGGTAGAATTAACACCAAAGAATCAATAGATGCTTATATTAAGCATCACTTAGCAGACTCTCACGATTTTAGCTTGTTTTCGTATACAAATGATGCAGGAGAACGTAAACATATCGGTTTTCCGTTGCCTGTAATGGTGAAAACTAGTAAAGGAATTAAGTTTTTTATGTCGTCTAAGTTTCATCACAATGATGATGGTACGTTAGTAGTAGATGCTGGAGATGTGAAGTTAGTTAAAATTCACAGTAAAATTTACGAGTTAGATAACGGAGCAACGGAAGTAGCTTTTGATGATGCTCATCATGCTACAAATGCACAAAAAGTGTTAGATTTATCTATCACTAAAAGTGTTTTTGGTATGTTGTTCGCAGGTTTGTTAATGTTCTTCGGGTTTAGAAGTTTAGCTTCTGGCTATAAGAAAGGACCAATTCCAACAGGAGCAGCGCGTTTATTAGAGCCGTTAGTTTTATACGTAAGAGACGAGATTGCACGTCCTAATATTGGAGAGAAGCATTACCGTAAGTTTATGGGGTTCTTATTAACCGTATTCTTCTTTATTTGGGTGTTAAACTTATTAGGGTTAACCCCGTTAGGGTTTAACGTAACAGGTCAGATAGCAGTAACAGTTTGTTTAGCGTTATTTACTTTCTTTATTGTGCAATTCAGTGGAAATAAAGATTATTGGAAACATATCTTCTGGATGCCAGGTGTGCCGGTATTAATGAAGTTAGTGTTAGCGCCTATCGAGGTGTTAGGTATGTTAACTAAACCATTTTCTTTATTTGTGCGTTTATTCGCGAACATCACCGCAGGTCACTCTGTGGTAATGGGTATCGCAGCGTTGATGATTTTATTAAAAGCAAAGTTTGGAACAGCAGGTGCTACAGGAATTTCTTTCTTCCTAACTTTATTTTTAACTATTATAGAATTATTAGTAGCTTTTTTACAGGCCTATATCTTTACCATGTTATCATCGTTATTCATTGGTATGGCTGTAGAAGAACATGATCATCACTAAGAATTAGAATCAAAAATTTGTTTAATTATATATAAATCAATTATTATGACACTTAATTTAGTTGGAGCAGGATTAATCGTAATCGGAGCAGGATTAGGATTAGGAAAAATCGGTAGTAGTGCAATGGAAGCTATTGCTCGTCAACCAGAAGCAGCTGGTAAAATCCAAACTGCAATGATTATTATTGGAGCATTATTAGAAGGTTTAGCATTCGGTGCTTTACTTTTAGGATAAGCAACAAAACAAAAAAAACAAATTCCTGTAACGGTTGGTTGCAGGAATTGTTTACACAATTAAACAAAAAAATACGATAAAAATATATAATAATGGGAATATTTAATGACTTTTCAATAGGGTTGTTTCTTATGCAACTTGTAATCTTAGCTTTATTAATCTTTATAATGGCAAAGTTTGCATGGAAGCCTATTTTGAATGCGTTAAATGAGCGTGAAGAAGGAATTCAAGGAGCTTTAGATGCTGCAGAAAACGCTCGTAAGGAAATGCAAAATTTACAAGCTGATAATGAGCGTTTGTTAAAAGAAGCAAGAGCAGAGAGAGACGCAATGATGAAAGAAGCTCGTGAGATTAAAGATAAAATTATAGCTGACGCTAAGCAAGAAGCAGAAGAGCAAACAACTACAATGATTGATAATGCTAAAGCTACAATAAAGCAAGAGCAACAAGCAGCTATCGCTGAATTAAAGAAAACAGTAGGTAACTTATCTATTGAAATCGCTCAAAAGGTTGTAAGAAAAGAATTAGCTTCACAAGACGATCAATTAAAGCTTGTTGAAGGAATGTTAGAAGAGGTTACTTTAAACTAATCAGTAGATGAAAGAAGCAAGAACAGCATTACGTTACGCCAAAGCAATATTAAACTTAGCTAAAGAATCAGGAAATGAAGCTTTAGTAAACGATAACATGAAGTTAATCGCAAGTACTATTGTTGAGAGCGCTGATTTAGATGCCATGCTTAAAAGTCCTGTAATCAAAGCTGCAGATAAAAGCAAAGTTTTAAATGCACTTTTTGGTGATAAAGTAGATAACATTGTAAAAGGGTTATTTAACTTATTAGAGGAAAATAAGCGTATGGTGATGTTAGAGCCTATTGCTAAGCAATATGCTGTTATATATGATCACCATAAGAACATGCAAGTTGCTAAAGTTACTACAGCTGTAGCTTTAACAAAAGAGTTAGAAGATAAAATACAAGCTAAAATTGTTGCCCTTACAGGAAACAATGCAAGTATTGAGAATATAGTAAATCCTGATATTTTAGGAGGATTTATCTTACGAGTTGGAGATGTGCAGTACGATGCAAGTATCTCTAGCCAATTTAATGAGTTAAGGAGAGAGTTTGACAACGGTCATTACATTCCAAAAATTTAATTATACATCAAAAGAAATAAGATGGCAGCAATTAAACCAGCTGAAGTATCAGCAATTTTAAAGGAACAATTAACAAATTTTGAGTCTAAGGCTTCATTAAACGAAGTAGGGACAGTATTACAAGTAGGTGATGGTATTGCACGTGTTTATGGATTATCTAACGTACAATACGGAGAATTAGTAGAATTCGATAACGGATTAGAAGGTATCGTATTAAACTTAGAAGAAGATAATGCAGGTGTTGTATTATTAGGAGCTTCTACTTCAGTAAGAGAAGGATCTACTGTAAAACGTACAGAAAGAATTGCTTCTTTAAAAGCAGGAGAAGGAATCGTAGGACGTGTTGTTAACACTTTAGGACAACCAATAGATGGTAAAGGACCAATTCAAGGTGAAACTTTTGAAATGCCTTTAGAGCGTAAAGCACCAGGGGTTATCTTCCGTGAGCCTGTAACTGAGCCAATGCAAACAGGTATCAAATCTATTGATGCAATGATTCCAGTAGGACGTGGTCAACGTGAGTTAATCATTGGAGACCGTCAAACAGGTAAATCAACAGTTGCTATTGACACTATCTTAAATCAAAAAGAATTTTATGATGCAGGACAACCAGTTTACTGTATCTATGTAGCTATCGGTCAAAAAGCTTCAACAGTAGCAGCTATTGCTAACATGTTAGAAGAAAAAGGAGCGTTAGCTTATACAACTATTGTTGCTGCAAATGCATCTGACCCTGCACCAATGCAGGTATATGCACCATTCGCAGGAGCTGCAATTGGAGAATATTTCCGAGATACTGGTAGACCAGCTTTAATTGTTTATGATGATTTATCTAAGCAAGCAGTAGCTTACCGTGAGGTGTCTTTATTATTAAGAAGACCACCAGGACGTGAGGCATATCCAGGGGATGTATTCTACTTACACTCAAGATTATTAGAGCGTGCTGCAAAAGTAATTAACGATGATACAATTGCTGCACAAATGAATGATGTACCTGCTTCGTTAGTAGGAAAAATAAAAGGTGGAGGATCATTAACTGCTTTACCAATTATTGAAACACAAGCAGGAGACGTTTCAGCTTATATTCCAACAAACGTAATCTCAATTACTGATGGTCAGATTTTCTTAGAGTCTGATTTATTCAACTCAGGGGTTCGTCCAGCGATTAACGTAGGTATTTCTGTATCACGTGTAGGAGGTTCTGCTCAGATCAAATCAATGAAGAAAGTATCTGGTACTTTAAAGTTAGATCAAGCTCAGTACCGTGAATTAGAAGCGTTCGCTAAGTTTGGTTCTGATTTAGATGCTGCTACCTTAAACGTAATTGAAAAAGGTAAGCGTAACGTTGAGATCTTAAAGCAAGCTCAAAACGATCCTTATACTGTAGAAGATCAGGTAGCTATTATCTATGCAGGTTCTAAGAACTTATTAAAAGATGTACCTGTAAACAAGGTGAAAGAATTCGAAAAAGATTATTTAGAGTACTTAAATGCAAAGCATAGAGATACTTTAGATACTTTAAAAGCGGGGAAATTAACTGACGAAGTAATTGATACTTTAAGAGACGCTGCTAAAGAAATTTCAGCTAAATTTTCAGCTTAATATAAAGACTTTAGTATTGAGTATTGAGATGAAACTTCTCAATACTCAGTGCTCAATACTAAATACTACAAAGTATGGCAAACTTAAAAGAAATACGTAACAGAATTACTTCGATTAAATCAACAATGCAGATTACCTCTGCCATGAAAATGGTATCGGCTGCGAAGTTGAAAAAAGCTCAAGATGCAATTACAGCAATGCGCCCGTATTCATCTAAGCTTACCGAATTATTACAAAGCTTAAGCGCTACTTTAGATAGTGATGCTGGTGGAGTATATTCAACAGAAAGAGAAGTAAATAAAGTATTGTTAGTTAGTATAACTTCAAACAGAGGTTTATGTGGTGGTTTTAACTCATCTATTATAAAAGAAACAGTTAAAACAATCAATGAAAAATATAACAATACTACTGTTGATTTATTAACGATAGGTAAAAAAGGTAACGATATTTTATCAAAAGACTATACAGTTATTGAAAACAGAAACGATATTTTTGATGACTTAACTTTTGATAATGTTGCTGAAGTAGCTGAAAAGTTAATGAATTTATTTGTTGATGGTTCTTACGATAAGATAGAAATCATTTACAACAGGTTTAAAAATGCTGCTACTCAAATAGCAGAGGTAGAGCAATTCTTACCAATTCAACCTGTAGAAGGTGAGGCTAATGCTAATTTAGATTACATTTTTGAACCTTCTAAAGAAGAAATTATTTTAGAGTTAATTCCTAAGTCATTAAAAACACAGTTATACAAAGCAATTCGTGATTCATTTGCTGCCGAACACGGTGCTCGTATGACTGCAATGCATAAAGCAACTGATAATGCAACGGAATTGCGTGATGAGTTGTTATTAACATATAACAAAGCACGTCAAGCTGCAATTACAAACGAAATTTTAGAAATCGTTGGTGGAGCAGAAGCTTTAAATAACTAAGAAAAGAGAATTTTTCAGAAATATTCTGAGAGTTATCATAAAAAAAGCGAACCAATTTGGTTCGCTTTTCTTTTTTATATTATTTTATTATTCAAAATCGGATGATAGATAATAATTTTCTAATGTTATAGGAAACAATCCATCTTCGAAAAATTGATTCATGATTCGAGTAGTAACAGGGCTAATACCAGTATTTACTCCATCAACTTCATGAGGGTATGTCATGTTTGAAGAGTGATTATAACCTATTGTATGCCCAATTTCATGCGCTGTTATAAAACCTGTTTCTTTACGAATATAATCTCTTAGCACATGCTCAGCTAAACCAAAAGTAGCACCACCACCTAAACCAGAAACGTTAACAACCTTACCACAATTGTAACGAGGTTTGTTTAAGATTATATTATACGCTCCTATTTTTTCGTTTTCACTTAGTACAGTTGTACCATCATTTCCTACAATATGTTCACTAATAAATTCATTTTTAAAATTATCTGAGGCAAATACGACACCAAGGTTTATCATCAATCCCGTAAATCTGCGAATGTCTTTTGCACTAATATCTTCAGCCCAATTATTATTTGTGTCATTATTAGGATCGAAATCGTGGTACTTTATAACCCATTTTAATTTACGTAAGTTCTTAAGTTTGTGAATAATTTCACTGTCACCTGTAAAGTCAAATGTAATTTGGCTAGGGTCAATACCAGTTTCTTCAAAGTTAGAAAGGTCAACTGTCTCATTGCTAGTATTTAAAAATAAAGGGCTGTTATTTATAAAAGGATAGTTAATTTCTTGCTTACCATGAGCTCTTATTTTACCAATATTAAAGAGTTTGATGGGTTTGTCAATACCTTCATTTTCTATTACAGCAGTTATGGTAATGTTCTCTAAATCTATTGGAGCAAAATTAGCAACTTCAATAGTTTTATTGTTAATTGGTTTAATACGGATTACTTTACTAATTTCATAAGCTCTCCATTCGGATGTCATAACTTCTTGTGATTCGCCATCTTGAAACATTAGAGTAGAATTCGTTTCAGAATCAAAAGAATAGCTTTGAAGCTTAACATTAGGAATACTTTCTTTGTCGCTACATGATGCTAAGAAAATTGAAGAGCATACTAGAGCTTTAAATAATAATTTCATGTATTAAATATTTGGGGGTTATATTCCGCGAATATAAAACATGAAAATAATTAGTCTTAAAAAAGATTCATTTTATAGGAAGTCTTGAATTGTTTTTTTAATGTAATTAATATCTATCTCACAAACTTCTTGCAACTGTTGAATAGTACCATGATGTATAAACTTATCAGGAATTCCTAATAACTTGATTTTTCCTTGATAATTTACTTCGGAAGCATATTCTAAGACTGCACTTCCAAAACCACCTTTTACCGTACCATCTTCAATAGTGATAATTGTTTTAAATTTGTTGAAAATTATATTTAAAAGCTGGGTGTCTAACGGTTTTACAAAACGTAAGTCGTAATGTGCAATCGATTTGTTGTTTTCAAGCAAATTTATTGCTTCTGATGCATTATCAGCTATAGTTCCAATAGATAGCACTGCTATTTGTGTTCCTTCCTTTAAACAAGTCCCTTTTCCAATTTTTATGCTTTCAAAAGGAAGTTGCCATTGCTCTATTTTTCCCTTCCCTCTTGGGTAACGAATTGCAATCGGATGTTCTAGCCCTTGTTGAGCGGTAAACATCATATTACGTAGTTCAATTTCGTTGCGAGGAGCAAAAATAATAAGATTAGGAATACAACGTAAGTAGGCTAAGTCGAAAACACCGTGATGCGTCGCTCCGTCTTCACCAACTAATCCAGCTCTGTCTAAACAGAAAATTACAGGTAAGTTTTGTAAAGCTACATCATGAATTACTTGATCGTAAGCACGTTGTAAAAAAGTAGAGTATATGTTGCAAAACGGAATTAACCCTTGAGTAGCCATCCCCGCAGCTAAAGTTACTGCGTGTTGTTCAGCAATACCAACATCAAAAGTTCGGTCAGGAAAAGCTTCCAACATAAATTTTAACGAACTTCCTGTTAACATGGCTGGGGTGATTCCTACAATTTTTTCGTTTTGCTGTGCTAATTCAACAATGGTTTTACCAAAAACATCTTGATATTTTGTGTACTTACTTTCTTCTTTTGGTAATACATCTCCAGAAATTTTATCAAACTTTCCCGGAGCATGGTATTTTACTTGATCTTGCTCTGCTTGTCGTAATCCTTTTCCTTTAGTAGTAATTACATGTAAAAACTTTGGTCCTTGAATGTTTTTTAAACGTTCTAGTTCCGATAATAATTCCTCAAAATTATGTCCATCAATAGGTCCAGAATAATCAAAATTTAAGGCTTCAAAAATATTATGTTGTTCAACTTCTAATCTAGGAGATTTAATTTTCGTTAAATAATCTTTTAAAGCACCTACGGATGGGTCGATTCCAATGGCATTATCATTCAGAATAACCAACAAATTAGCATTAGTGTCTCCTGCATGATTCAAGGCTTCAAAAGCCATTCCGCTTGCAATAGAAGCATCACCAATCACCGCAATATGATTTTTATGAATACCTTGTAATTTCGAAGCAATTGCCATTCCTAAAGCCGCTGAAATAGCAGTAGAAGAGTGGCCAACACCAAAAGTGTCATATTCACTTTCGGAGCGTTTTGGGAAACCTGAGATTCCACTAAACTGACGATTGGTATGAAAAACGTCTTTTCTTCCTGTTAAAATTTTGTGTCCGTATGCTTGGTGTCCAACATCCCAAACCAATAAATCGTTAGGAGTATCAAACAGATAATGAAGTGCAATGGTTAATTCTACTACACCTAAACTTGCACCTAAATGTCCTTCTTTAGTAGCAACTACGTCAATAATAAACTCACGCAATTCTTGGGCAAGTTGTGGTAATTTGTCTGATGTTAACTTACGTAAATCAGCAGGAATCTGAATGTGTTTCAAAAGGTCGTTTGACATATAGCAAAAGTACAAAAAGGTAGAGATTCCTAACTTTTTAGACTAAAAACTTTGTAGTTTTGTTGTATGAGCAAATTGTACTTGGTGCCTACACCGATTGGGAATTTAGAAGATATTACGCTAAGAGCGTTGAAAGTCTTAAAAGAAGTAGATTATATTTTAGCAGAAGATACGCGAACTAGCGGAAAACTATTAAAGCATTTTGATATTGCTACACCTATGCAATCGCATCATATGCACAACGAACACAAAACGGTAGAAACAATCGTAAAACGTTTACAAAGTGGAGAAACTTTTGCTCTGATTTCAGATGCTGGAACTCCTGCAATTTCCGATCCTGGTTTTTTATTGACAAGAGCTTGTGTGCAAAATAATATTGAAGTGGAATGTTTACCCGGAGCAACTGCTTTTGTACCTGCATTGGTAAATTCTGGTTTACCGAATGATAAATTTGTGTTTGAAGGCTTTTTACCTGTAAAAAAGGGGCGTCAAACGCGTTTACAGTTCTTAGCTGAAGAAACTCGTACAATGATTTTTTATGAGAGTCCGCACAAACTATTAAAAACCTTGGCAAATTTTGCAGAATACTTTGGAGAGGAAAGGCAACTATCTGTTTCTAGAGAATTGACAAAATTATTTGAAGAAACCAAGCGAGGAACTGTAAAAGAAGTATTAGCATATTATACTGAAAAACCACCTAAAGGTGAAATTGTTATTGTTGTTGAAGGGAAAAAGTAGGTTAGATTGTTGGATCCTTGGATTTTTAGATTGTTAGATTTTTAATTGTTAGCAAATTTATATTCAGGATACTGTGCTTCGAGTAATTCTTCTGACTTTTTAGGGATTAACTCTAAAGTGATGTAAGAGACTAATATTAAAAGAACCGAAAAGACAGAAATAAGAAGTGTGAACTCTTTTCTATGCATCAGTTCTGCTAATCGAAAAATATTATACACATTACAAAAAAAGACAATAAAGTTAGAAGATGCCATTTTAAAAATGATATCTTCTAATAACCAGTTTTTACCAGTTTCTATTACTCGCTGCTTTTGTTGCTTGATTAAAAATTGACATCTAATTATTATAAAAAGGAAAAAGAAAACTTCTAAACTATAGAAGAAATACTTTCCATAATATGGTATTTGGAATAAAAAATAAAAGATAAAAACAGAACTTACAGTTAAAATTATTTTAGGTAGCGTAAACCATTGTTTTAGGTAGCTCCAAATAATTTTTCTGTACTTTTTATTCATTTGTTTTTGTTTTTCTTCAACGACATTCATAAAACCAAACACACCAAATTTTTTGAACGATTTATCGCGAGCTTGCTCAAATGTGAGTGTTGTATTTTCTTTCCAAATTTGTTCAATATCGTTAGCTAGATGATCTACTAACTCAGTTTGCACATCATAATGCTCAACAAAATGTTGACGTGTAAACTTGTACAGTTGTTCTATATGTTGGTCGGTTAATTTCATAGCTATTGAATTAAATACTGATATTTTTTTTCAATAAAATCTCTTTTCTCCAGAAAGCTTTGAGTAAGTAAGTAATTAAAAACAAAAGCCAATAAATGAATATAAATAGCGCTTTCTTGATAATTACCATTGTAAAAAACATCTAAAAAATTAGGAAAGTTTAAAGCGGTAATAACAAAAAGTGAGCTTACAAAAGAATAAGTTTTTACAATTTTAAGAAGCTTATGTTTTTTTGTAAATTTATAAGAAACATACGAAGTATATGCAAGGTTTAGCATTAATGAACTAAAAATGAAAACAGAAGTTTCTTTAACATATTTAGGGCCAAAAAAGAAGCATATAAACGAAAAGAAAAGTATAACGAGTAAACTTTTAGGATGTATAGCTTTTTTTAGGATGTCTTTTAAGATAGCTTTTGTATAGTGCCAATGTAATTTTTTGGTCTGCTTTTTATATCGGTTTTTAAGAGCCTTTTTTCTACTCAACATATATTTTATAAAAGGCACTTGAAAACCTTTACCTTCAAAAAAAGCATTTGTATCTTCAATGTTATTTTCAATTTCAGTAGCAATATGATCTACCATCTCAAAACGGATATCTATATATTCAATTCCTATTCCTTCTAAAAAGAGATCTATTTTTTGTATTTGTTCTTTTGTTAATTCCATAGCTTATACCAATACGTTAGGATACTGTTTTTTTATGGTTTGTTTATTTTGATAAAAGATATATTCACCAGACCAATAAAAAAGCAGTAATAAAACAAATATTCCTAAATGAATTAAATTATAATTGTTTTCAGTAAAACTTTGATCACTTCTGAAAGTAACACTACTGTTAAAAATGATAAAAAGAGAATTTATAAGATTTAAAAACATATCTGACTTGTTCAGAACAAGAAATTTATCTTTTTTACTTCCAATGTTAGTAGTTACACGAATGAACAATTGTGCTATAATTAAAAGACCAATTCCACTAAGTAAATTGAAGAAATGTTCTTTGTTTTCAAAGAGGTTCATTAATTCTTTAAGTAGATAAAAAATAGCAATTGTTATTATGAGTTTAGGTAATTTAAAAAATGATTTTAAGTGTAAAAAAGTCAGCTTATAAAAGCGTTTGTGAACAGTATCAGTTTTTGTTTTTAATAGTTTTTTAAAGCCTTGGTCACTAAATTTTTTATGTTCTTCTATAATAGTTTTATGAATATCTAATTTAGGTTCTATTTCTAGGCGCTCTTCTAAAATTGAAGCAAAATGGTCTACTAATTCAGCTTTTACATCATAAAATTTAATACCACAAGCATTGATATAGTTGTCAATTTCTTGTATTTGTTCTTTTGTTAATTCCATAGCTAAAAAAATTACTCCAGACTAAACTTAGGGTTTACCAATTGTTGCATGGTATTCAAAAATTCTTGCATTTCTGAAAGACGATTTGCAGTTTCTTTTGTACCGTTTTCGGTAAGCTTATAATATTTACGTAAACGATTACCAACCTTAGCAACTTCAACGTCTAACAAGCCTTCAGCTTCAAGTTTGTGTAGGGCAGGATACAAAGCCCCTTCTGTGATTTTTAATTCACCTTTGGTAAGTTCTTTTACTTTTTGCGTGATTTCATATCCGTACATTTTATCATTCTGAGCTAGTAGTTTCAAAATAATAGTTTGTAATGATCCTTTATATAATTTCTGATTTCCCATAAGTTCGAAATTTTACCCTAAGAAACTTAGGTATGCAAATATACATAATTTTCTTATGTATAAAAATCTTAGGTATACTTTTTGTAAAAACCCTAACTTTTGTTCGTGCTGAGTTTCTTATTTTTGTAATCCTTATAAAATGAATAAATGTCTACATTTCACAAACTACGTATTGAAAAAATAATAAAAGAAACGACAGATGCTGTTTCTATCTTATTTGATGTACCTGCTGAGTTAGCAAGTAATTACACTTTTATTGCAGGACAATATATTACCATAAAAGCCAATTTAGATGATAAGGAGATAAGAAGAGCTTATTCTATTTGTGCTTCACCTAACAGTAAACAAATAAAAGTAGCGGTAAAAGCTGTTGATCATGGAAAATTTTCAACCTATGCTACTACGAAATTAAAAGAGAATACTTTTTTAGAAATTTCTGAACCCGAAGGAAAGTTTATTATTGAACCGCAAGCGCAAAAAAACTATTTAGCATTTGCAGCAGGAAGTGGTATAACACCAGTTTTATCAATGGTAAAAGCTGTGTTAGAAAATGAACCAACTTCAACAATTACCTTGGTTTTTGGAAACAAGAAAGCTGAGAGTACTATTTTTTATGATGAATTAAATGAGTTGGCTGAAAAGCATCCTTCTCAATTAAATTTGCACTATGTATTTAGCCAAGAGGTTAAAACTAATACTAAGTTTGGTAGAATTGACAAAGGACTTGTAAATTACTTTGTAAAGAATGTTCATAAAGATATTTCTTTTGATTCGGTGTACTTATGTGGGCCAGAAGAAATGATTCAAACAGTTTCTACTACACTTCAAGAAGATGGGTTTGATGAAAGAAATATCAATTTTGAATTGTTTACTGCAAGTGTTTCAGATGAGGAAGCGGCATTAAATATTCCTGATGGAAAATCTGAAATCACTGTACTATTAGATGATGAAGAGCATACTTTTATGATGGAGAAAACAGATACGGTTTTAGCAGCCTCTTTGCATCATAAATTAGACGCTCCTTATTCTTGTCAAGGAGGAGTTTGTAGCAGTTGTATTGCTAAAGTTACCGAAGGAGAAGCGGTAATGGCGAAAAACTCAATTTTAACAGACGAAGAATTAGAAGAAGGATTAATTCTTACTTGTCAAGCACATCCGACAACTCAGAAGATTGTGGTAGATTTTGACGATGTTTAGTAAGTCGTAACTTTATAATTATGGATTTCTACGATTTTAAAAATGCTTTTTTAGTAGGTGTTTTTATGGCTTTTATGATAGGGCCAGTGTTTTTTATGCTAATAAAAACAAGTATTTTAAAAGGTGCTCGAGCAGCTATTGCCTTTGATATAGGTGTAATTTTAGGAGATATTTCTTTTATGCTAATTGCCTACTTTGGAAGTAGAAGTTTGTTAGAAAAAATAAAAGACGATCCGCGCTTGTTTCTTATCGGCGGATTGGTGCTAATTGTTTACGGATTAATTACTTATTTAGATAAAAATAATAAGAAGGAAGTAGAAGCTCCTGATGTTGTTTTACCAGAAAGCAATAATTATCTAAAACTGTTGCTAAAAGGGTTCTTTTTAAACTTTATTAATATTGGAGTGTTGGCATTTTGGTTAGGGTTAATTGTGGTTATTGGTCCTACTTATGATATGAACCCTAAATACTTGGTTTGGTATTTTGGCACTGTAATAGCAGGATATGCCATTACCGATTTAGGAAAGATACTTTTAGCAAAACAATTAAAAAGCAGGTTAACCCCTTTGGTTATTTATCGTATAAAACGCGGAATGGGAGTATTACTTATTGTTTTCGGAGCTTTCCTGATGTTGAAAGGCTTTATTCCAGATGAAAAAATAGATAATTTGATTGAAAAAGTAGAATCTATAGATTAAACTACTGGCAAGCCTGTGAGGTATTCAAGGGAGCAGCTTTAAATATTTTTGAGGCAAGATTCTGTTAATTAGGTTTTGACTATCGCCATGCGATTAAAAACCAATAATCATTTTGGCTATTGAAAAGTAAATTAGAATTCCAAAAATATCATTACTGGTTGTAATAAAAGGTCCTGTTGCAATAGCAGGATCTATTCCATATTTATCTAAAATTAACGGAATAGAGGTGCCAACCAAACCAGCGACAATAATAACTGAAAATAGAGAAGAAGCAATAGCTAAAGCTACCTGAAAATCTCCTTTAGTTATCCATACAAAAGAAAATAGTAAAACAGCTAGAATTGCACCATTAAGCATTGCTAATGAAATTTCTTTTAATAAACGATTCCAAATAGAACCTTTAATTCCATCGTTAGCTAAACCTTGTACAATAATTGCTGATGATTGTACACCTACATTACCAGCCATCGCCGCAATTAGCGGTGTAAATAAAAAGAGAATAGGACTTTTTTCCATAGCATCTTGAAAAACTCCCATAATACTAGCAGCACTTAGCCCTCCAACCATTCCTAAGAATAACCAAGGTAAACGTGCCTTGGTTAGGGCAAAAATACTATCTTCAGAATCTACGTCTTGGGTAATACCTGCGGCTAATTGGTAATCTTTTTCAGCCTCTTCTTTAATTACATCAACAATATCATCAATAGTAATTCTTCCTACTAAAACACCTAATTCATCAACAACAGGAATTGCTTCAAGGTCATATTTACTCATAATATTAGCAACTTCTTCTGCTTTATCATGAACATGAACAAAATCTACTTTAGGAATATAAACATCTGATATTTTAGCACGGGTAGACGCCATTAAAAGGTCTTTTAAAGACAAACGCCCTTTCAGCTTCCCTTCATCGTCTACTACGTAAATAGAGTGTACTCTGGTTACTTCTTCTGCTTGCAAACGCATTTTTTTAACACAGGTAAGTACATTCCAGTTTTCATTAACCTTTACAAGCTCTTTAGCCATTAATCCACCAGCAGTATCTTCATCGTAACGTAATAATTCAACAATTTCTTTGGCGTGTTCACGGTCTTCAATTTGTTGAATTACCTCTTGTTTACGCTCTTCAGGAAGTTCAGCGATGACATCGGCAGCATCATCGGTATCTAATTCATCAATTTCTTCGGCAATTTCTTTAGCAGAAAGTTGTTCAAGAATGTTTTCACGAACCTCCTCATCAACATCCATTAATACTTCTGAAGTGGTTTCACTGTCTAGTAATCGAATGATATATACAGCATCATCAAAAGACAATTCATCTAATACTTCTGCAATATCTGCATGGTGGAAGTCTGAGAAAAATTGAGAAAGCGATTTATCTTTCTGATTTTGTATGAGATCTTCTACGTGTTCTAGTAAGTCTTTCGTAATGTCTAATGCCATCGTTTACGATTTTAGCCGATAATCGAGAGTTGAATATTCTAAAACTAACTAAAAAACAAGCGTTTAACTGTTGTCTTGTGCTATTTTTTGTGTCAATTCTATGAATTTTTGTACCGATAATTGCTCGGGACGCATCGCAAATATAGGTTCTTCTTTTAAGGTATCCGAAAGATTGAAAGATTTTAAACTAGAACGAAGCATTTTTCTTCGTTGATTAAAGGCAGTTTTTACCACTCTAAAAAACAATTTCTCATCTACAGGAAGCGTATAGTTTTCTTTTCTGATAAGTCTAATAACTCCAGAATCTACCTTTGGCGGTGGATTGAACACAGAAGGAGGAACTGTAAATAAATACTCAGCATCGTAAAAAGCTTGTGTTAATACTGATAATATTCCGTAAGTTTTACTCCCTTCTTTTTCAGCAATTCGTTGAGCAACTTCTTTTTGAAACATTCCTGAAAACTCAGGAACATACTCTCTGTTTTCAATAGCTTTAAAAACAATTTGTGATGAAATATTGTAAGGAAAGTTTCCTATAATAGCTACTTGTTGTTTGTTAAATATTTCTGTAAAGTCCTTTTTTAAGAAATCACCTTCAATGATATTAAATTTTTCTTTTGAGGTGTCTAGTTTAATATGTTCAACAGGAAAGGTGTCTTGTAAATAAACTACAGATTCCGAATCAAGTTCCATTACGGTAACTTTAGGCTTTTTTTCTAATAAATACTTTGTTAAAACCCCCATTCCAGGACCGATTTCTAATACATTTTCGTATCCGTTTTCGGTTAAAGTATCAGCTATTTTTTTTGCAATGTTTTCATCGTTCAAAAAATGCTGTCCTAAATGTTTTTTAGCTCTTACGGTCATTTTTTATTATATCTATTTGGTTGGTGGTTTTATTGTTAACGCTATAAGTGTTAGTCCAAAACCTATCCCACTAATTACTCCACTAATGGTTTCCCAAGGGTTATTGTCATAAGTGTAATATCCCATAACTCCACCTAAAGTTGCTATGAGTATTCCTACTATGATAAGTAGTTTTTTCTTTTGATAGATTTTTTCTTGCATCTTAGTTGCTATTTACTGTAGGATAAAACTCATTCACCACTTTCAGTTCTGTGCGGAATGCTAGCATTTTATCTGCAAACTTTTTTAATCCATCGTTGCGTAATTTGTCTGCACTATATTTATAATAGTTGTCCAAATCTTCACGAGTTCTTGCGGTATATTGAATAGAGTATGTAATTCCTCCCATTTCTTCTTCAACTAGTACTTGCGTCATTTTTGCACTGATAAAATGCCCCGTTGCTAACACTTCTGGGATATGGTTTTCAATCCAAATTAACCATTCGGCGTGGATACTTTCGTCTATATTTACGGTTACGTTGTATATGTACATCTTTTTATAATTTAGTAAGTGATGAATTAATCTATTAAACAAGCTTTACTTGGTTGATAAATAGTGAAATTGTTGCTTTAATTAACATCGTCTCCTCTTAGTTTTCTGAACTTTTTACGAGCTTCTACTAAATAGATGCTCGAAGGGTGGTCAAAAATAATCTTTTGATAGTATTCTTTAGCCTTTTCAGGGTTATTTAATTC
Source organism: Tenacibaculum sp. 47A_GOM-205m (assembly GCF_000518405.1). Taxonomy (NCBI): domain Bacteria; kingdom Pseudomonadati; phylum Bacteroidota; class Flavobacteriia; order Flavobacteriales; family Flavobacteriaceae; genus Tenacibaculum; species Tenacibaculum sp. 47A_GOM-205m. Next base: position 382,611 of record NZ_JADN01000004.1, on the reverse strand, counting down.
GTTGTTGTATAATTCTGCCATGTAGTAATATACATCATCAACATAAATTCCTTTTTTATCTAAGGCTATGATTTTAGCATAATTTAAAATAGCTTCATCAAATAGCTTCTTTTTAATAAATAACTGAGCTTGTTTAAATAAGGCTTCGTCTTCAATAGCTTGTCCTCTATAAGTTGTAATAATTTCACTTAAAACAACAATAGCTTCGTCGTTTTTATTCTGAAAAGCTAACAAATCGGCTTTAGCATATTCTTTCAATCCAGAAGATATACTGTCTTTAGGTTCGTTGTCTGAAATAGTTAAAAACAGGTTTGCTGCATCGTTGGCAATAAGTTGAGATGCTGACCCTTTTAAAACTTTTAGTTGTGCTTTAGCCCATTTAAAGTCGTTTTTAAAGTAAGATGCTTGGGCTACCTTAAAACGAGCTTCTTGCCCAATATTATGATTTTTAAATGATGTTTGTACTTGCGAATAATAAATGAGAGCTTTATTGAATTTACCCATGTACACTAAAACATCTCCTAACTTTAATTTTATAGAAGCTTTTATAAACCTTGAGTTAGAAAAATCTAAAGATTTGTGCAAAATAATTTCAGCTTCCTCAGGGGTGTTTTTGGTAAAGGTTAAATAATCGGCATAAGCTATTTGAGTGAATAATGTTTTTGAATTTATACCGTATTCTTTAAAGATAGCATCAAAACGTTGTTCTATATCTGGTTGATTTGTATCTATAGCTATTCTCAGATTGTTGTTTATTGCAGTAAATTTATCTCTTGGATAATTGGTGTTTTCTATGATAAGATCAAAACATTCTTTCGCAGTTTCGTAGTCTTTATTTTCCAAAGCTAATTTACCAACTTCATTAATTCTATTTAAATTATCAGGATCTCTAGCAAATAATGCTTTGCTTTGAATAAGCGCTTTGCTGTATTGTTTTTGTCTAATAAATAACCAAGAAAGGAGGTCGTTCCATATGTCTTTTGGGTGGCTTATAGATCTTTTTAATAAAGCTTTTTTGAACAGAATATTATTTTGATCCTCGCTATCATCAGTTAAGTATTTGCCAGCATAACGTTTAACATTGTTGAGGTAGCCTTCGTTTTTATCAACCAAATCGATGTATGATTCAAACATTTGTTTAAAATCACCTTTCTCACCATAAATTTGAGCCATCTGAAAACCATAATTAGCTTTCGGATTTATATCCATTATCTTTTGAAAGGTTTCAATAGCCAAATCTAGTTTGCTATAATTTTTAAACATACCAGCAATTAAAGCCCCGTAATTAGCCTTGTTATTAATGGACTGTATTGCTAGTTGATAGTGTTTGTTTGCAGTATCTATTTTTTCTTGACGTTCAAAATTATGACCAAGAACAACATGTAGGTATGCTAAATTTGGTTTTTCTTTTAACTTTTGAAAAAGAAGTTCTTCCGCTACTGTAAATTGTTCAGTTTCTTGGTAGCAAGTAATTAATCTTTCTAAATAGGTAGTATTATAAGGACTTTGGTTATACAACTCTTTATATAACTGAATTGCTTTTTCATATTCATTATTTCTAAAATAATTTTCAGCAATGATAAATTCGTTTTGCTGTGCGTGACAAAACAAACTAAATATCAGTAAATTAAATAGAATAACAGCTCTTTTCATTTATCAAAAATACTGAACATAATTGTTAAAATACTATTAAAAGAGGTGCTTTTTTGAAAAGGATTGTAACATTTTGGCACGAACTTTGTCTTATTAGTAAAACAACTAAACAATGTAAATTATGAAAAACTTTACTACACAATACGAAATAGCAAAGCAGAATGCAAATGAGTTTATGAGAAGAGGTCAAATAACTCAATATTTTGAAGCACTGCTAGAAATGAATAAATACAAGAGATTAATGGTAGCGGTAGTTGCCAACTAAACATATTTTTTTTCAATGGGGATTGATTAATTAAAAATCCCAAGCATCGTAATTGAGGCTTGGGATTTTTTCATTTTTATATTGAAGATTGATTAATCAATCATATCAAAACCACAGTAAGGAACTAACACTTCAGGAATTTTAATTCCGTTTTCAGTTTGATAGTTCTCTAAAATACCAGCAAGTACACGAGGTAAAGCTAAAGAACTTCCATTTAAAGTGTGTACTAATTGACTTTTTCCTTCTTTATTTTTAAAACGTAACTTTAAGCGATTTGCTTGAAAAGTTTCAAAGTTTGAAGCAGAACTAATTTCTAACCAACGCTCTTGAGCGGTTGAATATAATTCGAAATCGAACGTTAAAGCAGAAGTAAATCCTGTATCACCCCCACATAAACGTAAAATACGATATGGTAATTTTAATTCACGTAAAATTTCTTTAATGTGTTCTACCATTCCGTTTAAAGCATTGTATGAATTGTCAGGATGCTCAACACGAACAATTTCTACTTTATCAAATTGGTGTAAACGATTTAATCCGCGAACATGTGCTCCATAACTTCCAGCTTCACGACGAAAACAAGGAGTGTAACCAGTTACTGTAATTGGTAAATCACTTTCTTGTACGATTTCATCTCTAAACATATTTGTTACTGGAACTTCTGCTGTTGGAATTAAGTATAAGTTATCACCAGTTACGTGGTACATTTGTCCTTCTTTATCAGGTAACTGACCCGTACCAAAACCTGAAGCTTCATTTACTAAATGAGGAACTTGTACTTCATTGTAACCTGCAGCCGTATTTTTATCTAAGAAATAGTTTATTAAAGCACGTTGTAAACGAGCCCCTTTCCCTTTATATACAGGAAAACCAGCACCTGTAATTTTTGCACCCAAATCAAAATCGATGATGTCGTATTTCTTAGCTAATTCCCAATGAGGTAATGCGTTTTCTCCTAAATCAGGAATAATTCCTTCTTTAAACACTTCTTCATTGTCCTCTTCATTTTTCCCAGCTTTTACTGAAGCATGCGGAACATTAGGAATTTGGTATAACAATTCGTTTAACTTATCAGCAGCAGAGTTTAATTCTTCTGTTAATTGTTTAGATTGCTCTTTTAATTCACCTGTTTTTGCTTTAAGTTGATTTGCTTCTTCAACTTTACCAGACTTAAAAAGACCTCCAATCTCTTTGGATATTTTGTTCGATTCAGCTAAAACATTATCTAAAGAAACTTGTGTAGCTCTACGCGTTTCATCAGCAGTTAATACTTCTTCAATAATTGTTTCGGCATCAGCAAAATTACGTTTTGCTAATCCGTCTAAAACAGTTTGTTTGTTTTCTCTAATAAACTGAACCTGTAACATTTTTTTATTTTTTAGAAAGGCAAAGATAAAAGATGCGACAGACTTAAGCAATGCTAGAGGCTAATTGTTTTAAGGTAGTTTAAAGAAGTTTCTTTGTCTTTTTTGAGTTGTGATATTAAATCAGGAACAGAATCGAACTTTTGTTCGTCTCTTAAGAAGTATAACAATTCAATAGTTAACTCTTTGTCATATAAGTTTTGATTGAAATCGAAAAAGTGAACTTCAATGGTTTGATACTCGCCATCAACAGTAGGACGATTCCCAATATTCATCATTCCGTAAACAGAATTATTTTCTATGGTAGATTTTACAACATAAACGCCTGTTTTAGGAATCAATTTATAATCTTCAGGAACATCAATATTAGCTGTTGGAAATCCTATTTTTCCACCTAACTGTTTTCCGTTCACTACTTTTCCTGTAAGAGAAAAATTATATCCTAAAAAGTTGTTGGCGGTTTTTAAATGCCCTTCAGAAAGCGCTTTTCTAATTTTAGTTGAGCTTACCGAAACTTCGTCAATATCTTGAGCAGGAATTTCTTCCACTATAAAATCGTATAAATGCGAATATTCGGTTAGTTGTTCAATGTTTCCTTCTCTGTTTTTTCCGAAGTGATGATCGTAACCGATAATTAATTTAGAAATGTTAAGTTGATTCACTAGAACATCTCGAACAAAATCTAAAGCAGTAAGTCTTGAAAACTCTTTACTAAAAGGGTGAATAATTAAATAGTCTAACCCCAATTTTTCAAGATGTTGTGCACGTTCCTCAATCGTATTAATCAATTTGATAGAAACGTCTTTTTGTAACACCATTCTAGGATGTGGAAAAAAGGTAAGTAATACTGATTTTTTTCCACTAGACTTTGCTTCATGCACTAGTTTTTCAATAATCTTTTGATGCCCAATGTGCACGCCATCGAAAGTACCAATGGTAACTATTGTTTTTTGAGTAGGGGTGAAGTCAAAAATAGAATGTGTAATTTCCAAGGTTACGAATAAATTTAGGCAAAAATACAATTTGTATAAGAGGATAAATAATATTTCAAGAATAAAATCTAAAATTCAGATTTAGTAAAAAAAATATCTAATAATTTAATAAAATAGTAAAAAAGAACGCGGTATATTTCGTAAATGAAAAAAAATTGTATTTTGCAAAGCAGTTAACAAATTATTTTACATTATGATGAAAAAACTATTACTTGTTGCATTTGTGCTATTTGGCACGGCAATAATGGTTGCTCAAACTACCATTACAGGTACAGTTAAAGATGTATCTTTAGGTGAACCTATTCCAGGAGCAAACATTAAGGTTTCAAGAAAAGCAGTAGGGACTTCTACTGATTTTGACGGTAAGTTTACAATGACAGTAACAGATAACCCGCCGTTTACTATTGAAATATCTTCTTTAGGGTATCAAACACAAACAGTTGAAATAACTAAAAACAATCAAGTTGTTGAGGTTAGTTTAACCGAAAATGCTACTTCATTAGATGAGGTGGTAGTATCAGCTTCTAGAACTCCAGAACGTGTTATGGAATCACCTGTAACAATTGAGCGTTTTGATATTAGAGAAATTAAAAATACTTCAGCTCCATCTTTTTATGACGGTTTAGAAAACTTAAAAGGAGTTGATATTAATACAAGTAGTTTAACATTTAAATCTGTTAACACTCGTGGTTTTGCTGCATTTGCAAATGAGCGTTTTGTTCAGTTAGTAGATGGTATGGATAACTCTTCTCCTGCATTAAACTTTTCATTAGGAAATTTATTAGGATTGTCTGAATTAGATGTGAAGAGTGTAGAGATTTTACCAGGAGCAGCTTCTGCATTATATGGTGCCAATGCATTTAACGGTATTATGTTAATGCGTAGTAAAAATCCTTTCAACGAGCAAGGAATTAGTGCTGTAGTTAAAAGTGGTTTAACCAGTCAAGAGGCAGCAGGAGATAATAAGTTTTACGATGTTAGTATGCGTATGGCTCATACATTTAATGACTATTTCGCGGCAAAAGCAACCATTTCTTACTTAAAAGGAGAAGAGTGGCACGCAACAGATTATAGAAATACATCAGGAGTTGGTGGTACATACAAAGCAGGTTTTAGAAGAGAGGGAGATGCAGACTCTGCTATTGATTATGACGGTGTAAACGTTTACGGAGATGAAGTAGGAACAAACATAAGAACAGCTTCAGGTTTAGGGATTATTCCAGACGTGAGAGTTACGAGAACAGGTTATAACGAAGTAGACTTGATGAGTAATGAAGCAAAAAGCATGAAGTTTGGAGGAGCATTACATTTCCGTCCTTTAGGAAATGACCGTGTAGAAATTATTTGGAATTCTAAATTCGGTAGAGGAAATACTATTTATCAAGGACAAAACAGATATAACATTGCTAACTTCTTTATGGAGCAACATAAGTTAGAGGTTAGAGGTAAAAACTTCTTTATAAGAGGATATTACACAGGTGAAGATGCAGGAGATTCTTACGATACTCGTTTTACAGCAATCAACTTGAACAGACAATGGAAATCTGATAAAGATTGGTTTGGAGATTATATCCAAACGTATGCAGGTATTATGTTAGCAGGTAACCCACAAGGATTATCTGAAAAACAAATGCATCAAGCAGCAAGAGAAGCAGCAGATACAGGGCGTTATATTCCAGGAACACCAGAGTTTAAAGCAGCTTTCGATAAAGTTACCAATGATCCAGATTTAAGAACAGGTTCTAAATTTAAAGATAACACGCAATTGTACCATGCAGATGGTAACTTAAACTTACGTGATTATATCGATTGGGCAGAAGTACAAGTAGGTGGTTCATACAGGCAGTATAGTTTAAATTCGTATGGAACAATTTATACTGATGATAACGGACCAATTGATTATGATGAGTTTGGTGTGTATACACAAATTCAAAAGAAAATGATGGATGATCGTTTAAAGTTAACTGCATCTGCACGTTATGATAAAGCAATGAATTTTGATGGAAATGTTTCACCTCGTTTATCGTTAGCGTATGCTGCAGGTGAAATGAAAAACCATAACTTCAGAGCATCTTTCCAAACAGGTTTCCGTAATCCAACAACACAAGACCAATATATTGGTTTAGATACAGGAGGAGGAACTTTAATAGGTACAGCCGAAGATAACTTAGATAGATTTACCTCTGCACCAATAGATTTAAGTCCAACAGGAGCAGCAATTTTAGGTTCGCCTACAGCAACATATACAGGTAGAGATGCATATACTAATGCTTTTTCTGCAAAATCAATTGATGAAGGAACATATCAAAAGTCAAATTTTGATTTAGTAAAGCCTGAAAAAGTAACTTCTTTCGAAGTAGGGTATCGTGGAGCAATCTCAACAGGAGAAAATAAATTAGGTATTGATTTAAGTGCTTATTATAACGATTATAATGATTTTATTTCTGTTAAAAACATAGCAGTTCCTTTTTACGGAAAAGTAGGAAGTACAGAGCCAAGTGGTATTCCAGATGTAACTAAAGGAGAATTAGCTTTATTGGCTTTACAAAATGGAGATTATGCAGGTGTAGGTTTTAGAACAAACTCTACTGCAGATATTAGTTCTTACGGTTTAGGTTTAGGTTTAAGTACAAAAGTTAAAGGATTTGACCTAGGATTAAACTATACATGGTCTAAGCTTGATTTTGACCAAGCTTCAGATCCAGATTTTGAAGCAGGGTTTAACACGCCAGAGCATAAAATTAAATTACAATTTGGACACACAAATTTATTTGAAAACTTCGGATTCAATGTTAACTTACGTTGGCAAGATGAATTTTATTGGGAGTCATCTTTTTTAGAAGGAACAATTGAAGACAGAACAGTTCTTGATGCTCAAGTTAACTACTCTATTCCATCAATTAAATCAATATTCAAAGTAGGAGGTTCTAATTTAACAGGACAAGAATACTTAAGTGCTCCAGGAGTAGGAGCTGTTGGTTCTCAATACTACATTTCATGGACTATCAACAACTAAAAAAAGAAACAATGAAAAACACAATAAAATATACTTTTTTATCTGCGTTATTTTTAGGTTTTGCTGCCTGTGATGTAGATAATACCTTACCAGAAATTAAAGCAGAAGCAGAAGTAGAAAATAATATAGCTCTAAGTGCGGGAAGTGTAGATTTTTCTAATTATATCGCAGTGGGAGGTTCTTTTACAGCTGGGTATTCAGACGGAGCTTTGTTCAAGATTGGGCAACAACATTCTTTTCCAAATATTTTAGCAAGCAAATTTGCTATGGTAGGAGGTGGAGATTTTAACCAACCTTTAATGGAAGATAATATTGGAGGAATGATTCATCCCGTAACAGGCGATGTTGTTTTAGATCCAAGATATTATTTTGATACATCAACAGGATTACCAACAGGGCTTGATAAAACACCAACAACTATAGCGGGTTATCCAGCAACAAATGCAGCAAGCTTTAGTAACTATGGAATTCCAGGAGTAAAAAGTTTTCACTTTTTAGCTCCAGGTTATGGTAATCCAGCAGGGTTACAGGCAGAGCCAGCTACAGCGAATCCTTATTTTGTTAGAATGAGTCCTACTCAATCTACTTTATTAGCTGAAATAGCATCTAAACAACCAACTTTTTTCACTTTATCTGAAATGGGAGGGAATGATGTGTTAGATTATGCTGTTGCAGGAGGTGCTGCTGGAGAAATCACTCCGCAACCAGTTTTCGAGCAAGTATTTGGCGCTATTATTAATACTTTAGCACCAACTTCAGATGCTAAAGGAGTAGTAGCAAATTTACCTTATATTACAACATTACCACATTTTACAACTGTGCCTTACGCACCATTAGATCCTTCAAATGAAGACTTTGCAGCCCAGATACCAGTATTAAATAACGTTTTTGGAGCTATTAATGGAGTTTTTGAAGCTATAGGTGTTCCAGAAAGATCAATAGTTTTTGCTACAGACGCTGCGAGTGCTGTTGTGATTAAAGATGAGTCATTAGAAGATAAAACGGCTCAAATTGTCGGGACGTTATTAGCAAGTTCTACTTTCCCTCCTTTTGTGGCAAGTTTCGGTTTGCCTACAGATGCAACTACATTACAAAAAGTGGCAGGTTTATTAGGGGCTTATTATGGGCAAGCAAGACAAGCAACAGAAGCAGATTTATTAGTGTTACCAAGTAGCGCTATAATAGGTGAGGTTAATACTGATTCAGTTGGTTTTTTAATGTCTCAAGGTTTACCACAACAGTTAGCTGGAATGTTTTCTGTAGAAGGTATTTCTCTGCCTCTTGGAGATAAGTGGGTATTAACTCCAGAAGAACAAGCAGAAATTAAAACAGCTACAGACGGGTACAATACAACAATAAAAGCAATGGCGGAAGCAAAAGGATTGGCTTTTGTTGATTTGAAAGCTCTTTTAGAAAAAGCGTCAACTGCTAGCTTAGAGTTTGATAACTATAATATGAATGCCAGTTTAGTTACTGGAGGATTAGTTAGTTTAGATGGAATTCACTTAACAGCTAGAGGATATGCTTTAATGGCTAACCAAATGTTATTAGCTATTGATAAAACATATGGTTCTAATTTTGAAGATGCTAAAGATGGTTTAGCAAAAGCAGTAGATTACCCAACAAACTACTCACCTATGTTACAATAAAAAGAAATTGTATAAATGAAAAAGCTGAGGATTAATCCTCAGCTTTTTTTTTGTTCTTATCAGAATTAATGATGTATTTTTTATACTTACCATCTTTGTATCTATGGTATATAAATATAGGCATTAATACAAAAGACATGTATAAAACGCCTAAGCCCATTACAACTTGACCTTTGGGGTGTTCAGTGTTTAAAAGGTAGGCTCCAACAATTATCCATAGTAAAAAGATTACAAATAATATTTTAAGTAATGTTTTCATCTGTTCTTTTCGTTTGAAATAGTTTTCTAATGCAAAAATAAAAATCCTAAACGGTTAGGCTTAGGATTTTTGTTTGTTTTATAGTTTTAAAAGACTATGCTTCCATTTTTTGTAACCAAGAACGTACATTTACCTCTTGATTAATAATGTTGCTTAATTCTTCTATTTTAACACGTTTTTGCTCCATTGTATCTCTATGACGAATAGTAACAGTATTGTCTTCTAAAGTGTCATGATCAACAGTAATACAGAAAGGAGTTCCTGCAGCATCTTGACGACGATATCTTCTACCTACAGCGTCTTTGTCATCATAAGAAACATTGAAATCCCATTTTAAATCATCTACAATTTTACGAGCTATTTCTGGTAATCCGTCTTTTTTAACTAATGGTAAAATAGCCGCTTTAGTCGGTGCTAAAACAGCAGGTAATTTTAATACTGTTCTAGTAGTACCGTTTTCTAATTCTTCTTCTTGTAAAGAGTTAGAGAAAACAGCTAAGAACATTCTGTCTAAACCGATAGAAGTTTCTACTACATAAGGCACATAACTAGAGTTGTCTTCGTGATCGAAATACTGAAGTTTTTTACCAGAAAATTCTTCATGTGCTTTTAAATCAAAGTCTGTACGCGAGTGAATTCCTTCTAATTCTTTAAATCCGAATGGAAATTTAAACTCAATATCAGCAGCAGCATCGGCATAATGCGCTAATTTTTCATGGTCATGAAAGCGATAGTTGTCAGCACCCATTCCTAATGACAAATGCCATTTTAAACGTGTTTCTTTCCATTTTTCGTACCATTCTTTTTGAGTTCCTGGTTTTACAAAAAACTGCATTTCCATTTGCTCAAATTCACGCATTCTAAATATAAACTGACGTGCAACAATTTCGTTACGGAAGGCTTTACCTGTTTGTGCAATTCCGAAAGGAATTTTCATACGTCCAGTTTTTTGTACGTTTAAGAAATTTACAAAAATTCCTTGAGCCGTTTCAGGACGTAAATATACTTGCATAGCGCTATCTGCAGAAGCTCCTAATTGAGTACCAAACATTAAGTTGAATTGCTTTACTTCTGTCCAGTTTTTAGAACCAGTTAACGGATCAGCAATTTCTAACTCTTCAATTAAGGCTTTTACATCAGCTAAATCTTCATTTTCTAATGATTTAGCTAATCGGCTAAGAATAGTGTCAATTTTTTCTTGATAACCTAAAACTCTTCCGTTTGTTGATATAAACTCTTCTTTATTGAAAGCATCACCAAAACGTTTTGCAGCCTTGGCTACTTCTTTATCAATTTTAGCTTCAATTTTAGCACAGTAATCTTCTACTAAAACATCAGCTCTATATCGTTTTTTTGAGTCTTTATTGTCAATTAATGGATCGTTAAAAGCATCGACGTGACCAGAAGCTTTCCAAGTAGTTGGATGCATTAATATTGAAGCATCAATACCTACAATATTTTCATGCATTTGCACCATTGCTTTCCACCAATAGTTTCGAATATTTTTCTTTAACTCTACTCCGTTTTGAGCATAATCATATACCGCACTTAATCCGTCATAAATTTCAGATGATTGGAATACATAACCATATTCTTTAGCGTGCGATAAAACTTTTTTAAATTGATCTTCTTGTTTTGCCATATTGCAAAAATAGAATAAGGATTTGAACTTAGGGTATTGAAAAAGAAAAAAGTGAAGAATTTAGTTAACTCTTCACTTTTGTTGAAATATTGTAAGTAATTATTGTTTTATTTAAGCTTGATTTTAGTGTTTCCAGAGTATACTCCGTCTACAAATGCACTTATAACGTAAGTACCTTTTTTAATATCGTCACGATTAACCAATACTAAAGAAACTAAGCTTAAGCGATTGTTATCGTAATTTACTTCGAGTGAATCGGTGTATTGAATTTTAACACCAGTTTTTAAACTAAATTTTCCTTTCGGAGCAATTACATTTTTGTTTTCATCAGTAATTTGAATGTATACTCTTTTTTCTCCAGCAGAAGTGATAGGGTTTTCTAATAAATCAAAATTTATACGAAAGGCATCAGTTCTATTAGATCTAGAGGTTGAGGTAAGTTTTCCGCTACTACGTTCTTTCATTGCAACTGCTTTAACAGGACTTGTTTTAATAATACCTCCAATAGCTACTTTAGCTTCTAGTTCTTTATTTTTTTCTGCTAAATTTTCATTTACACTATCTTTTTGTTGTAAAATTTCATTAGCAATAACATTTTCTTGAGTTAAGGCTTCGTTAGCACTGTTTAAAGAATCTATTTGAATAAATAACTTTTTGTTTTCGCGCTCTAGGGTTGCAATTCTTCTTCGGTATTTTCGGATTAAATTGAAATTGTCAGATTTTAAATCTTTAATAGAGTCTCTTAAACTTTTCATTTTTGTTAGCTCTATTTCTAATCTATCAGCCAAACGTTTTTTACCTACAACAACATCTGTGTAATCTTTAATCATTTCGTCAAGATCTTGCTGTAAATCGGCTTTTTCTTCTAAGAAAATGTTGTTAAGTGTTTTGTTTTCGCTTGATTTTTGTTGAGCATAAAAAATTAGGAAAAGAGTTAGGATAGCTAATATAATAATTAGCGTATTCTTCATTTTTTGATGAGTCATGATTTTAGGGGAATTGAATTTATATTATGTATTTTCTATCTATTTTGGGGTTTATTTTTTATTTTAAAGCTAATGAATTGTTGCCTACATTAATATTATTTACAAAGGTATTAATGTGGTATACACCAGCATTAATTTTGTTATTTATATTTACAAATGATACTATTGATATTTGGCTATTGTTATAATCGGTTATAAAAACATCACTACATTGTATCTTTTTATTGTTGTGTGAACATGGTTCTTTTATAGGAGCAACAACATTATTGTTATTATCAGTAATTTGAATATGCACTTCTTTAGGTCCTGGTGATGCTACTTTATTTTCTAACAAATCGAACTCTATTTTAAAAGCATTTACTTTTTCTGATCTTGTTGTAGAAGTATATTTTCCATTTTTCCGCTTTTTAAGAGCTTCAGCTTTAATTGTAGATATTTCTATAACTTCAGCAATGGCGACTTTTTCTTTTAAAACTTGACGTTCTTTGTTTAGCTGATTATTTATACTAAATAGTTTTGTGTTTTGGTGTTCTTTAAAAAGTAATGCTTGATTAACACTATCATTTTTTGAAAGCAACTCATCGTTTATGCTACTGAGGTAGTTTATTTTTTCAAAAAGCTTATGGTTTTCTTCTATAAGAATTTTTGTTCTTTTTCTATAGTATCGTATAAATCTGTAATCTGCTTCTTTTAAGTTTTTAACAGAATCTCTTAGTTGAACAACTTTTTCTAATTCGTCTTTTAACCTTAAAGAATATTCATTTTTCTTATAACTAGCTTGCTTGTAGTCTTCTATAATAGTAGTAAGTTCTTGCTCTAATTCTTCTTTATCTAATTCGAAAACGGCTTTTAATTCAGAATAATCTCTAGCGTTTTGATAGGAAAGAACTCCTATAACAACCACTAATAGAATCAAAAAGGCAGCAAAGCCATTGTTTTTTATTTTTGAAGGGATCATCATTTTTAGTGGGGATGATGCATAATTGTGTTTTGTGCTAATATACTATTTATTTTTTAACACATTTGTAAATAAATGCAGGTGGAAAGTTTAAAGGTTCAAAACTTAAGTCAATATCGTTACCAAAAACATCTTTTAATTTCTTGTAATAAGTTAAACTGTATTGGTATTGAATAAAAGCTCCGTTGGTGGCAAGAAAATTATAATTCTTAACTAAAATAGCATGAGAAATTTCTTTCGGAATAATAGTTAAGGGCAAACTAGAAATAATATAATCTGCTTTAGTGTAGCCTAACTTTTCAAGTTCAGTTTTAATTTTTTCAGCAGAAGCTTTTAGAACTATTAGTTGAGGGTGTTTTATCTTTTGTAACTCTTGATAAAAAGCATCATTAATTTCAAAACAAATTAATATAGTATTGGGGTTTATTTTGTTTAAAATATGATGAGTTATAGCTCCATTACCAGGACCTAGTTCTACAATTACTTTCGCAGTAGTAAAATCAATCTCTTTTAGCATTTTATTAGCCAAATATCTTGAGCTAGGAATAAACGTACCTGATGTTTTGTAGTTTTTTACTGCTTCTTTAAAAAAATTAAATTTAGTGCTCAAAATATCGTTTTCTGTTACTTTTTGTATCTTTCTGTTAAAAAAGGCTTGTAAAGATGCAATTTTTAAAAGACATATTTTATGTATTCTATCCCAATTTATGTATAAATTGTGAAATAGCATTACTTCAAAATGAAAAATTTCTTTGTACATTTTGTAAAAATGATCTACCAATTATAGACGATAATGAGCATATAAATGTTACATTAATGTCAACTTTTTATGGTAGAGTTCCTATAGAAGATGTACGTTCGTTTTTATATTATCAAAAAGATGGAATTACACAAAAACTAATTCATCAATTAAAATATAAAAATCAACCACAAATAGGAGGGTTCATAGGTGAGTGGTTTGGAGATAATTTAGTAGAAGCCAATGTTTTTAAGGGCATAGATTATATTATCCCTGTTCCACTACATCCTAAAAAACAGAGGAAGAGAGGTTATAATCAAGTAACGTTGTTTGGAGAAACATTAAGCAAAATTCTTGGTATTGAATATAAATCAAACGTGCTTATTAGATACTCAACAACTAAAACACAAACATTAAAGCAGCGGTTTGAACGTTTTTCTGACAGCAAAACAAAATTCAAATTAGCAAACACAACAATTTTTGAAAATAAGCATGTTTTATTGATTGATGATGTGATTACTACTGGAGCAACGATAGAAGCTTGTGCAAACGAATTATTAAAAACGAAAAACATAACCATTAGTGTTGCTACCATGGCGTATACTCAAAAAGCATAATAACTTTCCATCTTAATTTACTACTTTTGAAATTGGATTTAAAACCATCAGTTTGTGAAAAATAAACATCTTATTTTAATAACACTTTTTGCTTTTATCATTAGTAGTTGTGCACGTAAAGGAAGACCCGAAGGAGGACCAAAAGATGAAACAGCACCCATTATGGTTACTGCAAATCCGCCATACGAAACCATTCATTTTAAAGAAGATAATATTCGTATTTACTTCGATGAGTATATTGTTTTAAAAGATTTACAAAAACAATTGGTGGTATCTCCTCCAATGAAAAATCCACCACTAATTACTCCGCAAGGAACTCCGAGTAAGTATATCAATATAAAAATATTAGATACTCTACAGCCTAATACAACGTATACGTTTAACTTCGGAAACGCAGTTCAAGATAACAATGAAAACAACAAATTAGAGAGTTTTAAGTATGTGTTTTCTACAGGGAGCTATATTGATTCGTTAAGAATAAAGGGATCTGTTACTGATGCTTTTGATAATAAAGAAGTAAAGGAAGTAAGTGTGTTATTGTATAAGTTAGACAGTGTTTACAACGACTCAATTATTTACAAACAAAAACCAAACTATGTAACCAGTACGTTAGATTCTACAAACTTTGAGTTTAGTAATTTACGTGAAGGGAAATATTTAATGCTTGCTTTAAAAGAGCAAGCAAACGACTATATTTTTAGTAGTAAAAATGATAAAATAGGTTTTGTAACAGATACGATTACATTACCTGCTGATAGTATTATAAACAAGCCAATTCGTTTTTTTAAAGAAATTCAACCGTATGAATTTAAAAGAGGGAAAGAAGTAACTAAAGGAAAAATTCAATTTGGATTTGAAGGAAAGCAGAGTGATATGAATATTGAACTACTTTCTGAAGTTCCACAAGATTTTAAATCATTTTCTCAGTTTGAAAAAGATAAGGATACACTAAACTATTGGTATACCCCGATTGAAAGAGATTCGCTAAACTTTATTGTAAATAACCTAAACTTTAAAGATACAGTTACTGTCTTTTTAAGAAAAAAACAGATTGACTCTTTATCAGTGTCATCAAATGTAGGTAGTGTTTTACATTTAAAAGACACAATGTTTATTCAGACGAACAACCCGATTGTTTCTATTGATAAATCCAAGTTTTCCTTAATAGATAAAGATACTGTTGAGGTAGCGTTTGAATTAAAAAAGCAATCGATTAACAAACTAGCCATCTTGTTTGAGAAGAAACCTAAATTTGGTTACATTTTTAAAGGATTACCGCAAGGAATTATAGATATTTACGAAACTACCAACGATACGTTAAATTACAAGTTTACAACTCGTGCAGTGGATGATTATGGAGGTATAGTATTAGATGTTAAAAAGGAAACACCATACCCAGTAATTATTCAATTATTGGTAAAAGATGAGGTGAAAGAAACAGTGTATCTTTCAGAATCAAAAAAAATAGAGTTTACCCTGTTAGAACCCAAAGAATATGCTATAAGAGCTATTATTGATAAAAATAATAACCGTGTGTGGGATACGGGTAATTTCTTAGAACGTAAACAACCAGAGCAAATTATTTATTACGGAACAGAACTTAAGTTAAGGGCTAACTGGGTAGTACAAAATGAAGTTTTTGTAATTAAATAACACAAGCACTTTTCGAAAAAATACTTGTGTTATTTTGAGGTTGGTGTTAGTGCGCCTCTAACCAATTTGCCCCTGTATCAATTTCAACATCTAACGGAACACTCATTTTAAAAGCGTTTTCCATTTCTTGTTTAATAATGGGTTTTATAACGTCTAACTCGTCTTTATGTGCATCAAAAACCAATTCATCATGTACTTGTAATAACATTTTTGATTTGAAGTTTTCTTGCTCAAATCGCTTGTAAATGTTAATCATGGCAAGTTTAATAATATCTGCAGCTGAACCTTGAATAGGCGCATTTACGGCATTTCTTTCCGCAGCACCACGAACAATAGCATTACGAGAATTGATATCTTTTAAATAACGACGACGTCCTAAAATAGTTTCTACATATCCGTGTTCACGAGCAAAATCTACTTGTTCGGCAATGTAACTTCTCAATTTAGGGTAGGTTGCATAGTATGTGTCAATCAATTCTTTAGCTTCCGAGCGAGTTAAGTCGGTTTGATTGCTCAATCCAAAGGCAGAAACTCCATAAATAATTCCGAAGTTTACTGTTTTAGCATTACTACGTTGTTCACGAGTTACTTCTTCAATAGGAACATTAAACACTTTTGCAGCAGTTGAAGCATGAATATCTTCACCGTGCTGAAAGGCTTTAATCATGGTTTCTTCTTCACTTAAAGCCGCAATGATTCGTAATTCTATCTGGCTATAATCTGCTGCTAATAACACGTAATTTTCATCTCTTGGAATGAAAGCCTTACGCACCTCTTGTCCGCGTTTTGTGCGGATAGGAATATTCTGTAAGTTAGGATTGTTTGAACTTAAACGTCCAGTTGCAGCCACTGCCTGTGCATACACGGTATGTACTCTTCCTGTTTTAGGATTGATTTCGTTAGGAAGCGCATCAACATAGGTGCTTTGTAATTTTTTATATTGACGATATTCTAAAATATCTGACACTATCTGATGGTCTTTAGCTAAGTAAGAAAGCACATCTTCCGCAGTAGAATATTGTCCTGTTTTTGTTTTTTTAGGTTTATCAACTAATTTTAATTTATCAAACAAGATAGGGCCTAATTGCTTTGGAGAAGCAATGTTAAATTCTTCACCTGCTTGCTGGTAAATATTTTGCTCTAATTGTTGAATATCTTTGGTTAACTCTACCGATAGGGACTTTAAAAAGTCAGTATCTAAGTTAATTCCTTCAATTTCCATAGCTGATAATACAGATACCAAAGGAGTTTCAACTTCGTTGAACAGTTTGGTAACGTTTCCGCTTTCTAATTCCTTAGAAAAATGTTCTTTTAACTGATAAGTTACATCAGCATCCTCAACAGCATATTCAGTTTGTTTTGGCAATTCAACTTCACGCATAGAAAGTTGATTTTTACCTTTTTTACCAATTAACTCTGTAATAGAAACAGGTTGGTAGTTTAAATACGTCTCTGAAAGTACATCCATGTTATGACGCATATCTGGATTGATAAGGTAATGTGCTATCATGGTGTCGAATAAGTTACCTTTTACAGGCATGTTATAATTTGACAGTACTTTGATGTCGTATTTTAAATTATGACCTATTTTTTCAATATTCTCTGCTTCAAAAAATGGACGAAATTCTTCTAAAATAGTTTTAGTTTCTTCTTGATTTTCTGGAAAAACAACATAGTACCCTTTACCAATTTCCCAAGAAAAAGCAATACCTATCAATTCCACTTCTAAGGCTTTTAAACCTGTTGTTTCGGTGTCAAAACAAACAGAGTTTTGTTGTAATAACTTTTCTAATAAAAGCTTTCTTGAAAGAGGTGAGTTTACTAATTGGTAAAAATGATTGGTATTTTCAATGGTTTTAAATCCGTTAATATTGGTTTCTTCTGAAGTGTTTCCACTACCCGGAGTAGCAAACAAATCGAATTGACCTGAAGTACTAGCTTTAGCAGCTTTTGGTTTTTCAACTGAAGGGTTGTCTGCTTGATTTTCTTCTGCGGAAGCAAACGTTTTTAAGAAGTTTTCTGTTAGACGACGGAATTCTAAATCGGTGAAAATTTCTTTGGTAGCTTCAATATTAGGTTGCTCAAAAATCAGTTTATCTAATTCCAATTCTACAGGAACATCTAACATGATAGTAGCTAATTGTTTCGAAAGCATACCAAGTTCAGCATTGGCTTCAATCTTTTCTTTCATTTTGCCTTTTAACTCATGAGTGTTAGCAAGCAACCCTTCCATAGAACCATAAGCAGCAATAAACTTTTTAGCTGTTTTTTCACCCACACCAGGCAACCCAGGGATGTTATCAACAGAATCTCCCATCATACCTAAAAAGTCAATCACCTGTAATGGATCTTCAACTTCAAACTTGGCTTTTACCTCTTCAATACCCCATTTTTCGTATCCATTTCCCATACGAGGCGGACGGTACATAAAAATGTTATCAGACACCAATTGAGCAA
Organism: Tenacibaculum sp. 47A_GOM-205m; assembly: GCF_000518405.1. Lineage (NCBI taxonomy): Bacteria > Pseudomonadati > Bacteroidota > Flavobacteriia > Flavobacteriales > Flavobacteriaceae > Tenacibaculum > Tenacibaculum sp. 47A_GOM-205m. The sequence continues at coordinate 364,361 of NZ_JADN01000004.1, read as the reverse complement.
AATCTTTATCAGGAGTTACCATATAGGTTTGCAAACCTTCTTTTTCAGCTTTTTTGGCAAGTGTACCAATGATATCATCTGCTTCATATCCTTCTTTTATAATAGCAGGAATATTCATTGCTTCCAATATTTTTTCAATATATGGAACCGCTAAACGAATAGCTTCAGGAGTTTCTTGTCGGTTGGCTTTATAATCTCCAAAAGCCTCTACACGATCAACACTACCGCCTTTATCAAAACACACTGCTAAATAATCTGGTTTTTCTCGTTTAATTACGTCCATTAAAGAGTTTGTAAACCCCATAATAGCAGAAGTATCTAAACCTTTAGAGTTGATTCTCGGATTTTTGATGAAAGCGTAATAACCTCTAAAAATTAGTGCATATGCATCGAGTAGAAAAAGTCGTTTTTGATCTGCCATGTTGTATATTGAGTCTGTTGAATTAATTTGTTGATACCTATTTGCTTACGGTAAAAAGGCGATATTGTTTCTTTGTAAGAATTTTGAAGGTAAAGCTACAAAACTTTAACAAGATGTTAAAAACCAATTTTAAGATTCGCTGTATCTTTGTTTATCCTTAAAAATGAAGTAAATGTCTCGTTGGGTAATAACACTTATTATAGTAACAGCAATTATTATTCTGCTCGAAACTTATGCGTTTCAGGCAATAAAAACACTTACTAAAAGTAAAATTGTACAGTATAGTTGGTTGTTTGTAAGCTTGTTGGTATATGCGAACTTTTTCTATGTAATTCTTACATCAGATAGAGGCTCTGGACAAACAATTAAGTTTCAATGGGCTGTGGGGTTGCTTTTACTAGTTTTGGTGCCAAAATTAGTGGTATTATTACTGATGTTTGGTGAAGATGTTGTGAGATTAGTTCAAAAAGGGATTTCTTTTTTTTCTAAGGAAGAAACCAAAGATTTGGCAGGAAGAAGAGCTTTTGTGTCAAAGGTTGCCTTAGGGTTGGCTGCATTACCTTTTGCAAGTATGCTATATGGTATGGTTAAAGGGAAATACAATTACAAAGTATTAAAGTATCAATTAAGCTTTAAAGATTTACCCGAAGCTTTTGATGGTTTTACCATATCTCATATCACCGATATTCATTCTGGAAGTTTTGATAACCATGAGAAAATTCAATATGGAGTAGATTTAATCAATGAGCAACAATCAGACATGATTTTGTTTACAGGAGATATTGTGAATAATTTTGCTCATGAAATGGATGATTGGGTTTCTGTTTTTTCTCAATTAAAGGCTCCTGAAGGTAAGTTTTCTGTTTTAGGTAATCATGATTATGGTGATTATTCAGATTGGAAAAGCCCAAGAGATAAAAAAGCAAACTTTGATGCAATTAAAGATATTCATCCAAAAATAGGGTTTGATTTATTATTAAATGAAAACCGTTATATTGAAAAAGACGGGCAAAAAATCGCGTTGATAGGTGTAGAAAACTGGGGGAAAGGTCGTTTTAGTAAAAAAGGAGATTTAGCAAAAGCTTCTGAAGGGGTAAAGCAAGAAGATTTTAAGATTTTACTTTCCCATGACCCTAGTCATTGGGAGCATATGGTTAAGATAGATGAATACAATTATCAACTTACGCTGAGCGGACATACACACGGGTTACAATTTGGAATTGAAATCCCAGGTTGGTTTAAATGGAGCCCCTCAAAATATGTGTATAAGCAATGGGCTGGATTATATGAAGAGTTTGGTAGGTATATTAACGTAAACAGAGGGTTCGGATACCATGCTTTTCCTGGAAGAGTAGGTATTTGGCCAGAAATTACTGTAATAGAGTTAAAAAAAGCCTGATTTTCAGTATTTTTTAAGAATAAAATAATATTTACCTAACAAAAAATTAGTAATTTTAGGCTCTTTAGTGATTAAACTTATGCAAAAGATGACAAAGTTTGGTGAAATTATAAGTATTAACAAGCCTGTGTTAATTGATTTTTATGCAGATTGGAGTGAGTTTGAGCCTAGTTTAGACACACTTCGTGATGTTGCTGCTGCTTTGGGTGATAAAGCTAAAGTTATCAAAATTGATATTAAAAAGAATGAAATTCTTGCTGAAGCTTTGCGTGTAAAGGGAAATCCTACATTTATGATTTACAAAAATGGGGAAATGAAGTGGCGTCAAACAGGTGAGCAAGATGCAAACACATTAATAGGTTTGGTGCAGCAATACGTTTAATTAATCACCTTAAATTCGTAACCTCTTTCCGAAAATTCTCGAAGTACTTTTGGTAGTGCATAGTACAGCTTTTCACTAGCTTTTATACTGTCGTGAAAAACGATAATACTTCCATTTTTTGTATTATTAAGTACGTTTTTTAAACATTCTTTTTTAGTGATAGTCGGATCAAAATCTGCTGACAATACATCCCACATAATAATTTTATAACCGCTGGCAAGAAGTTGTTTGGCTTGTTTTCTTTTTATTTTTCCATATGGAGGACGAAATAATTTTGTTTTTTGACGTGGTAATAAGCTTTCGCATTTACTAGTGTTTTCAATATAAGCCGTATCACTATTTTTCCAGCCGTTTAAGTGATTAAAAGTATGATTACCTACCGAATGTCCTTCGTTAACTATTCTTGAAAAAACAGCTGGGTGTTTTAGTATGTTGTCACCTATACAAAAAAAAGTGGCTTTCGCATTAAATTGTTGAAGTTGATCAAGTACAAACTCCGTTACTTCTGGAATAGGACCATCATCAAAAGTTAGAAAGATTTCTTTTCTACCAGAAAAAAAAGACCACGTATACTTAGCAAATAAATGTTTAAGTATACGTGGCGTTTTTATAAAATAGAACCTCATTAATTAAGGTTTTATAGAGTCTAATTGTTCTAGTTCTAACTCTTCTTCGGTAGGAGCTCTAAAGAATCTTTCGTGAACCATATAGTCTTGGAATGCTTTTTTACCGTATTCTTCGTCTTTGTCATAACGTACAATTTGCTGAATAATGTTTTGATACATGTATAAATTCGTTTGTATGTTATCTTCTACAAGATAAAGATCTTTAGGTTTAAAAGTAATATAGTATTGTAGTTTTTGTTGAAAAATGTCAATCAATGTTTCAGCAGTTTCACGTGCTTTATCAATGTCACCAATACGGTAGTACAATTCTGGATATCCTAAAGAGAAATTATAGTGATCAAAATCTCTAATAGGCATTTTGTGTAAGGATAAATCTAACACGTCTTTTGCATTTACAGAATCACCTTTTTGTAAAAATTCTTCCGATAAACGAATTAAGTTATTACGTAATGAAATAGCGTTACGTTTACTTTGCTCGTCTAAATAAATTTCTCCATTATTAATAGTTTTCCAATCCCATTTTTTAACATTAGCATACATTTTTTCTGGGTCGATACGTCCCATTTCAAAAATAGATTGTCCTTCATTAGAAGTTTTAATAGGAACTAGTTTGTACGACATTCCGTCTAATTGTAAGTAATCTTTCAACCAAATGTATTCTTCATCAGCATTGGCACCACCTGTGAAATAAAGAGGGCGTTTCCAATCGAAATTGTTTAAGATGTCTAGCATTAATAAACGTGCTTTTGATAAGCCTCTATCATCAACAGTAATGTCAATATAATCTACCATTTTATCAGCGTCTTTTGCTGCTACTAGCCCTGTTTTTAATGCATTTTCTTTATTAACAGGAATACGGATTTTATTGGTTGGATAGAATTTTTCTTTAGCACCATCTCCTGCATCTAAATAGGTAGCGTCGTTATCACTAGCTATCCAACGCATAAAGTCACTAATAGAAAGAACAGAATCTTTTAATTGAGGTATCTCATAATAGTACGCCATATCTAATGTTCCGTACTTATACTGATCGTGCGTTAATTGTGATGGAATAGGATCGGCTGTATACGTTTTCTTTTTCATTTGATCTATATACCAATCTGTTTGAAAAAGACTTGTGTTTACAACTTTGATATCTCTACGTACACCTTCAACTTGTTGCATATACCATAGAGGGAATGTATCGTTATCACCAATGGTGAAAATAATAGCATTTGGATCACAACTTTCTAAATAAGTTTGTGCATTTAATTGTGCTAAATAACGGTCTGATCTATCGTGATCGTCCCAGTTTTGGAAGCCCATTAGTGCAGGAACAGCTACTAATGAAACTACAGAAGTTGCAATAGCAACTACACGTTTGTTAGTATACTTTTTAAAGTAATCATAAAGGGCAAGTACTCCAAAACCAATCCAAATAGCAAAAACATAAAACGAACCAACTACCGCATAATCACGTTCACGTGGTTCAAATGGTTTTGGGTTAGTGTAAAATATAATGGCTAATCCTGTAAATAAGAAAAATAAGGTTAATACATAAAAGCTCTTTTTATCTCTATTAAGTTGATACAACAAACCAATAAGACCTAAAATAAAAGGTAAAAAGAAGTAGGTGTTACGTCCTTTGTTGTTTTTTACATCATCAGGAAGGTTTTGTTGTGAACCTAAGCGGGCTTCATCAATAAAATTAATACCGCTTAACCAGTTTCCGTTTTCAACATCCAAATGTCCTTGAATATCGTTTTGACGCCCTACAAAATTCCACATAAAATAACGCCCATACATATAGCCAAATTGATAATCGACCATAAACTTTATGTTTTCTAAAAAGGTTGGGCGCCTTTTACTTCGAGCAGGAATTCCAGCAATGCTTTTGTATTGTTGTTCCGAAGCAGGATTAACCATACGAGGAATGAATCCTTTGTGTTTACTAGAATAGTTAGGAAGTACGTTTTTGTATCTGTTTACAATAACATACTTTCCATCTATTTTTTCATATTTAGGTTTGTCATCTTTATATGGGTTTTCCGCATCTAGTTCTCTGTCAAAAACAACAGAGTAGTAATTGTCATAAAAAACATTAGCATCACCGTATTGCTCACGGTTGTAGTATGCTAACAATTCACGCGCACTTGATGGATTGTTTTCGTTGATAATCGTGTCAGCATTAGCACGAATAGGTAACATTAACCAAGACGAGAATCCAATCATGATAAATAATACAGAAAGCACTAAGGTGTTTGCAGTAACCATATTCTTTTTACGTGTGTATTTTAATCCGTAAAAGAATAATCCTATCAATACTAATCCGGCAATAATGGTTCCTGTGTTATATGGTAAGCCTATCTGATTAATAAAAAATAATTCAGACGCACTAAAGAACTTTAAAGTAAAAGGGAATAAAAACTTAAACACAAAAGCTAATACTAAAATTGCCACTAACGTTGCAATAGCTGTTGTTTTTACAGTAATGTTCTTATAGGTTTTAAAGAAATATACTAAAACGATTGAAGGAATAACAAGCAATGATAAGATGTGTACACCAAAAGATAACCCTACCACAAAACTTATTAAAACTAACCATTTATTTCCTCTAGGAGTATTTAACTCACTTTCCCAGCGTAATCCTAACCAAAATAGTAGAGCCATTAAGAAAGAAGACATGGCATACACTTCACCTTCTACAGCACTAAACCAAAAACTATCTGAGAATGTGTAAGCTAAAGCTCCTACTAAACCACTACCTAATACAGCAATAGCTTCATTTTTACTAAATTTCCCATTTTTTATTGCCATTTTTCTAGCTAAACTAGTAATGGTCCAGAACATAAATAAAATAGTGAAGGCACTGGCTAAAGCAGACATAAAGTTTACCATTTTAGCTAGTTGACTAGGATCGCTAGTAAACATAGCAAAAAAAGCACCTAACATTTGAAATAAAGGAGCTCCAGGAGGGTGTCCTACCTCTAAATTTACTGCGGTTGCTATATATTCACCACAATCCCATGAACTTACTGTAGGTTCTAAGGTTAGGGTGTAGGTAATTAACGCTATTGCAAATGAAACCCATCCTAAAATGATGTTCCACTTTTTATAGTTAGGCTCAGTCATAGTTTTTTATCTAGATATAAAGTACGAATGTATTAATTACTAATGATTTTTTCGTTGAAAACAAAAATATAATTTTAACGGTTTCTCTAAAATAACCTCCAGTATAAAGTTCTGTTAAATGAAGTTTAAGAGGTTTAAAAAGAAGTAAACAAAAAAAAGTATAAAAAATTTGTTGAAATAAAACTTTGTTTTATATTTGCACCCGCAATAAGCAATTGGCCTATGGTGTAATGGTAACACACCGGTTTTTGGTACCGATATTCAAGGTTCGAGTCCTTGTAGGCCAACAAAATCCTTACGAACTTCGTGAGGATTTTTTTATAAAAAGTGTTTAATGATTTCTAAATATAAAACTTTGTTTTTATATTTGCATTGTAAACATTGGCCCATGGTGTAATGGTAACACACCGGTTTTTGGTACCGATATTCAAGGTTCGAGTCCTTGTGGGCCAACTAAAAAGTCTTAACTGAATAAGTTAAGGCTTTTTTGTTTGTAACAAATTCTTATTAGTGTCGTCTTCATTTAAAACACTATTATTATGAAACGAATTGTAACTATCTTTTTTTGCCTTTTTATATTAAGTACTGCTTTTGCACAAGAACAAAACTTTAAAGAATTCTATCAATCTAATAAAGATAAAGCTGAAGTATCTTTAAATATTCCTAGTTTTTTTGCTAACATGTTCATCTCTGATGAAGACACTGATGAATTTGGAGTGTTTTTAAAGAAATCTAAAAACTATAAAATCATGGTGTTTAATAACAACATGGTTTCTGTTCAAAAAGACTTTCAAAAGTTTGCTAGAAAAAATAAATTAAAAACTTTGGTTAGAGTGAAAGATGGAAAAGAGAGAGTTACAGTATATTTTAGAGAAAGCAAAGATCGTATTAAAGAAATTATTGTTAATGTTCATGATAATACAGATGAGTTAGTTTTATTAGGAATTAAAACCAACCTTACAATGGATGAATTATCAGCTATGGTAGAAGCATCTACAAAAAATAAAAGTATTGCTTCAAATTAAAATACTTCTAAGTTCTCTGAGCGAAGTTGAAGGGAAATTTAGTAAATCTAACCTTGATTATATAGAAAACTCCGACAATTTTTGTCGGAGTTTTTATTTAGTCAAGTATAGCTTTTAAGCTTTCTACTATTTTCTTACTGTTCCCAATAAAAATTTGGTTATCAACAATAAAAACAGGACGTTTTAAAAACGTGTATTCATCTAAAATATACTGACGATAATCAGCTTCAGTAACATTTTGATTTTTCAAATCCATTTCTTTGTACAATTTTGCTCTTTTGTTAAATAAACTCTCATAACTATCTGTCATAGCACGCATTTCTTCTAACTGAGCAACAGTAATTGGTTGGGTTTTTATTTCTTGCTTTTCAAATCCATCAAGATTCACTTCTTTTAAAATTCTTCGGCAAGTATCACAAGTTTGTAAAAAATAAACTTTCTTCATTGTATTATGTTTTTAAGACATTAGTTTTAACCATTAAATAATAAATACTCAATACAGGTTTTCATGGTTAAATAGGTATCTTTGAAATAGCTAAAATAAGTAGAAAAATGAACAAACAATTTGAAGTTTTAAAAAGATCAAGAGAATTAGTTATAAAAAGAATAGAAGGATTAACATCAGAGCAATTACATACAATTCCAGAAGGGTTTAATAACAATATTGCATGGAATGTTGCTCATTTAGTTGTAACACAGCAGTTATTACATTACAAATTATCAGGATTAAATTGTTTAGCTCCAGATGAATTAATTGAAGAGTATAGAAAAGGAACTTTTCCAACGAAAGAATTTACCGAAGAAGAATTTGAGGAAGTAAAAGAGTTATTACTTGGTTTACCAGACACCTTACAAGAAGATTTTGAAGCAGGAATTTTTACAGAATACGAAAAATATGAAACTAGTACAGGTTTTGTAATCGATTCTATTGAAAGTGCTATTGCATTTAATAATTTACATGAAGGAATGCATTTAGGTATTATCATGACTTTAACAAAATTGGTATAATGGCTATTTGTATACCGAATTAACTCTGAAGAAAAACAGCAAATACAAGTAAATGAAGTTTAATACCAAAGCCATACACGGAGGGCAAGAGCACGAAGAAGCTACAGGAGCAGTAATGCCTCCAATTTTTCAAACGTCAACTTATGCACAGTCGAGTCCGGGAGTGAACAAAGGCTATGCGTATTCACGTTCAGCAAACCCTACACGTACCGCCTTAGAAAATGCATTTGCTTCTCTTGAAAATGGAACACACGGATTTGCTTTTTCTTCTGGTTTATCGGCTATTGATTGTGTGCTTCGTACATTAAATCCAGGTGATGAGGTTATTGCAGGCGATGATATTTATGGGGGGACATATAGAATGTTTACAAACATGTTTGAAAAATATGGATTGCAATTTCAGTATGTTGACATGAATGAAGTTGCCAATGTAGTTAATGCAATTTCAGAAAAAACAAAACTAATTTGGATAGAAACACCTACGAATCCGTTAATGAAAATTGCGGATATAGAGGAAATAACCAAAGCAGTGAAAAATAAAAAACCGGCTATTGTAGTAGCGGTAGATAACACTTTTGCAACACCGTATTTACAGCGTCCGTTAGATTTGGGTGTAGATATCGTAATGCATTCAGCAACTAAGTATTTAGGAGGGCATTCCGATTTAGTGATGGGAGCTTTAATGACTAAAAATGCTGAGTTGGCAGAACAATTACACTTTATTCAGTTTGCTGCAGGAGCTATTGCAGGACCTATGGATTCGTTTTTAGCACTTCGTGGAGTAAAAACCTTGCATTTACGCATGCAACGTCATTGTGAAAATGGAAAAGCAGTAGCTAAATATTTATCAGAACATCCAAAAGTAGGAGAGGTGTTTTATCCGGGATTAGAAAATCATCCAAATCATGAAATAGCCAAAAAGCAAATGGATGATTTTGGAGGTATGGTTTCTTTTAGATTGAAAGATGAAAGTAAACAAGCAGCTTTAACTTTTTTAGAAAATACTAAAATATTTACGTTAGCAGAATCACTAGGAGGAGTAGAAAGCTTGGTAAGTCATCCAGTAACGATGACGCATGCATCTATTCCTGAAGCGGATCGTTTAAAAATAGGAATTACCGATTCTTTAATTCGCTTGAGTGTTGGGGTAGAAGATATAGACGATTTATTGGCTGATTTAGAAGAAGCGCTTTCAAAGTAGAAAGGCTATTAAAAATAAAAACAAAAAAAACCGAAGTACACGTACTCCGGTTTTTTTATTGTACAAAAGGTAAAATTATTTAGCTTCTGCGTATCTTCTTTCTACTTCGTTCCAGTTAACTACATTAAAGAAAGCCTCAATATAGTCAGGACGACGGTTTTGGTAGTTTAAGTAGTAAGCGTGTTCCCAAACGTCTAATCCTAAAATAGGAGTTCCGCCACAAGTAACACCAGGCATTAAAGGGTTGTCTTGATTAGGAGTAGAGCAAATTTCTACTTTACCTCCTTTGTGTACACATAACCAAGCCCATCCTGAACCAAACTGTGTAGCAGCTGCTTTAGAGAAAGCATCAATAAAAGCTTCTTTCGATCCGAACTCAGCTTCAATAGCATCTCTTAACTCACCTGTTAAATACCCTCTATCTTCTGGGTTCATTACTGTCCAGAATAAAGAGTGGTTGTAAAAACCACCACCGTTATTACGAACAGCAGCATTACTCATGTCTAAATTAGTTAAAATATCTTCGATAGATTTTCCTTCTAAATCAGTACCTGCAATAGCATTATTTAAGTTGTTTGTATATCCTTGGTGGTGCTTCGTATGGTGAATTTCCATAGTTCTAGCATCTATATTTGGTTCTAAAGCGTCGTAAGCATATCCTAATTCTGGTAATTCGAAAGCCATAATTATTTGTTTTTAAATAGGTTAAATTTTTCGTTTTTCTGAATGTAAATTTAACCCAAAAAAATAAGGCAAACAACTGTTTGCCTTATGGATAATTTATTTAAGTATAAATAATAACTATTATTTAATTTTTGACTTGATGAATAGTAGTAAGGTAATAACTCCTATTATTTTTGAAATAATAATAGCTAAATGCCAATAACTCATAACAAAATACGTGTCATGTATGTTAATAGCCTAGGTTTTTATCTTTAAAAAAAGAACCTATTGCTAATATTAAACAGATTAATATTACAAGCCATTTTACCACGATTAATAGTTTGGTTTATCATCAGCAGAAAATTCACTCATAAATTCTTCTGCTTTTTCTACCATTTGTATACTTCCGCAGTAAAAAGGAACACGTTGATGTAGCTCGGTTGGTTTAATGTCCATGATACGTGTAAATCCGTCAGAAGCTTTACCACCAGCTTGTTCACAAATAAAAGCCATAGGATTACATTCGTATAATAAACGTAATTTTCCTTTAGGAGTGATGGCTGTAGCAGGGTAAATATATACACCACCTTTAATCATATTTCTATGGAAGTCTGACACTAACGATCCAATATAGCGTGCAGTATACGGACGGTTATCAGCCTCGTTTAATTCTTTACAGTGAATTAAGAAACGTTTCATTCCTTCTTGGAAATGGGTGAAATATCCTTCACTTACTGAGTAAATTCTACCAATCTCAGGGAATTGCATGTTTGGGTGTGATAAGTAAAAAGTTCCGATAGCTGGATTTAAAGTGAATCCGTTAACACCATTACCAGTTGTAAAAACTAACATAGTTGAAGTTCCGTAAGCTACATAACCAGCAGCTACTTGCTCGCTACCTTTTTGTAAGAAGTCTTCTTTAGTAACTGGAGTTCCTACAGGAGAAATTCTTCTGTAAATAGAAAAAATAGTTCCAACAGATACGTTTACATCAATGTTAGATGATCCGTCTAATGGATCCATTAATAAAACATATTTATTTTCGTTGGCTTTATTGTTTCCTTCAACAATTACAAAGTCGTCTTCCTCTTCACTGGCAATACCACAAACAATTTCACGGTTAATTAGTGTTTGTTTGAATAAATCATTAGCTAAAACATCTAGTTTTTGCTGCGCCTCACCTTGTACATTAATATCTCCAGCAGCTCCAGTAATGTCTACCAATCCTGCTTTTCTAATTTCGTGATTCACCACTTTGGCAGCAAGGCGAATAGAGTTTATTAAACGAGATAATTCACCAGAAGAATACTTGAAATCCTTTTGTTTACTGATGATGAACTCACCAAGAGTCATATGTCTATTATTCATGTTAAATGTTTGTGTTGTGTGTACAAAGATGCCAACTTTTTAGAGTAACTACAACGATTTTGAATATTTATTTTTTAAATAATAGTTTTTTTTATTAAGTAAAAAATGTTTTTATATATTCGCAACTGTTAAAAAAATCTTAAAAATTTATATGAAAAAATTACTACTCCTTGTAGCGTTCTTATCATACGCTAATTCTTTTTCTCAAAGTGCCGATTTAGATAGAGAATATTTTAATGTTTCTTATGTAAAACTTCCGAGCACCCCGATTTTAGAAAATGATAAAAGAACATATTCTATTAACCTTAGAGGTGTTTCAATTGAAGGATTTTCAAGAGTAAATTATCCAGGTATACTAGATGTTAACTATAATTTTAGTGGAACAACTGTAAGAAATGTAAAGATTGATAAAATTAAGCACGAAAAGAAAGATAAAGATGGAAATGTAACATCTACTTGGTATACTTATAAAGCTAAAGCAAGTTTTACATCAAGTGCAGGAATTACAGTTATTAATGCTTTAACAAAAGAAAGTAATGAAAAAGCCTTTCAAGAAAGTTCAGATTATACAAGCGATGAGTTTTCCAGCTATTATAAAGCTGAAAGACATTATGCTTTAAATAAATATGATATAAAAAACAATCATGCATCTAAGCATAAATCTCTGATTAAAAATAGTGTAAGGTATTATCTTAATAGTAAATATGGTTATGTTCCTTATACCAATCAAAATGAGTTCTTATGGATTTTAGGTTCAAAAAAGCATCCTGAATATGCAAAACATCATGAAGCATATCAAAAGGTAAAAGAAATCTTTGCTAAAATGAAGTATGATGAGCCAACTGATGAAATGGCAAAAGAACTAGAGCCTATAATTGCTTATTTTAATGATGTTGTTCCAAGATTTGAAGGAAACAAACGTAAACTAAGAAAGGTAAGATATGCCAGTTATTATAATATAGCTAAGATTTATTACTATTTAGACATGCCTGAAAAGGTAAAAGAGTATGCTCAGAAAATAATAGATAACGATTACGATAAGTCTGATGGTAAAGGTTTTATAAGAACAGCAGAGGATCTTATTGAAACGTTAAAGCGTAATCAAATGAGCTCTCGTCATATGAAAGTACTTACAGAAGACCTTAGAAATGATGTGGTAGAGGAAGAAGAGGTTGTTGTAGAAGAACAATCAAAAGAAAATGAAATAAGTTTAGAGTTACAAAAAGCCTATTTAGTTTCTGCTAAAAACGATACACTTCTTCTTAATATTAACAATAATGACATCTCAAAAATAGGTCATACAATTAAAACAGTTCAGTTAGATGGTAAAGGAGAGTTAGTGGGTGTATTAACTAAAAATGCTAGTGACTGTAAAGAAGTTTTATTTATTGATGGAACTCGATATAAAAACATCAATTTTAAGGAATCGGCTGCTAAATCAGGAGCTGTTAAAATTTCAAGTTCAGGTAAATTATGTAAAGTGCTTTTCGAATCAGACAAAATAGGATTATATAAATTTAATGATACAGAATTAGTAATTCTTCCCGCTGGTAGTGAAAAAGGAGTGTCTACTTCAGGAATGAGCTTTGTATTTGGGTTTGATAAAAACTTAGTCAAAATAGCTAAAGACTGTCCTGCTGTTGCAAAGAAAGCAGGAGAAAAGTCGTATAAAAACACAGAAGAAAGTTTACTAAAGTTTTGTGAAGAATTAACCAACTGTGAGGGGGATCAAGCATCAAAATAAAAGCTAATTAATGATAAAATAAAAAGCAACCTTTAAAGGTTGCTTTTTTTATATCTTAGAATTTAAAAATTCTTGTAAAAACAGTTAGAATGGAAAATTCAACAAAAAAATATGATGTGTTTTAATTTTTTATTTGTTTTAATAGAATATTTTAAGAAAAGTATCTTTACCCAAAAATTAAGAAATGAGTTTTATTATTAGAGTAGGAGAACAGAAAGACGCACAAGCTATTTTAGATTTAATAGTGGAGCTAGCTGTTTTTGAAAAAGAACCAGATGCGGTTGAAGTTACAGTTGAAGATATCGTAAAAGATGGTTTTTCAGATGCGCCAAAGTTTAAAACCTTTGTGGCAGAAGAGGATGATAAAATTATAGGAATGGCTTTGTTTTATGAGCGTTATTCTACATGGAAAGGAAAGGCAATTCACCTAGAAGATTTAATGGTAACACAATCTAAAAGAGGTATTGGAGCAGGAAAAGCACTGTACACTTCTGTACTAAAGTATGCCTATGAAAATGGATGCAAAAGAGTAGCTTGGGAAGTCTTAGATTGGAATACAGGTGCTGTAGATTTTTATAGAGGTACTGGAGCAACAGTGTATGAAGAGTGGAGAGTATGCCATATGAATGAACAAAACTTACAACAATTTTGTAATGAGAATATTTAAGTTTGGAGGAGCATCAGTAAAAGATGCGAGTGGAGTGAAAAATGTTGCAAAAGTATTGCGACATGAAGGAATAGAAAATACGTTAGTAGTAATTTCTGCCATGGGAAAAATGACCAATGCTTTTGAACGTTTGGTCGATGGTTATTTTTATAAGAAGGAAGATTTTGAAGAAGCTTTAAGTTTTATTGAGAACTTCCATCAACAAATGATGAATGATTTATTCACTCCAAATCACGAGATATACCACAAGGTAAATCATTTATTTGGCGAGCTGAGTGGATTTATGGTGCGAAATACTTCTAAAGATTACAATTTTGTATATGACCAAATGGTTGGTTTTGGTGAATTATTATCAACAACTATTGTAAGTGCATATTTGTCTGAAATAGGAGTTAACAATCAATGGTTAGATGTAAGAGAATTAATTAAGACTGATGGTAATTACCGTGATGCTAAGATTGATTGGGAGAAAACTCAACAACAAATTCAAGATAAAGTTGATACTTCTCAATTGAATATAACCCAAGGATTCTTAGGAGGTTTTGGAGAACAAACAACAACGCTGGGTAGAGAAGGTTCCGATTATACCGCAGGTATTTTTGCCTATTGTTTGGATGCTGATAGTGTTACTATTTGGAAAGATGTAGAAGGGGTGTTGAATGCTGATCCTAGAGTGTTTTCGGAAACAGCTTTGTTAAAAGAAATCTCGTATACAGAAGCTATTGAAATGGCGTTTTACGGAGCATCGGTAATTCACCCAAAAACAATTCAGCCTTTAGAACAAAAAAACATTCCGCTGTATGTGCGTTCTTTTGAAGATGTTACAAAATCTGGAACGTGTGTTGGAAGAGGGAAAAAAATAACACCAGAAGTTCCTTGTTTTATCGTAAAGAAAAATCAAATTTTAGTAGCAATCTCTGCAAAAGATTTTTCATTTATGGTAGAAGATAATATCAGTGATGTTTTTAAAAAATTACACGAATACAAATTAAAAGTAAACTTAATTCAAAATTCTGCTATTAGTTTTTCTGTTTGTATTGAAGACAAGTACAACCATTTTAAAGATTTTTATAATGATTTAAAAGGAGCGTATAAGATTAAAGCTTACGAAGATACAACGTTGTTTACCATCCGTCATTTCGATGATGAAGCGATAGAAACTATTAGAAAGCGAGGAAAATCTATCATTCGACAGATTAATACAGAAACGGCGCAATTAGTGATTCAAGAAAACGTTTAAAGCTAGCAAAAAATGATTTATATTTGCAGTTATGTCAATTGATAACTGTGTATGGGATTAGTAACACCTAAAGAAGTTGCAAAAGCAATAGGGGCTGATAAGTTCGGGGTTTTCGGAACGTTTTCAGGATGGTTGCTGATGAAAGTTCTACGAATTTCAAAAGCTAATGAAGTTTATAACAAGCACAAGCATAAAAAAGATTTACCTTTTTTAAATGGTTTGCTTGATGAGTTTCAGATAGAGTTTGAAATTCCTGAAGAAGATTTAAAACGTATTCCAAAAGAAGGACCGTTTATAACCATTTCTAATCATCCGTTAGGAGGAATAGATGGTATCTTGTTATTAAAGCTTTTATTAGAGCATAGAGATGATTATAAGATAATCGCCAACTTTTTGCTACACAGAATAGAGCCGTTAAAGCCTTATGTAATGCCAGTAAATCCTTTTGAAAATCATAAGGATGCAAAATCGAGTGTTGCTGGAATTAAAAATGCTTTACTGCATTTAAAAGAAGGAAAACCTTTAGGGCTTTTTCCTGCAGGGGAAGTATCTACATATCGTGATGGAAAATTAATGGTAGATAAAGAATGGGAGCAAGGAGCTGTTCGTTTGATAAAAAAAGCGAAGGTACCGGTAATTCCTATTTATTTTCATGCTAAAAACAGTCAGTTGTTTTATACGCTATCTAAAATTAGTGATACCTTAAGAACAGCAAAGCTTCCATCGGAATTACTATCTCAAAAAAATAGAGTTATAAAAGTAAGGATTGGTAAGCCAATATCAGTAAAAGACCAAGATGCTTATCCTGAAATTCCAGAGTTTTATCAGTTTTTACGTAGAAAAACGTACATGTTGGCGAATCCATATGAGAAAGCTTCTCAAAAGATTTTATCAACACAAAACCTTAAAATTCCGAAGAAAGCTAAAAATATTACTTCTCAAAAGTCGCCAGAGCTATTTATAAAAGAAGTAGATGCTTTGCGTGAGAAAGGAAGCAGGTTGTTAGAAAGTAAAAACTATGAAGTGTTTTTTGCAACAGCAAAAGAGATTCCTAATATTTTACATGAAGTAGGTCGTTTACGCGAAATTACCTTTAGAGAGGTTGGAGAAGGAACTAACAAGCCAATTGATTTAGATAGGTTTGATAAATACTATCACCATTTATTTTTGTGGGATAACGAACAAAAGAAGTTGGTTGGAGCTTATAGAATGGGCTTAGGAAAAGATATCTTTAAAAAGCATGGTGTAAATGGTTTTTACATTCACACATTGTTTAGAATTGAACCAGAGTTGTACCCAATGATGGAAAAAACCATCGAAATGGGGCGTGCTTTTATCATTAAAGAGTATCAACAAAAACCAATGCCATTATTCTTATTATGGAAAGGTATAGTACACGTTACGTTACGTTACCCAGAACATAAATATTTAATGGGAGGAGTAAGTATTAGTAACCAGTTTTCTGAGTTTTCAAAATCGCTGATGATTGAGTTCATGAAGTCACATTACTACGATCCGTATGTGGCACAATACATTCATCCGAAGAAAGAATTTAAGGTGAAGTTGAAAGATGCTGATAAAGACTTTGTTTTTGATGCTACTGAAGCTGATATGCAAAAGTTCGATAAATTGATTGATGAACTTGAACCAGGAGAATTACGTATTCCTGTTTTAATAAAGAAGTACGTAAAGCAAAATGCACGTTTAGTTGCTTTTAATGTAGATCCGAAGTTTAATAATGCGATTGATGGATTAATGTATATAAAGGTAGCTGATATACCAGAAAGCACTGTAAAACCAGTTATGGAAGAGTTTCAAGCAGAGTTAGAGCGTCGTGCAGCTGAAAACTTAAATAAGTAATCAAGCGAAGTTAAAATATAACATAAATAAAAAAGCATCGTACTCAAGTAGTACGATGCTTTTTTTAGTTTGTATTATTTATAAGGTTTACTTAAACAACCTAAATATATCGTTTCCGTTAGCAAATAGTAATAATGCTATTAATAAGATAAACCCTGTGATTTGAGCATACTCTAAGAATTTGTCTCCTGGTTTTTTACCCGTAATCATTTCCCATAAAGTAAATACTACGTGACCACCATCTAAAGCAGGAATAGGTAATAAATTCATGAATCCTAACATGATTGATAAAAACGCTGTAATATTCCAGAATGTTTCCCAGCTAAATTCTGAAGGGAATATACTTCCGATAGAAATAAACCCACCTAAACCTTTATAAGCACCTGTACTCGGATTTAAAATCTTTTTCATTTGCTTAATATAGTTGGTTAAGGTTGTCCAAGCTTTGTTTGTTCCTGCAGGAATAGCTTCTCCAAAAGAATAACTTCTTTCAGCTAAAGTGTAATACCCTAATCTTTCTAAATCTGGTAAAGACAAACCAGCTATACCAACACCTAATTTTGCCTCTTCAGTTACTTTTACAGGAAGAGTTACGTTTTGGTTGTTTCTTTTAACGGTAATATTTATTTCTTGACCTTTGTTTTTGTCTAATTCAATTTGAGCCTGATCAAAATAGGTTATTGGTGTTCCATTAATAGAAGTTACAATATCTTTTTTTTGTAAACCACTTTTACTGTTAGGAGAATCTTCTGGAACTTGAGCAATTACAAAAGGTTGTCTATAACTTATAAAAGCACCAGCATCTTTACCTCTGTCAACTAATTTTGAGATAAAATCTGTTGGAATTTCTTTTTCAAGAACAGTTCCGTTTCTTTCTATCGTATAATTATGACCATTAATAAATCCTAAAGGAAGTTCTCCAAATTTCTCAATTTTTTGTCCGTCAATTGTTAAGATTTTATCTCCCGTTTCTAAACCTAAGTCTTTACCTAATTGATCTTGTACCCAAACACCATCTTTTAAGCTATCATTCGGAAGGTATTTTTCACCATACGCCCACATTAAACAGATGTAAATTAAAATACCTAGTATAAAGTTTACAATAACCCCACCTAGCATAATAATTAAACGTTGCCATGCAGGTTTAGAACGAAACTCCCATGGTTGAGCAGGTTTTTGCATTTGTTCGGTATCCATACTTTCGTCTATCATACCTGCAATTTTAACATAACCTCCTAACGGAATCCAACCAATACCGTATACCGTTTCTCCAACTTTCTTTTTAAATAATGAGAATTTATAATCGAAGAATAGGTAAAACTTCTCTACACGGGTTTTAAATAATTTAGCAGGAATAAAATGTCCTAATTCATGTAAAACAATTAGGAGCGATAAGCTTAAAATAAATTGTGATGCTTTTATTAAAATTTCCATAAATGGTGTTCGTCTAAATTTAAAATCTGACAAATGTACGTTTTTAAGTACAGTTCTAAAAGTTTGTAATTGACTTGCGCTTTTGTTTTAACAAACTTTTTAGTGTTGCTGCATTAAAGCCTGTATTTTTAGTCGTATTTTTGTTGAAAATTTTAGTACTGTGGATGTTAAATTCTTTAAAAAATCAAAAAGCACCTTAATTTTTATACTTATTTTTAGTGCTATTGGAGTTCCTGTATTTTATCATTTAGTAAAGGTTGATACAAAATTACCTATTTATAATCCGGCAGATATCAATCCAAAACTAGTTGATGCTTCTGTAAGAAATAGAACCAAAAACCATAAAGTAGGAGATTTTAAATTGATAAATCAAAATGGAGATACCATTACCAATGCTGATTATAAAGATAAAATATATATAGCAGATTTCTTTTTTACACGTTGCCAAACAATATGTATTGCGATGGCATATAATATGAGTGAGTTGCAAGAGCATTATAAGAATGATGATGATATTATGTTTTTATCGCATTCTGTTACTCCAGTTATGGATAGTGTACCACAATTACGAAAATATGCTACTGAAAAAGGAGTGATTGATGGGAAATGGAATGTAACCACAGGTGAAAAAAAGCATATTTATAATTTAGCACGTAAACATTATTTTGCAGTGTTAGATGAAGGCGATGGAGGAGAGAGTGATTGGGTTCACACCGAAAACTTTGTGTTAATAGATAAAGAAGGTCGTATTAGAGGTTCGTATGATGGAACAAAAAAAGAAAACATGCAAAAAATAATAGATGATATTACTCTGTTAAAAGAAGAGTATAAATAGTAAATTCTAGAAATACTTATATAAAGAAAAGCCCTTGATGTTTAGCTAAACATCAAGGGCTTTTCTTTATAGTGGAAATAAGTTTTTATTTTTTGTTTCCGTCTTCATCAAAATTTTTGTTAATCTCTTGTTCTGTTTTAATTACAGATACCGCTAACGACAATAACATAATTGCCATAGGTTGCCATGTTAATTCTTTTGATAGGTACGCTAAAATTAAAGCTGCAACTAACGAAATTGCCGAATATTTCATAAACTCCTTAGTAAAAAACGCATTAGCGAATTGCCAAATAGTGTCATTTTTCATGGTTTTGTTAGTACGATAACCGTAAATCGCATTGATTTTTTTCGGAGGGAAAAAATGAAAAACAACACTGAACAAAAGAAGTACTCCATTTATAGAAAGCACATAATAAAAAGGATTCATGTTTTAATGTTTAATAGAATTTATAATTCCTTTTAATAAGGTATTTACATCTGCATTTTTGGTAAGCCCTGTACGAACGACAACCAAATCTTGATCTGGCAAAATAAATACATTTTGACCTTTATAACCATTAAAAGAATACATATTTTTAGGAACATCAGGATATTTTCCTCCAGCATTTAACCAAATTTGAGTGCCATATTCTCCGTTTGAAGTTGGAGTAGGTGTCGTGGCGTAGTTAACCCAGTCTTTGTCAAACAAATGTTCTCCGTTCCACTCTCCATTATGTAGGTATAATAAGCCTAGTTTAGCCCAATCTCTTGCAGTTGCCCAAGCGTAAGAAGAGCCTACGAAGTGATTGCTCATGTCGGTTTCTACAATCATAGAGTTCATGCCAATTTTATCAATTAAACCGGTATACCAAAAATCAAGATACTCTTGGTGTGTGTCGAATTTTGTTCGTAAAATACCAGAAAGCACGTTAGAGGTTCCTGAAGAATAATTCCAAGTTTCATTGGGTTTCCCTATTAAAGGCTTTCGCACTTGTGTTTTAGTCATGTCTTTTTCTAAAAACAACATTTTTGTAACGTCAGAAATGGTATTGTAATCCTCTTCCCATTCTAAACCAGAATTCATTTGTAACAAATTATGAATTGTAATATTTTTACGATTGTCGTTTTCCCATTCAGAAAACAAGTTGTTTTCTTGAACATCAACTTTTCCTTGACATTTTAAAATTCCGAACAAAGTACCCGTAATACTTTTGGTCATAGACCAACCTAGTTGCTTCGATTCTTTGGTAAAACCAGTATCGTATTTTTCAGCAATAATTTTGTTTTTATATACCACTATTACTGAACGTGTTTGATTTCTATCATTAAAAATAGTATCAATAGTCTCATTTAGTTTTGTATAATCAATGTTAGCGAAAATAGTGTCTTTATGATCTGCATTTCCGTAAGGAAATGGAGTTGTATTGTCTGGTTTAGAACGTTTTGGAGTGAGTTGAGGTTTGGTGATGTCAAAATCATCTGTAACTAAAACAGCACCAAGTCCTTCTCTGTATACAGCCTTTCTTTTTAGTAAACCGTATACTGAACCTGTAGCTGATTTTTCTTCAACATTAATTTCATCAGAAGTTACGTTGATAGGTGAAAAATTATTGTCGTTTGCATCGGTGAATTCTAAACTTCTTCCGGCAAGAAAAACTGATGAAGCAGTGTTTTTGGCAGAGTATCCTGCAAGGATATTTAACTTTGGATAGTTGTAATAAATCGTAATAGCTAAGGCTATTACAACGAGTAAAAGTATTCTTTTAAAATTTTTCATGTGAGAGGTTTCTAGCAAATGTAAGAATTTAATTGTTTGATGTTTGTATTTGAAACGCAAGCCCTACCTTTGTGCTAAATTTGATATTTTACATGTTTAGTATAGATAAAATTCGAGCTGATTTTCCTATTTTAAATAGAGAAGTACATGGGAGAAAATTAGTGTATTTAGATAACGGAGCAACTTCGCAAACACCTCAGGTAGTAATTGATGCTATTGTTGATTATTATTCTAATTACAATGCAAATATTCATAGAGGTGTACATACATTAAGTCAGGAAGCAACTGACAAGTATGAGGAAGCTAGAATTAAGATTCAAAAACATTTCAATGCGAAGCATTCTTATGAGATTATATTAACTTCAGGAACAACACATGGGGTTAATATTGTAGCATCAGGTTTTGCATCTATTTTACAAGGAGGTGATGAGATTATTGTATCTGCTTTAGAGCATCATTCTAACATTGTGCCTTGGCAAATGTTATGTGAAAAAACAGGAGCTGTTTTAAAAGTAATTCCGATGGATGAAGATGGTTCGCTACGAATGGATATTTATCATGAATTATTGAATTCAAAAACAAAATTAGTTTTTTGTAACCACGTGTCGAATGCATTGGGAACAATTAATCCTGTAAAAGAAATTATCCACGCTGCTCATAAATTTGGCGCTTATGTGTTGATTGATGGTGCACAAGCAGTACCTCACATAAAACCAGATGTTCAAGCATTAGATGCTGATTTTTATGTGGCTTCGGCTCATAAAATGTGTGGACCAACAGGTGTTGGAATGTTATATGGAAAAGAAGAATTGTTACAGTTATTACCGCCATACCAAGGAGGAGGAGAAATGATTGAAACTGTAACATTTGAAAAAACTACCTACGCTGGATTGCCTCATAAATTCGAAGCTGGAACACCTAATATTTGTGGAGGAATAGCTTTTGGAGTTGCTATTGATTATATGAATTCAGTTGGTTTTGATTCTATTGAAGAGCAAGAAAACGAATTGTTATCGTATGCAACGCAAGAGTTAGAAAAAATAGATGGATTGAAAATTTATGGTACTTCTAATAAAACATCAGTAATATCTTTTAATTTAGAAGGAATCCATCCGTATGATGTTGGTGCAATTTTAGATAAACTAGGAGTAGCGGTTCGTACAGGACACCATTGTGCACAACCTATTATGGATTTTTATTGTATTCCAGGAACAGTACGAGCTTCTTTTTCTTTTTATAATACTAAAGAAGAAGTTGATGTATTGGTAAGTGCTGTTAAGAAAGCACAGATGATGTTAAGTTAAAAGGAACTTAATTTAGATAAGAATAAAAAAAGCCTCCGAATGGAGGCTTTTTTAGTATAATAGTTTCTTATTAATCTCTTGACATAAATATTTGTAATACATACCAGAATAATAGCATCAAAGAAGCAAATAGTCCTAGTGCAGCAGGAATGTAATCATCTGTAGAGAATTTATGAACTAAGTTAGATGTTTGATACAAAATAGAACCAGCTGCTAATACACACATTCCAACTGAAAACCATAATCCTAAGTTAAAGCCGAATAAAACTCCAGCAATAATTAATCCTATTGCAATAAAAAATCCAACAGACAATCCTGCTCTGATAAAAGAAAAATCCTTTTTTGTGATAAATACAATTGAAGATATTCCAACAAATAATGCAAGTGTTACAATTCCTGCCTGTTTTATTATATCAAAGTTGTTGGTATAAGAAATAGCAATGTAAATTAAGGGTATAAAAATAAAAGCTTGGGCAAAAACATACCCTGAATAGGCTAAGTATTGCAAGTTTTTATCCGAAGTTTTTAAAGCGGTACTTTCAGCGTAGCTAGTAACTAACATAAAACCACCAAGTAATAATAGCCACTTGTAACCTTGGGTCATTGATAAGGCGAATTCAACAATTGTGGCACTTTGTAAAAATAAATATTCAAATAAAACGAATAATAATACACCACCAGCAACGTGTGTGTATGTCTTTTTGTAAAAAGCTATTCTGTCAGCTTCTGAAACGTGTGCTACAAGCACTTTTGGTTCAAATGAGTTTTCCATAATTATTTTTTAATAACTGAATGTAAATATATGTTTTTTGGATGATTTTAAATTCATGTATTTTATTGTAGAAAATATATCTTCTAGTTCTTAAAAATGCCATATTCACGATTTAAATTGTTTAAAATTGATGTTTTTTCTTTGTTGTTGTTAAATTTTAACATTTAAATAATGTTAAAAAATGTATGTTCCAAAGTGATAAAACCTAAGAAATTAACTTTTTTTTAACTTTTTTTTAGCATTGAAAAAAAATCATATATTGCACATCGTTAAAGAAACCCTTCAAAATATTATTAATAAAACAAGTATTTAACACTTTAAATTATGTAATTCTTGTTTGTTATGTTTTTTTAACAGAATTAATGCCGTAGGGGCATTTTTGTATAACTAATTTTTTTAATTTTTCACAACATGAAAAGAATTTTTTTAACACTAGCTGTAGCTGCATCTGTACTAGTAGGATGTCAGGAAAACTCAAAAGACGATGCTGTACCTAATCAAGAAGCAATCGACATGAGCGATTTCTATGTAGAAACTGAAGAAGTTTCTCATAAAGGAGGAAGTGAGCAATGTCACTCAATGAGAGTTTTAAACAGACAAGTGAAAGAGAACCCAGGATTATACAAGAAAATGTATGATATTGAGTATGCTACAAGAAAGTTAACAACAGCTAAAGGTAAGCCAGGAGGTGGCGGATCAGGAAGTAGCGATGTAGATGTATTACCAATCGAAGATGGATTAGGTACTATTAACATTCCTGTATACGTACACGTTGTTTTACCAAACTCAAATAGTGTTACAAATTCTCAAATTCAAGCACAAATGAATGTGTTGAATGATGATTTTAGTAGTACAAATACAAATCAACTACCTTCAGGAGCTACTGATTTTATTAATGATGCAACAAATACAGGAATTCAATTTACATTAGCAGGTACTTTTAGACATGATGATCCTAAGTCTTCTTGGGGAACTAACGATGCTGTAAAGGCTGCTTATCCTCCAATTACTCCTTCAACTCACTTAAACATTTGGGTATGTGAAATAGGTGGAGGTATCTTAGGATATGCGCAATTCCCAGGAGGTAACTCTGCTACTGATGGAGTTGTGTTATTAGCAGGAAGCTTACCAGGAGGTTCTTCTGCTCCATATAACATGGGTAGAACTGCAACGCATGAGGTTGGGCACTACTTAAACTTACGTCACATTTGGGGAGACGGAAGATGTCGTCAAGACGATTTCGTAGCTGATACTCCATCTTCTGATGCTTCAAACTATGGATGTCCAACATATCCTGATGTTAGTTGTCAAACTGCTGATATGACTATGAACTACATGGATTATACTAACGATGCTTGTATGTACATGTTTACTGATGGTCAACGTAACAGAATGAGAGCTTTATTTGCTTCAGGTGGTGCAAGAGCTTCTATGTTAAACTAGAAAAAAACCAAAGTCTTCAAAAAAGACGTTCTCAATAATTATTTATAATTATTATAAAGCCAAGAGATATTAAGCTCTTGGCTTTTTTTATATTTTTAACAGCTCAAATAAAACAGTGCACATTGAAAAATATTAAATTCCCAACACCACATACTATTTTATTACTCATAGCAGGTTTTGTAGCTATTTTAACATGGTTTATACCTGCGGGTAAGTACGATACTTTGCAGTATCAAGAAGCTGGAAACTCTTTTGTTTATAAACATTTAGAAGAAGAAAAAACAATACCAGTGAATCAAGAAACTTTAGAGGGCTTAGGAATTAAAATTCCGTTAGAAAAATTCACGAATGGAGATATTGCGAAACCAATTAGTGTACCCGGAACTTACACTCAATTAGATCCAAAGCCTCAAGGGTTTTTAGATTTTTTTAAATCACCAATAAAAGGAATTATTCAATCTTCAGATATTATCTTGTTTGTATTAATTTTAGGAGGTATTATAGGAATAATGAACTTCACCGGAGCTTTTGACGCAGGTATTTCGTGGTTAGCAAAAACACTGAAGGGAAAAGAATATTGGTTAATTTTTGTAGTAACTACTTTAATTGCTGTTGGAGGAACAACTTTTGGGTTAGCTGAAGAAACCATTGCTTTTTATCCAATTCTAATTCCGATATTTTTAGCAGCAAAATATGATGCAATTGTAGCTTTAGCTTGTGTGTATATTGGTTCTTCAATTGGTACTATGTGCTCAACAGTAAACCCGTTTAGTGTGATTATAGCTTCAGATGCAGCTGGAATTAACTGGACAACAGGTTTTACAGGAAGGTTAATAATGTTAATCGGAGGAATAATTATTTGTGTGATTTATATTTTGCGTTATGCGAACAAGGTTCAAAAAGACCCAACAAAATCAATTATTTATGATCAAAAAGAAATGATAGAAGGTCTTTTTGGGAGCTCAACATCAAATACACACAGATTAACAGGAAGATTACGTATCATATTAACTGTTTTTGCAATGTGCTTTGTGATTATGATTTACGGAGTTTCTCGTTTAGGATGGTGGTTTGAAGAAATGACAGTGGTATTTTTAATCGGAGCTATTTTAATTGGTTTCTTAGCCAAAATGAAGGAAGAAAACTTTGTAACTACTTTTATAAAAGGAGCAAACGATTTATTAGGAGTAGCTTTTATTATTGGTATTGCTCGTGGTGTTTCGGTGTTAATGGAGCAAGGATTGATAAGTGACACCATCTTACAACATGCAAGTGAGTTTACCACAGGAATGTCCAAAGGAATTTTCACAAATGTGATGCTTTTTGTTTACTCAGGACTATCATTTTTTATTCCGAGTTCATCAGGAATGGCGGTGTTAACGATGCCAATTATGTCGCCTTTGGCAGATACGGTTGGAGTAGGTAGAGAAGTAATTGTAAATGCTTATCAATATGGAATGGGTCTGTTTGCTTTTATCAATCCTACAGGGTTAATTTTAGCTTCGTTGGCCATAGTAAAAGTAGGATACGATAAATGGTTAAAATTTGTAATTCCGTTAGTAATTATTTTAACTGTTTTTACAATGATAGCTTTAACCGTTCAAGTCTATTTATAACCAATGAAACGAATTTGTACCTTTCTTTTTTTTAGTATTTTCTTCGGATGTACACCTGTAAAAAAAACAAAAAATATGAATACAAAAACAGTTATAGCACATCGAGGAGCTTCAGGATATTTACCTGAACATACTATGGAAGCCAAAGCAATGGCCTATGCAATGAATCCTGATTATATTGAACAAGACCTTGTGTTGAGTAAAGATGATGTTCCTATTGTAATTCATGATATTGAGTTGGATGATGTTACAGATGTTGCCCAAAAATTTCCTGAAAGAAAAAGAGAAGATGGACGTTTTTATGTGATTGATTTTACTTTTGATGAATTGCAGCAACTAAATGTTACAGAACGTTTCAATACGAAGACGGGAGAGCAAGTGTACCCGAATCGATTTCCGAAAGGGAAAGGAAATTTTAAACTTCATTCTTTACAACAAGAAATAGAATTGATTCAGGGATTAAATGCTTCTACTGGAAAAAATATCGGGATTTACCCTGAAATAAAGAATCCAAGATTTCATCATGAAAATGGGAAGGATATTGCTAAAATCACTTTAGATATTCTTTCTGAATACGGATATAAAACAAAGAAAGATAAATGTATGTTTCAGTGTTTTGATGCAAAAGAGTTAGAGCGAGTGCGTACTGAATTACAATCAGACTTATTTTTAGTGCAATTAATTGAGTTTCCTGAGGAGACGAAACAATTATCACACTTTGCAACCTATGCAGACGGATTAGGGCCTTGGTACAAACAAATATTAGATAAAAAAGTAGACGGGAAGTGGCAGTTCACAACCTTGGTTGAAGATGCTCATAAATTAGGCTTAAAAGTACACCCATATACGTTTAGAGCTGATCAGTTAGAGGAGTTTTCTTCTTTTGACGAAATGATGCAAGTACTCTTTTTTGAAGCAAATATTGATGGTGCTTTTACCGATTTTCCAGATAAAATGGTTCAGTTTTTAGTAGAACACGACTAACATTTGTGTAAAATTAGTGTTTTAAATATATTATACTTTTCATAGATGAAAGAGCAAATAAAAAATATAGTAGAAATTAATGATAATTATAAAAGTCGATTATTTTCTTTTGTTATTCAAGCACTTATTTTAATTTCAGTTGTTACATTTTCGATAGAAACTATTCCTGACTTAAAACCACAAACAAGGTATATTTTAAAAAGTATAGAGGTGTTTTGTGTAATAGTTTTTACGATTGAATACGTTTTAAGAATCTATGTAGCCGAAAATAAAAAGAACTTTATATTTAGTTTTTATGGAATCATAGATTTTTTAGCCATTTTACCATTTTATATGTCTTTTGGGGTAGATTTACGCTCATTGAGAGCACTTCGTTTCTTAAGGCTTTTTAGAATTTTAAAGCTGGTTCGTTATAATAGAGCTATTGATCACTTTACTAAGGCTATGAAAATTGCAAAAGAAGAAATTTTACTTTTTTTGTTTATTACATTAATCTTAATATACTTTTCGGCTGTAGGAATTTATTATTTTGAAAACGAAGCGCAACCAGAACATTTTGCGTCTGTTTTTGATAGTCTGTGGTGGGCAATAATTACTTTGACAACAGTTGGTTATGGTGATGTGTATCCTATTACAATGGGCGGGAGAGTTTTTACCTTTTGTATATTGATGATTGGATTAGGGATTGTGGCTATTCCTACTGGAATTATCTCTTCTGCACTCACAAAATCTATTGAAAAGAAACAAGAATAATACTAAAACTTGATTCAGTTTTTAGCTAAACAGTAACTTCTAATAATTTTTTACGGTAAACCGAAAGTAGCTTTGATTTAGAGATAAAGCCAACATATACCCCGTTTTTAACTACGGGTAGATTCCATGCGCCACTTTCTTTAAATTTTTCCATTACTTTTTCGGTAGTGTCATTATAGAAAATTATAGCTGGGGCAATTTTCATAATATCTCTCACTTTGGTGGCTTCGTACAATTCCTGATTAAACATCATAGGACGAATATCATCTAACAAAACAATTCCTATAAATTTGTTTTCATCATCAACCACGGGAAAAATATTGCGTTTCGATTTTGATACGGCTTGCTTTAGCATGTCGCCAAGACTCATTTCAGGATGAATTTTTACAAAGTTTTTCTCAATAACTTGGCTCATTCTCATCATCATCATCACATTTTTGTCTTTGTTATGTGTAAATAATTCTCCACGTTCGGCTAATTCAATTGTATAAATAGAATTTGACACAAAATATTTGGTGATAGCAAACGAAACGGCGGCAACCAACATAAGAGGAACGAATAAATCGTAACCTCCCGTGATTTCAGCAATTAAGAAAATTGCGGTTAAGGGGGCGTGTAGTACTCCTGCCATTAAGCCTGTCATACCAATCAATGTAAAATTGGTTTCAGAAACATCAAATCCAAATTGATTGATGACTTTTGCAACCACGTTTCCTAAAGTACTTCCCATTACTAATGTAGGAATGAAGATTCCTCCAACTCCACCAGCAGCAAAAGTGGTGGTCATAGCAATCGCTTTAAAAATTCCGATGATTAACAAAAAAATGATGACCATCCATACATTTTCAAAATCGATATTGTAGTGAATACTTTTTAATGCTTCAGGAGCATTTTCTGAGAGTAGGTTATTGATGATTCCATATCCTTCACCATATAACGGAGGAATTAAGAAAAGCATTAAACCAATTGCAATTCCCCCAAAAACCAAACGTTTAAAAGGGGTGTATTTTTTGAAAAAATTTGTAATTCTGAAATATATTTTTGAAAAATATACTGATGAAAAACCTGTAAAAATGGCTAGAACAACGTAAAACATTAGGTCGTTAATTTCAAAAGCTTGTTGTAGTTTTACACTAAATAACACATCTTTTCCTAAAAAGAAATAAGACGTTATTACAGCCGAAACTGAAGCTAATAATAACGGAACTAAGGATGCAAAAGCGATATCTAAACTGAAAATTTCTACTGCAAAAATAATAGCAGCAATGGGTGCTTTAAACATAGACGACATAGCCCCAGCGGTTGCACAACCAATTAATAACATTCGGGTTCTCATGTTCATATGAAATAGCTGTGCTACTCCAGATCCCAAAGCTGCTCCTGTACTTACAGCAGGTCCTTGTAGTCCTGCTGATCCTCCAAAACCAACAGTTATAGGTGCGGTAATAAGTGACGCATACATTTTGTAACGTTCTATAATTCCGTTTTTTTTGGAAATAGATTGTAGGGTGGTAGAAATACCGTGACCAATATCTTTTTTTATCACATATTTTTTAATGCCGTACACTAAAAATAGTCCGATAATAGGAAATATAAAGTATAGTGAATGATGGTATTCTTCAATAAGACCGTCTTCCAAAATATTATGAAAAAAGAAAGTAAGGTTTTTTAAGATTAACGTACCTAAACCCGCTAAAAAACCCACTAAAACACTCAATATATAGATAAATTGACGTTCAGAAATATGTTTATACCTCCAAACAAGTATTTTCTTGTAAATTTCTTTTGATGATAGCATTGTGCTTCAGAGCCTTAATTGATATATGAAAACCTAGTTATGAATAAATAAAGATAATACCATCTTTTTAATTTATTAATAATTTATTATACAATTAAGCGTACACCGCCTAGTTCTTCTACTTTATAAGGGAACTTTTCACTAGGAGCTCCTATAAACATGAAATTAATTGGGATATTCCATTTTTCGGATAATTCTTTGATTAATTCTGGACTAAATTTTCCTTCAATTACTTGAAAATCAACTTTGATTTCAGGGTATTCTTTGTCTAAGAATGTAATTTCACTTGGTAGGTTTTTAGGGATAGTTTGTCCTTTTTCTAAAGCCAGTACAATTTTTATTTTTTTAGTATGTTCATTTTTAATAATATATAACATTACTTTGTTAAGAGTAGCAATATTGTCGCCTTTAGTAAAAAACACAAATTCTTGATCATTTATTTTATCTACAGTTTGTGTAATTTTTTTATCTACGTTAAAAACGAACCTTCTTAATGGATTAAATATTGCATAAATTACCTGTAGTACTAGTTTTAGTAAAACCGTACGGTTTAGCATAATAATGACAAAAATAATTGTAGGAATAAAATAATCTAAGAAGACTACAGTGTTGCTTGGTAAATCGCCTTTAGGATCCATTAAGATGTTACCAACAAGGGCAGAAGACACGGCTATAATAGCTAAAATAACAGATGCCCAAGTAGCTTTTTCTGGTCTAGGTAATTGGTTTCTTCTTATTTTTAAAAGAATGTTTCCTATGGCAAATAAAGCCATTACTGATAAAAATGAAATTGTATATACACCAGCCAGTAAACCTACATTTCCATTAGTTATGATTAATACAGAAACAGCGAGGATAAAGAATAAAATAATGATTCGGTAAGAACTTCCTCTTTTGTTTTTCTTTAAAAAGAATCGAGGCATGATACGGTCTAGAGTCATACGCTCTAAGAGTCCTGTAACACCCACAAAACTAGTTAAAACAGCACCACTCAAAACCAAAAAAGCATCAACAGCAATAATAGCAGCTACCCATTCACCACCAACAAAATCCCCCATTTGAACTAGTAAAGTGTTTTGGTAATCTGCACTTTGTAATACAGGAATTGCGAATAGAGATAAGGCAAAAATTGCCATTAAAGGGTTGATAATGCTTACGATTATCCACATGTTTTTTAGTGTTTTTGGAAACACCCCTTTTTGCTGTTCTTCAACAAAATTTGCTGAACTTTCAAAACCAGAAACTCCTAACATTGAAGCTGCAAAACCAAAAAATATAGCATACCAAATACTGTTTTCTGATTGATGCCCCCAGTTTTTAAAAAGAATGTCAATTCCGTTTTGAGATAAATAAAATACAATAAATAAGGTTAGTACAACTAGTGATAATAAATGAAATAAAAATATACCAACCGCTACTTTAGCCGATTCAGTAATACCGCCAATAGTTAATAAAGCAAAAAATAATAAAAGACCTATGGTTGCTATTATAATAGGCATAGAAGGGATTAAGTGATGTAGGTAATGAATAGCTTCGTTGGCGGAAATTACAGCAGTAGCCATATAAGAAAGGATGGTTAATGTTGCAGCAAATGAGGCCATCATTTTACTTGTCGTATTCAATAGAGCATTGTAGGCTCCTCCGTTTAGAGGCATCGCACCAACAACTTCACCATAAATTTTCCGAAATAAGAAAAGTACAACCGATACAATTAAAAGGGTTATCCAGGCATATTGACCAGCAAAGGCTATTGCTAAAGCAGATACATACAAAACAGAAGAGCTGATGTCATTACCACAAATAGCAGTTGATTCTAGTTCATTCAGTTTTTTTGAAACTATTTGTTTCATAATATTATTGATTAGTTTTTCTGAGGTTTAGTCTTTTTCAAGAAGTGTAACGATTTGTACATTAAAGGTAATAAAAAAACCCTGCATAATTTGCAGGGTTCTTATTTTTAAGCTTTTACATCTAATTTGATGCTTAATTCTTGTAGTTGTTCATCGTCTATAGTTGCAGGTGCATCAATCATTACA
Source organism: Tenacibaculum sp. 47A_GOM-205m (assembly GCF_000518405.1). NCBI lineage: Bacteria > Pseudomonadati > Bacteroidota > Flavobacteriia > Flavobacteriales > Flavobacteriaceae > Tenacibaculum > Tenacibaculum sp. 47A_GOM-205m. Next base: position 332,915 of record NZ_JADN01000004.1, on the reverse strand, counting down.
TCGCGTCCTGAATTGTTTTTAGGGAAGGCAATAAAATCTCTAATGGTTTCTTGTCCTCCTAATATTGCTACTAAGCGATCTAATCCGAAAGCTAATCCTCCGTGTGGTGGCGCTCCGTATTCGAAAGCATCCATTAAGAATCCGAATTGAGCTTTTGCTTCTTCTTCGGTAAATCCTAGGTGCTTAAACATGATAGCCTGAGTTTCTTTATCGTGGATTCTGATAGAACCTCCACCAATTTCATTTCCGTTTAATACTAAATCGTAAGCGTTCGCCTTAACAGCTCCTGGTTCTGTGTCTAATAATGCTAATTGACCTGGTTTTGGAGACGTAAATGGGTGGTGCATTGCGTGGTAATGACCTGTTTCTTCGTCTAGCTCTAATAACGGGAAGTCAATTACCCACAATGGAGCAAACTCATCAGGCTTACGTAAACCTAAACGTTCTGCCATTTCCATACGTAAAGCGCTTAATTGTGCACGAACTTTGTTTGTTTTTCCTGAAAGGATACAAATTAAATCTCCTGCTTTAGCCCCTGTAGCTTCAGCCCATTTAGCTAAATCTTCTTGATTGTAAAATTTATCTACTGAAGATTTAAAGCTTCCGTCTTCGTTACACTTCACATATACCATTCCTAAAGCTCCTACTTGTGGACGCTTTACCCAATCGATTAATTTATCAATTTCTTTACGAGTGTATGTGTTTCCTCCTGGTACTGCAATTCCTACTACCAACTCAGCATCGTTAAATACTTTAAAGTCTTTGTGTTGTGCTACTTCGTTTAACTCACCAAATTCCATCCCGAAGCGAATGTCTGGTTTGTCGTTTCCGTATTTACGCATTGCTTCATCAAACGTAATTCTTGGGAATTTTTCCACTTCAACTCCGTTGATTTCTTTTAGTAAATGACGCGTCATTCCTTCGAAAATCTCTAAAATATCTTCTTGCTCAACAAACGCCATTTCACAGTCTATCTGTGTAAATTCTGGTTGACGGTCGGCACGTAAATCTTCATCTCTAAAACATTTAACAATCTGAAAGTATTTATCCATTCCACCTACCATTAACAACTGTTTAAAGGTTTGTGGTGATTGTGGTAATGCGTAAAATTGTCCTGCATTCATACGTGAAGGCACCAAGAAATCACGTGCTCCTTCTGGAGTAGATTTAATTAAATATGGAGTTTCCACATCAATAAATCCTTTATCAGATAAATATTTACGAACTTCCATCGATACTTTATGACGGAAAACCAAGCTGTTTTTTACTGGGTTACGACGGATATCTAAATAACGATATTTCATACGAATATCTTCACCACCATCGGTTTCATCTTCAATAGTAAAAGGTGGTAACTTAGCTTCGTTTAAAATTTCTAAGTTCGATACTAGAACTTCAACATCACCTGTTGGAATATTGGCATTTTTAGATTGACGCTCAATAACTTTACCAGTTACCTGCACTACAAACTCACGTCCTAAGGTCTTTGCCTTTTCCATTAATTCTTTAGAAGTGCGTTCTTCGTCAAAAATTAATTGTGTAATTCCGTAACGATCACGTAAATCTACCCAAATCATAAAACCTTTATCACGTGATTTTTGTACCCAACCAGAAAGGGTAACTTCAGTATTGATGTGCGATGCTCTTAATTCACCACAAGTATGCGTTCTGTACATTTCTTGAAATTTTTGCTGTGCAAATTTAACTATAAATGTTAGTTTGTAAAAAATTACTACGAGTTAGTTTTTATGAGTTTAAATCTTTTGTTTTGCAGCGTAAAACCTTTTTAAAATGACACTAGATAGATTTAAAGAAACGATACAAAGTGCACCAGAAAAAGTTGAGTTTTCTGATACTATGTCAGTGATTGAAAACGTATATAATTTTACACCCACTGCCTTTAAAAATGGAGATTTATACAATGAAGCTGAAAAAAATAAAGGTTCATGTAAAGTGTTTTCGTTTGCTATACAACAGGGGTTTAGTAAAGAAGAAACCTTAGCTTGTTTTGGACAGTATTATTTTGAGGATGTTTTAAAAAATCCTGAAGGAACAGATCATCAAAACATTAGAAATTTCATGAAAACTGGTTTTGAAGGATTACTTTTTGAAGGAGATGCGCTAAAAAAACGTTAAGAATTTTTTAGAGAGTTAGTCTGTTTCTTCTATCTCAAATAAATATTGCATAGTCACCTTAAAGACTAAAGAGACTCTTTGTAAGGTAATTAGAGTTTTGTTTTTTAATTAAAAACTAATTCTTTGATATTTAAATCAAACTCACTTTTAATAATTTGTTTTAAATAAATCTTTTGAGTGTTGATTTTTGTAATCTGATAAATATTGTAATCTGAAATGTACGGAGCAAAACTTATCCCTATAAAGAAGTTCCCTTTAAATTCTCGGAGAAACCAGCCGCCTAAATCATCATCATTAAAATAGTTAGTTTCAAATCCAAATTTATCAATTGTCTTGTGGGATAATTGATTTAAGAATTTTAGATTTATAGTGTCTTTAACATTGCTGAATTTACCCTTGACTAATAAATCAATAATTTCTCTTTTCGACTTTTTTATTTTCTTATTTAATTTTAAAGGATAAAAATATCTTAACACATTAGATTCAATATCTTCAATAATTATTGAGTCTTTATCATAAACCTTATATTTTACCCAATTATCACTATTATAAGTTGAAATTTTTTTATTTGTTTTATCTATTATAAAATTAATGATTGTATCAGTATAAACAGGTCTAATATTTTGCTTTTCAAAATTAATTGTTAAACCTAGAACCTGATGGTTACGAGATTTCACCTTATCAATAATTTCATATTTCTTATATACCCAAATTCCTTCTTGGGCAATAGACATTTTCATAAAAAACAATAATGAAATAAGTAATATTCTTTTCATAAGATTAATATAATAAATTCTTTTTTGAATAAATATAAAAATCCAAAACATCACTTATAAGTTTGATGATCATTTTATTATAGGTTAATTTGTATTAATGACGTTTGATTATGAAGAATTCAGCTATTTTTTTGGTGTTGTTCACAACTGTTTTTTTATTGGTGTTAACTATTTTGGGGTTTACTAAAATAGGTTTTAGTTGGGGGGGTGTACTTACGGTGATAGGTCAATTATTAGTAGTTTTAATGGTGTACAAAGTACTACTAGATCATTATACGACCAATAAAACTTTTGAAGATTTTTATGAAGATTTTCCTATAGGAAGAGAGTAAAACTAACAACACAAATAGAAAATTACTACTTGTCATTTTTGCTTTTCAGAAATAGTGCTAAAACTCATTCATTTTTAACTTCTGAAAATACTTTGTAGCTTCTCTTTTTACTTTTGGTGCTAAAATTAGTGTTGAAAGTACAGTAGGAATTGCCATTAAGGCGTAAGCACTATCAATTAAGTTAATTACAAAGTCTAATTTTATAATAGAAGCAATTACAATAGTAATGATATAAATGTAATTGTATGATTTTCCAATTTTGGTATTGGTTAAAAAACTTAAACAACTAAACCCGTAAAAAGAGTAGGTGAATAGGGTTGAAAAAGCAAAAATCAATACACAAATGGTTAAAATAACACTTCCTATGTTGTGAGGAAGCACAGCATCAAATGCAGCTAAAGTCATAGAAATTCCGTTACCTTCAAAACCTTTCCAAACTCCTGAAGCCAAAATAGCTAGTGCAGTTAAAGAACAAACTAACAAGGTGTCAATAGCTGGCCCTAACATAGCAACCAATCCTTCACGAATAGGTTCTTTTGTTTTAGCAGTTCCATGCATCATAGGTGCAGTACCTAAACCAGCTTCATTAGAAAATGCAGCACGTTTTACTCCCGTAATTATCAATGCTCCTAAAGCACCACCCAAAACAGATTTTCCCGAAAAAGCATCTTCAAAAATTAAAGAAAAAATTGCAGGAACTTGTTCTAAACGTAACATCAAAATTGTTAAAACGGTGAGAAGATATACTACAACCATTACAGGAACTAGTTTTCCTGCAACACTACCAATTCGTTTTATTCCACCAAAAATCACCATGGCCACAATAATAGCAGTGGTAATACCTAATAATAATTTAGCTGTAAAATGATTGGTTTCGTGTACTTGAAAAACATCTACCAGTGTTTGTGTAAGTTGGTTTGCTTGAAAAGCAGGCAACGTTCCTATCAACCCCGCAGCAGAGAAAAATATAGCTAAAGGTTTCCATTTTTTTCCAAGTCCTTCAGTAATAACATACATTGGTCCACCTTTTACGTTTCCATCTTCATCTTTTCCACGATACATAACAGACAAGCTACAGGTAAAAAATTTAGTAGCCATTCCAACAAAAGCACTTACCCACATCCAAAAAATTGCGCCAGGGCCTCCAGTTGCAATAGCAATAGCAACTCCGCTTATGTTTCCCATTCCTACTGTTGCTGCAATGGCAGAAGATAAAGCTTCGTAATGAGATAAATCTCCAGGAGAATCAGCTTTGTCATATTTTCCTCTTAAAATAGCAATGGCATGACCTATATATCTAAAAGGAACCAATCCTGAATAGATGAATAGATATAAACCACCACCAATTAATAAAATTAGCAAGGGAATTCCCCATACCCAAGAAGAAAATTGAGCAACTAAGTCTTGAATGTTTAAAAACATGAAATAGGATTTTTACGAAAGTACTAAAAAGTGATAGTAAAAAAAGAACGATAGCTGTGAATTAACAACTATCGTTCTTTTGTGAATTTTTATTTACAAACAATTCCTCTTTTTCCTAAGAATTCAATATCTCTTAAAAAACCTTCTTGAATGGTTTCAGCTTGAAAAATAAAGGTTTTGTCATGTAGTATGTTGTTTTCAAAGAAAGTTACCTGAAAACGATTGTCTAAATCAAATAACTCAGGTTGCATTAACTCAAACTTTTGATAACTATTTGCAGGAAGTATGTCTATTTTTCTTCGGAAAACAGAAGTGGTTTTAGTGTCTGAGAATCCTTGAGAAACAATAACTACCATTTCTAAATCGACATCTTTTTTGTTAAGAATGTATACATTCCAATCCTCTTTGTTGTCGATTTCATTTGTTTCTAAAACAACGGCTATTTCTACACCAGTTACTTTAGGGATTTCAATATCTTTTTTCATTGAATACTTCTTTAAAAGGAAAGACGAAAGTTTAGTGCTTTCGTCTTTTATTTTGTTTGAACTTATTTAAAAATCAAATAAACAGGGGGTAAGTTTACGAGATGCTTATAGGATACTAGTTTTAGCACTTAAATCAAATCTCAACACCCTTGGCTATCGCCCTGCGATTAAATTACAGATTTAAACTGCTCTAAGAAACGCTTGTCATTTTCGTAGAACATACGAATATCTGGAATTTGGTATAACAACATTGCAATACGCTCAATACCCATTCCGAAGGCATATCCGCTATACTTAGTTGGGTCGATGTTACAGTTTTTTAATACATTAGGATCTACCATACCACATCCCATAATCTCTAACCAACCAGTTCCTTTGGTAATTCTGTAATCGGTTTCAGTTTCTAAGCCCCAATAAATATCTACTTCAGCACTTGGCTCAGTAAATGGGAAATATGACGGACGTAAACGTATTTTAGATTTACCAAACATTTCTTTGGTAAAGTATAATAAGGTCTGTTTTAAGTCAGCAAAAGAAACATCAGTATCAATGTATAACCCCTCTACTTGATGGAATATACAGTGTGCACGTGCAGAAATATCTTCGTTTCTAAACACACGTCCTGGAGAAATTGTACGAATAGGAGGTTCGTTGTTTTCCATATAGCGTACTTGTACTGATGAGGTATGTGTTCTTAGCAACGTATCAGGATTCTTTTCAATAAAGAAAGTATCCTGCATATCACGTGCCGGATGATATTCTGGTAAGTTTAAAGCAGTAAAGTTATGCCAATCATCTTCAATTTCTGGCCCTTCAGAAACAGTAAAACCAATACGGTTAAATACTTCGATAATTTGATTTTTTACTAATGAAATTGGGTGGCGTGAACCTAAGTTGATAGGTTCAGACGGACGTGTTAAGTCACCATAAACACCTTTTTCTTCAACAGCATTTTCTATAGCCTCTTTTAAAGTGTTTACTTTATCTTCAGCTGAAGTTTTAAGTAAATTGATGGTTTGACCAAATTCTTTTTTTTGGTCGTTAGGTACATTCTTAAATTCAGCAAATAAATCCTTTAAAATTCCTTTGCTTCCTAAATATTTAATTCTAAATGCTTCAATTTCTTCTTTTGAAGTAGTATTAAAAGCATTTACCTCTCCAATCAATTCTTTTACCTTGTCTAACATAATCTATCCAAAAGTTAAGTGGCAAATTTACGTTTTTTTGTTAAAATAAAAGAGAATTTAAGAGTGTTTACTGTAGTACTAGTAAAACAAAGAAAATAACCAATGAAATGGAAATTAAAAAATAGTAAATTAATTATATTTGTATAGTAAAATTAAAAAAATACAGAACAACTAAATTTATGGAATCTAAAATAAATGCATTTATGGATTACGTTAAAGAACGTAATCCATATGAACCAGAGTTTTTGCAAGCTGTACATGAAGTAGCAGAAACAGTAATTCCGTTTATAGAAAACAATCCAAAATATCAAGGTAAAAAGTTATTAGAACGTATGGTTGAGCCAGAGCGTACTATTATGTTTAGAGTACCTTGGGTTGATGATAACGGAGAAACTCAAGTAAACAGAGGATATAGAGTAGAATTTAACTCGGCTATCGGTCCTTACAAAGGAGGTTTACGTTTTCACCCATCAGTAAACTTATCAATTTTAAAGTTCTTAGGGTTTGAACAAGTATTTAAAAACTCATTAACGACTTTACCAATGGGTGGAGGTAAAGGAGGATCTGATTTTAACCCTAAAGGTAAATCTGATCGTGAAGTTATGGCATTTTGTCAATCTTTTATGACTGAATTAGCACGACATATTGGTCCTGATACGGATGTTCCAGCTGGAGATATTGGTGTAGGTGGTCGTGAAATAGGTTATATGTTTGGTCAATATAAACGTTTACGTAACGAATTTACTGGTGTTTTAACAGGTAAAGGAGCTACATGGGGAGGATCGTTAATTCGTCCTGAAGCTACAGGTTACGGAGATGTGTATTTTGCTGAAAACATGTTAAAAACCAAAGGAGATTCTTTTGAAGGAAAAACTGTGGTGGTTTCTGGATCTGGTAATGTGGCACAGTATGCTACAGAAAAGGCAACTCAATTAGGGGCAAAAGTAGTTACAATGTCTGATTCTTCAGGATATATTTATGATGAGGCAGGTATTGATGCTGAAAAATTAGCTTTTGTAATGGAGTTAAAGAATGTAAAGCGTGGACGTATTAGTGAATATGTAGACCAATACCCGTCAGCTAAGTTTTTTGCCGGAGAAAGACCATGGGGAACTAAATGTGACGTAGCATTACCTTGTGCAACTCAAAATGAGTTAAACGGTGAAGAGGCTAAATCTTTAGTTGCTAATGGGTGTATTTGTGTTGCTGAAGGAGCGAACATGCCTTCTACCCCAGAAGCGATTGAAGTATTCCAAAAGGCAAAAATATTATTTGCGCCAGGAAAAGCGTCTAATGCTGGTGGAGTTGCTACTTCAGGATTGGAAATGTCTCAAAACTCATTACGTTTATCTTGGACTCGTGAAGAGGTGGATGCTAAATTACATTCAATCATGAATAATATTCACGAAGCTTGTGTTAAGTACGGTACACAAGAAGGTGGATATGTTGATTATGTTAAAGGAGCAAATGTTGCAGGTTTCGTTAAAGTTGCTGATGCAATGTTAGATCAAGGAGCTGTGTAGTAAATTGCACATATATAAAGTAAAAACCTCATAGATATCTATGAGGTTTTATTTTTTACTAGGGGAATGAAAATGTGCTATTTTAAAGAGCTTTTTATGGTTAAGGGCATCTTATAAAAGCTATTTTTTAATGTTGATTTTTTACTAATCAATTTATAGTTCAACCTGCTTTTTACATACTGACAAATTTGTTCAGTATTACAGTTAACGTTCAATATAACAATCTCACCGTTTTTATTAATTAAAAATTCAACAGTAGTTTTTACTTCCTCATCAAGGATAAAGTTTGGGTTACCTAGTAACTCAACAATTTTAGTTCTGATTTCTTCTTTTTTAGAAGGATTTTCATTTGTAGAAAATACTGAAGTGCTCATTAAGGTAACGAATACTAATACGAATAACTTTTTCATTTTTTAGAGATTTAGAGTTTGTTTTAAGTTTATGAATTAAAGTTTGATGTAGTAAAAGTATTGCAAATGAGTAATCTAGATCTTTTTCATTGATTAATAAAATATTGTTTAATGGTAAAATAATAAGAAGTTTTAAGGTAGTTTACATGTAGTTAATATTGAGAAAAGTTGTCTTTTTTATTCATTCTATTTATCTTTTTTCAATTAATTACTTGCTTTCTGTTTTGGTTGTTAATTTTATTCAGAAATTTTAAGAATAATTATTAATTAGTAAGGTTAGTTTTAGGTTATAAACTTCTTAAATTTTAAAAATAAGCATAAAAAAATCCTGAGAATTTCTCAGGATTTATATTTTGAATTAAAATCAATTTGTTATTCTACTGTAACTGATTTTGCTAAGTTTCTTGGTTGATCTACATTTTTACCTAATATTACAGCTATGTGATATGATAATAACTGTAGTGGTATTGTAGTTAATAAAGGTGTAAATGCTTCTTCAGTATCAGGAATTTCAATTACGTGATCTGCAATTTCTTTAACAGTTTCATCGCCTTCAGTAACAATAGCCACAATTTTACCACTTCTTGATTTAATCTCTTGGATGTTACTTACTACCTTTTCATAATGACCTCTACTAGTTGCAATTACAAAAACAGGCATATTTTCATCAATTAATGCGATAGGCCCGTGTTTCATTTCTGCTGCAGGGTACCCTTCAGCATGAATATAAGAGATTTCTTTTAATTTTAAGGCTCCTTCTAAAGCAACAGGGAAGTTAAAACCTCTACCTAAATATAAACAGTTTTTAGCGTCTTTATATACAGCTGCTATTTCTTTAACTTGAGCATCAATTTTCAATAAATTCTCTACTTGCGTAGGAATTTGTTGCATTGTTTGTAAATAAGTGTTTACAGCTGATGTAGATAAAGTTCCTTTAGCTTGCGCTAATTTTAAAGCTATTAAAGAAAGTACGGTTATTTGTGTTGTAAATGCTTTTGTAGAAGCTACTCCAATTTCTGGTCCAGCATGAGTATATGCTCCAGCATGTGTTTCTCTAGCAATAGAAGAACCAACTACATTACAAACTCCGAATACGAAAGCCCCCATAGATTTTGCCAATTTAATGGCTGCTAAAGTATCTGCAGTTTCTCCTGATTGAGAAATAGCAATCACAACATCATTTGGAGTGATGATAGGATTACGATATCTAAATTCAGAAGCATACTCTACTTCAACAGGAATACGAGCCATATCTTCAAAAAGATACTCGCCAACTAGCCCTGCATGCCAAGACGTACCACAAGCAACAATAATAATTCTATCTGCATTTAAAAATTTAGACATATTATCATCAACACCAGCCATTCGGATAATTCCTTCATTGGCTAGCATTCTACCTCTATAAGTATCGATAATGGCTTTAGGTTGCTCGTAAATTTCTTTTAGCATAAAGTGGTCATACCCACCTTTTTCTATTTGCTCTAAGCTTAGTTGTAACTTTTGAATATTCGCATCGATTTCTTTATCGTTTTCAATCTTACGAACTTTAATTCCTTTATCTTTTTTAATGATGGCTAACTCACCATCTTCAAGGTAAATAGCATCTTTGGTATACTCAATAAAAGGAGAAGCATCAGAAGCTACAAAAAACTCTTCGTTGTTTTTTCCAACACCTATAGCAATTGGGCTACCTAAACGAGCTACTACTAACTCATTTGGTTTAGTTTTATCGAAAACAGCAATTGCGTAAGCTCCAATTACATTAGTTAGGGCAATTTGAACAGCTTTACCCAGCTTGCACCCCTCACTTTTTTTAACTTCTTCAATAAGGTTTACTAGAACTTCTGTATCTGTATCACTCTTGAATTCATAACCTCTTGAGATTAACTCTTTCTTAATGGTGTCGTAGTTTTCTATAATTCCATTATGAACAATCACGATGTTTCCAGATTGAGAAAAATGAGGGTGTGAGTTTACATCATTAGGTACACCGTGAGTAGCCCAACGGGTGTGTCCTATCCCTATTTTTCCAACTTTTCGCTCTTCTTCTTTATTGGTAATTGTTTCTAAATCAGAAACTTTTCCTTTAGTTTTTGACAGGTGCATTGTTTTTCCATCATACATCATGATTCCTGCACTATCATACCCTCTATATTCTAAACGCTTTAGACCATTGATTACAATAGGATAAGCATCTCTATGACCTATATAACCTGTAATTCCACACATAACAATTTCTTATTTTTCTTTTGAATATGATATTTTTAAAACAGCTCTTTTTGTTCCATTTGAGGCTTCGTTTCCATTTAACAATGTAACGGATCTCGGGTTCCAATTATAAGTTTTTACTTTAGTATTTAAAATGTTATTAACAATAGGGTTGTCAGTAGGGTTATATACCTTTAAAATTAATGGTTCAGTGGTAAAGTCAGCTTCTCCATTTAATAAATTAGTTACATAATTAGTAATCCTAAAAGTATATTTTTCAGGAGATTCATTATCATTTTTTTGTAAAAACCCTCCAAAAAAACTAGACTCTATATAAGAATCAGTTAACTGAGTGGGTGAGACACTTCCTGTTCCATTATCTTTATTTTGGTATAAGAATAGTTGTTGGGGAATAATATTAGCTTCGGTATTGATGGTTTGATCCACATAAAAAGTAAGAGAAGCGTCGTTAATTAACCAGTTGTTTGCTTTTAATTCTTGAACTTTTGCGTTGTCTAAAATTTTAATCTCAGCAGAATTACCTGCAGTTCCCTGAATAACAAATTTATTAGCGGGAGGTTGCATTGCTATTGGAGACATTTTATAGAGACTATTTCTAATACCTGAAAGAGGGAAAGTGTATTTGCTTTGAATTGTATCTTTTACATTTCCTGCTTCTACAATAGATTTAGTATAGTAAAAATCTACGGAAGGAGTTGGGGTAGTGGCTAAATTAAAAGGCACCATTGCTCCATCGTTCCCAGTCGCTATGATTTTTATCCCTTTAAAATATTCATCGAAGTCGTCTTTTGAAGAAAATGAAGTGTTTTCGAATTCATCCCAGAAAATACTTTTCATTGTTGTAAGATCTAAAGGAATAGCTAAGAAAGGAATATTAGCTCCTTGAGCGTTGTAAACTCTTAATGTGTCTTCGTACGTGGTTGTATTAGCTAAAGAAATAGATCTGTCAATTCTATTGAATTTAAAAATAGTGTCCGAGGCTTTAGGTTTAAAACTGTAAGGAGTGCTATTTTCATTTAAAACAGTATTTCCTAAATATTCGGCATCAGAAAAGAAAGAATTTTTCTTTGTAGGATCCAAAGGATCTAAGGTGTTTAAAAACGTTTCGTTTTGTAGTACTTGGATATCTACTGCAGTATTAGGATCTCCTAATATGGAGTCTAATTTATAGCTAGTTACCCCACCAGATGTTTTTGCTGTGGCTTGGTAAGGTAATTTTAAAATTACTTTATCCAAGCTAAAAATAGTATCTCCATCTACTACATTTTCTTGAGTTTTTAAACCAGAAATGTAACCTAGTTGAGAAACGATAGAAGCTTCAATCTTTTTTGCATTAGGATTGTTATATACACCTAGCCAATAATCACTAATATTAGCATTAATGTTGTCAGCTTGAACATTTTGAAGATCTATAGGAGTGATTTCAACATCTAATAAAATTTCTCCTGTTTCAAATTTATCGTTCGTAACAACATTTGTTCCTACTTCGCTAAAATCTTTTTCACATGATGTAATAGCTGCAAAACATAACAGGCTAATACCTAATACCCCAATTTTTCTAATCATTATTCGCTTAATTCTAAAACGTTCTCTTTATAAAATTCTAAATATGCTTCGGTTAAAGTTTCTTCAGATTGGAAATCTAACACTTTTGGATTTGTTTCTTCAATAAAAGTTTCAATTTCGTCTGGTAAAACTTTGCTACCTTTTATAACAGCATCTGAGTTTTCAATAGCACTTTTTAAAATATTTAAATGACTTGGCGTTTCTATTGTTGTTACTTTCGATTCTTCAATTTTATCAAAACGAACTTTGTTTGCCATTTCGTTATTTAAATCTTCAATGTCACTATTGTAAAGCGAAGTTACAATCTTACTTTCTGCAAACAAAGGTTCTTCTTTATAATATTCTCTTAAATATAGAGGTAATAAAGAGGCCATCCATCCGTGAACATGAATAATATCTGGAGCCCAGTTTAGCTTTTTAACTGTTTCAACTACACCTTTAGCGAAGAAGATCATGCGCTCATCGTTATCTTCAAAAAGCTTATCATCTTCGTCAGAATAAACTGCTTTACGCTTAAAATATTCATCATTGTCAATAAAGTACACTTGCATTCTTTCTTTAGGAATAGAGGCAACTTTAATTATTAAAGGCATATCCATGTCATTAATAATTAAGTTCATACCCGAAAGTCGAATAACTTCATGTAATTGATGCCTTCGCTCGTTAATTACCCCAAAGCGAGGCATGAAAATACGGGTTTGAATTCCTTTAGAATGTGCATTTTTAGCAACGTTAAATGCGGTAGACGATAATTCTGTTTCTGGTAAATAAGGGGTAACCTCAGACGAAACATATAAAATTCTCTTATCCTTCATTAAATCGGTCTCTTTTATTGAAGGTGCAAAAATACGAAATTTAATGCAAAAATCGTGTTAAATTGCTAATTTTGCATGCATTTCAATAAAATAACAATGAAAATTTTCACAAGAAAATCCGAATTAAAAGAGTTTTTATCAACTCAAAAAAATGATAAAAAGTCTATCGGATTTATCCCAACAATGGGAGCTTTACATCAAGGGCATTTGTCACTTATAAAAAAAGCAAAAAAGAAGAACGACATAGCTGTGGTTAGTGTTTTTGTAAACCCTACTCAGTTTGATAATAAAGAAGATTTAGCCAAATATCCTAAAACATACAACAACGATGTGGCTTTACTAGAGTCGGTTAATTGTGATGTGTTGTTTTTTCCTTCAGTAGAAGAAATTTATGCTGAAAATGTGGCTTCAGAAAAGTTCGATTTTGATGGTTTAGAGTATCAAATGGAAGGAAAATTTAGAGAAGGTCATTTTGATGGAGTAGGTACAATTGTAAAAACCTTGTTTGAAATTGTTGAGCCAGATACTGCGTATTTTGGAAAGAAAGATTTTCAACAATTACAAATAATTAAGAAGTTAGTAGAAAAATATAAGTTACCTGTAAAGATAAAAGGAAGACCAATTTTTAGAGAAGATGATGGGTTAGCTATGAGCTCTCGAAATACGAGATTAACAAAAGAACATCGTGAGGCAGCTCCTTTTATTTATAAAACTTTAAAAAAGGTAAAAAAGAAATTTGGTGTAAAAAAACCTGAAGAGTTGACCAAATGGATAGAAAAGCAATTCAAAAAACATCCGTTGCTAGAGCTCGAGTATTTTACCATTGCAGATGAAAAAATTTTAGAAACGGTAACAACAATAGAACCAGATAAAAAATATCGTGCTTTTATAGCTGTTTTTGCAGGAGACATTCGTTTGATTGATAATATCGGATTGAATAAATAGCATAAACCATTGAAGTTGAAACTTCAGGTAAAGTTTTTAACAATGTTAAAATCATCAAAAAACAACTTAGTATTCATTAAAAAACAGCTATTTTTGCAGCATGTTAGTACAAGTAGTAAAATCTAAAATACACCGCGTTAAAGTAACTAATGCGGATTTAAATTATATAGGAAGCATAACCATTGACGAAGACTTAATGGATGCAGCAGGTATTATTGAAGGTGAACGTGTTCAAATTGTAAACAACAATAACGGAGAACGTTTAGAAACCTATGCAATTCCAGGACCAAGAAAAAGTGGTGAAATTACTTTAAATGGAGCAGCAGCCCGTAGAGTTCAAAAAGGAGATGTACTTATCTTAATTGTATATGCTTTTATGGAGTTAGAAGAAGCCAAAAAGTTTAAACCACAATTAGTATTTCCTAACGAAGAAAACAACTTGCTAGAATAGTTTGAGTTTATCAGTCAAAAAAATTACAAAAATACTATTACCTCTCATTTTGGGAGGTTTTTTAGTTTGGTATTCATTATCAAAAATTTCAATTGAAACCTTAGTTCAATATTTTAAAGATGCTAATTACGGTTGGATAGCTTTAGGATTGTTCTTTGGGGTGTTAAGTCATCTATCTCGTGCTTATCGCTGGAAGTTTTTACTTGAGCCGATGGGCTATAAACCAGATTTTGGTAATAGTACCATGGCGGTTTTAGTAGCATATTTAGTGAATTATGCAGTGCCAAGAGCAGGGGAAGTTTCTCGAGCAGCAGTGATGATTAACTATGAAAATATTCCATTTGAAAAAGGTTTCGGAACTATCGTTGCCGAACGAATGGCAGATTTGTTAATGATGTTGAGTATTATAGCTATTACACTTTTTGTACAATTCGATTTTATTTTTGAATTATTAACTAAAAACTTTGATCCGATAAAAATTGGAATTCTTTTAGGAGGTTTGGTGCTGGTATTTGTGATTTTTACACGTTTTGTAAAAAAGGCACAATCAGGAATTGGACTAAAAATTAAAAATTTTGTAGCAGGACTTGTTGAGGGAGTTACTAGCATTTTGAAAATGAAGCGCAAATGGGCATTCATTTTTCATACCGTATTTATTTGGGTAATGTATGTGTTAATGTTTTGGGCAACCATTCCAGCAATTGACGGATTACATGTTCCATTAGGAGGTATTTTAATTGGGTTTATCGCTGGTGGATTTGCAATTGCTGCAACTAACGGGGGTATAGGTTTATATCCAGTTGCTGTAGCAGGGGCTCTAGCTTTATTCGGAATAGCAGAAGAACCCGCAACTGCTTTTGGTTGGATTATGTGGACTGCTCAAACGGCTATGATTATTGTCTTTGGAGGATTGGCATTTTTGTTCTTACCCATCTATAATAAAAACAAATAGTTTTCTTTTCTTTGTAAGTAAATCTTACAAATAGAATGGCAAAAACCAAAACAACTTTTTTCTGTCAAAACTGCGGAGCACAACATGCACAATGGGTGGGGCAATGTGGATCTTGTAAACAATGGAATACTATTGTTGAAGAAGTCATTCAAAAAGAAGAAAAGAGAAGTTGGAAATCACCTGAAAATAAGCAAAAAAGAGTAGCGAAGCCGTTGCGAGTTGATGAGATTCGATTAAATCCAGAAGAGCGTTTTGGAACGAAGAATCAAGAATTAGACACTGTTTTGGGTGGTGGATTGGTGAAAGGAGCTGTTGTGTTACTGGGAGGAGAGCCTGGAATTGGTAAATCAACCTTATTGTTACAAATAGCCTTACAAATTCCACAAAAAGTGTTGTATGTTTCTGGGGAAGAAAGTCAGTCACAGATAAAAATGCGTGCTGAGCGTGTAGAAGGAAAAAATCCTAACTGTTTAATTCTTACCGAAACCAATACCCAACAGATTTTTAAAAACATAGAAGAAGTTCAGCCCGATGTATTGGTAATCGATTCTATCCAAACCTTGCATACCAATTCTATTGAAGCTTCACCAGGAAGTATTTCGCAAATACGAGAAACTTCCGCAGAACTCATCAAGTTTGCGAAAGAAACAGCAACTCCAGTGTTGTTAATAGGGCATATTAATAAAGAAGGGCATATTGCGGGGCCAAAGATTTTAGAACACATGGTAGATGTGGTGTTACAATTTGAAGGAGACCGAAATCATACTTACCGAATTTTACGCTCGCAAAAAAACCGTTTTGGTTCTACGGCTGAATTAGGAATCTACGAAATGTTATCAGATGGATTGAGAGAAGTATCCAATCCTTCAGAAATTTTAATTTCCAAAAAAGATGCTGATTTAAGCGGAACAGCTATTGCTTCAACTTTAGAAGGAATTCGACCGTTGATGATCGAAATTCAAGCATTGGTTTCTACAGCTGTTTACGGAACGCCACAACGAACAACAACAGGTTATAATTTGAAACGTTTGCACATGATTTTAGCAGTGTTAGAAAAACGTGCGGGTTTCAAGTTAGGAGCAAAAGATGTCTTTTTAAATGTTACGGGTGGAATTCATGTAGATGATCCTGCGATAGACTTAGCAGTTGTAGCAGCGATTTTATCATCAAATCAAGATTTAGCAATTAGTCCAGATGTGTGTTTTGCTGCAGAGGTTGGTTTAGCTGGTGAAATTAGACCTGTTTCCAAGATAGATCAGCGTATTACCGAAGCTGAAAAGTTAGGGTATAAAACGTTTGTAACCTCAAAATACAATAAGATTACGAGTAAAAACCATTCGATAAAACTGATTTTAGTGAGTAAGATTGAAGAAGCTTTTGCTACGTTGTTTGCCTAGGTTAGTTTTCTTCCTTTTTCTTTCCAAAAAGTCTGTTGAAAAAACCTTTAATTCCTTTTTCTCTGTAGGGAGGACAGTCGATTGAGGAAGATATTTCTTCTGGAATATCAAAAGAGGTTAAATATTTATTTCTTAATTCAGGATTATTTTCCATTTCTTTAAGAATGTTAGCAACAATTGGCAGCGCTAAAGAAGAGCCTGAACCACTTCCACTAGTAAAATGTATGTCGTTTTTAGAAGTTCCTACCCAAGTTCCAAGAACAATATTCGGTGTATATGCCATAAACCAAGCGTTGGTATAGTTTTGAGCAGTACCTGTTTTACTGGCTAATGGACTTTTAATTTTATACCTGTTTCTTATGCTGGCTCCTGTTCCTTGTTCTACAGCTTGTTGTAACATAGTAGTGAGCGTTTGTGTACTTTCTTCTGTAAATACTCTTTCTGCCTTTTGCTTTTCACTTTCGTATATGATATTCCCTTCTTTATCTGTAATCTTACTAATCATATACAAGTCGTTCATTTCACCATTATTAGCAAATGAACCGTAAGCTCTTGTAGCTTCAAATAGGGATAAATCTAACGTTCCTAAAGCAATAGAAGGAGCGTCGTCGGTAATTTCTGGGAACAATAATTTTTCACAAGTATCGATTAGCCATTCTTTTTCTAGTTTAAAATAAAGGTTGACAGTAGGAATATTCATGGATTTAATCAATGCATACCACATGGCAACTTTTTTATCAGGAGTAGTGCTATGGTCGGCATTTTGTGGCTTCCAGTTATCGTATTCTGGGTAGGTTTTTTCCTCGTTTTCAAAATAATCACACGGAGAAATTCCATTTTCCAACGCTGTAGCATACAAAAACGGTTTAAAAGCTGAGGCTATTTGACGGTGCGATAACACCATATCAAAAGGAAGTGTGTTAAAATTATTTCCACCCACCCAACTGATTACTGCTCCATTCTTCGGATTCGTAACTAATACAGATGCATTCAGCATTTTATCATAATACCAAAGACTGTCAATTTTGTTACCAGTAATTGTTTTTGTACTGTCCCAATCAAAAAGTTGAATAGTTCTCTTTTGTTTATCTTTTTCTGTGAATTGTTGCTTTTTTAACCATCTATTTTTTAGTTTGTTTGAAGCTAGCTCTTTGTCTAATTGTTTTTGCTTGACGATGAGCTGCTCTTTAGCAGATTTTTCTGCAATCTTTTGAATCTCATAATTCAGAGTTGTATGAATTTTTAATCCGTCGGTTTCTAAATTATAGTTGCTGTTAGAAGCTTCATTGCTCTTTTTTATAAGTTCAGCAGCTTTTTTCTTTACTTGATAGGTAAAATAACCGGCTGTTGTATTTATATCAAGGTTATGATAGTTGAGTGTAATAGGTAGTTTTTGTAAGCTATCGGTAACTTCATTGCTTAAATACGCTTCGTTGTTCATTAATTGAAGCACCGTGTTACGACGTTTTTTTGCATTTTCTGGATTTAATCTCGGATTGTAATAGGTGTTGGCTTTTAGCATGCCCACTAATACAGCTGATTCTTCAATGTTTAATTCGTTAACTGATTTATTAAAAAATCGATTAGCAGCAGATTCTACTCCGAAATTATTTTCTCCAAAAGGAACCGAATTCAAATACAACAACAATATTTCATCTTTGCTATATAGGTTTTCCATTCGACTAGCGATGATGAGTTCCTTAATTTTATTGATAGGCATGCTCAAAAAACCATGATATTGCCTTCCGTAGAGGTTTTTAATTAATTGTTGTGTAATAGTACTTCCGCCACCTCCAGAGGCATCTTGTAGTAAAATACTTCTAAAGAAAACGCGGGCATAACTTTGACCATCGTATCCGTTGTGTGAATAGAATCGTTTATCTTCTGTAGCTATTAAAGCTTCTTTTAAATGATTCGGAATTTGTTCTAATTTGACATTGGTTCTATTCTCAGCGAATATTTTTCCGATAAGTATCTCGTCTGATGAATAGATTAAAGAAGCTTCTTCGTTGATAAAAGATGTTAATTCTTCTTTGTTGGGTAATTTCCCAAACACCTCAAAATACACTAAGGAGAATAATAGTACTACTAAAAGAATTCCAAACAGGATAAAGCCTGTAGTATATTTTAACAAAAGAGTTAATTTCTTATTTTCTTTAAGTTGAAGTTGTATTTCTTTCAATGTTTTCATTGTACAAAATAACGAATATCAATTGGTAAAATTGTAAAGTTTAAAAACGAGGTTCTGTTATTATAACAAAATCATAAATGATATTTCGCTATCGGTTTTGTATAACTGTCAGTTATTGGGTAAATAAATCTCAGTAATTCACTCAGAATTGCGGTTGTACATTGTTATATGTAGTTCTTATTCTATATTAATTCTTTTAATATGAAGTTAATAGATTTTTTTATTTCATCTTTTTCCCAGTTTCCAATTTCGAAATGTTTTTTATTATTACTAATAATGATTAATTCAGAATAATAATCAAGCTGTATAATAAACGATTTTCCGTTATCAATATATTCTGAAAAACTATCTTCTGGTTGATCTATCATTTGATAAAACTTTAACTTATCAAATAGCTCAGGATTTTTATTTTTAAGTTTAGCATGAATTTCTTTTCCATAACCATTATAGCGTTTCTTGAACTCCTCGAAAGATTCTTGTTTATAATCTGTTTTAGGGTATAATATTTCTTTTGAGGTTTTCAATTTTTTAATTTCGGATACAATTTTTTTTGCATTTGAAATATTATTTATACCAACTTTTATTTCAATTTCTTTATTAAAAAATTCAATTAGGAGAGATTTATTAACTAACTCAATGTTTTGTATTTCGTCATAATAAATTACTACATTATTTTTTTCAATTTCAAAATCAACAATATGAATATGTGTATTATTGAATGAAATTTCAAGTAAAGGTGATTTTTTAAAGATAATTTTGGTTTGACTCATTTTGTTTTCATAATAATTACTTACGACGGTTAAGATATCCATCACTTTAATGATTGATATCATTTGATAACGAAATTATCAAAAGAAAATCAGAATCAAATAAAAAAGCAACCTCATTTGAGATTGCTTTATTTGTATATATAGTTTGTTTCTAACAACATCCACCACCATCGTAATGATAGGTAGATTCTGAGAAAAATATATCGTCTCTTCCCAACGCTTTTAAAGCGGCTGCTGTTTTATCGCAAATCGCTAACGGTTGGTTTTTTAATAAGGTGTGTCCTGCACCATCATCAAAATAGTCTTCATCACCAAAATAAATGGCAGCTTTTCCTGTAAAAATACAAGGCCCGTCAGCAGGCATCGGATCTTTAATCGCTGCTACTTCAATCGATTCGATATAAATCAATTCATTGGTAGGATAATTTTTAGGGTCTAAAATTCTATACGGTTTACGTGCTCTGATTTCAATGGTTCCAAAACCAGCATCAGTCAGCATTTTAATATATTCAGCAATTGGTAAACTTCCACTTAAACATAAGGCACGCAAACGTTCATCGTTGCGTAAGGTTTCGTTCATGGGTTGCTCACAGGTAGGGTCGCTCATAACCAAACGTCCGTGAGGTTTTAATACACGGTACATTTCAGCAATGGCTTTTTTCAGTTCTTCAGCTTTAAAAATATTGAATAAACAGTTTTGAGCAGCCACATCAATCGAATTATCTTTTACAGGCAAGTGTAACGCATCTCCTTTTCGTAAATCAACAAACTCACTTTTAAACCAATCGTTTTGTGCTTCTGCTTCAACGAAATTCTTTTCAGAAGCTTCTAGCATTTCATCTACCACATCGATTCCAATCACTCCGTTTTTCTGACGTGAGAAATACGCAAATTGTAATAACTCCATTCCGCCACCAACACCTACATATAATATTTTAGGATTGTTGGTTAAATCGCGAGCATGCACAGTAGAACCACATCCGTAGTTCATTTCTTGCATAATTTTAGGAATTTTTAATCCAGGTAATTCCCAAATAGGGTTTGTTGTACAGCATAAACCAACATCTGGAGTTAAGGCTGCTTCTTTATATACATCTTTGGTGGTTTCTAAGTAACTCATATTTTTAAGATTAAAGACCGCTTCGCTGTTAGATAAAAGAATAAAGACTTGAATTGTTTGTCTTGGGTTCGTCTTGGTTCTTAAATCTAATAGTCTTGCATTATAATTTGTTTGTTGTCATTGAAAGGAATGAAACGGCGTGGCAATCTTTTAAAAAGATTCCTTCACTGCGTTCGGAATGACGTTATAATTTATTAATCAATTCTTTAAATAGCGTAATCATTTTGGGTTCTGCTTTTCCGGCAACTTCAATGATTTCGGTAATATCTACAGGTTGTAAGTTTTTTGGGTCACACTCATCGGTTAATACCGAAACGGCTGCACACGGAATGTTGAGTTGTTTTGCTACAATTACTTCAGGTACGGTACTCATTCCTACCGCATCTACTTCTAAAATTTGTAACATTCTATACTCAGCTCTAGTTTCCAATTGTGGACCTACAACACTTGCATATACTCCTTCTTTCAGGTCTATGTCGTTAGCTTTAGCAATAGCTTTCATTTGAGTGTTCAATTTTTTTGAATACGGTTCTAACATGTCAGCAAAAATATTCCCAAACTCGTTTGCTTCTTTAAAGGCTAGGGGAGAACCTCCTTGTAAATTCAAGTGATCTTCCAATAGCATTAGATCTCCTTTTTTATAAGAAAGGTTGATAGCGCCTGCAGCATTAGAAACTAACAAAGTTCTAATACCTAATGCGTGCATGGTTCTAATACCATAGGTTACTTCCCATAAATTATATCCTTCATACATATGAAAACGCCCAGACATAACCACCACTTTTTTACCCGATAGGGTTCCGTAAATTAACTTTCCAGAGTGAAATTCTACAGTTGCTTGTGGAAAGTGCGGAATATCAGCATATGGTACTTCATGTTCTATGGTAATTTCGTCTACTAATTTTCCTAAACCTGTTCCTAAAACAATTCCTATTTCTGGGTTGGTAATTCCTTTATGTTGAAGAAATTCTTGTGTTTCTTGTAGTTGTTGTTTTTTTTGCATTTTATATTGTGTTTGTCATTGCGAGCCTTTCGACTGTCGCTCAAGACAGGCTAAAGCGAAGCAATCTTTAAGTTATGACTTCGAAATAGACAGATTACTTCGGTCGTATACTTCCTCGTAATGACGGTTAGTTTAAAAATTGATTGAACACTGGGTTATTTTTGATGTCGTCAAAAACATCTACATCATTTAAGGTTTCCAACAAATGTACTGATTCGTTTTGTAAATCGTTTAAGGTGTCTTTTCTAACAGTTGAAGTTCCCCAGTCTTTATGTTGAAAAATGTTAGCATGTAGTTTTTTCATGCCTAATAGGTAGTAACCGCCATCTTCAGCAGGACCCATAACAACATCGTTTGAGTTGAGTTTTTTAAAAGCTTTATTGATGTGTTCGGAAGTTAAATCGGGTAAATCGCTACCAATAATAATCACTTTTTCATATCCATCAGAAAATGCTTGTTGAAAAGCATTGTGCATTCGTTCCCCTAAATCATTGCCTTCTTGTAGCTTTTTTTGATAGATAGTTGGATTCCAAATATCATGTTCACGGATTTTTACGGAGTAATATACGGCTTTGTCACACGGTAAGTTTTGGGTGACTTGTTTAGTGTGTTCTAATAAGAATTTATAAATAGCTAATGCAGCTTCGTCTCCAATAGTGTTTGCTAAACGTGTTTTTACGTTACCTAATTCTGGATTTCTGGTAAAGATTAATAATAGGTTTTTACTCATAAATCTTTTCTCCTTTGTACAGCCATTTGCCCCACTCTTTATTAAAAGCATGGACTTTTTCTGTAGGATTGTTTTGTAGATCAACAGTTGTGTTTCCTTGGTTTTTCCATTCAAAAATGCCACCATATAGATTAAAAACATTGGTAAAGCCTTCTTTTTGTAGCTTTTCGGCAATGTCTTCTGAACGAATTCCCAAGGAGCAATACACCACAATTTTAGTGTTTTTATTCTTCGGAAGTTTTGCTAAGGTGTGTTCTAAGTTGAAAAAATTATAGCCAACACACACCGCATTTTTAAGATGACTAACTTCAAATTCATTGGGCTCACGAGCGTCGAGTATAATTATGCTGTTACCTTGAGCAGAGTCGAAAGGCTTTTCTTTTTGTAGTTCACTAATAGAAATATACGGAACACTTTCAGTATTATATTTTTTTAATAATTCTTGTAGGTTCTTTTGTGAAAAAGAATTTACAGATATTAAAAAGGTGAGAAAGAAAACTATATTTTTCATGCTACTGTACCTTGACAACTACTTCCTGCACCTGCGGTACAACCATAACAGTGTTGATTGATAATAATATTCCTGTTTTGTAACAATGCTTCGTTATATTCAGAAATGTGTTGTGATTTGCTTGCTACTTTCAGATTTAACATTTGATTGAAATCGCAATCATATAAATATCCGTCCCAACTTACTGATAGTGTATTGGTACACATGACATTTTCTACAGCCATTGGATTATAGGCTTCTACTAATGAATACATATAGTCTTCATAATTTTCAGAAGCAATTAAGTAATCTAAAAATCGACTGATAGGTAAATTGGTAATAGCAAATAAAATGTTGAATGAGATTCCGAAATCTTCATCTAAGGCTTTTTTAAAATCGTTTTCTAAGGCAACCTGATCTCCTGGTAAGAAAGCTCCTGACGGATTGTAGACTAAATCTAGTTGTAAACCAGTTCCTTTAATTCCATAACCCACAGCATTTAGCATTTTTAAAGCTTCTATTGATTTATCAAAAACACCATCACCACGTTGTTTGTCAGTTTTTCCACGAGTCCAATGTGGCATAGAAGAAACCACATGTACGTTATGTTTTTTGAAGAATTCAGGTAAGTCGTGATATTTTTTATTTGCTCTGATAATTGTTAAGTTAGAGCGTACGATAAAATCTTTAATTCCTGCTTTAGATGCTTCTTCTACAAACCAACGAAAACTTGGATTCATTTCTGGTGCACCACCCGTTAAATCTAACGTGTGTGCTCCTGTTGTTCGAATCACTTCTAAACATTGCTCCATAGTTTCTTTAGTCATGATTTCTTTTCGGTCAGGACCAGCATCTACATGACAATGTGCACAAACTTGATTACACATATATCCTAAATTAATTTGAAGAATTTCTAATTTTTTAGGACGTAATGGAAACTGATTGGTTTCTTTTATTTTTTTGGCAAACGTAGGTAGTTCGCCATCAGCAAAAACTCCGTTTGATAAGATTTCAAGCTGGCGTTGCGTGTTTGCTAAATCGTTATTTCTTGCTAAAAGCGATTTCTTCATACTTACATTTCTAGTTTGTTCACTTTGTTCATCATTTGAACTCCGTGTACTAATGTAGCACCACTTTTAATAGCAGCTCCAACGTGAATAGCTTCCATCATTTCTTCTTTAGTGATTCCGCGTTGTAATCCGTCTTTTGTATACGCATCAATACAATAAGGACATTGCTCAGTATGCGCGACAGCTAAAGCGATTAAGCTTTTTTCTCGTGCTGTTAAGGCGCCTTCTTCAAAGACCTTGCCGTAGTATTCGAAAAACTTATTTCCTAATTCTTCACTCCAATCTGTTATTTTACCAAACTTACGTAAGTCGGCAGGGTCGTAATATGTTTTAGACATGTATTTTATTTTGGGGGTTAGACGAGACGTTTATTAATACTTTACAAGCAATATTATAAAAAGTATAGGTACAAAAAAAGCCTTAACAAATTTGTTAAGGCTTTTGTACTGAAGGCGGGACTTGAACCCGCACGGGCATTACGGCCCATTGGATTTTAAGTCCAACGTGTCTACCAATTCCACCACTTCAGCGTATGTGCTTTGTTAATGACTACTTTTAAAATGAAACCTCACTCATACAAGTGAGGTTTCTTGGTACTGAAGGCGGGACTTGAACCCGCACGAGCATTACGGCTCATTGGATTTTAAGTCCAACGTGTCTACCAATTCCACCACTTCAGCATACTCTTTTAAAAAAGGCTTGAGCGAAAGACGGGATTTGAACCCGCGACCCTCACCTTGGCAAGGTGATGCTCTACCCCTGAGCTACTTTCGCGTAGTCATTTATTATTTTAATGAACGTGCATTACTGCGAATGCGGGTGCAAATATAAAACCTTTTTTTTAATTACAAAGCACTTTTTATTTTTTTTCAATTTTAATTCCAATAAAAATTTATGGTGGTTCAATAAGAATGGAATATCTTTGCAGAAATTTTTTAAAATTAGAAGTGAATTCTGTTTCATCTGTACATACTAAACCCTCTGTAAAATCAATAGTTAAAGATTTTAAACAATTAACTAAAGTTGGATTATCTATAAGTGTAGTTTTTACATCAGTTACAGGGTATTTATTAGGAGCAGAAACAATTGATTATACTACTATAGTATTATTAGCTTTAGGAGGCTACTTAATGGTAGGGGCGTCTAATGCTTTTAATCAGGTAATAGAAAAGGATATTGACGCGGTAATGCAGCGTACAAAAAATCGTCCGTTACCATCAGGAAGAATGTCTACAACCGTAGCATTAACTATAGCAACTCTTTTTACAATAGCAGGTATTACAATTTTATATATAATTGACCCGAAATGTGCTTTATTTGGAGCGATTTCTATCTTTTTATATACAAGTGCTTACACACCGTTGAAAGCAGTAACACCTTTAGCAGTATTTGTTGGAGCAATACCAGGGGCTATACCTTTTATGTTAGGGTGGGTAGCAGCAACGGGTAAATTTGGTATTGAAGCTGGATTTTTATTTATGATTCAGTTTTTTTGGCAATTCCCTCATTTTTGGGCTATTGGTTGGTTACAGTTTGAAGAATACAACAAGGCAGGCTTACACATGTTACCAATGGATAAAAAAGACAAAGGCGCTGTGGTGCAAATTATTTTTTATACCTGCATAATGATTTTAATGTCAACTGCACCTGTGTTAAAAGTAACAGGAGATTTATATATATATCCGTTAACAGCAGTAATTATCCTGTTATTAGGATTGTTAATGTTGTATTATGCAATACAATTATATAAAACAGAAAAAAACACAGATGCGCGTAAATTGATGCTGGCAAGTGTTTTTTATATTACAATAGTACCCATTATATATGTGGTAGATAAATTTATACACTAATGAGTGAACAATCGTTACAAGAAGAATTAAAAGTAGCTAAACGTAAATCAGCTAAACCAATGCTATGGATTTCCATGGTGAGCATGGTTATGTTTTTTGCAGGATTAACTAGTGCTTATGTAGTAAGTATGAATCGTGAAGATTGGGTTACATTCGATTTGCCTCAGGCATTTTACATTAGTACCGTGTTAATTGTACTAAGTAGTATCACGTTGTTTTTCTCTCAAAGCTTACTAAAAAAGGATAATATTAAAGGTTCTTTCATCTTATTGTTGGGTACATTAATACTAGGTTTAGGCTTTGTTTGGTATCAATGGGTAGGATTTAATGAATTAAAAAATACAGGTTTGTATTTTACCGGGCCTGAAAGTACAGTTTCAACATCGTTTATAATAGGAATAACATTTATGCACGTTTTACACCTGTTAGCAGGGGTTTTAGTGTTATTAGTTGTTATTTATAATCATTTTAAAAAGAAGTATTCATCAAGCAATATGCTTGGATTTGAACTAGGTGCAATCTTCTGGCATTTTGTAGATGTATTGTGGATTTACCTATTTTTCTTTTTCTATTTTATTAGATGATGAAAAATGCGTAATTTTGGCGCACTGATTAAACAAAAATTAACAAAAAGAGATTTATGGGAGCAAATATTGCTGTAAATTCTGACAACAAAGAGACCTGGGGCGGAGGTGGTGTAAAACCATTTGGCGCTAGTTATGGGAAAATGATGATGTGGTTTTTCATCGTATCTGATGCATTAACTTTTTCGGGCTTTTTAGCAGCGTATGGTTTAACACGTTTTAAGTTTATTGACTCTTGGCCTATCGCTGATGAGGTATTTACACACTTTCCTGGTTTACATGGTGTTCATGCGCCGATGTATTATGTTGCATTAATGACGTTTATTTTAATTGTATCATCGGTAACAATGGTGTTAGCGGTAGATGCAGGTCATAAAATGCAAAAGAAAAAAGTAGCTTGGTACATGTTTGCTACCATCATTTTTGGTATTATTTTCGTTGGTTCTCAGGCTTGGGAATGGAAAAACTTTATTAATGGTTCTTACGGAGCTGTTAAAACTGCCGATAATCACATTTTACAATTTGTAAAAGACGGACATCAAATAGCTTTGGCTGATTTTGTTCATAGTGATAGAAAGGATGGAAGAGTTCAACATCAAAGAGAAAATGGATTATGGTTTGAAAAGGAAGCTACAATCTCTCAATATTCAGTAGCTCAAATTCAAGAGGCTTTTAAAGCAGATCCTTCTTTATTAGTTAGAATCGAAAAAATCAATCCTGATACTAAGAAAAAAATTATTTTATCTAGAGAGGAAAGTATCGCAAAGTTAGCTACAGCAACTAGAGTTGTTGAAGGAGCTAATTTAATTGAGAACGAATACGGTAACCCTATTTTTGCTGATTTCTTCTTCTTTATTACTGGTTTCCACGGATTCCACGTATTCTCAGGAATTGTAATCAACATTATCATTTTCTTTAACGTAGTGTTAGGTACATACGAGCGTAGAGGAAGCTACGAAATGGTTGAAAAAGTAGGTTTATATTGGCACTTTGTAGATTTAGTTTGGGTATTCGTATTTACCTTCTTCTACTTAGTATAAATTTTTAAAAAAAGAAGAGATGGCACACGCACACGAATCAAATACAAAAAGAATTTGGATTGTTTTAGCAATTTTAACAGTGTTAACAACTGTAGAAGTTGCCTTAGGTATAGTTAGACCAGATTTCTTAGTTTTCAATGACTTTTTAGGAACTCATTTGCTTAACTGGATATTTATTATTTTAACAATAGCAAAGGCTTATTATATTGCTTGGGCATTTATGCACTTAGAAGGAGAAAAACCATGGTTAAGAAGAGCTATTGTTTGGACAGGTGTTTTCTTAATATGTTATTTAGTAACACTAATTCTAATAGAAGGTGATTACTTACACGATACATTAGCACCATTAGTAAAGTGGTAATCAAAATAAAATGAGAAAAGAGGTGGTGTTAACCGCCTCTTTTTGTATATAAGATTTAGTAAAATGAATAAAACAAAAAGATACATAGTACTGTTTGCACTTTTTATAGTGCCTCTATTGTTTTATATTTTTCTGTCACTAGGAATCAATAATTTTGCAAAATTACCCGTGCTTACAGAAAATGTGATAGATATATCCTCCGTAAGTAAACAACATCAATTTGATAGAAAAATATCAATAGTTACTTTTTTAGGAAAGAATGTAACGGAAGTTAAAGGAGAGTTATTTAATCTTAATGAGAAAATATACAAGCCATTTTATGGATTTAAAGATTTTCAACTAATTGTAATAGCTTCTCCTGAAGTTAAAGAGGATGTTGAAAAACTTGAAAAAGAAATAGGTGCTTATACAAATATGATTAGTTGGAAGTTTGTTTATGCTGATGATACTGAAATAAATGTGTTGTATGATAGTTTTAAAACGAACCAATCGCTAGATAATAAACTACATTCATCTAAAGCTTTTATTATAGACAAAGAAGGAAATTTAAGAGGAAGAACAGATGATGAAGATAGTGCTGATGGAAAGTTGTTTGGATACAATATGACATCGGTAGCAGAGCTTAATAATAAGATGAAAGACGATGTTAAAGTTGTATTGGCAGAATATCGTTTAGCATTAAAAAAGAACAATGCAGATAGGCAAATTTAACCAGGTTTAAGTCATGAAAAAACAGAATTATTCATACGTAGGTATTTCATTAGTCATTTTACTTTTTGGAATTTATGCTATACCAAAAATTATAGCGCACTTTCAAACAGCGAACTTACACAAGTTTAATAAAGTGCCTGATTTTGAGTTTATCAATCAAGATGAGAAAACTATTACCAATAAAGATTATGAAGGTAAAGTTTATGTGGTTGAGTTTTTCTTCGCTACATGTCCTACCATTTGTCCTTTAATGAATCAGAAAATGGTAGAAATTCAAAATGAATTTATGGGGAACCCTAACTTCGGAATAGCTTCGTTTTCAATTACTCCAGATATAGATACTCCACATCTACTAAAAGAATATGCTAAGAGCAATGGAATTAACCATAAGAATTGGCATTTATTAACAGGAAAGTCAGACGATGTAGTGTATAATTTGTCTAATGATGGATTTAAGCTATATGCAGGTAAAGGAGAAGTTAGTCATGGCGGATTTGAACACTCAGGATTGTTTGCCTTGGTAGATAAAGATGGATATATCAGGTCACGATATGATGAAAATGGAAATCCTATAATGTATTACAGAGCTTTAGATGAACATGGTTTTGGTGATCAGATAACAGAGTTAAAAGAAGATATTAAGTTATTATTAAAAGAATAGCATGAGTAGCACAGAAGAAAAAAAATATAAAAAGCTTATTACGATAGTATCTATTGTAATTCCTATTGCGGTAGCAGCTTTATTTGGCATTAAAATACCTAATGTAGAACCGTTGTCGTTTTTACCACCTATTTATGCCAGTATTAATGGTTTTACAGCAGTATTACTAGTTGCATCTGTTGTAGCTATTAAAAATGGTAAAAGAAAATTACACGAGCAGTTAAATACAACAGCAATAATTTGTTCTGCACTATTTTTAGTAATGTATGTGGCTTATCATATGACCTCTGACTCTACAAAATTTGGAGGAGAAGGGATGGTTAAATACGTGTATTTCTTCATTTTAATAACTCACATTTTATTATCAATAGTAATTATACCTTTTGTTTTAATTACATTTATGAGAGCTCGTTTAGGAAACTTTCCAGAACATAAAAAAATAGCAAAAATTACATTTCCATTATGGTTGTATGTTGCAGTGACCGGAGTAGTAGTGTATTTAATGATATCACCTTATTATGTATAAAAAACTTATCGTATTAGCTCTGTTGTTTTTCTTTTCTTTGAACATGTCTGCACAGTGCGCTATGTGTAAAGCAGTTGTTGAAGGAGGTAATGAAACCGTTGCAGAAGGAGTAAATAACGGAATTACTTATTTAATGGTGTTTCCTTATTTATTAGTAGGAGTACTTTTTTATTTTATTTACCGTCATAAAAAGAAAGGCAAAGCCTAATTTTAATTTAGCAATATTTTTTGTAACAAATTATATTTTTAATCGTCATATAGAGGCAGTTAAAAATAATTAATTGCTTTTTGTTGTTGATTATAAACAGTTTAAAGGTTTTTCTAATTAACAATAAAATGATATATTTCTTTTTTTGAAATATCAACTAGTTAATAATTTAAACAAAAAAATATTTGTCTTTTGAAAACTAAAATTGCATTATTCACAGCTATATTTACTTCTTTAGCTGTTTTTTCTCAAAAACAATGGACCTTAAAAGAGTGTGTAGACTACGCTCTAAAAAATAATATAACGATTAAACAAAATCGGTTAAGTGTAGATTTAGCAGAAAAAGACGTTGAGATCGCTAAAGGAAATTTCTTGCCTGATTTAGGATTTAGTAATTCTCATAGAGGGTCTTTTGGATTGTCTTCAGGGGTTAGCGGAGTTAATACCAGTCAAGATAGGTATTCAACAAACTTTGCTTTAGGAACTCAAGGTACTATTTTTAATGGTTTTAGAAACTTAAATTCTAAAAAGCAAGCTTTACTTAATGTTAAAGGGAGTGAGTTAGACTTAGCAAAAATAGAAAATGATATTTCTTTAAACGTAGTAAATGAATACTTAAATGTACTGTTTGCAAAAGAAAACCTTGCAGTAGCTAAAGTTCAAGCAGAAATAAGTAAAAAACAAATAGAAAGAGCAAAAGCTCAATATGAAGGAGGAGCAATACCTAAAGGAGATTTATTGAATGTAGAGTCTACAGCTGCTAATGATGTTCAAAATGTAGTAATACAAGAAAACACATTAAGTATTGCTTTACTTAGATTAAGTCAGTTGTTACAAATTTCTTCAGAAGATTTTGCTATTGCTGATATTGAAGTGGGGTCACCATCAGCGGCTTTATTGTATGATAATTCTAGTGTTGTATACGAAAAAGCATTAACACAATGGCCAGATATTGAAAGAGCAGAATTAAATCTTGAAAACGCAGATTTAGGAATAGAATTAGCTAAAGGAGCTTATTTGCCAACCTTAACCTATTCAGCAAATGCAGGTACTTCTTATTTTACAGTATTTGGAGAGCCTGATAGAAGGGTTATTGGAGTTGATCCAGTGACACAATTACCTATATATGAGTCTTATGGCTTTTTTAAGCAATTAGATAATAATTTAAGTTACGGAGTAGGGGTTTCGTTAAATATTCCAATATTTAATCGTTTCCAAACAAAAAACAGAGTAGCTAAATCTACTATTGATAAAGAGGTATCAGAATTAGCTCTTGAAAATCAAAAGTTGCAGTTGCAACAAGAAATTGAAAGTGCTTTTTTAGATGCCAAAGCAGCTGCCAAAACGTATGAAGCAGCACAAGTATCATTAGAGGCACAAAAGGAAGCCTTTAAAAATGCTCAAGTTAGCTATGACTATGGATCAATGACTCAGTTTGACTTTGACCAAGTACGTAACCGTTTAGTGAATGCAGAAGGAGCAATGATTAGAGCTAAATACGATTATGTGTTTAAAACGAAAGTATTGAAGTTTTACTACGGAGAGTCAATCGTTGACTAACTAAGAAAGATATATTTATTGTTGGAAGAGCCTTGTTAGATTCATGCTAACGGGGTTTTTCTTTATAAGACATGTAATGATGTTTTACTCGACTTTATAAAAATGTATCTTTGTCAAAAAATAATTTCAGTTTGGCAACAATCTTAAACATAGAAACAGCGACAAAAAACTGCTCGGTTAGTATAGCGAAAGATGGAGTAAACATTATTTTACAAGAGTTGAATGATGGTAATTACTCTCATGCTGAAAAACTACATCCATTTATTCAACAAGTGGTACAGGAAGCTAAAATGTCTTTTAATGATATTGATGCTGTAGCAGTTAGTAAAGGACCAGGTTCTTATACAGGTTTGCGTATCGGAGTCTCTGCAGCTAAAGGATTATGCTTTGCGTTTGATAAACCTTTAATTTCTATTGAAACCTTACATTCTCTAGCGCATAAAACTACTATTAAGGAAGGTGTAATTGTGCCTATGTTAGATGCTCGTCGTATGGAGGTTTATGCCGCTGTTTACGATAGTAATTATAATCAATTAAGAGAAATCAAAGCCGAAATTATTGATGAAAATTCTTTTCAAGAATATCTTTCAAAAGGAAAAGTATATTTTTTAGGAGATGGAGCAGAGAAGTGTAAAGAAGTTATTACACATGAAAATGCTGTTTTTATTGATGGTAAACACCCTTCAGCAAAAGAAATGGCACAATTAAGTTATGATAAGTACAAAAAAAACGACATCGAAGATGTCGCTTATTTTGAACCTTTTTATTTAAAAGATTTTGTGGTTACACCCGAAAAAAAGCGTTAACCCTCTTTATGAATTTCCACAGAGTGAGGGTAAGGAATTTCAATTCCAGCTTTATCTAAGGCAATTTTAGTGTTTTCAGTTATATCAAAGTATACAGCCCAATAATCTTCTGTTTTAGACCAAGGTCTTACGGCAAAATTTACTGAGCTGTCAGCTAATTCAGATACATTTACTGTAGGTGCTGGGTCTTTTAATACCTTAGGGTGTGAAGTAATAACATTCATTAATATTTCTTTAGTTTGCTTAATGTCAGCATCGTAAGAAACACCAAAAGTTAAATCCACTCTACGAGTTCCTTCCGAAGAATAATTAACAATATTTCCATTAGATAAAGAACCATTAGGAATAATTATTTCTTTATTAGATAATCCTGTAAGCTTGGTAGTAAAGATTTCAATCTCCTTTACAACACCGATCTCT
The DNA here is from genome assembly GCF_000518405.1 of Tenacibaculum sp. 47A_GOM-205m. NCBI lineage: Bacteria > Pseudomonadati > Bacteroidota > Flavobacteriia > Flavobacteriales > Flavobacteriaceae > Tenacibaculum > Tenacibaculum sp. 47A_GOM-205m. The sequence continues at coordinate 300,188 of NZ_JADN01000004.1, read as the reverse complement.
CCTTGGGCTTCAATTAAATCACCTACTTTAAAAGGTTTAAAAAGCATAATTAAAACACCACCAGCAAAATTACCTAATGAGCCCTGTAAGGCTAAGCCAACAGCTAAACCAGCTGAGGCTAAAATAGCAGCAAAAGAAGTAGTTTCAACACCCAGTTTTGCTATTACTGTAATAATTAAAAGAATTTTTAAAGACCAGTTTAAAAGGTTTACTAAGAACTTTTGTAACGTAATATCTACATCTCTTTTAGACATTACTTTTTTAGCTGCTCTAAGAATTAAGTTGATAATGTAAGAACCTACAATGTAAATAATAATAGCAACAATAGCTTTTGGAGCATATGTAACTATCAGTTCTTGAAATTTTTCTAAATACTTTTCCATTAGTTATGGTAAATTTTAGTTGTTAATGAATGATTTTAGTTAGTAGTGGCTAGGTTTTATAGCATTAAACTGATTAATCCTAATAAAGCAGGTATAGACTGAATGACAAAAATACGAGGTTTTTTTGTAGAATAAGAACCATAAAGTCCAGCAATAAAAACACAAGCCATGAAAAATATACCAACATCAATTTTTTGTGATATAATAGACCAAATTAAACCAGCCGCAAGAAAACCGTTATATAAACCTTGGTTGGCAGCCATAACCTTAGTTTCTTCAGCAAAAGATTTAGATTTTAAACCAAAAGTTTTTATTCCTTTAGGTTTAGACCATAATAACATTTCTAGTATAAGAATATATAAATGAATAAAAGCTACAAAGCCTAAAAGGATGTATTGTGTAGTGTTCATAATAATTTAAAGATAAAATATGCGGCTTAGATAATTATCAAAACCGCACATAGTAAGTAGTTAGTTTATATTAAGGTTAGTTTACTTCAAAGGTTACTTTAAGGTTTACTCTAAATTCAGTTACCTCATCATTATTGACAACGACACTTTGTGATTGTACAAAGGCAGATTTAATACCCTTTACTGATTTTGAAGCTTGTTTAATAGCTTTTCTTGTGGCATCTTCCCAACTTTTCTCAGAATTAGCTAAAATTTCAATAACTTTCATTACTGCCATAATAATTTTTTTAAAGATTAATACATGTAAATATAAGATTTTTAAACTTTTTTATAAAGATAAATAGATTTTAAAAAATCTTCAATGTTAATTTAATGTTACGTAAATGTTTTAAATATGTAAATTTTTTGTATATTTGTGTTATCAGGTGTTAACTTTAAAAGATTTAGATTATGAAAAAATTAGTATTAGCAGTATGTATGTTGTCGGTAGGATTGTTACAAGCTCAAGAAGTAGAGCCAAAATATGAAGTAACAGGAGAGTTAGTAAAAGTCACGTATTTTTACGAAAATGGTGCTATTAAAGAACAAGGTTTTTTCAAAGATAAAAAGTTAGAAGGTACTTGGACGTCTTTTGATACAAAAGGTAACAAAGTGGCTATTGGTCATTATGAAGCAGGAAAAAAAGTAGGTAAATGGTTTATGTGGAAAGAAGATGGATTGAAAGAAATCGATTTTAAAGATAATGCCATAGCAAGCGTACAAACTTGGAAGGAAGAGACCAAAATGGCAGTGAAATAAGTTAATATTTTGCAGAATAAGAGAATTAAACCGAGTATTTTAAATACTCGGTTTTTTTATTTTCTGCCAAAATCAGCAGGGATTTCGCCCCAAGCTTTAGTTTCCCACTTTAATAATGGGTTTTTAAATGAGTTTTGTTGTAACCAGGTTTCAGCACGTTTAATTAAGTCTAAGATCTCTTTATTAGAGCTGTCAAATGTAATGTTGGTTCTACATTGCTTCTTTTTAACCCAACTCATGGCTATCTTTGAATCCGAATAAATAGGGTAAGTGTCCATTTTTTTACTTTTCAATAAAGCAATTCCATGTACAAGAGCTAAGAATTCACCAATATTATTAGTACCATTCTTAAATGGTCCCATTCTAAAAATTTCCTTTTTACCATGTGTTAAAACACCTCTGTATTCCATTAACCCAGGGTTACCAGCACAAGCGGCGTCAACTGAGATGCTTTCAAGTATAGGAGAGCCATATTTAGCTTTTTCTGTAGCTGATAAGGTAGGTTTTTTTGTGTCTTTCCCTTTGTACTCGTTATAGCTTTTACTCAAAGCGATTTCTGCTTCTTTTTTGTCGGCAAATGCTTTGTATTGTGCACCTGTAAAACCATCAATTTGCTTTTTACAGGCATCCCAAGATAAAAAAACACCTGTTTTTTTACCTTTCCAAACAACATAGTATTTTTTCTTTTTACTCATTTTGTAAAATTACTTCTTCAATCACCTTTGGAAAATGTTCATATTCTAATTCATGAACTTTTTGAGCAATAGTTTCGGGTGTGTCTTCAGAAGAAACAGCAGTTTTTGCTTGGAAAATAATGGCTCCTTCATCATAATTTTCATTCACATAATGAATGGTGATACCCGTTTCATGCTCATTGTTCTCCTTTACAGCCTTGTGCACATTCATTCCGTACATGCCTTTTCCACCATATTTTGGCAATAATGCAGGGTGAATATTAATAATTTTATTAGGAAAAGCTTCAACAATTTTAGCAGGAATACGCCATAAAAACCCTGCTAGTATAATAAAATCAGTTTCTACATGTAAAAAATTTAATACAGTATCGTCCTTTATAAAACTTTCTTTATCAAAGAGAGATGCGTCTATTCCAAGTCTTTCGCAACGATCAAAAACTTTGGCATGTTCGTTGTTAGAGAGCACATGAGTAACAATTGCAGTTTTAGTAGAATTGAAGTATTTTATGATGTTTTCGGCGTTAGAACCCGAACCTGAAGCAAAAATTACGATGCGTTTCATGTTAAAAATCAGTTGTTTTGTTACTACAAAAAAAAGAATAATTATTAACAATGGTGGTGTTTGTAGCAAAATATTCAGGTATTTTTTTTATTTTAGACATCACATTTTTGAGCAAAAGTTAGAATTAATAACTAAGATTTGTATTTTTGCCTCGATTTTAAATTTTAAAACAAACAAATTATGTCAGACATTGCATCAAGAGTAAAAGCAATTATCGTAGACAAATTAGGAGTAGACGATAACGAAGTAACTAACGAAGCAAGCTTCACTAACGATTTAGGAGCAGATTCTTTAGATACAGTTGAGTTAATCATGGAATTCGAAAAAGAATTTGATATTCAAATTCCAGACGATCAAGCAGAAAACATTGGTACTGTAGGTCAAGCGATTAGCTATATTGAAGACGCAAAAAAATAAGATTATATGCAATTAAAACGAGTTGTAGTAACTGGACTTGGCGCATTAACGCCAATAGGAAACAATAAAGAAGAGTATTGGAATAGCTTAGTTAACGGAGTTAGCGGAGCAGCACCTATAACGTATTTTGATGCTGCCAAGTTCAAAACTCGTTTCGCATGTGAACTTAAAAACTTCGACGCGACTGAATTTATTAATAGAAAAGAAGCTCGAAAAATGGATAGGTTTACACAGTATGCAATGGTTGCCTCTGATGAAGCAATTGCTGATGCGAAGTTAAACTTAGACGAAGTAAACAAATTAAGAGTTGGTGTTATTTGGGGTGCTGGTATTGGAGGTTTAGAAACATTTCAAAATGAAATGTTAAACTATGCTGAAGGTGACGGCTCACCTCGATTTAACCCATTCTTTATTCCAAAGATGATTGCAGATATTGCACCAGGAAACATTTCTATTAAAAATGGATTCATGGGACCTAATTATACTACGGTATCTGCTTGTGCATCATCTGCAAACGCAATGATTGATGCATTAAATTACATCAGACTTGGTCATTGTGATGTAGTTGTAACAGGTGGTAGTGAAGCTGCAGTTACAATTGCTGGTATGGGAGGTTTTAATGCTATGCATGCTTTATCTACCAGAAATGAGAGTCCAGAAACAGCTTCAAGACCATTTGATGCTGAGCGTGACGGATTTGTATTAGGTGAAGGAGCAGGAGCTATTATCTTAGAAGAATACGAACATGCCAAAGCTCGTGGAGCTAAAATTTATGCTGAAGTTATAGGTGGAGGCTTATCTTCGGATGCTTACCACATGACAGCACCACATCCTGATGGAATAGGTGTTATTGCTGTAATGAAGAACTGTCTTGAAAATGCTGGAATAAAACCAGAAGACGTAGATCATATCAACACTCACGGTACTTCTACCCCTTTAGGAGATGTTGCAGAGTTAAAAGCAATCTCTGAAGTTTTTGGAGATCATGCTAAAAACATTAATATCAATTCAACAAAGTCTATGACAGGACATTTGTTAGGTGCTGCTGGTGCAGTTGAAGCTATTGCTTCATTGTTAGCTATGGAGCACGGTGTTGTTCCCCCAACAATTAATCACAGTAACGTTGATGAAAACATCAACCCAGAGTTAAATTTAACGTTAAACAAAGCTCAAAAAAGAGAGATTAAGGTTGCAATGAGCAATACATTTGGTTTTGGTGGTCATAATGCCTGTGTAGCCTTTAGAAAACTAGATTAATCTTTTATGAATTTTCTTCGTAGAATTGTCAAACCCCAAAATAAGGAGGACGAAAACTTCTACTACGAATTAAAAGAGTTACTTAATTTTAAACCAATTAAGTTATCACTTTATAAAAAAGCATTTACGCACAGATCTCTAAAGTTAGTTGACAGTAAGGGAAACCCAGTTAACTATGAACGTTTAGAGTTTTTGGGAGATGCTATTTTAGGAACGGTAATCGCTTCTTACCTATTTAAAAAAGTACCCGATGGAGACGAAGGGTACTTAACACAAATGCGCTCTAAAGTTGTTAGTAGAGAGCACTTGAATGATTTAGGTAAAGATTTGGACTTAATTAAATTTGTAAAAAGTAATATTTCCAAAGAACATGTTAGTAATAACATTCATGGAAATATTTTTGAAGCTCTCATTGGTGCTATTTATTTAGACAGAGGGTATAACTATTGTCATCAGTTCATATACGAACAAGTTATAATGCCTTATGTAGACATTGAAAGACTTGAGGGTAAAATATCAAGTTATAAAGGTTTTGTTATAGAATGGTGTCAAAAGCAGAAGAAAAAGTACAAATTTGAGTCTTATGAAGATTCAGGTAACCAAAATAAGAAGCATTTTAGTGTACGTGTAAGCATAGATGGTAATATCATAGCAAAAGGTAGAGCGACCTCTAAGAAAAAAGCAGAAGAAATAGCTGCTAAAAGAGTGTACTATGCTATGCAAAGCCAAATGCTAAATTCTTAACATTTTCGAGAAAACGTTTTCGAAAAATTTACATACTATTATAGATACATTCATTAATTTAGCAAAAAGCAAATAGTTGTTTTATGCCAATTTATGAGGTAAATATTAATGATTTTTCTAACGACGATTACACGTTAATAGGCATCCATACTACTTTGAATGACTATAGGTTAGCGTATTTGTTAAATAAACACTTACAAGTTAACTTTCGTAGAGCAAATTACGATTTAGATTTTTTTCAAAAGAATATAGAATCTTCATACATCGTATACGAGTATGCAAATACAAAATTAGATCAAGATTGGTTTTTAATATCCAATGTATTTAAATATACTCTTGAAACAGAATCAATAAGTCTTTTTGGTCAAAGTGATTCAACTAGCTATTTGATTCCAGAAAAGAAAAAAGTTGATTTTTTCTTAAAGATAGAAGGAGAATTTGATTACGATTTTATCGTGAAGTTAATAGAAAAAATCAATCAAGTTCCACAAATAATAACCTCTTACGAAATAGAGGTAAACTCATTAAAGTCGAAAGACTTTTTAATTTTTTAATAATATGCCACATAACAAGAAAACAAAAATTGTAGCAACATTAGGTCCAGCAACCAGTACTAAAGAAGTTTTAGCAGATATGGCTGCTGCAGGTGTTAATGTTTTTAGAATTAATTTTTCACACGCTGATTATGATGTAGTAAAAGAACGTATTCGTCAAATACGTGAAATAAATGAAGAAAGAGGCTATAATGTAGCAATTCTAGCCGATTTACAGGGTCCTAAGTTAAGAGTAGGGGTAATGGAAGAAGGAGTAGAGTTAAAGGCAGGAGATACCTTTATTTTTACTACAGAGAAATGTGAAGGAACCCAAGAAAAGGCTTTTATGACCTATCAACACTTTCCTAAAGATGTAAAAGTTGGAGAAAAGATCTTAGTTGATGATGGTAAGCTATTATTTGAAGTAGTTGCAACAGACAAAGAGAAAGAAGTTGTAACTAAAGTTGTTGTAGGTGGTCCTTTAAAATCGAAAAAAGGAGTAAACTTACCTAATACTAAAATATCATTACCTGCTTTAACCGAAAAAGATAAGAAAGATGTTGTTTTTGCTTTAGAGCAAGAGGTAGATTGGATTGCGCTTTCTTTTGTAAGAACGCCAGAAGATTTACGTATTCTTCGTGATTTGATTAAACAGAAGTCACGTTATAGAGTTCCAGTAATTGCTAAGATTGAAAAACCAGAAGCGGTTGAAAATATTGATGCTTTAATTCCATACTGTGACGGTTTAATGGTAGCTCGTGGTGATTTAGGAGTAGAAGTACCAATGCAAGATGTACCTTTAATACAAAAAATGTTAGTTCGTAGAGCTAAACAAGCGAGAATTCCTGTAATCATTGCAACGCAAATGATGGAGACCATGATTGAAAATTCGGTACCAACTAGAGCAGAAGTAAATGATGTGGCCAACTCTATTATGGATGGTGCTGACGCAGTTATGCTTTCAGGGGAAACGTCGGTTGGTAAACATCCAGTTAGAGTTATTCAAAAAATGACTGAAATTATTGGTAGTGTTGAATTTTCAGACTTAATTGAAGTTCCGCAAGAACCGCCACATATCCGTACAAAAAGATTTATTACTAAATCAGTTTGTCACCATGCAGCATTAATGGCAGATGATATTAATGCAGCTGCTATCTCAACCTTAACTAATAGTGGATATACAGCTTTTCAAATTTCTGCTTGGAGACCAAAATCACATGTATTAGCATTTTCATCTGAAAAGAGAATTTTAGGAAAGTTGAATTTGTTATGGGGAGTTAGAGCTTATTTTTATGATAGAGAATTAAGTACCGATGATACGATTGAAGATATTAACGAAATAGCTAAAGAAAAAGGATATGTAAAATCGGGAGATTTTATAATTAACCTTTCTTCAATGCCTGTTGAAGCCAAAGGAATGGTAAACACTTTACGTGTTTCCCATATTGACTAAATAAGAAAAAAGAATATAAAAAAGCTCAACTTTTAAAGTTGAGCTTTTTTATTTAGAGTTTTATTTTTCTACTACAAATAATAGCATCGTTAACTACAAAAGGCATCGGCATCATTACTTCACTTCTTGGTTTGATAGTAAACTTAGGATGTGATAGTAAATCATTAGATATTTCGTGTAATGTAATATCTGGTTTTACATTTTTATCAATAGAAAAAGAAATAGTCAAGTCTTTATCTGTATTTGCCATTTGATAAATAAGTAAGGTACCTTTATCAGCGGTAAAAGCTTTTCCAGAATCATATAAAGTACCGTTAATAGTAAGGTTGGTTAAGGTTATCTTAGAAGCTGTAAACAATTCATATCTATCAATAGTACGTGTTGGAACTATGCTAAAAGAGATGTTTCTCTTCCCGCTAATAATAGTGTCTTTATTAATATTTATATTAGAAATAGCAATGTCTTTATTGTCTGTTTTTTTATAATAATTGAAAGAAGTATTGTACTTGCTATTTCCAGCAATTAAGTTTTGTCCTCCCTGAGGAGAATCTTCGTTAAAAAATTGTTTAGTATATCCGTCTAAGGTTTTATTATGACTAGCCCAATACGAAGTATTAGTGTCAGAATCTTGAATAAAAACTAAGCTATTAGGTTTTTTCTTTTCTATTGAAAATCCACTATTAAAAGTAGCCAAAACAAAAAATAATAACGCTACAAAACCTGTAAGTGACTGCCATCCATTTTTTAGTTTTTCTTGTTGAAAAACAGGAAGCATAAATCCGAAAAGAAGTACTAAAAGTACCGCTGAAATCAATAACATTTTTAAACCTAAAGCAACAGGGAATAGTTGTACCATTGGAGCAACCATATAAATAGTAGGAATTGATAGAATTGCAAATAAAGTACCTCTAGATTCCTTTTTAATGTTCATTAAAAGTAGAATTGCTAAAATAAATAATGAAGCATATACTGGAATAATTAAAAAACCAGCACCTGGAAGGTTTATATATATAAGGTAATTTACAATTAATCCAAAGGTAATAGGAGCAATTAATAAGTCTGTTGTTCTTTGTTCTTTAAAGAACGAGTATGTTTTAAAAATTAACCAAAGGTTTAAAAATACAAAAGCAATAATGTATTGATGTCCGTTATAGGTAAATCCGTGTAATATATCGGTATATTGTGGATGAATAATTAATAGTAATTGCCATAAACCATACGATACTCCTATGCAAACTACCAATGAAATTATATAAGGGATAAATCCTTTTAACATTCCGACAGTAGTTATTTTTTTTCTTGAAATCCCTACAAAAACCAATGCAATAAAAATAACCAGAGCAATAATCAACGTGGGTAAAACCCAAGAGAAAGTATAAGTTAAAAGTTTGGTAAAAGGAAAGTTAACATAAATATAGTCGGTGTCACTGTTTAAATTAGTTAAGTTTGCATCCGCAAAATAGTTTAATGTACTAGTTAAGTAATCAGCTTGATGAAGTAGAGTTTCTCTGTTTAATCGTTCGTAAGAGTCTTGTTCGGTATGATAGTCAAAATGATCATCAATAAAAGCAAAATTGAACCCATTAATATTTCCCTTTTCTCTAAAAATTGTTAAATCGGTATCGTTAGGAAGTTTTTTATATACTCCATACATTAGTGAGTTTGCTGCAGGGTAATTTGGGTTTGCTTTCAGAAATTCAGAAAGTAACGTTTTGTTTTTTCCGTTAGTTTCCATCAACATATAACTAGATCCGCCGCTACCACGTGCTTCAAAGTTTAAAACTAAACCAACATCTTTTGCCCAAGGATGATTTTCAACAAACGCTTGAGCTCCTAATAAACCTAATTCTTCTGCATCAGAAAAAAGTATGATAACATCGTTTTTAGGGGTTTTATTTGCTGCTAAGTAAGCTCTAACACCTTCTAAAATAGTTACTACGCCAGAGCCCGCGTCACTAGCTCCCAAAGAAGAGTGTGGATTTGAGTCGTAATGTGATAATAGCAATAAAGCTTTGCTACTATCGCTTCCCTTAATCCTAGCAAGAATATTTTCTGTGGTTGTAGCAGCTCTCCATTTTTTATTGATAGCTGTTTGATATTGAATTTCAGGTTTTAACCCTAGTTTTTTTAATTCTTGAACAAGATATTCTTGTACAATTTTGTGTTCTTTTGTACCAGTATGATGTGGTTTTTGTGAAATTTGTTTTAGATGATATAGTGCATTGTCTATAGAAAAGTCAACAGCTTTCACTTCTTTTTTAGTAGGTGAAACACTAGGTATCATATCGTTAAAGCTCCAATAAACTGTTAAAATGATAATGATTACAGCTAGGTAATTTCTTGATGTTTTCATAGTTTAATTTTATCCCTTATAAAAATAGGCAATTTATTTTTTAACACACTTGTTTTTAATTGGTTAAAAATCAGTATATTTAAGTCTATCCTAAAACTAATTATTATGGGAATTATCAATTTTCAAGGTAAACGAAATAATCCACCAGAAAAAGAGGAGGAGCCAATTTTAGTGTCAGATTACATGACAAAGAAGCTTATTACGTTTAAGGAAGATCAATCTATTGAAGAGGCTATTAATATTTTAATTAATCACAAAATATCAGGAGGGCCAGTTATTAATGAGAATAATGAACTTGTAGGTATTATTTCAGAAGGAGATTGTATTAAACAAATTTCAGATAGTAGGTATTATAATTTACCGATAGAAAATAGTACCGTTGGAAGAGCCATGGTGAAAGAGGTTGAAACGATTGATGGTAATACAAACATATTAGATGCTGCCAATAAGTTTTTAGAATCTCGTAGAAGGCGTTTCCCTATTGTTGAAAATGGAAAACTAGTTGGGCAGATTAGTCAAAAGGATGTATTAATTGCCGCCATGAAACTCAAAGGAAATACATGGAAGTAATTACTCCTGTTTAACTAATAGATAGAATTCATTTTCCAACTCTAAATATCCTTGGTCGTATACATAAAAATAGGTGTTTCCTGTTTTTGTGGTATAGAGGGATGTGATGAATTTAAAGTCAAAACCTCTATCAAATAGTTTACGACGCGTTACTTTTGTTTTACCGGTAACGTTCAGTTCGGAAAGAATTTTATAGTTTTTTCGTAAGCGATTATTAGTGTTTCTAATAAGATTCTTACTATCCTTGTTTACTTTGTTATTGTATGCATTGCGACAGTAATCGGAACAGAATTTTTTATCAATTCGTCCGATAACCTTTTCTCCACACTCTAAACATTGTTTATTTTCCATAGTCTGATTTTTTAAGTTCGTACCAGTTAACATTTACTCCCTTAAAGCCAAATTCATTTACAAATTGTAGACCTATTTTTTGTAGAATTTTGTTAGAGCCGATATTTTCTACATCAGCAGCACCATAAATAACATCATAATTCATTTCTTTAAAGCCGAAGTCTAAACAAGCAAAAGCAGATTCTGAAGCATACCCTTTACCCCAATAACGCGGAATAAAACGATAACCGATGTCTATAAAATCAGTAAATCCATTTAATTCTTCTTTTTCCCCTGTATTGAGTTTTAATCCTGACCATCCAATAAATTCTCCAGAAGATTTTTCAAAAGCAGCAAACCTACCAATGCCTCTTTCTTTATATTGTTCTTCAAAAAATGTTATGATGTCTTCAGCTTGTTTGTAGGTTGTAATGGGATTCTTTCCTAAATATTTATGTACTTCAGGATTTGAGTCTAACTCAAAAATTCCTTCCGTTTCACTTTCTCTGAATTCTCTTAAAATTAAACGTTCTGTTTCTAAATAAAATTTCATATTCTAACTATTTGATTTCAAATATATTAAAAATATTTAAACGATTACATTCAATTACAAACGAAAATAAACGATTACTAACCGCTTTTAATTTGTACGGTGTTTCATCTTTGCAGTATCAATTCGTTTGAATGACAGATTCTTAACTGTTTAACATTAAAAACAAATATTATGAACGCACTAAAAAACAGAGTACAGTTAATTGGAAATTTAGGAAACACCCCAGAAGTTATCACTTTAGAAAGTGGTAAGAAATTAGCAAAATTTGCTATTGCAACCAATGAAACTTACAAAAATTCGCAAGGAGAAAAAGTAACAGATACGCAATGGCACAATGTGGTTGCTTGGAATAAAACTGCAGAAATTATTGAGAAGTATTTAGAAAAGGGTAAAGAAGTAATGATTGAAGGCAAGCTTACTTCACGTTCTTTTGAAGATAAAGAAGGTAATAAACGCTATGTAACTGAAGTAGTTTGTAATGAATTATTAATGTTAGGAAATAAATAAGTGAGAAAACTACTATGAAGCAAGAAAAAGAAAAAAGAGCGGTTTTTAACCGCTCTTTTTATATTATAAACTCATACTTAGCTGGATACGTTTTCTTGAGGTATCCACTTCTAATACTTTTACCTGAACATGTTGGTGTAAACTTACATGCTCATTAACATCTTTAACAAAAGTATTAGCTAGATTAGACACATGAACTAAACCACTTTCTTTAATTCCAATATCAACAAAACAACCAAAATTGGTAATGTTGTTTACAATGCCTGGAAGTATCATACCTTCTTTTACATCATCAATCGTTTTAATATGTTCGTTAAAGCTAAAAGCTTTGGCTTTTTCACGAGGATCTAACCCTGGCTTTTCCAATTCTTTTACAATATCCTGTAGTGTAGGTAGTCCGTAAGAATCAGTTACGTATTGTTGTAATTTAATTTGTTTCAAAGCAGATGAGTTTCCAATTAAATCATCTACTTTTTTACCAGCATCTTTTGCTATTTGTTTTACTAATGCATAGCGTTCAGGGTGTACTGCTGAATCATCTAACGGATTGTCACTATTTTTTACTCTAAGAAACCCAGCTGATTGTTCAAAAGCTTTTCCACCCAAACGAGGCACTTTTTTAATAGCAGTTCTGTTAGTAAAAGCACCATATTCATTTCGGTAATTTACGATGTTTTCTGCTAGCTTAGGACCAATACCTGAAACATAACTCAATAAAGAAGCACTAGCTGTATTAACATTTACACCAACTTTGTTTACACAGTGTTCAACTACGGTATCTAATGATTTTTTTAGTTGTGTTTGATCTACATCGTGTTGATATTGCCCAACACCGATTGATTTAGCTTCAATTTTAACCAATTCAGCTAAAGGATCAGCTAATCGACGTCCGATTGAAACTGCACCACGAACTGTTACATCATAATTAGGAAATTCATCTCGTGCAATTTTTGAAGCAGAATAAATAGATGCTCCTGCTTCACTTACTACAAATACTTCTACCGAGTTTTTAAAATACACACGTTTCACTAATTGCTCTGTTTCTCTAGAAGCAGTTCCGTTACCAATCGCAATAGCTTCAATTTTATATGCATCAGCCAATGAGCTAAGTTTGTTCATTGCTTCTTTTGATTGATGCTGAGGTGCATGTGGGAAAATAGTTTCATTATGTAGTAAATCTCCTTGAGCATTTAAGCAAACTATTTTACATCCTGTTCTAAATCCAGGGTCGATAGCTAAAATTCGTTTCTCACCCAAAGGTGACCCTAATAGTAATTGTTGTAGGTTTTTTGCAAACACTTTAATAGCACTTTCATCTGCTTTTTCTTTGGCTATAGACAAAGCTTCATTTGACAATGCAGGAAAAAGTAAACGTTTATAGGCATCAGCAATTGCCAATTCAATTTGCTCAGCACATTCGTTGTGTGAGCGAATAATTCTGTCTTCTATTTTTTGAAGAGCTCGTTCGTCATCAATACTAATCTTAACACGGATAAAGCCTTCTTTTTCTGCACGTAAAATAGCTAATAATCGATGAGAGGGAATACGACTTAGGTTTTCTTCCCAATCAAAGTAATCTTTAAATTTTTGTGCTGCTTCGTCTTCTTTTTTAGTTTTAACAACTTTAGTGGTAATCGTAGCAAAACGTTCTAATTGATAACGAATATTATTTCGAACATCAGTTCGCTCATTAATCCATTCCGCAATAATATGACGAGCACCTTCTAAAGCATCATCAACATGTTCTACTTCGTTTGAAAGGTATTTTGAAGCGGTAAATTCTAAATCGTTTACTCGCTGGCTCATAATCATTTTTGCCAACGGTTCTAATCCGTTTTTACGAGCCGTTTCCGCTTTGGTTTTACGTTTCTTTTTATAGGGAAGATAGATGTCTTCTAAAGTGGTTAAATCTTCAGTTTTTTCAATTTTAACTTTTAACTCATCGGTCAAGGCATCTTGTTCTTCAATGGCTTTTAAAATTGCTGCTTTTCGTTTTTCTAAGGCTTCAAATTGTTCTTTGAATTGTACAATTTGACCGATTTCAACTTCATCTAAATTCCCCGTTTTTTCTTTTCGATAACGAGCAATAAAAGGAATGGTGCAATCTTCATTTAATAGTTCAATAGTACTTTGAATAGCAGTTGAAGAAAGGTTGGTGTGAGAACCTATAAAGGATAGTAAATTCATAAAATAAAACAAATATAAATTTTTATTCGGGGGTATACAATCTATATGTTTTTAGACTATCTTTCGCGGTTACTCTAATTGTAAATTTATTAATGCAAACAACTGTAAATGAATTGCATAAGCAACAGTATGAACGATTGATTACTGGCTTAATTTCCAACGAGTTTGGAGTTTGTGATGATTTTTTTTCTGCGGATATGATAGCAGAACTTCGGAATAATTTAATGCAACATTATGAAGAAGGAACCATGTATAGAGCGGGTATTGGAAAAGACTCCGATTATACAAAAGACAAAGAGATAAGACGAGATGTTATTTGTTGGATAAACGAAAAAACGGAAGATAATTTAGAAAAAAGTTTTCTTCAAAAAATGAATGAATTTTCTGATTATCTAAACAAAACGTGTTATACGAGTATCAATGCTTTTGAGTTTCATTATGCGTATTATGATATTGGTAGTTTTTACAAACGTCATATAGACCAATTCCAAACCGATAATGGAAGATTATTTTCATTCGTCATATATTTAAATGACGAGTGGAATACTGATGACGGAGGAGAGTTAGTACTGTATACTAAAGAAAAGACAGAAACTATTTTACCAATTGGAGGAAGAGTTGCTTTTTTTAAGAGTGATGTAACCGAGCATGAGGTAAAAGTAGCGTTGACAAGACCTCGCTTAAGTATTGTAGGTTGGTTAAAGAATGTGTAAACTAAAAAACCTCGCAAATTGCGAGGTTTTTTTATTTTATGAATATATTATCTAAGAAATAAACTCTCCGTTATTCACCTTTTCAGAAGGCTGTACAAAGGCTAATTTACCATCAGGAGTATCAGTCATTAAAATCATTCCCTGACTTTCTACACCACGAATTTTTCTTGGTGCTAAGTTACATAAAACAGTTACTTGTTGTCCGACGATATCTTCCGGTTTAAAGCTTTCAGCAATACCAGAAACTATGGTACGAACATCAATACCTACATCAACTTTTAGCTTTAATAATTTTTTAGCTTTCGCTACTTTTTCTGCTTCTAAAATGGTTCCAACGCGCATGTCCATTTTAGTAAAATCATCAAACTCAATAGTGTCTTTTTGAGGTTCTGCTACTTTGTTTGCAGCTTCATTGGCTTTTTTAGTAGCTTCTAATTTATCTAATTGTGCTTGGATAGTAGCGTCTTCAATTTTAGAAAACAATAATTCAGCTTTATTTACTTGATGGTTTTCTGCTAATAAAACGTCTTTTTCAGCGATGTCATTCCAAGTAAGATTGTCATCGATATTTAAAATTGATTTTAACTTTGTTGAGGTGAAAGGTAAAAACGGTTCTGATAATACTGCTAAACCAGCAGCAATTTGTAAGGCTACATACATAATCGTTTTTGTACGTTCTTCATCTTCTTTAATAACTTTCCAAGGCTCCTCATCTGCTAAATACTTATTACCCAAACGTGCTAAATTCATCATTTCTTGAGAGGCTTCTCTAAAACGATAACGCTCGATTGATTTTGCAATAATATCTGGGAATTGTTTTAGTTGTTCTAAAGTTTCTTCATCAACTTCACTAAAATCATTTGGTGTAGGAACAACACCGTTATAGTATTTGTTTGTTAATACTACAACACGATTGATAAAGTTTCCAAAAATAGCTACTAATTCATTATTATTTTTTGCTTGAAAATCTTTCCAAGTAAAATCGTTGTCTTTATTTTCAGGTGCATTGGCTGTTAAGGTATAACGCAATACATCCTGTTGATTTGGAAAATCTTCTAAATATTCATGCAACCAAACTGCCCAGTTTTTAGACGTGGATAATTTATTTCCTTCTAAATTTAAAAACTCGTTTGCTGGTACATTATCTGGTAAAATAAAATCGCCATGCGCTTTTAACATTGCTGGGAAAATGATACAGTGAAACACAATATTATCTTTACCAATAAAGTGTACTAATTTAGTGTCGTCTTTTTTCCAATAATCTTCCCAGTTTTTACCTTCTCGTTCTGCCCATTCTTTAGTAGAAGAGATATATCCGATAGGTGCATCAAACCATACATATAACACTTTTCCGTCAGCGCCTTCAACAGGAACAGGAATTCCCCAATCTAAATCACGGGTTACGGCACGAGGGCGCAATCCATCATCAATCCAAGATTTGCATTGCCCTAATACATTAGGTTTCCAATCATTTTTATGTCCTTCTAAAATCCATTCGCGTAAAAAAGCTTCGTGCTTGTCTAATGGTAAAAACCAGTGTTTGGTTTCTTTTAAGGTAGGTACATTTCCTGTAATTGCCGATTTAGGATTAATTAAATCAGTAGCATTATGGCTTGTTCCACATTTTTCGCACTGATCACCATAACTTTCTTCATTTCCACATTTTGGACAAGTACCAATAACAAAACGATCTGCTAAAAATTGATTTGCTTCTTCATCATATAGTTGTTGGGTAACTTCTTCAATAAATTCACCATCATTGTATAATTTGGTAAAGAAATCAGAAGCAGTTTTGTGATGAATTTCTGCAGAGGTACGCGAATAATTATCAAAAGAAATTCCGAAATCTTCAAACGATTTTTTGATAATTCCGTTGTATTTATCAATAATAGCTTGCGGAGTAACACCTTCTTTTTTAGCACGCATTGGTATGGCAACTCCGTGTTCATCTGAACCACAAATATAGGCTACGTCTTTACCTCTTTGACGTAAATAACGAGCATAAATATCTCCAGGAACATAAACCCCTGCTAAGTGACCGATGTGAATTGGACCATTTGTATAAGGCAATGCAGCTGTAATTGTATATCTTTTTGGTGTACTCATGTTTTTCGACTAAAATTAAAGCGCAAAAGTACGAAAAAGCAATTTTTTATACTGTTATAAATTAGGTACATTTGATGGATTTTAAACTTTTAGAATCGAGAAAGAGACTTGTTTATGGAAAAAAGAATTTTTACTTTATTTTTTTTATTGATAATTACATCGGTTTATGCGCAAAATAAAACTATGAAATTAATAACACCACCTTATTTACATAAAGGAGATACAATAGCCATTGTGGCTCCTGCAGGAATTTTAAAGAACAGAAAACATGTAATTGATAAAGCAAAAGAACTTGCTGAAAGCTGGGGATTAAAAGTGGTTTATGGTAAACACTTATTCAATCAGAACGATCATTTTGCTGGAACAGATGAAGAACGTTGTCAAGACTTTCAAGATGCATTAGATAATTCGAATATTAAAGCAATTTGGAGTGCTCGTGGGGGCTATGGTTCGGTTAGAATTTTAGATAAATTAGATTTTACGAAGTTTAAACAGCATCCTAAATGGATAGTCGGTTATTCTGATATTACAGCATTTCATAATCATATTCATAATTTAGGTATTGAAACATTGCATGCTATGATGGGTACAAGCATGGAAGAAAAACCAGAAGAGCTTGTACAAACCATTGCTACTTTTAAAAAAGCTTTGTTTGGTGGGGAGCTACGATATTCAATTCCTTCTTCAAACAAGAATAGAGTAGGGAATGTTTCGGGAGAATTGGTAGGAGGTAACATTGCTATTTTAGCTTCAATGTTGGGATCGGATAGTCAAATATCTACGGATGGTAAAATTTTATTTATTGAAGAAATAGGGGAATACAAATATTCGATTGACCGAATGTTACAGAGTTTAAAGCGCGCAGGTTACTTTACAAAAGTTAAAGGCATTATTGTAGGTGATATGACTAAGATAAAAAGAAACACAACTCCATGGGGAAGTTCAATAGAACAGTTGATTTTAGAGGTTGTTCCAAAAAATATTCCTGTTCTTTTTAACTTTCCAGCAGGACATGAGCCAGATAACAGAGCTTTGATTTTAGGAAGAGAAGTTTCTTTAAATGTTCAAAAAGAAACTTCCACAGTACTATTTAAGTAATTTAATTTTTGTCTTTTCGAGTATTTATACCAAATAAACGATATAATGGACAAAAATTAATAAAACTAGTAATTAGCAAAATAATAGCTAGTATGAGTAAGGCATTACCTAAAATTCCTGAGATAATCTCAAAGTAAGAAAGTGCCGCAATAATTAAAGCAATTAGAGTTCTAATAGCTTTGTCGGTGTTTCCCATATTTTTTTTCATGGTAAATTGTTTTAAGGTTATTCAAATATAAGTTTTTATATGGCACAACACAATGAGCTTGGTAAGAAAGGAGAGCAATTAGCAGTAGATTATCTATTAAAAAACGGATATGAAATTGTTGAAAAAAATTATCGTTTTCAAAAAGCGGAAGTAGATATTATAGCTAAAAAAAGTGACTTGTTAATAGCTGTTGAAGTAAAGACAAGGTCGTCTATAGATTTTGGAAATCCTCAGGATTTTGTGAATTCGAAGAAAATAAAATTACTAGTAAGTGCTATTGATAATTATGTAAATGAACGAGATTTAGATGTTGAAGTACAATTTGATATTATAGCTGTTTTAAAAGAAAAAGGAGTGTTTAAAATAGCGCATATTAAAGATGCGTTTCTATATTTTTAAACCATAAAAAAGCTCGACAAAATTTGTTGAGCTTTTTTTATGGTTTAATTGAGGGGATTAATTGCTTTTCCCTCCATTAAAATATTTTTCTACATCTTCAACATGATCAGGCATTGCAATAATTTTTTTGCTCTTGTCTAATATGAAATAAGAAGGTGTACCTAGTAAGTTATATTTCTTTACTGTTTCATTATCAAATTTGTACTCAGGATGAGTTCCTACTGCATTATGCCATTCTGGTAAATCTTTAACAAACTCTGTCCATTCGGTAGCGTCGTTTTCTATACCAAAAGAAATTACAGAAATTTCTTTATGAGTTTGCATGAACTTATATAACTCCGGTATTTCTTTTATACAGTGAGGGCAACCGGTACTCCAGAATACTAACAAGTACTTGTCACCATCGTTTAAGGTAGATAATTTTAATTCTTGTCCGTTTTCTTTCCAAGAAAAATCAGGAGCAATTCTATCTATAGTTGCAAGTAAAATATCTAACTTTTCTTTTTTAAATTCAGCATCTTGGTCTTTACTAGGTAATTTGTCAAAATATTCTTCGAACATCCAATCTACAGCAGGGCCATTTCGTTTATCAGTAAGTGCACTTATTAAGTAGTAAGTAACAGCCTTTTCTAATTTGTCAGAAGAAATTTTCTTCATAACATTTTTGATAGATTCTTTAATTAATTCTTGTTGTACTTCTTTATCTTCAGAATAATTTAAATAAAATACATAATCACTGATTTTATCAATTAAGAATGAAGAGTTGAATAAGTCTTCACTTTTAAAATCAATATATTCAAAAAAGTTTTCACTAGTAGCAGATAAATAATCTTTTAGGTTTTCGTGAGGATTGTATGAGTTGTATCGACGAGATGCTTTTATAAAGCTATTTACTAACATTCCTTCAGATTTATTCTCATACGTTTTTTGTACGTCTTCAAGCTCTTTTACTTCTTTCTTGTAGGCTTTTTTTGCATCTTTATCTTCAGTTTCTATGTAAGAAGCTTGAAAAGAATCTATCTTTTTTTGCACTGCATTGTATGCTTGTAGGTATTCACTATACAATTTATTTTCTCTAGAACTTGTGAATACTACAGCTGATTGATCAGAAAATTTAGGATTAAAAACAAATTCAACATTTTCTTTATTAAAGAAAAAATCAACAAAACCAGCACCTGTATTTCTATAGGTAGCCCTGTAAGCACCAGTAGGAGCTGTTCCAGGAAGTTCAAAGTTAAATTTACCTAATACTTGCTTTTCTCCACTAATAATTACAGTATCTAGTTGAATAGTAGTGTTTGCAACAAAGTTTTGTTTAGCACCTTCTATCTTATATAAAATTACCCAATCACCTTTATCTGGAGGGGTCATAGTGCCTTTGATAGTATATTGAGCATTAACTAGTGATGTTGTAAATATTAATAGAGCGAGTAGTTTTTTCATCATAATATTTTAAAGGGTTGCTAATAAGGTTTTAAAACTAGGTATTTACAAACTTCTATCCAAGAAGTATACCACATTTATTTTTTCTTATGTATTTTAGAAATGTTTTTTTAATTGTTTGATAACATGAAATTTAAAGATCAAGTATTTTGGATTACTGGTGCTTCATCAGGTATAGGGAAATCTTTAACGATTGAATTAGCTAATCTAGGAGCAAAGTTAATTATCTCTTCGAGAAATGAAAGTGTTTTGTATAAAGTTAAGGAACAATGTGAATTTCCTGAAAATATAGCAGTTCTTGCTCTAGATTTAGAAGCTTATGATGATTTAGTTACTAAAGTAGATGAAGCTATTTCAGTTTTTGGTAGAATTGACGTTTTAGTAAACAACGGAGGTATAAGTCAACGCTCATTGGTAAAAGATACTTCTATAGCAGTTGATAAACGACTAATGGATATTAATTATTTAGGAACAGTTGCTTTAACAAAGGCTTTGTTACCTCATTTTATTGGAAATAAATCAGGACATTTTGTGGTAACTACTAGCATAGTAGGAAAAATTGGAACTCCGTTACGTTCTACCTATGCTGCCACTAAACATGCTTTACATGGTTTTTTTGATAGTTTGCGAGCAGAACATCATAATGATAATATTACTGTTACTTTAATTTGTCCAGGTTTTGTAACAACGAATGTTTCTAAAAATGCATTAACTGGCGACGGAAGTCCACAAAATACGATGGATACAGCCACAGCAAATGGTATTCATCCTGATGAGTTTGCTAAACAGATGCTTAAAGCTATTCGAAAGAAACGAGAGGAGGTATGTATTGCCGGAGTTAAAGAAAAATTAGGAGTTTATACCAAACGTTTCTTTCCGAAGTTATTATCAAAAATGATTCGAAAATTAAGTGTTACTTAATTAAAAAAGTCAATTATTTCAAAATAATTAATAATAGCTTCTTTCATTAAAACCGACTGTTCTCCAGGTTTTAACGTTGGAAGTTCAGTTAAGGTTTTATAGTGAGGCCAACCATCATTGTCAAAAAAATCGAATTCATAGTATCCGTAAGGTTCTAACAACTTACAAATTGCAATGTGCATCAGATTAACTTTTTCATCTTTTTTAAACTTTCTATGACCTTGTCCGAGTTCTTGAACACCAATTAAATAAATAATCCCATCTATATTTAATTCATCTCCATCAGCGAATTGTTGTGATAATTGAGTTACCACGAAGTCCCATTTTTCTTTTAAGTTGGTTTCTTTAGTCATTTGTGTTTTTTAGAAAAAAGCAAAGATACAAATGAGTTGTGTATATTTGAGCATGTAATTTGTTTTCACACTTATGAATACTTTTGATATTATTATCACAGCTTTGTTACTCTTCGGTTTTGTAAGAGGTATAATGAAAGGATTATTTGTTGAAATAGCTTCGTTGGTAGCCTTAGTTGCTGGAGTATATGGAGCGATTCACTTTTCGTATTTTATTGGAGATTGGTTGAAAAATAGTGTTACTTGGGACGAAAAGTACATTTCTTTAGCAGCATTTGCAGGAACTTTTGTAGTGATAATTATTGTAATAGCTCTACTAGGGAAAATATTAACGAAAATAGCTGATTTTGCTTCCCTTGGAATTTTAAATAAAATACTTGGAGGTGTTTTTGGAGCTTTAAAAATAGGATTGATTTTAAGTGTGGTTTTTATTTTCTTCGGAAAGATGAATGATACTATTCCGTTTGTAAAGCAAGAAAGTTTAGAAGAGTCTATATTATATAAACCAGTAAAAAAAATAGCACCAACCATTTTTCCTTCAATCATTAAGGATGATGAAAATGAAGAAGAAAAGAATACTTTAGAATTAGATCTCAGTATATAAAAACAAAAACGGATGAAAAGTTTCATCCGTTTTTGTTTTTTAGTCTAAATGGTAAATCTCCATAATATCTGCTAATATGTGTTCAAAATCGATTTTTAAATCGATGAGGTTACCTGTTTTAATATCAAAAACCCAACCATGTACTTTTAAACCTCTATCTCTGTAAGCTTTTTGTACAGCAGCAGTTTTAATAAGGTTAACGCATTGTTCTTGTACGTTTAAATCAACTAAACGGTCATAACGTTCATTATCATCTTCAATTTTATTCAACTCATCTTTATGTAAACGATACACATCTCTGATATAACGCAACCATGGATTTAATAACCCTAAATCGGCAGATTGCATTGCAGCTTTTACACCACCACAAGAATAATGACCGCAAACGACAATATGGTTTACTTTTAAATGTTCTACAGCATATTCAATTACTGAAGCAGAGTTCAAATCAATTGCAGGAACCATATTGGCAATATTTCTATGTACGAAAACATCACCAGGGTCTAGTCCCATTAAGTCTTCAGCAGAAACTCTACTATCGGAACAACCTATATATAATAATTCTGGGTTTTGCCCTTCGTTTAATTTTTTAAAGTAGTCTTTATCGGAAGAAAGTTTGTTTTTTACCCACTCTTTATTGTTGTCAAAAATTTTAGATAGATTCATAGTTGTAAGTATTGTTTATTAGAAGAGTTTTTATCGTTTCTAATTAACGAGAAAAAAATAATTTCCGAAGTTAATAAAAAAAGAGAATCTAAATTTAATTTTAGATTCTCTTTGTGGTGTAAAATCAAGAGGGGTGATTTTTATTCGAAAAAAGTAACAGCACCGTCTTCAATGTTATACATAGCTCCAACGATCATAATCTCACCGTTTTTATGCATATCTGCTAGCACTTCACTTTCGTTTAAAATTCTGTCAATAGTTAATTGTACGTTCTTTTCTGCAACGTTATTTACAAACTCGATGTTAGAAGAGTTTCTCAAACTTTCATCTTTAGGCTCAGTTACAGCTTCAACAGCTGGCTTAATCTTAGCTAACATAGAGGTTAAGTTACCTAACTCAGCATTATCACAAGCTCCTTTAACGGCGCCACAACTTGTGTGTCCTAATACTACGATTAATTTAGTACCAGCTAACTTACAAGCAAACTCCATACTACCTAAAATATCTTCGTTAACAAAGTTACCTGCAATTCTTGCGCTAAAAATATCTCCTAAACCTTGGTCGAAAACTAATTCAGCAGAAACTCTAGAATCGATACAACTTAAAATAGTAGCAAAAGGAAATTGACCTTCTCTGGTATCGTTAACTTGCTCTAATAAGTTACGGTTTGCTTTTAAGTTATTTTGAAATCTTAAATTTCCTTCTTTTAAATATTGTAATGACTTTTCAGGAGTCATAGTAGCTTGAGTTTCTTTAGTATGTGCTTTCATGATTTATATTTTTTATAAAATTATTTATGTCTTTTTAATGAATACTAATTATACTTTATGTGAGGTATTCTTAGTATAGTATTTTTTAAATGTATTATGCTACTTTCGGTCTTAATTTGAAGAACTGAATAAAGCTATCTGGATTTTCAACCTCACCACGTTCAGAAATAAGTTTAATATTAATATTTCTTTCTTTGGCTTTAACGGCGAAATCTTCTAATATTTCAACAATATCATTGTCTAAATATCTTGTCTTGCGTACATCTAGCTCTAAATACGTATCTCTTGGTAAACTATCTAATTCTTTTAAGATAGCGCCTTTGTTAAAGAAAGTTACTTCCTCAGCAAGTGTCATTTTTATTTTGTGTGCACCATTACTCTTGTCTTCAATGTGTAAGAAGTGTGAGTTTTGGTAGCTCTTAATTAAAATAACAATAACTCCTACTGCTAAACCTAATGAGATACCAGTTAATAAATCGGTAAAAACTATACCTAAAACTGTTATAATAAATGGTACAAATTGCTTCCATCCTAAAGCATACATTTGCTTAAATAAGCTTGGTTTTGCTAATTTGTAACCTACTACAAGTAAAATAGCTGCTAAAACTGATAAAGGTATTTTATTTAATAAAGTTGGAATTAAGATTACCGATATTAATAATAATAAACCGTGAATAATAGCAGACATTTTAGATTTACCTCCAGATTGGATGTTTGCTGAACTTCTTACAATTACTTGCGTAATAGGTAAACCACCGATTAAACCAGATAAAATGTTTCCTGTTCCTTGAGCAACTAATTCTCTATTGGTTGGGGTTACATTTTTTTCAGGGTCTAATTTATCAGTAGCTTCAACACAAAGTAAAGTTTCTAAACTAGCTACTAAAGCAATAGTAAACGCAGTTACCCAAACTTCATAATTGGTAATAGCGCTAAAATTAGGGAAAGTAAATTGAGCTAAGAATGAATCTACACTTTCAGGAATTGGTACGCTTACTAAGTGAGAAGCTTGAATTGCTAATGTTCCGTCTCCTTGAGTAAGAGTAAAGAAAATAATACCACTAACAACAGCAACTAATGGACCTTGGATTATATGAAATATTTTACCTTTTTTACTTAAAACTTTATCCCAAAGGATTAAAATAGCTAATCCGATAAAACCAATAACCATTGACCCTATTGTAATATTATCTACAATATTAAAGATTGCAGAAAATGTATTTTCACCAGATGATTCAATAAAACTATCCGCTCCTTCTGGTTCAGCATCATATCCGAAGAAGTGAGGAATTTGTTTTAAAATAATGATAACTCCAATACCAGTAAGCATTCCTTTAATTACAGATGAAGGGAAATAATATCCGATTACACCAGCTTTAAGAATTCCAAAAAGAATTTGAATAATACCTCCTAAAACTACAGCTACTAAAAAGTTTTCATAACCTCCTAAAGAAGCAATAGCTGTTAATACAATAGCTGCTAAACCAGCAGCAGGTCCACTAACTCCAATTTTAGAACCACTAATGGCTCCAACTACAACACCTCCAACAATTCCTGCAATTACTCCTGAAAAAAGAGGGGCTCCACTAGCTAAGGCAATACCTAAACATAAAGGTAAGGCAACAAAGAATACGACGATACTTGCAGGCAAGTCGCTTTTAATAGTTTTAAACATAATATATGTGTATATTTTGATACTCCAAATGAAAATTTAGAGTGTATTTTTAAAATTATAAATGAATTATTTTACTTATTTAAGTTTTGGGTACGAAAACTTATTAAATCTTCGTCCAAACAACGATATTTTTAGATACTAAATGTCACACGGAGTTTTATTCCATGAAATAATTAGTCAAAAAATTAAGCAGTAAAAAACTCGGGAGGTGGAGTTAGAATTTTAGGGTACTGAGAAACATAGTTTTTAGATTCAAAACGTACGTTTTTCTTTTTTTGAATAGTTCTGTATAAAAAAGAAGTGTAATCACCGTTAGGATGAGCCTTTAATTCTGCAACCTTAACATGTTTTGTGTTTTCTTCTTCTTCACTTAAACTTAAGAAGATAGTAATATCTTGGTCTTTATCTACCAACGTAATTATCGAAGGAGCAACAATGATTCCTACGAATAGTACAACAAAAAATATGGCGATTTTAGACTTCAATCTATATAACTATTATAAGTTCAGCTGCAAAAGTAATTATTTTTTTAAAGCTAAAGTGTTATAATTCTTTTAAATTTTTAGATTGAGTCCAACCTATCTTCCCATCAGCTAGTTTTATTTTCTTCCAATTGTCTACCGAATCTAAAATAAAAACTTTAGTTCCTTCATGTAAACTGAAAACATCGTCTGAATCAGAAATAGGTTCATTCTTAATAGAAATTTCTTCTGTAAAAATGATAGCCTCAACCGTGTTTTTAGACTGACTGTACTGTGAATAAGTAATGGTAATTGAAATTATTAAAAGTAAAAAAGAGATGATACTTGTTGAAAAATAAAGTCTTTTCTTGTTAGGACTGTAAGCAAAATAAAAAAGTAAAAACAATATTGAAGCAATAAAAGATATTACTACAGTAACGATAGCCCAAGCGTTATAAGTAAGCTTTTGTAAATAATTTTCATTAAATTTTTGAAATACTGATTTAGGTAAGGCTTCAATTCTATCTAAAGTTAATCGTTTAGCTAAAATTAAATTGTTTTTAGCGTCTTCGTTTAAAGGGTTTAGTTGTAATGCTTTTTCGTAATTATAAATTGTAGGAGCTACTTTGTTAAGTTTATAATAACAGTTTCCTAAGTTGTAATATAGTTCAGAAGAAGCAATGTTTTGACTTTCAATTTGCTTATATAATTTAATTGCCTCATCATAATTACCTTCTTTATACAAAGAATTTGCATTTGAAAATAAATCGTTGGTGTTTTGTGCTAACGTACTAAATGACACCAATAAGAATAATAATATAGCTAGCTTTTTCATTATAATTGTCGGTCTAATTGCGTTATTACTTGTTTTGCCTTTTCGTACTCTTCTTTCATTTGTACATTGGTAATAGGAGTGTATCTAGCAAAATCACAATCATTAAAAACATCAATAAAACTATGTATTGTTGTGCTATCAACATTCTTATTAGCTAATAATTCAGTGATTTTCTCACGACTAATATCAGAAGTTTCTACGTTTAATTTTGCTTTTAAATAATTGTGCAGAGCTCTTTCTAACGCTTCGTAAAAAGCTTCTTTATTGCCTAATTGTTTTTGAGCTTCTGATAAGTATTTTTTAGCCAGTTTATCAGCTTTTCGTAGTTTGTTTCCTATAACATCGCCATCGCGTTCTTCTTTTTTCTTATGAATAAATATTCCAAAAGGAATCGCTAAGATTGGAAGTAATAAAAGAATATAAAATATGATTGATTTAAAGAAATCTTCTCTTTGTTTAGGTTGAAAACTAGTTGATGTTTGAATATATCTAAAATCACTACCCGTAACTTTTACGTCTTGTTTAATTGCAGCATTATTATCAGAATTTGTAGTAATTTCTTTTCCTTCTAATACATCAACATATAAATCATCTGTAGTTATGGTTTGGTATACTTTTTCTTTAGGATTGAAGTAAGAAAAACTAACTTTAGGGATTTTGTATTTCCCTTTATATTCTGGAACCACTGTATAGCTATCAGTAACTGATCCTTTTAAACCATCAGAAAGAACACTAACATTTTCTTTTCTTTCAGGTTGGTAAACCTCTAGTTCTTTAGGAGTTTCAATTTTAGGAAGTTCAAATAGTTTCAAGTTTCCTTTTCCATTAACAGCAACTCTAATTTGAGATGACTCGTTTGCTTTTAAGGTGTTTTTACTAAGGGAAACATCAAAAGAAAACTCACCAACAGCACCTGCAAAATCTTCAGGTTTATTTTGAAGAGGTAATGCTTTAGCGTTAATTACTTTTTTTGCTGAAGAAAATTCTTTACGTATTTGACGTGTAATTAAGTTTCCAAAGAAGTCTGCTTTTCCAGTAGGTACAGCTACGACAATATCCATTTTCATAGGGTCTATTGTCAGTTTACCTGAAGTTGTAGGAATTAATAATGCTTTGTGTAAAACAGCGTAACGATGACGTTCTCCATTATAAGTACCTATTTTTACTGGAGTTCCATTAATTTTTATTTCTTGATTCCAAAAACCATTGTATTGCGGTGCCTCTGTAACCCCAAAATCATAAATGCTTACATTATCGCTAACATATAAACGATATTCTATATAAACTCCTTCACCAACATAGGGTTGTGATTTAGAAACTTCTGCAACTAAATGAATGTTTTGTTCGGCAATATAACTAGGGTCATTTGGGTTTTTTGGAATGTCTACAGCATCTAAAACAACAATTTTTACAGGATTAGATTTAATGGTCTTTCCTTCTATTTCAATGCTTGCAGAAGGAATGTTGAATTCTCCTTTTCGTAATGGTTGAAGAATAAAAGTATAGGATTGGTTAAAAGAAACTTTACCATTAATCCAAGATTGACTTACTGATTGACTAGGGCCACCAACTATTTTAAAATTAGTAAAATTTGGTGGAGTAAAGTTGTCGCCTCCTTGTTTGTTAATTGAAAACTCAATACGTAATCGCTGGTTAACCCCCAATTTGTTTTTACTAACCATAGCTGTTAATGCAGCGTCTTGTGCACTAATGGCAATTGTTATAAAACTAACTAATAACGTTATGTATACTTTCAACTTCATATTCATTTTTCAAAAATGCCTAAAAATAATTAAGATTTTAACAACTGAAAAAATTACCAGTCTTTTTCTTGCTTTACTTTTCTTCCTTTTGATTTTTGCGCATTTATTTTCTTTTGTGTTTTGTTTTCCTCATTATTTAAACTTTCTAATAACTGCTTCATTTGTTCGGGAGTCATTTTACCCTGTTGAGGTTTAGGTTGTTGATTTTGTTTGTCTTTTTGGTCTTGATTAGGTTTTTGTTGGTTGTTTTGATCATCGTTTTTCTGATCTTGTTTATCATCCTTTTTATCCTTGTCGTCGCCTTTTTGATCCTTGTTTTTATCGTTTTGCTTGTCTTTGTTGTCCTTTTGGTCTTTATTTTGTTGATCTTTCTGATCTTTATTTTTTTTCTCTTCTTCTTCTTCAATTTTTTTCTTTAGAGCATTTAGCTTTCTGTCATTAGGAAAAGCTTGTAGCCCATTATTAACAACTTCTTTTGCAGATTGTGTTTTTCCGTAGGTGTATAACTGTGCTCCTGCATTAAAAAAATTAGTAGCAGAATTTTGTGCTTGTACCAGTACTGAAGTCAAACAAACTAATATGAATAAAAAACTTCTCATTACTTAATAATTTGATTAATATCTTCAAGTCTTTTAATATAGTCTTGATAATGTTTGGTTGTTTGGTCTTTACTTAAAGCTTCTTTCATTAAACTTAATGCTTTAGAAAAATCATTATTGTTTAACGCGCTATCAGCTTTTCTTTTCATGCTTTTTGCATACTCTGATGGTTTAATGTCTTTATCATCAGGGTTATTTTTGTTCTTATCGTTATTGTTGTTCTGTTTGTTTTGTTCTTGTTTCTTGGCTTCTTTTTGAGCTACCGCTAGGTTATAACGAGTTTCATCATCATTAGGGTTTCTTCGTAAAGCATTTTTGTATGCCTCAACTGCTTGCTGAAATTGTTTTTCTTCCATCATAGCATTGCCTATGTTGTGATAAGCTTCGGCCTGAGCTATCTTATTTTTGGAGGTTTTAGTAGTTACTTCGTATTGTTCAATAGCTTCTTTGTATTTTTTTTCTTGATATAAGGTGTTTCCGAAGTTATAACTTGCTTTTTCGTATTTACTATCTTTACCTAAGGCTTTTCTATAAGCAATAGCGGCATCACTGTATTTTTCTTTGTTGTATAGTTTGTTACCGTCTCTTAATAAAGCACGTGCTTCACGTTGTAACTTCAACGTGTCTTGTTGTGCGTTAACCACTGCTGAAGTGATAAAAGCTAGAATAAATATTAATTGCTGTAAACTTTTCATACTACATTACTACTTAATGGAATTTAAGATTCCTCATTAAATAAATCTACTTTCTTTAACCATTTGGTTTTCTTATCAAACAAAAACATGTCGAGAATTAGAAATAACAAACCAATAGCTACAAACCATTGAAATTGATCTTTGTAGTCTGAGAATTGTTTGGTTTCAAACTCGCTTTTTTGTGCATTACCAATAATTTTTTCGATAGCTTCAACTGGATTTTCAGTTTTATTTCCATCAAAATATTGTCCGTCAGCAGCATCAGCAATTCCTTGTAAAACATCAGGTTTACGTTGGGTAATTACTGTTTCTCCCATCCTATCTTTTTTATAACCAATAAGTGCGCCATTTAATTTGATGGGAATTGGACCACCTTTTTCAGTACCCACTCCAACGGTGTAAACTTTTACACCTTCGTTAGCGATATTTTGAGCAACTTGTTTGGTTTCTTCTTGATGATCTTCACCGTCAGAAATAATAATTAAAAAACGATTAGTTTGTTCGTCGTTATCATAATAAGTTTTTGCTAAGTTTAAAGCTTCATTGATGGCTGTACCTTGACTAGAAACCATATCTGGACTTGCGTTTTGCAAAAACATTTTTGCGGCAGCATGATCGGTAGTAATAGGTAGTAGAGGATAGGCATTACCTGCGTAGATAATAATACCAACTCTATCGCTTCCTAATTTATCAATAGTTTTAGAGATAATTTGTTTTGCTTTTTCTAGTCTATTAGGAGCAATATCTTCTGCCAACATACTTTTAGATACATCTAGAGCAAAAACAACATCTACACCTTCTCTTTTTACAGTTTTTAATTTTGTTCCCATTTTAGGGTTTACTAACGAAAGAATTAAAAACGATAATCCTACTAAAAAGAAAACAAGTTTTAATACTGATTTAAAGGTTGAGGTGTTCGGCGCTATTTTAGCGAATGTAACTACGCTAGCAAACTTTTTTTGTGTTCGTTTTTTCCACCATAAAACTAGTAGGAAAACCACAATTATTACTGGAATAATTGCAAAAAGATAAAAATATATTGGTTCTTCTAGTTTGTACATTTTGTTTAAATAAAACTTTTAAAAAGGGTGTTTTTTAAGGTGAATTCTAATAATAAAAATATTCCTGCTAGAAATACCAAAAAACGGTATTTCTCTGAATAATTATAATATTTAAATTCTTCGATTTTAGTTTTTTCTAACTTATCAATTTCGTCGTAAATCTCTTTTAATTTAGTGTTATTAGTGGCTCTAAAATATTTTCCATTGGTTTCTGATGCTATGTGTTTTAATAGAGCTTCATCAATTTCTACGGGTTGATTTTTAAATGAAATTTTGCCTGTTCTAGGATCTCTTGCCCAAGGTACAGGAGCCATTCCGTTAGTTCCAATACCAATAGTGTATACTTTTATTTCGTTTCCTTTCGCTAATTCGGTAGCTGTTTTAGGATCAACAAAACCAGCATTGTTAACACCATCGGTTAACAAAATAATTACTTTACTCTTTGCTTTACTTTCTTTTAATCTGTTTACAGCAGATCCTAATCCCATTCCGATAGCGGTACCATCTTCTAATTGTCCCCATTTAATTTCAGAAATGGTTCTTTTTACAATAGATTTATCACTAGTAATGGGGGTTTGTGTAAAACTTTCTCCTGCATAAACAACAATACCAATACGATCGTTTGGACGTCGATTTACAAAATCGGTAGCTACTCTTTTTAAAGCTTCCAGTCGATTAGGTTGTAAATCTTTGGCTAACATACTTGCTGAAACATCAATAGCCATTACAATATCAATACCGCGATTTGTTTTTGTTTTTTTGCTAACTGCCACATTTCTTGGGCGAGCTAAAGCAATTATTAAACAAGCTAACGCTAGCAAACGTAATAGATGTAATAAAGGTTTTAGTTTAGGTAAAATAGAGCCTTGTGTTTTAAAACCTTTGGTGCTTGACATTTTTAATTTTGCACTATCTTTTTTTCGGGTATAAAAACTCCAAAAAGCTAATAAAGGAATTAATACTAGCAACCATAGAAACTCAGGATTATGAAATTCGAAATTATTCCACTTCATCTTCTTCTACTTGTTTTTTAGGTTTTAAATTGTCTATAATAAGCTTTGCATCTTTTCGGTCTTCTTCTATTTCGTATGATAAAGGTTTAGACTTTGCAAATTTTACTAAGTCAGACTCTTGTAATAGGCCTTTTAATTTGTCAATAATTTCCCTAGATGTTTCTATTGATTTTGTATCGTTAAAATCTTTTAAAATGTCAATTAATTCATCAGTAGTACTTTCTAAGGCAGGTACATGTAACTCTCGTTCAATATATCCCCTAATAATATCAGTTAACTCGCTGTAATATTGTTTTACTTGATTATTTTGCCACAATAATTTCTTATCTAATTCGGTTAGTTTTTGCATTGCTTCTTCATAAGGAGCCAATAATGGAACAACAACTTTTTCTTGTTGTTCTTTTTTCTTTTTGAAAACAAAGAAATAAAGTAACAGTACTATGACTAGAATAACTATTACGCTCCACCAAATGTATTGTTTAAAATCATCAAACTGATAAGGTTCTCCTTTAATTCCTTTAATAGGGAATTTTTTAACCTTGGTAGTATCGATAGGAACAGTAGTAACATTTACTAATAAACTATCCGTTAAATAGGCTTGGTTTCTAATAAATATTTGCTGCCTTGGAATGTAAAATGCACCACTATCAAATCCTGTTAAAATATATTTTTGAACCAATTTGTTTTCAATAGTGTCAATTTTTAGGGTATCAATTACTTCCAACCCTTTTAGGTTTTCTAATTTAGGAATGATAACATTTTCTGTTTCATCAACAGATATTTTATATTGAAACTGTTCACCAATTCTGATGTTTGTTGTGTCAATTTCTACTTTTACCTGAGGTTGTTGTGCAAAGGCAAAAGAAGTTAAAAACAAGCATATGTAAAGTAGTTTGTGTTTCATTGTTTGTTCTTATCCTTTTCGTTTAAAATAACCTAATAATTTACGCACGTAGCTTTCATCAACTCTAGTATTAATAGTTCCTGCACCACTCTTTGTAAATGTAGTTTCAAAATAATCAGTTAAACGTAGAGCATTAGCTTTATAGTGAGTTCTAACTGATTTTGAACTCGTATTAACCAATTGAGTTTTTCCTGTTTCAGCATCTAACATTTGAACCATACCTAAATTCGGAATTTCCTCATCATGTTTGTCGTACACACGAATACCTGTTACATCATGTTTATTACCAACAATTTTTAAGGTTCGTTCGTAGCCATCATCCATAAAATCAGAAAGCATAAAAACAATCGCTTTCTTTTTCATAATATTAGATAAAAATTTAAGAGCTTCACTAATATTGGTTTGTCTGCTTTTAGGCTGAAATTCGATAAGCTCACGGATAATTCTTAACACATGACTTTTTCCTTTTTTAGGAGGAATGTATAATTCAACTTGATCGGAAAACAGGATTAAACCAACTTTATCGTTATTTTGAATGGCTGAAAAAGCTAACGTTGCGGCAATTTCAGTAATAGTATCCTTTTTAAATTGTTCGGAAGTACCAAAAAACTCAGAACCAGAAACATCAACTACTAACATCATAGTAAGTTCGCGTTCTTCCTCAAAAACTTTTACATAAGGTTCGTTGTAGCGAGCGGTAACATTCCAATCAATAGCTCTAATATCGTCTCCGTATTGATATTGGCGTACTTCAGAAAAAGTCATACCACGCCCTTTAAAGGTTGAGTGGTACTCTCCTCCAAAAATATGATTAGACAACCTACGTGTCTTAATTTCTATTTTTCGAACTTTTTTTAGTAATTCTTTTGTATCCATGTTTTCAATTCTCAGTTAACAGTTATCAATAATCAGTAAAAATATATTCGGCTGATAATTGTTCATTGATAATTGATTAAGGTACTTGTACTTCGTTAATAATAGAATTAATAATATCTATTGAAGTAATGTTTTCTGCTTCTGCTTCGTAAGTAATTCCAATTCTGTGGCGTAATACATCATTTACCACAGCTCTAACATCTTCAGGAATTACATATCCTCTTCGTTTAATAAACGCATAACATTTTGCTGCTTTTGCTAAAGCGATACTACCACGAGGAGAAGATCCAAAACTAATTAATGGTTGTAATTTTTCTAGGTTATATTTTTCAGGGTAACGAGTTGCGAAAATGATATCTAAAATATATTTTTCGATTTTTTCATCCATATACACCTCATTTACTACCTGACGAGCTTTGATAATTTGTTCTATAGAAATTACAGGATTTATTTTTTGAAAACTTCCATTTAAGTTTTGACGCATGATAAGTTGTTCGTCCTGTAATTTTGGATAGTCAATTACAGTTTTTAACATAAAACGGTCAACTTGCGCCTCAGGAAGAGGGTATGTACCTTCTTGTTCAACTGGGTTTTGAGTTGCCATTACCAAGAATGGTTCATCCAATTTAAAAGTTTCATCTCCAATGGTGATTTGACGCTCTTGCATTGCTTCTAATAAAGCAGACTGTACTTTAGCAGGGGCACGGTTAATTTCGTCAGCTAATACAAAGTTGGCAAAAATTGGTCCTTTTTTAATTGAGAAGTCATTTTCTTTTACGTTGTATATCATCGTACCTACTACATCGGCAGGAAGCAGGTCTGGAGTAAACTGTATACGGCTAAAACTTGCGTCAACAGCTTTAGAAAGTGTATTAATAGCTAATGTTTTAGCTAGTCCAGGAACACCTTCTAGTAAGATATGTCCGTTTCCTAAAAGCCCTATAAGTAATCGTTCAATCATGTGTTTTTGACCAACAATTACTTTATTCATTTCTGTAGTTAATAAATCTACAAAGGCACTCTCTCTTTCTATTTTTTCATTGATGGCTCTTACGTCTATATCCATAGTATTTGAAATAAATTAGAATTTTATGAAACAAAGCTACAATAATAAGAAAATAAGAGTTGTTAAAGTATGGTTAAAGGTAAAAAGCCGTGATTGAATGTTTTTTTGCTAAATAATAGCTTTTTTATTTATGCATGCGTTAATTTTATATTAAAAAATTTGCTATTCTGATATAAAATTAACACTTTTAACATTGTATATAAACTAAATCTAATGAATACACTTATGAAAGCAAAAAACAAAATTTTTGTCTTTATTTTATTGATGTCATTTACATCAATGATTGGTCAGACAATTAAAGGTAAAGTGACTGATGAAAGTGGAACACCACTTGCTTTGGTTAATGTTTTGGAAAAGGAGACAGTTAATGGAGTAAGTACGAATGAACAGGGTGAATTTGTACTCAATGTTAAACAGATGCCTGCTACGCTAGTGTTTTCTTCAGTAGGTTTTACTACGTTAGAAAAAACATTATATAATGTTTCATACGTTACTATAGTTTTAAAGGAAGATAATGTTTTAGAAGAAGTTATGTTAACAGGTAACCGTGCTAAGCCTAGAACAATTTTAGATTCTGCAGTGCCTATTGATAATGTAAGTGTGAGAGAGTTGCAAGCTACAGGTCAAACAAACATAGACCAAATGTTAACGTACACAGTTCCTTCTTACAATTCAAGTAATCAAACAATTTCTGATGCAACAGCACATTTTGATCCTGCCGATTTACGTGGATTAGGACCAAGTAGAACTTTAGTTCTGGTAAACGGAAAGCGTAAAAATCAAAGTGCTTTAGTGTATGTAAATGATACACCAGGTAAAGGGGAAGTTGGAGTAGATATGAAAAGTATCCCTACTGCTGCTATTGAAAGAGTAGAAATTTTACGTGATGGAGCTTCTGCTCAGTATGGTTCTGATGCAGTAGCTGGTGTTGTTAATATAATATTGAAGAAGAATATTGACTTCACTCAGGTAAATGTAAACTCAGGGGTAACCAAAGAAGGAGATGGTTTTAATATTGATGGAGATGTTAACCATACATTTACCTTTGGTGAAGGAGGTTTTGTGAATGCTACACTTGGTTTAAGTTATCAAGAGAAAACCGATAGGGCTGGAGAACCAGGAAAAGATGATTTGTTTGGTGTAGATAATCAATGGACACAAGATAATCCAGATTTAGGAATGATTATTGGACAACCAGAAATGAAAAAAGGAGATTTATTTGTGAATGCAGAATATCCTTTAAATGAGAATACTACACTATATGGTTTTGGAGGATTTAATATGCGTCAAGGTAAAAGTTTTGCTCTTTATAGACCTCCATATTGGATTACAGATGATTTTGGGTTGTTAACACCTCCGGGAGAAACTTATGATGGATTTCAACCAACTTTTGAAACAGATATTCAAGATATTTTGTTTACAGCAGGGAGTAGATTTAAGTTAGGAGGATTTAATGCTGATTTAAGTGGTAGTTATGGACGTAACTCTGTTGACTATACAATAGGTAATACTATTAATGTAAGTTTAGGAGCTAATAGTCCTACTTCTTTTGATGCTGGAGCATATGCTTTTAGTAATATTGTTGGGAACTTTGATATGAGTCGTTCTTTTGGCGATGTAAGTATAGGGTTTGGATTTGAAGGACGTCAAGAACGATTTGAAGTAACAGCAGGAGAAGAAGCGTCTTATGTTGATGGAGGAGCACAGTCATTTCCAGGTTTACAACCAGGAAACGCTCTAAATGAAACAAGAACAAATATTGGAGGTTACGGAACTTTAGATTGGGATGTTTCAGAAGATTTCTTAATAGGTGGAGCATTACGCTATGAGAATTATTCTGACTTTGGAGATAATTTTTCATGGAAAGTGAGTTCTAGGTACAAAGTTGGAGAAGCAGGAGTGTTACGAGCTTCATACAGTACAGGGTTTAGAGCGCCTTCATTACATCAAGTATATTTAAGTAATGTACAAACTTTGGTTTCTGGAGGTACAATCTCTAATCAAGGAACATTCAACAACGTTAGTCCTGTGATTAAAGATTTAGGAGTAGCTTCATTGTTTGCAGAAACATCAAAAAATATTTCAGCAGGATTAACTGTTAAGGCTTCTAATGATTTTACTATTTCATTAGACTATTATAATGTTAAAGTAGAAGATAGAGTTGTATTTTCAGGTGAAATTGGAGGAACTGATGATAATGGTAATCCAAATGCAGATGTTCAACAGATTTTAGATGATAACTCAGTAACAAGTATTAAGTTTTTTATCAATGCTGCTGATACTAAAACAGAAGGTTTTGATTATACAATGCGTTATAAAAACATTGATTTTGCGGCAGGTAAATTAGGGTTAAACTTAGCATTAAACATTAATAAAACTAAATTAGAAGGAGAAGTGAAAACCCCAACTAAGTTGGCAAATTATAAGAATGCTATTTTTAATAGAAAAGAGCAGTCAAGAATTATTAGTGCAAGACCAAATACCAAACTTTTGTTTGGTGCAGATTACAAGTATAAAAAGTTTACCGCTTTTTTAAATAACACCTATTTTGGAGAAGTAACTTGGCAACATGCAACAGATCCCAATAAAGATCAAACATTTAGTGGGAAAGTAATAACCGACGTGTCTTTTGGTTATGAGTTTTCTGATATGATTTCTTTTAATGCGCAAGTAAATAATTTATTTGATGTGTACCCAGATGAAATTGATACAAAAGGAGATGTTGTAACTGATTTAGGTGGTCGTTTTAAGTATCCATGGGAGGTAAATCAATTTGGATTCAATGGTATGACTTTTAAAGCAGGATTAACTTTTAAGTTCTAAGCTTAATTGTTAGATAAAAAAGCACCTTTTTGAGGTGCTTTTTTTATTGTTTATATTCTTTTAAAAATAGTTTATCGTTTTCAAAAACCGCATAGGTATAATACTGAATCCAATCCCCCGTATTAAGGTAAACACTGTTCTCTTTAAGTTGAATTTCTAAAGGAAGATGTCTGTGTCCAAAAACAAAATAATCGTAGTGTTTGGTTTCTAATTTACGTTTACAATATTGTACTAGCCATTCATTGTCTTCGCCTAAAAATTTAGCATCCTCATCACCAGAAATCAATTTGTTTTTAACCGACATGTATTGTCCTAATCGAACACCTATATCTGGATGTAGCCAACGAAACATCCATTGAAATAACGGGAATGTAAACACTTTTTTCATGCGTTTATATCCTTTATCTCCAGGGCCTAACCCATCACCATGACCTATTAAAAATAATTTATCGTTGATTTTAAATTCTTGAGGTGAATGAAATACAGGAATGTTTAATTCCTTTTCAAAATAATCATGCATCCATAAATCATGATTTCCAACAAAAAAGTAAATCGGAATACCACTATCTTTTATTTCAGCAAGTTTACCTAAAACACGAACAAAGCCTTTTGGAACAACAGTTTTATACTCAAACCAAAAATCGAATAAATCACCTAAAATAAAAATAGCCTCAGCATCTTTTTTAACTTCGTTTAACCATGTTACAAACTTTTGTTCACGAGGAAAACTAGCTTCAGAAGTTGGAGCTCCTAAATGTTGGTCAGAAGCAAAATAGACTTTTTTATTCTCAGAAGTATTGGTTGAAATCAAATCGTAAATTTTGGTAAAAATAAGTATTTTACCTAGAGTTTACACAAACAAATTTTGGCTACATTTGTTTTCGTATTTACAAAAACTCTTGTTGATGAATCCATTTGATGATGCCTACTTTATGAGAAAAGCTTTACAGGAAGCTGAGTTAGCTTTTGATAAAGGAGAGGTTCCTGTTGGTGCAGTTATTGTTTTTAAAGATCAAATAATAGCACGAGCACATAACTTAACAGAGTTGTTAAATGATGTTACCGCACATGCTGAAATGCAAGCGTTTACTGCAGCAGCAGATTTTTTAGGAGGTAAATATTTAAAAGATTGCACGTTGTATGTTACGTTGGAACCTTGCCAGATGTGTGCAGGAGCGAGTTATTGGGCGCAGATAGGAAAGATAGTGTATGGAGCAAGTGAACCAAAACTTGGCTTTAGTGTGTTGAAAACAAAACTACATCCGAAAACGAAAGTAGTATCAGGGGTTTTAGAAGAAGAATGTGGTTTTTTATTGAAGAAATTCTTTATAGAAAAACGCAATTTAAATTAAGGTTTAATCTCTTGGTTATCAATATGTAATTAAAACAACGTTTGCTGTTTTGCTCCACTTTCGTGTTCTAATAACCATTTTTTACGCCAAACACCACCTGCATATCCTGTTAAAGAACCGTCAGAGCCTATGACTCTGTGACACGGAATTACTATCCAAATAGGATTTTTACCGTTAGCAGAAGCCACAGCACGAATTGCTTTTACGTCCCCTAATTGTTTGGTTTGTTCTAAATAGGTTCTGGTTCTACCAAAAGGAATATTTAATAACTCATCCCAAACAGATTGTTGAAAGGCTGTTCCTTGTGGGTTTAACTTTAGGATAAACTCTTTTCTGGTTCCAGCAAAATACTCATTTAGTTGGGTAATACATTCTTGTAAGCAAGCTGGAATTTCCTTTGAGGAGCTGATTGTGGTTGAGGTATCATCATCCAATACAGAAATGGATTGAATTCCGTTTTCGTCACCTTCTATTTTGGCAATTCCTATAGGAGTTTTATAATATGTGGTCTGTAGGTTAGACACCAAAAACGTCTTTAGAGTTCTGTGTTGTAATTTCCGAAATTTCATCGAAAGTCAATCCATAAATATCTACCAATTTATCCACAACATTAGTTATGTAGCTACTTTCATTACGTTTACCTCGGTATGGAGTAGGAGCTAGGTAAGGAGAATCGGTTTCTAAGACAATATGTTTGATATCAATTTGATTTAAAAATTTATCAATCTTTCCATTTTTAAAAGTCGCTACACCACCAATTCCTAATTTCATGTTGTATGAAATTGCTTTTTCAGCTTGTTCTAAGGTTCCTGTAAAGCAGTGAAAAACACCAAATAAATCCTCTCCTTTTTCAGTTTCTAATACTTCAAAAATTTCATCAAAGGCATCACGACAGTGGATTACAATTGGTAATTTTTTTTCTTTTGCCCACTGAATTTGCGTACGGAAGGCTTCTTGTTGTTGTGGTAAAAAAGTTTTGTCCCAATATAAATCGATACCAATTTCACCAATCGCATAAAAATCACGTTTATCTAACCATTCTTTTACATGTGCTAATTCTTCTTGGTAATTCTCTTTTACCGAAGTAGGGTGTAAGCCCATCATTAAAAACACATCATCAGGATAGTTTTTTTCCAAATCGAACATACGTTCAGTATAAGAGCTGTCAATAGCAGGAATAAAAAAACGAGAAACACCAGCTTTTTTAGCGCGTTGTATCATTTCGTTCCTGTCCTCGTCAAACTGACTTGAATATAAGTGTGTGTGTGTATCTGTAATCATTTATTGCCGTATCTTTACGAGACAAAAGTACAAGAAATGGCAAGTTTGAAAAAAGTATTACGAAAAAAGAAATACATTAAAATAAAACTCAAAAAAATGATTACAAATCATTTAGAGTTAGATGCGGAGATAAATGGTGTTAAAGGAAGGTTTATTTTAGATACAGGCGCTTCTAATTCGTGTGTTGGGTTAGATTTAATAGAGCGTTTTAAACTTGTTTCTGAGGAAAGTGAAGTAAAAGCTGCTGGAGCAGGAGCGACGGATATGGAAACACACAAGTCAGAAAATAATTCTCTTAAAATAGGAAAGTGGAAAGCGAATGAGTGTGATTTAGTATTGTTTGACTTAACGCATGTAAATACAGCTTTAAAACAACATGATGCTGATGAGGTAGACGGAATTATAGGCGCAGATATTTTAGAGCAAGGAAAAGCCTTTATTGATTATAACAAAAAAGCATTGTATTTAAAGAAGCTTAAAAAGAAAAAAGTTAGAAAATTAAAAGTTCCATTTTAGAGCATAAAAAATCCGTAAGACACGTCTTACGGATTTTTTTATACTTAATTTATTTAAGTTAATTAACTTAAAACTTCTTTAATTCTTTTAATTGCCTCACGTAATTGTAATTCAGAAGCAGCATATGATAAACGAACACAGTTTGGAGCACCAAAAGCTTCACCAGTTACTGTAGCTACGTTGGCTTCTTCTAATAAAAGCATAGAAAAGTCGTTGGCATCTTTAATTTCTTTTCCTTGGATTGTTTTTCCGAAGAAATCAGAAATATCTGGGAATACATAAAAAGCCCCTTCAGGTACGTTTAGTTTAAACCCATCGATTTCTCCTAATAACTGTAAAACTAAATCTCTACGTTTTTTAAACTCATCTACCATGTATTGTACTTTTTCTGGCGATGCTTTTACAGCTGTAATTGCAGCGCGTTGAGCAATACAGTTAGTTCCTGAAGTAATTTGACCCTGCATTTTAGTACAAGCCTTAGCAATCCATTCAGGAGCTCCAATATAACCAATTCTCCATCCTGTCATGGCAAAAGCTTTAGCCAATCCGTTTACAGTTATGGTACGGTCGTACATGCTTTCAATAGCAGCAAAACTAAACGGTTTTGTTCCGTAGTTAATGTGCTCATATATTTCGTCAGATAAAATATAAATATCTGGATGCTTTTCTAATACTTTAGCTAATGCTCTGTATTCTTCCTCGCTATAAATTGTTCCACTTGGGTTATTTGGCGAGTTAAAGAAAATCATTTTTGTTTTTGGCGAAATAGCAGCTTCTAATTGTTCTGGAGTGATTTTAAAATCATTTTCAATAGAAGAAGGAATTTCGGTAAATTTAGCTTCACACAAAGTTGCAATTGCAGAATAGCTTACCCAATAAGGAGCTGGCAATAATACTTCATCACCAGGGTTTAATAATACCTGAGCTACGTTAGCAATAGATTGTTTTGCTCCTGTAGAAACAACTACTTGGTTTGGAGCATATGTTAAGTTATTATCACGCTTAAACTTCTCGCAAATAGCTTCTTTTAATTCTACATATCCATCAACTGGAGTGTATGAGTTATAATCTTGATTAATAGCTTCAATTGCAGCATCTTTAATAAAATCAGGAGTGTTAAAATCTGGTTCTCCTAAACTTAAACTAATGATGTCTTTACCTTCAGCTTTTAATTCTCTTGCTTTAGCAGCCATTGCTAAAGTTTGCGATACTGGTAAACTGTTAATTCTGTTTGATAATGCGTTTGACATTGTGTTGTTATGTTGTATGTTGATTTATGCTAATTGCGGTTTTTTCCCTAATTCAGCTAAGTGTCTAAAGTGCTCAATAACTGCTCTACGTGTAGTATTGTATTCGTTGTAAGGAAGGTTAAATTCTTTGGCAGTTTCTTTTACAATCTTAGCTAATTTATCATAATGAATATGAGAAATATGAGGGAAGATATGGTGTTCTACTTGATGATTTAACCCACCTGTGTAAAAATTAATAAACCAGTTTCTTGGTGCAAAATTTGCAGTGGTATATAACTGATGAATAGCCCATGTGTTTTTCATGTTACCATCTTCATCAGGTAAAGGAGTTTCTGTTTTTGGAACAATATGTGCTAATTGAAAAACTACACTTAAAATAATACCAGCAGTATAGTGCATTACAAAAAATCCGATTAAAACCTTCCACCAAGCAACATTCATAACCGCGATAGGTAATACAAGCCAAAGAGCATAATACATCACTTTAGAAACCACTAATTTAGTCCATTCTTTAGCTGGATTTGGAAACTCACCATACGATAACTTACGCTTTAAATAGCTGTGCATTTGTTTAAAATCGGTAGTAATTGCCCAGTTAATAGTTAACAATCCATATAAAAAGATTGAATAGTATTTTTGGAATTTATGAATCCATAACCATTGTGAGTGTTTAGAAAAACGGATTATTCTACCAGCATCCATATCTTCATCATGGTCTTGAATGTTTGTATAGGTGTGGTGTAATACATTGTGCTGTACTTTCCAGTTATATACGTTACCAGCTAAGATATAAATACTACTTCCAAAAAGTTTGTTTACCCATTTTTTGCTTGAGAAAGATTCATGGTTAGCATCGTGCATGACATTCATTCCAACTCCAGCCATTCCAACTCCCATTAATACAGTTAAGGCTAATTTTATCCATTGAGACATGTCAATAGTTAAAATTAATACGAAAGGAATAATAAACATAGCTAACATAATTATTGCCTTTGTGTATAACTTCCAGTTTCCTGTACGTTTAATCTCGTTTTCTTTAAAGTAAGTATTAACTCTTTTGTTTAAAGTTCTAAAAAACTTTGTTTTGTCTATTCTTGAGAAGTTTACTGTTGTCATTTGTTGTTTGTTTGTATCGCAAAAATAAACGTTTTTGGTTCATGGTTATTGCTAAAGACTAACTTTTTAACCAGATTAATATCTTTTGCATAAAAATTAACAATACCAATTAGTTTTTTATTTTTGCAAAGGAAAAAATCACTTCATGGAACTTATAAAAAAATATTTTAGCAATTTAACAGAAACACAATTAGAACAATTTTCTAAGTTGCAAGAACTGTATCAAGATTGGAACTTAAAAATTAATGTTGTTTCTCGTAAA
This sequence comes from Tenacibaculum sp. 47A_GOM-205m, assembly GCF_000518405.1. Classification (NCBI taxonomy): domain Bacteria; kingdom Pseudomonadati; phylum Bacteroidota; class Flavobacteriia; order Flavobacteriales; family Flavobacteriaceae; genus Tenacibaculum; species Tenacibaculum sp. 47A_GOM-205m. The sequence goes on along the minus strand of NZ_JADN01000004.1, from coordinate 257,607 downwards.
GATATTGATGAATTGTATTTACGTCACGTATTACATTCGTTAGGAATTGCGAAGGTTATGGAGTTTCAGCCAGGGGCAAATGTGATGGATGTAGGTACCGGTGGAGGTTTTCCAGGAATTCCGTTAGCTATTTTATTTCCAGAAACACAATTTCATTTGGTAGATTCTATCGGAAAGAAAATTAAAGTGGTTAACGAAGTTGTTGAAGGATTAGGTTTAGAAAATGTAAAAACAACTCACGGACGCGTAGAGGAGGTAGATGAAACTTATGATTTTATTGTGAGTAGAGCGGTAGCGCAAATGGAAACTTTTCATCGTTGGGTAAAAAATAAGGTAAAAAAGAAAGAAAACCACGCGTTAAAAAACGGAATCTTATATTTAAAAGGAGGTGACCTTACAGAAGAACTTGCGAACTTCCCTAAAGCCACCATTTATAATTTGCCCGACTTTTTTGAAGAAGATTTCTTTGAAACCAAAAAAGTAGTGCATTTACCTATGAAATTTAAAGGTTAATTTTTTATAGTAGAAAACACATAGTGCATTTCAGCTGCAATTTGTAAACTACGTTCCAAGTATTTCTCTTTTTCAGAAGATGTACCGTCGTATAATTTAGGATCTTCGTAGGTAACAGGAATCCTCTTATCAGCACCAGCTATAAAAGGACATCCTTCGTCGGCTTGTGAGCAGGTCATGATAGCACAAAATGCAGAAGTAGGATTGAATGTATCATCATATTTTTTAGAAAACCCTATTATAGAAGACGTGTTTTCTGCGTACTTTATTGCATAAATAGGGTTTGTGCCTTCAGATAATTGCTGAATTCTAAATCCGTTACCTACTAAAGTATCTACAACTGTTGCATTCATAGCAGTAGCTTCTGTTCCTCCTGAATAAGAAAGTACATTCGGAATTTGATAATAAAACGCCATTGTTTGTGCCCATACTTGCGATAAATGACTTCTTCTTGAGTTATGAGTACAAATAAAATTCAGATTTATGACTTCTTTATTGCTCAATTTTTCCTGAATGTAACTTACAAGAGATTGTAAAACTTGTTTTCGCTCTTCTGAAACAGTTGGTAAACTTGAAAGAGTTTGCTGTATTTCAGTAAATAGTGATGAGGTTTGTGTATTCATATTAGCAGCACCCTGAATTTGGTTCACAAGCAGTTTGTTTTTGTAAATCTGATAGTTTTACTCTTGGCTTTTCTGTTGGAATTCCGCAGTTATCTTTCGCCAAACAATCCGTTTGTTTCGTAGTAAGTAAGAAGTTGGTTCCGTCAAAATCCAATCCGTATTTTCCTATGGTGTTTCCTTGGTATTCTACCTCGATTTCTAAATCAGGAATATTTAATACTTTTTCTGATAACTCAATAATGTGAATTAATTTTTCTGGGTGTAATCTGTGATCGTAATCATTTGCATTCCATAATTGAAAGTTAACTACTTCTTCATTTCTAACTGTTCCACCACAGTCGATAAAGTTTTTAGTAACCTTTCCAACTTCCGTTACATGAAAATGATTAGGAACTAGGCTACCGTCAGGTAATTGAAAAGCAATAGTTTTTAGTGTGCTTAAGTGTTGTTTGATTTCTGATAGTTTCATGGTTATAGTATTTATTGCAATATTACGATTAATGATTCCAAATTTTTTTTAGCAACAATTTTTATTGTTTGTATCAAGGTCTAAAAAAGAAGAAAGTAAGGTTTTAATTTCTTTCCAGGTTGAAGGATTAATACAATAGCAAACGCTAGTTCCTTCAATAGTCCCTTTAATAATACCAACTTTTTTTAATTCTTTTAAATGTTGCGAAATAGTAGGTTGTGCCAAACCAATTTCATTTACCAAATCACCACAAACACAAGAATTCAATTTGAATAAGTGTTGTATAATAGCAATACGAGCTGGGTGCCCTAACACTTTCGCAATCGTAGCTAATTGATTTTGCTCTTCAGTAAATATTTCTGATTTAGTTAACCCCATTGATTAATTATTATATTGCAATATTACGATTAATAAATAAAACACCAACTATTTTTTAGTGTTATTTTTTATAAAAAGTTTAATACCAGCGTTTTTTCTTCTTTTTAGAAGCTTCTGATTTTCTTCCTTTTTTGTGTTTACTAACAGTGTTGGGTTGTTTTTTCTTCTTTGGTTTTGCTAGAGGGAATGGATGGTCTTCTACAATTTTTATAGTTCTATCCATAAATTCTTGAATTGCCTTGATGTAAGAAGTTTCATCAGCACTACATAACGAAAAGGCGATTCCAGATTTACCAGCTCTACCTGTTCTACCAATTCGGTGTACATACGTTTCAGGAATGTTTGGTAAATCTACATTAATTACAGCATCTACTTTGCTTACATCAATTCCTCTGGCAGCAACATCAGTGGCAATTAAAATATTGACTTTGTTATTTTTGAAGTCTTCTATAGCTTGATTACGTAAATTTTGCGATTTATCACCATGTACACTGGTTGCTTTATAACCGTTTTTTTGTAGTGTTTTTTCTAACTTGTCAACTCCAAATTTGGTACGACGAAATATAATGATGCGTCCTTTTATGGTGTTTCGTAGTAAGTGTAAACACAAGTCGACTTTGTGTTTTTTAGGGGTGTAGTATAGTAACTGACCAATGTTTTTAGAAGTGGTTTCCGCAGGTGAAATATCTACTTTTTCAGGATTACGCAACATCGATTTAGCTAAATCGTTTACCTTATCAGGCATTGTAGCAGAAAACAATAAGGTTTGTTTTTTACGCGGACATAACTCTTCAATTTTCTGTACATCGTCAATAAAGCCCATGTCTAGCATTAAATCAGCCTCATCTAACACCAATGTTTTTAGTTGTCTAACATCAATACTTCCTTGTTTGTGTAAATCGATAAAACGACCAGGAGTAGCAATTAAAATATCAACTCCTTTTGCCAATACATCTTTTTGAGGTTGTGTAGCCACACCACCATACACAACAGTACTTCTTAAATTAGTATACTTACTATATGCTTTAAAGTTTTCTTCAATTTGAATTGCCAGTTCTCGAGTAGGACTTACAATTAGTGCTTTTATCTTCTTAGCTCTTTTTTCAACATCTTCCTCTTTAGAAAGCTCTTGAATAATAGGCAACGCAAAAGCAGCTGTTTTACCTGTACCTGTTTGTGCAGCTACAATGACATCTTTTTTGTTAAGTACTAACGGAATTACTTCTTGTTGTACCAGCGTTGGTTTGTGGTGTCTTTCTTCGGTAAGTGCTTTTAAGATAGACTTGCTAAGTTGTAGGTCTGAAAACTGCATCAAATATTTTTTTGCAAAGGTAGGCTAAAAGGAATGATATTATGAGGTTTACCAATAAGTTAAAATATATCCTAACATAGCACCTCCTAAAACAATAAAAGCGCTGTTTGCTTTTTTAAAATAAAAAACAGCAAGCAGACTTATGATGGCAATAACAATAGTGCGCCAATCTGTAATAGTATCTTTAGCCATTGTTATACAAACAGCAATAATTAACGCAACGGCAGCTACATTTACAGCATCTAAAATAGCACCAATAAGCTTCGATTCCCTCATTTTAGGAATCAACGGATTTAAAACTAAAACAAAAAAGAAGGAAGGTAAAAATATTCCAACAGTTGCCACAAGTGCACCCGTTATTCCGTTCATTTGCCAACCAATAAAAGTAGCGGTAGATAAAACAGGACCTGGGGTTATTTGTCCTACAGCAACAGCATCTATTAATACTTGTCTAGAAAGCCATCCGTTAGCAACCAGTTCTGCATCTAAAAAAGCAAATAAGACATAACCACTTCCATATAAAATTGCACCAACTTTTAAAAAAGTCAATAAAATTTTCAGGTTGTTAGCTTGAAGCGTTTCACTTGCTTGAAATAGAAAAAAAGGAAGTATGCTGATTAAATTAGTACGGTTTTGGTTGAAAAAATAGAGTAACGCACCTAGTAAGCCACAGCCAAACAAAGCCACTATTTCATTAACACCTAAAAGGCATGCAACTAAAGTGATTAATCCTAAAATAGCTAAAGATGTATTTTTTATAGCTTTTTTACCTAATCGATAAGCTGCCATAACAATAATGGCAATTACTGCGGGTTTTATTCCGTAAATAAAGGGTTCAACTTTAGGAAGCTGACCATATTCTTGGTATAACCACGCTACTATTGATGTAATTACTACGGCAGGAAAAATAAAACAAAAGCCAGCGACAATTAGCCCTTTCCAACCAGCTCTTTCATGTCCGCAGTGCATGGTCATTTCAGTAGAGTTGGGTCCTGGTATTAAATTGGTAGCTCCCATTAAATCTAGAAAATGTTGCTGAGTCATCCATTTTCTTTTCTTAACAACTTCGTCTTCCATCATAGCAATATGTGCGGCAGGTCCGCCAAAAGCAATACAACCTAGTTTAAAAAATAGTTTGGCGACTTCTTTAAGTTGAGTTTTTTGTGACATTTTAAAGTGTTAGAAAAATAGATTTTAGTGGTTTTTGGAGGTAAATTTAAATAAAAGTACACTGGTTAAAGCTTTTTTACACTTTTTTGACAATTGATTTACACTTTTAACGGAAGGTTGCGATAGTTTTGATGAAAACTTTAAAAACGAATAGTATGAAAACCATTAAAAATAGAATTTTGTTAGTTGGCGCATTGTTAGTTATAGTACTTGTAAGCGGGTTTGCTAAAAGTACTTCAACAGTTACACCAAAAGAAATAAAAGAGGTAACCGAAGTTGTAAAAAACAAGACAATTAATATGTTTGTAACACATGGTCATTGTAGCACACCGTTTGGTGGTATTGTAAACGATTTAAAAGTGGATATTCCTGTACGAATGGATGCTGGAAATCCGTTGGAAAACATGCGTATTTCGTTTGAGGTTGACCCAAACTCATTTAGAGTATGTAGAGGTGATGAAGCTGATTTAACTGCAAGAATTAAAACCAAAGGAGTGTTTATTAATGATCAAAACGACAACATAACGTTTAGAACTACGAATGTTTTTGTGATGGGGGTAGATTGGTATCAAATTAACGGAATGATGTCTATTAAAGGAGTTGAAAAGGAAGTGAAGTTTTTTGCCACAGGAATTAGAGATTCATACAAAAGCATGTCTAGCGAACTGGTATTGCAAGGTCAGGTAAACTTATTAGACTGGGGTATTGATTATGATAAATTAGTAAATGGGCAATCATCAAACGTTCCAACAAAATGGTTGTATTTGAATATGAAAATTGAGTTGAGTTAATTGAATATAAAAAGCCCCAAATAAGTATCTAGATACTTATTTGGGGCTTTTTATTAAAATAATGATTTTGTATGTTTTTAGGGTTAAGGCAGACTTTAGTAATTCCAAGCTGATTAAGGTATACAGTGTTATAAAATGTTATTTTAATTCAAATTTTTCTTCAATCCGATTATGGAAAAATATCAGAGGTGCTGCAAACAGATGTAATATCATCAAAATCCAATTTCCAAGCCCAGGGGTATGAGAAAAATATATCATTCCTATGATTATTTGGTATGAAGCTATAAATAGTAATCCTAATTTTTCTTCCCCTCTAAATAAAAAACTAAAAAATAACCCGATGTAAATAAAATCTTTGAATTCATATTTCATTACGAAGATCTCATTGTTATAACCTACATAAAAGACTAAATACAGTTCAATAACAATTAACATTGTAATTGTAATAATTAGAAATATGTTTTTTTTCATTATTGCTTTCAATGTTATGTAACTTTTAGGAATATAAACCTGTTGATTTATATTCAATGGTAGCTAAGTTAGGTTAAATGGTGTAAATAATCAAACCTAAAAAATAGACTGTTCAGAGAGTGTGGTAAACTCTTCTAAAAAGCGCATTCCTCTATAGGAATTTCCTTTTTTGTTCAATTTAGGGCTCCATACAGCAATGGCATACTGGTTAGGGTGTATGGCAATAATACCTCCACCAACTCCACTTTTTCCCGCTAATCCAACTTTAAAAGCAAACTCACCAGATTCGTCATAAAACCCACAGGTTTGCATTAGTGCATTAATTCTTTTCGATTGACTTTTGGTCAATATTTGTTCTCCTTGTCGTGTTTGTCCGTTATTGGCTAAGAAGAAAAATAATTCAGAAAGTTGTTCGCACGTCAGTTCCAATGAACATAAATCGAAATAGAAATCGAGCACCACTTCAGGATCATTGTATATATTTCCGTAGGACTTGATAAAATTGCATAAGGCAACATTTCGATATCCTACCGATTTTTCAGAAGCTGCAATTTTTGCTGAGTAGTCAATGTTTTTATTTTTGGAAAGACTTTTAATGAAATTCAATAAATCTTCCTTCGGGTTTACCAAACTGCTAATTAAAATATCGGCAATAACAATAGCACCTGCGTTGATAAACGGATTTCTAGGAATACCATTATCCGTTTCCAGTTGTATCAATGAATTAAAACTATTTCCAGATGGCTCAACACCTAATCTGTCCCAAATAGATTCACCAAGATGCTTATACGCCAAACAAAGTGATAATACTTTAGCAATACTTTGAATAGAAAATTTTTCTTGAAAGTTTCCTAATCCAAAATTAGTATTAGTAACTGTTGAAATATGTACGCCAAATTTATCAGCATCAATGGTAGCCAATTCAGGAATATAGGTAGCTAACTCCCCAACATTTTCAATAGGAGCTATTTTTTGATATACAGTTTCAAGTATTTCTTTGTAGTTCATTGTTTTTAAACACTAAATATGTGTTAAACGAAATTAGTTGAATTCTATTTGAAAACAAAAAGGAAAGTAACTACTTCATTTATACTGTTTTAAAATGTATTCATGATTGATTATCAGTGTTTTATGGTGTTTTTTGTATGTCGAGTTTATTTATTTTTGAACTTAGCATTGTCGAAATGAAGTGCTATTAAAGCAAGAAATCTATGTATAGTGATTATAGAGGTATAAAATGAAAAAGGTTTGGTAGTACTATGAATTTTAAAAGGTGGAATCCGAAAAACCTATTATAAATAGAGTAGGAAATTAACTAACCAAATTTTTATATTATGTCAAGTATAGCATTAGAAGCTCTAGGAGCAGAGGTAGGTAAATTCCTTAGTCATGCCAATGATGAGGTATGGCTTCAAAACGGAGTGCAAGGAAAAGGAGAAGTTTTTGAACTTAAAAAATTAAAAGATAATCGTGTAGCCTTAGCATGTAAAGGAGCTGAAAAAGGAAAGTATCTTAGTCATGCTTTTGGTAAATTATGGTTGCAAGATGGTGTGCAAGGAGAAGGAGAAGAATGGATAATGAAAGATCATGGAAAAGGAAATGTATCTTTTGATTGTTTAGGAGCAGAGACTGGAAAAACACTTAGTCATGCTTTTGATAAAATGTGGCTACAAGATGGCTATCAAGGAGAAGGTGAATTGTGGGCTAAAAAACACGAATAAAAACTTTTCTTCTTGAAGGAAAATAAAAAAGCAACCTCATTTGAGGTTGCTTTTAATATATAGTAAGACTCCTTGTTAGGAAGTTCTTTTCTTATCCTAAGAAAGGGTAACGGTAATCTACAGGAGAAACAAATGTTTCTTTGATTAAACGAGGAGATACCCAACGTAATAAGTTTTGAGCAGATCCTGCTTTATCATTTGTTCCAGAAGCTCTAGCTCCACCAAATGGTTGTTGTCCTACTACAGCACCTGTTGGTTTGTCGTTAATATAGAAGTTACCAGCACAGTTTTCTAATGCTTTTGTAGCTTCTGCAATAGCATAACGATCTGTAGAGAATACAGCACCAGTTAAAGCGTATTCAGAAGTTCCATCAACTAATTGTAATGTTTCAGCCCAATCAGCATCTTCATACACATATACAGTTACTACAGGTCCGAATAATTCAGTTTCCATAGTAGTATATTTAGGGTTGGTAGTTAAGATAACAGTTGGCTCAATAAAGTATCCTTTCGATTTATCATAGTTACCACCAGCAAAAATCTCTGCATCAGCATCAGCTTTAGCTTGATCAATATATCTAGCTAATTTATCAAAAGATCCTTCGTGAATTACAGCTGTGATAAAGTTGCTCATATCTTCTGGAGAACCCATTTTAAAAGAAGCGATATCTTCTTTTACATAGTTTAACGTTTCTTCAGCTAATGATTTTGGTAAGTATACTCTTGAAGCTGCAGAACATTTTTGTCCTTGGAATTCGAAAGCTCCACGAGAAATACCAGTAGCTACTTGTTTAGCGTTTGCTGATGGGTGAGCAACGATAAAATCTTTACCTCCTGTTTCACCAACAATTTTTGGATATGTTTTATAGATGTGGATGTTTTCCCCAATTTTCTTCCAAATATCTTGGAATACGTTTGTAGAACCTGTAAAGTGGATTCCAGCAAAATCAGGAGAAGCTAATACAACTTCAGTAATATCAGCAGGATTTCCTAAAACTAAATTAATAACACCATCAGGTAAACCAGCTTCTTTAAAGATTTGCATAATTACGTTAGCAGAAAAAACTTGGCTACTAGAAGGCTTCCAAACTACAACATTCCCCATCATTGCTGCAGATGCAGGTAAATTTCCAGCAATAGCAGTAAAGTTAAACGGAGTTACAGCGTACACAAATCCTTCTAATGGTCTGTATTCAACGCGGTTCCAAATTCCGTCGTCAGAATTAGGTTGCTCACTGTAAATATCAGTCATATACTCTACGTTAAAACGTAAGAAGTCGATTAACTCACAAGCTGAGTCAATTTCTGCTTGATGAACTGTTTTAGACTGAGCAATCATCGTTGCAGCGTTAATTTTTGCGCGGTAAGGACCAGCGATTAATTCTGCAGCACGTAAAAAGATAGCAGCTCTTTGCTCCCAAGGCATTTGTGCCCATTCTTTACGAGCTTCTAAGGCAACAGCAATTGCTTTTTCAGCGTGCGATTTGTCTCCAACATGAAATTGTCCTACTACGTGTTGGTGATCGTGAGGAGGAGTCATGTTTTCAGTCTTTCCTGTTCTAACTTCTTCACTACCGATATACATTGGTACATCCATAGATCCGTTAAAATATTCTTTGTATTGTTTAGAAACTGCTTCGCGCTCTGGAGATCCAGGAGCGTATCCTTTTACAGTTTCATTAATGGCAGTCGGTACGTGAAAAAATCCTTTTCCCATTTTGTATGTTGTTTGTTGAATTAAATTTCTTTCTTTGTTATTGAAAAGTCTATAAAAACTTTCTTAAATGACAAAGTTAAGGTTATTTTGGGAATATACAGGTGGACAAAAGGCTTGAATTTAATAAAAGGAAAACAGCATGTGTACGGTAACTTATTTACCTTTAAGGGATAATAATTTTATTTTAACTTCAAACAGAGATGAAGATCCGAAGCGTAAAACAATTGCGCCAAAAACCTATTGCGAAGAAGGAGTGAAGTTAACCTATCCGAAAGATGAATTAGCAGGAGGAACATGGATTGGTTTAAGCGAAAAGCATAGATTGATATGTTTGTTGAATGGAGGTTTTACCAAACATCAAAGAGCTGAATCGTACAGAATGAGTAGGGGAGTTATTGTAAAGCAGTTGTTAAAGGTTGATAATCCTGTTGAAATAATTAATGATTTTAATTTTGAAGGAATAGAACCGTTTACGATCGTACTGGTAGATTGGGCTACTGAATTAACAACATACGAACTGGTTTGGGATGGAGTTGAAAAGCATTTTCAAAAACTAGGCAATGAACCAAAAATATGGTCATCTTCTACCTTATATGGTGAAGAAATGAAACAGTTAAGAAGAGAATGGTTTTCAGAATGGTTAAATACTACTCAAGAGATTAATCAGTTAAATATTGTTGATTTTCATCAAGATGAAACTAGAGGAACTCCAGAAATTTCATTAAAAATGAAGCGTAGTTATGTTGAAACGGTAAGTATTACTTCTGTTGTAAAAAATGACAATGAACTTAGGATGACTTACTACGATTTACACTCAAATATTAACACAATACAAGAAGAAATCATTCGTTCGTAATTAAACCTATTTGGTATCTTTGCCAAAAATTTAATATGAACAAAAGATTAATATTGCTATTCTCTCTTATTTCTACTTTTTTGTTTACAAGCTGCTTTGAGTTTGTAGAGGAAGTTAGTTTTAATAAAGATGGTTCGGGTAGTGCTGTGTTAACAATCAATTTAAGTAAAAGCAAAACAAAATTAGCCTCAATAATGTTGCTTGATAGTATTAATGGTTACAAAGTGCCATCTAAAACTACTATAAGGAACAAAGTAAACGAAATAGTTTATAAAATTAAGCAAACTAAAGGGGTTCATAATGTAAAAAACACCTTAGATTTTAACGAGTTTATTGTAACGGTTTCGTGTGATTTTGATAATGTTGAAGCTTTAAATGAGGTAATTTCTAACTTCAGTTCAAAAAAACATATAGAAGTGATTAAAAAGAATAAGCATTTTACATATAATAAAGAAAACAAAACATTTACACGTAGCCATCATTTCGATTTAGGAAAAGAGTTTCAAAAAACAAAAAATCAAGATCGAAAAGTGTTTGAAACAGCTACTTACACAAGTGTTTATAGATTTGAAACACCCATAAAATCAACCGAAAATAACCAAGCAAGAATATCAAAAAGTAAAAAAGCAATTATGCTGCATTTACAAGCTCAAGATATCATATCGAACAAACAATCAATCAAAAATAAAATTCAATTAGAAAATTAAAATTAGGGTGAAACCAACATGATTAAAAGAATCTTTTAAATAAGAAATATAAAGATTACTTTAATCATTAAAGGTTACATGTGATTTTAAAAAAGTAAAAACAAACAGATGAAAAAAATTATTGCTACACTACTGCTTTTAAACACATTTACAGTTATACAAGCTCAAAAATTAGAAACTAAAATACCTGAGAATGTTGATGTGCTAATCTCTGCAAATGCAGAAAACTTATTTAAGTTAATAAATGTATCAGATATTGATGAAAATGCTATTGGAAAAGAAATTTTAAAAGATTTAAATAGAGATTATAATATTTCTAAGGTTGAGTCTCAAGCAGTAGTTGTTGATGAGAATGAGGAAAGAAACAAAGAAAATCAAGTAATAAAACATAAAGTTTCTTCTGTTGCTAATGCAGGCGTAAATGTTAAAGCAAATGCATATTATTTTTTAACAAAGACTGATAGTGTTTCGTATCATAACTTTTATGTTGAGTTAAAGGATAGAAAAACATTTGAGTCATTGTTGTATGAAAGAGAAAAAAAGAAACTTAAAACAGAAGGAAACTATAGTTATATAGCAGGGCGTTCTTCTTTTAAAATTTGGAATGATCATGCATTATTACTTGTAAACGGAAGTATGTCTAAATCATTTTTCTCTGATAATAAAGAGCGTTTAGAGAAGTTAAAAGAAGAAGGAGAATACAATTATAACTTCAAGAGAAGATTAGCTAGAGAATGGTCAAAAGAACATGGGCTGAATATTTTTGATAAAAACTATTCTAGATCTATTGCATCAAATAGTAAATTTCAAAAAAGCAAAAAGAAGAATTCATCAGCAACATTATGGGTACGTAATTATGGTGAGTTAATGACTGATATTTTTAAGTCTTTCGGAAGCAGCTTTTATCCTTTGTATGCTGAAGGAGATCGTAATGTTTATGGTGTAGAAGAGGTAACTGCTAACTTATTTTTTGAAAAGGAAGATGCAAGAGTTTTGTTAGATATGGCGGTTAGTTCGGATATGAAAAAATCTTTTAAAAAGATTTATAATAAGAGAATGGATCGTAATTTAGTTAACAGTTTTGATCATGATAAAGCTTTAGCTTTTTGGAGTATTTCTTTAAATACTGAAGAAACATTAAAGCAATATCCAGAATTGGTAAATAAAATGTACGGAGGTATTTTACCAAAGTTTCAAGAAGAAATTGAAATTGTTGGAGATTTATTTTCTTTAGTAATTGACGAAAAAGCGATAGGGGAATTAATTACAGGTGATGCGTTATTGGTATTGAATGATTTTGCAAAAAAAGAAATCGAGTACACTACCTATGAGTATGATAAAGATTACAAACGCAAAGAGGTAACAAAGACAAAAGAAGATTTTGTACCAGATTTTACCTTAATGATTGGTTCTGAAAAAGAAGATTTATTAAATAAGTTCTACCAGATAGGAGAAAAGCATAAAGCGGTAAAAATTGAAAACGGTGTAGTTGAGTTTGTAACTAAAAAAGCTGACTTACCTTTCGGGTTGTATTCTGTAGTGAAAAACAATGTATTGTATTTAACGACTTCTAAAACAGGAGCTTTAAATATTGCTAATGGTACTACAAATTTCAATACTAAAAAGCACAATAAATTGGTAAGAAACAACTCAACAGTATTGTATGTTGATGTAAACGGAATTTTAAAGAAGGTGCCAAACGAGTGGATGAGTAAGTCAGAAAAAGAAGCGTTGCATTTTTCTACTGATAATATGAGTGATGCTGTATTTAGAGTATCTAGAATGAAAGGAAATACGATTTCATCTGAGTTAAAGCTTTCTACTCAGGGTACAGAAGAAAACACTTTAAAATTATTATTAAAATTTATCAACTCGGTAGCTAAATAAACTGAATGATAAAAAAAATAGCATATACCTTTATAATAGTATGCTGTATTATAGTTACGGTTGGGTTTTTTAGATATAATCCAACCGTAATTTATGCAGAAAAGGTTCCTGTTTCTGCTGAAACGGTTATACATATCAACCTTCGAGAAATAGAATACAACATACTTGCTAGTTTTTTAAAACACCCATTTTCTCAGCTAGACTTTAAAAAACAATCTGCAGCAAAAAAAGAGGAACAACGTTCTTTACTAGATGAAATTGAAATTCCTAGTAGTGTCTTTCTGTATACAAATCAACAAGAGTTTAAAGGGTTTTTAATTAGTAGTAAAATTTCAGTTAAAAATAACTTTGCTGAGGTTTTAAAAGAAAAAGGATTTAAAGAAGAAAAGAGCGATGGAGTTATCATTTACGATAAACAACAAATTACCTGTGTAGTTAGTAATAAAGAAGCTCAGGTAATATATAAGGTTAATAAAAATGATAAAGTTCCCCATGAATTGATAGAAGCCCTTAATAAAAGGGATTACTTTTCAGAAGATGCTGAAATTTTCATCAATAGTAAAAAGCATAAAAGCCCGATAACTTTTACTACAACTAAAGGAGATTTTTTTAAGGTTTTAGTTGATAAAGGTCAGTTAAATATTGATGGGCAATTAAATGAAACTAACGATATTTTCTTGCCTTTTAAAACAGGTTTTGATACTAATGGTATTGCTATTATTTCAGGGAAATTAAATACTAAAAAACTAACAAAGATCTTACCTGAAAACGCTTCAGAGAAGTTTAGAAAGCTTACCACATTATCGTTAGATTCCATTGCTACTAAATGGAATGGAGCGATGGATTTTCAACTTTCTTCTTTTGTTGAAAAATCTGATACTATCGTAACTTATGAGTACGATGATGATTTTAATAAAGTAGTCAAAAAAGAAATCCAAAATAACATAACTCCTAATATAATTTTTAACCTAGAAGGAGGGGACTTGTGTGAATATTTGCATAAAAAAGAGGTAATAAAACAAGTGGGTGGTAATGAAGTGTTGACCCTAATGCCTCTATTTACTACCTATAGTTTTTGTGATAAGGATAAGTTACAAATTACTTCACAAAAACAGCCAGTTTTAAATGAAATGAAAAAACTAGAGGATAAGTTTTATTTTTCATTCAATGTAGCTCAATATCAAGCAAAAGACAGAGGGGTATATTCTTTCAAAAACAAATATTTAGATAGAGTTCAGGTATTACAATTGTCAGTAGCTAATAACAATCAGTTAAAAGGAACTATAAAACTAAATAACACTTCAAAAAATTTCTTTTTACAAGTATTAAATTAAAAATTAATACAGGGCGAAGGTTATAGCCCAAACAACTACAATACCTATAAACATTAAGCTTATAAAAACGGTGTTTACAATAAAGTATTTTATTAGGGTTTTAAAGAATGACTGACCGTAAAATTTTTTCATCGCTATAAATAAATACAGTAAAAATAGTGTTGAAAAAATTGGAGGTAAATTATTACTACTTTTATTAATAAAACCTATGATATAAAAAATACTAGCGAGTAGAAAAAATACGGTTTGTACATGAAAAACAAATACTAGATGTTCAACATAAGTGTACTTTCTTCGAATGTATATAAATGCCAAGAAAAGAGTAAATAAAGGAAGTAATACAAACAAAGAAATAGAGATATAAGAAAAAAGTTGCTTATTAAACTTATTGCGTTCATCGTCATTCCTTACGTATGAGTTAACGAGTTTAACTTTAGAGTATAAAAATCGATTACTAAAGTTTTTTTCAATTTTTAAGCTATCTAGAGCGCTTTCGGTGGAAAGTGTTGGGTTTTCTTCTTCAAACTTTAAAAAATTATAAAAAACAGAATTGTTGATATGATTTTCAACTGAACCTAATTCGGTTATTGAGTCTTTTTTATTAGGATTTAAAGAGTCTAACTTTTTTTGATTAAGTTTTATTTCGCCAAATATAAGGTCGTGTAGCTGACTAATATTAAGTTGTGTTTCTTTTTTGTTTTCAACGTTAATATTCAAAAATGAGCTATTAGGATTTCCATTTCTAAGTTTTTCAAAATGGTCATAACTATTAATTGCACCCAGAATTAAAAAGAAAATAATTGTTGTAGCTAAATAAAATCGAAAAGGATTTGTGTATCGAATTCTTCTTCCTTCAATATAATCTTTCGAAACTTTCCCAGGGTTAATTAACAAAGGAATTAATGTTCTCCAAAACTTTGTGTCTAAAGAAAAGAAACCAGCAAAAAGTTCACGAAGAAAAACACTTAAGGTGATTTTTTTTCCTCGATTATGTTGTCCGCATTCAGGACAAAATTTTTCACCACGAGTAAAAGGATATCCGCAATTTAAACAGTTAGGGTCTTTTATAACTGTAACTTTATTTTTTTTGCTCATTAGTTTAAAATAGACGTAGTAGTTAGTTGAAAAGTTGGTATGATAACTAGGAACTCTTCTAAAGTCTTTGTGTTAATCATTTTGTAGTTACCACCCATTGCTCCAGTTGTTGAAAGTAAGAAGCAATTAGATTTATAGTTGTAAATGTCGTTTGGTTTTAAGGTAGGGGTTTCTCCAACAACGCCTTCACCTTCTACATATTCAGTGTTGTTAAGAGCATCGAAAATGACCCAAAAACGTTCAAGTAGTTTTACGGTTTCCTTAGATCTGTTTTCAATAGTGATATAATAGCTAAAGGCATAGTACTGCTGATAGCCCCTATAAACGGTACCCTTAAAAGAAGTTTTTACCGAAATTTTTATCCCCTTAGTTACTTGCTGAAACATAGGATAAAGATAGTTCTTTTTCATTTTTCAGTCAATGTTTATTGTAATACTTACCTGTTTTGATTAAAATAACCATTACCTACTCCAATGACTCTATCGTAAATTTCGCCAAAAGGTTTGTAGTAAACAATAACAGTATATTCATTTTCAGTTTGGGAAAATGACCCATCGATTTCATGTAAGTTAATAACGTCGCTTGAATTTAAGGTTGCGTAGCTATAGTTATAAAAGCCTTGTTTGAAAGGTAAGATAGCTTTGTATATTCCTTGACTAGAATCGTACGTCATTTTGTTATCTTCTGATAATTCATAATTGTTGAAAGCACCATACACATATACATCTTTGTTTTCATAAGGTTCAAAAGCGTCTAACGAAAAATGAACTAAAGAGTAATCAGCTTCAGTATCGTCTTGTTCATTGTTTACGTCTCGTTCGGTGGTTCTTATCACGAATTGCCCGTTTATATCAGGGTTATATGTGTAGGTTTTATCAGCTCGAGGTTCATCGGTGTATAAATAACTATGATATAAATTGTCGCGTGTAATTCTAGCTACATTTAAACTACTACTTCTAATATATTTGGTGTCAAAATTTAAAAACTCGTTACCTGCCCAAAAATTAGTTTCAACAGTATGATTGTATAGTAATTGTTGAGGTTTAATAAAAATAGGCTGTAAGTTATTAATGGCTGTATTCCAATTGTGATTTTGAAACAATGTTACATTAATTTCTTGAGAAGGATTGTTAATTTGTAAACCAGGGTGGTTTATTGAAAATTGAACAGTTTGTTGTTGATTAGCTGTTGAGGTATTTCTACTTCTGAATACTGCTACACCTACAGTAGTTATATCTTCGTAAAATACACATTTTCTAGTAAAGACGACATCATAATTTTCATCAATAACAGAAATTAAATAATTACCGCTTTTGGTAATAATAGTATTCTGATTTGGAATTTCAACCCAATAATGAGTGTAAGGTTGAAGTGTATTGAAAGAATTTGCAAAATTGATAATTTCGTTTTGTTCAAAACCTTGAATGTATTGGTTGCTAGACAGTGAACTAGGTTTCCAGTCATGTGTCATGTGTTCAATTTTGTACTGATATTGTTTGCTGTCAGCGTTTAAATCATCAAAAGAAAGTTTTAAAATATCACCTAAGCGAACAATTGGAGTATGCCGTTCAGTATTATTCTTAGGACGTAGCTGAACTGTTTTTATGTTTTGAGCATAGCTTGAAATAGCACAGAAAAAAACAGCAATAAATAAGTTTCTTGTTTTCATGATGTAACAAAAATATCAAAATATACGCCAAAGACAAGGTTTTTATTTAGAATAAATATAAATAAGAAGATAAAGTAAAGATATGGATTGTTTTGTTCTGTAAAGGGGGGTAAAATTTTTAAATTTGCGTGTTTTTAAGAAAATCAAATTAATCAGTTCCTATGTCAAAAGACATCCGTATTAAGAAAGGCTTGGATATCAAGCTAGTTGGCGAGGCAGAACAGGTAACTACCGAACTTCCATTAGGTGGTGTGTTTGCAGTGAAGCCAGATGATTTTCACGGCGTTATTCCTAAAATTTTAGCAAAAGAAGGTACAGAAGTAAAAGCAGGTGAAGCACTTTTTTATTCAAAAAGTGATGAGCGTATTTTATTCTCTAGCCCTGTTAGTGGTAAAGTTACAGAAATCGTTCGTGGAGCACGAAGAAAAGTTTTAGCAATTAAAATCACTGCTGATGCACAGCAGGAATACAAAGATTTTGGTAAAAAAGATGTAGACGCAATGTCTGGAGAAGAGGTTAAAAACCACTTGTTTGCTTCAGGTTGTTGGCCGTTTGTAAAACAACGTCCGTACGACGTGGTTGCAAACCCTAATCAAGCACCAAAAGCAATTTTTGTATCAGCCTACGCAAGTGCACCTTTAGCAGCCGATTATGATTATGCGTTAAAAGGCAAAGAAGCAGAATTACAAGCAGCTTTAACAGCGTTAACAAAATTAACAGCTGGTAAAGTACATGTTTCTGTAGCTAAAAACTCAACATTATCACCATTTAAAAATGTGAAAGGAGTTGAGTTGCATAAAGTTTCAGGTCCGCATCCAGTAGGAAATGTAAGTACTCAAATAGCACAAATTGATCCTATTAACAAAGGAGAAGTTGTGTGGGTAGTTACACCTCAAGACTTAGTGGTTATTGGTGAGTTATTATTAACAGGTAAGTTTAACATTACCCGTACAATTGCATTAGCAGGATCTAAATTTAACAAACCACAGTATGTAACTGCAAAAGCAGGAGCGCAAATTGCTGATGTTGTTAAAGGAAACTTAGATGCCGATAATGCACGTGTTATTAGTGGAAATGTGTTAAGCGGAGAGCAGGTAGGTCAAGAAGGTTTCTTAGGATACTATGACAATATGATTACTGCAATTCCAGAAGGAGATGATTATGAATTCTTCGGATGGAATAAGCCAATCTTTAACAAGATATCTGCTTCTAGAGCATTGACGTTCTCTTGGTTAAACCCAAAGAAAAAATATGACCTAAATACGAATACTAATGGAGAACACAGAGCATTTGTGGTAACTGGTTCGTATGAAGAGATTTTTCCGTTAGATATCTATCCGATGCAATTATT
Source organism: Tenacibaculum sp. 47A_GOM-205m (assembly GCF_000518405.1). Classification (NCBI taxonomy): domain Bacteria; kingdom Pseudomonadati; phylum Bacteroidota; class Flavobacteriia; order Flavobacteriales; family Flavobacteriaceae; genus Tenacibaculum; species Tenacibaculum sp. 47A_GOM-205m. The sequence goes on along the minus strand of NZ_JADN01000004.1, from coordinate 239,543 downwards.
AAAAGCTTGTATGTATAAAGATCTTGACGAAATGGAAGGATTAGGAGCTTATGAAATTGCACCAGAAGATTTTGCATTAACAGAATTTATTTGTGTATCGAAACAACCTCACCAAAAAATAATTCGTGAAGGATTAGATTTAATGAGAGAAGAATTAGGATAAGATATGGGCTTAAAACAAAATTTACATAATTTAAAAGAGAAATATAAAGGTACTAAGATGGCACCTGCGTTTAACGCAATCCACACCTTTTTATATTTGCCAAATGAGACTACTCATGGAGGAACTCATATCAAGGCAGCCGATGATTTAAAACGTACTATGAATACGGTAATTATGGCATTAGTACCATGTTTACTTTTCGGTATGTTTAATGCAGGGTACCAACATAACGCTGCAATTAATGGCTTTACAGAAGGAATGTCTTTCTTTAGTGGAGACTTTTGGAATATGGACAATTTCTTAGTTGGTTTAACTAAAATTTTACCATTAGTAATTGTATCGTATTTAGTAGGTTTAGTAATCGAATTTATCTTCGCTGTAATTAAAGGACATGAAGTAGAAGAAGGTTACTTAGTAACAGGAATGTTAGTTCCGTTAATTGTACCAGTAGATTTACCATTATGGATGTTAGCCGTAGCTGTAGCTTTCGGTGTTGTAATTGGTAAAGAAGTATTTGGTGGTACAGGAATGAACATCTTAAACCCAGCGTTAACAATTCGTGCATTTTTATTCTTCGCATATCCAACTTGGATGTCGGGAGATAAAGTATGGGTTCACGGAGCAGTAGAAGCTGCAGGAACTGCTGATGCAATTTCAGGTGAAACGGTTTTAGGGAGTTTAGCACAATCACAACCAATTAGTTATTCAGTTTCTGATATGTTCTTCGGATTTATTCCAGGTTCTGTAGGAGAAACGTCAACATTATTAATCTTATTAGGAGCTTTATTCTTAATCTTTACAAAGATTGGAAGCTGGAGAATCATGTTATCTTCAGTAATCGGAGCTTTAGTAATGGGATTCATCTTTAATCAAGTAGTTGATATGGGGTGGGTTGGTGAAACTAGTAAGTTTTACGGATTAATGAGTTTAGATTTCTGGAAGCATTTATTAATTGGAGGATTTGCATTTGGTGCGGTATACATGGCAACTGACCCTGTAACTGCAGCACAAACTAACAAAGGAAAATGGATTTACGGTTTCTTAATCGGGTTTATCTCAATTATGATTCGTGTATTCAACCCAGCATATCCAGAAGGAGTAATGTTAGCAATCTTATTAATGAATGTATTTGCTCCAACTATCGATCACTATGTGGTTCAAGGAAATGTAAAGAGAAGATTAAAACGTTTAAAAGCTAAAACTGCCTAATTATGAGTAAGAAGACAGATAGTAATGTATATACAGTAGTATTCGCAATAGGAATGGTACTAGTAGTAGGTGCGTTGTTAGCTTTTACAGCGTCATCACTTCGCCCAACAATCGATGCTAACAAACGTATCGAAAAGCAACAAAATATTTTGTATGCAATGGGTGTAAACGAAAATGATGAAACAAGTATTGTATTTGTTTCAAAAGATAAAGTAGCAGAAGAGTTTGCTAAATACATCAAAAAGCAATTAGTAATTGAAGGAGAAAATGTTTCTGAAGATGCTAAAGCATATTTAATTGATGTTAAAAAACAACAAACAGCAGCTAAAGAAGGTAAAACAAGAAAATTACCATTATTTGTAGGTGAAAAAGATGGAACTACATTTTACATCGCACCAATTAGAGGTAAAGGTCTTTGGGATGCTATTTGGGGGTATGTTGCAATGGATAAAAACATGGTGGTTCAAGGAGTTTTCTTTGATCATAAAGGAGAAACACCAGGTTTAGGAGCTAACATTAAGCAACGTTACTTTATGGATGATTTTATTGGAGAAGATTTAATGAACAACGGTTCTTTTAAAGGAATTGCAGTTTCTAAATCAAACAATGATCCAAAGAATGAAGATAAAAATGATAACGAGGTAGATGCAATTGCAGGAGCTACTATTACTGGAGACGGTGTGGCTGCAATGATTAAATCTGAATTAGGTTTATACGTACCTTACTTTAAAACATTAAAATAAATATGGGACTTTTATCAAAAAAAGACGCAGCGTTAATTACTGATCCATTAGCAGATAATAACCCAATTACTATTCAAGTATTAGGTATTTGTTCTGCATTAGCAATTACGGCAGAGTTAAAAGCTTCTATTGTAATGTCTTTATCGGTATTATTTGTATTAGGAGTAGGAAACGTGGTAATCTCGTTAATGAGAAATATTATTCCATCAAAAATTAGAATTATTGTACAGTTAATTGTAGTAGCTACTTTAGTAATTATTGTAGACCAAGTGTTAAAAGCATTTGCGTACGATTTAAGTAAAACCCTATCGGTATTTATTGGGTTAATTATTACAAACTGTATTATCATGGGGCGTTTTGAAGCATTTGCTTTAGGAAACGGACCTTGGAGATCTTTCTTAGATGGTATTGGTAATGCTTTAGGATACGCAGTAATCTTAATTATTGTAGGTTTCTTTAGAGAGTTATTAGGTTCTGGTACTTTATTAGGATTTAAAGTATTAGGTGATCCTATTGAGAAAACAGGATTGTATGCTTTAGGATATGAAAACAACGGATTTATGTTATTATCACCAATGGCATTAATCGTTGTAGGTATCATTATTTGGGTACAACGTACAAGAAATAAAGCATTAGTAGAAGATTAAAATAGTAATGAGACGTTAGATATGAGAATTGAGATGCTATCAATAAACTCAATACTAACTACTCAATACTAAATACTATAAAAATATGGAACATATAGAATTATTTTTCAAGTCGATATTTATAGATAACATGGTATTCGCAACCTTCTTAGGAATGTGTTCGTACCTAGCAGTATCTAAAAAAGTATCAACAGCCGTAGGTTTAGGAGCAGCCGTTATTTTTGTATTAGCGGTAACTGTACCAGTAAACTGGTTGTTAGATCAGTATTTATTACAACCAGGAGCTTTAAAGTGGTTAGGAGCTGAGTATGCAGATTATGATTTAAGTTTCTTATCATTTATCATGTTTATTGCAACAATTGCAACCATGGTACAATTGGTAGAAATTATTGTAGAAAAATTTGCGCCAGCATTATATAACTCTTTAGGAATTTTCTTACCGTTAATTGCTGTAAACTGTGCAATTTTAGGAGGATCATTATTCATGCAATCTCGTGAAATCCCAACATTAGGTTTATCATTAACTTATGGAGTAGGATCTGGTATTGGATGGTTCTTAGCAATTTTAGCAATTGCAGCTATTCGTGAAAAAATTAGATATTCATCTGTACCGCCAGCATTAAGAGGATTAGGTATTACATTTATCATTACAGGTTTAATGGCTATCGGATTTATGAGTTTCGGTGGAATGTTAACAGGAGGTGATGATGAAGGTAAAAAAGAAGAAACTACAGCAGTTCAGGTTGAAAAGAAAGAAGTAGAAGAGAAGAAAGTTGAAACAACCGAAGAGAAAGCTGAAGAATTAGCTAATAACACTAAAGAAATTACAGAATAATGGTATTTTTAGAAGTAAGCACAGGAGGAACAGTTGCTATTACAGTATTAGCGTTTTTAGCGGTAATCTTAGTTTTAGTAGCATTATTATTATTTGTAAAACAAAAGTTAGCACCATCTGGACCTGTAAAAATTACAATCAATGGTGAAAAAACAATAGAAGTACCATCAGGAGGAACTTTATTATCTACCTTAGGTAATGAAAAAATCTTCTTACCATCAGCATGTGGTGGAGGTGGTTCTTGTGTACAATGTGAGTGTCACGTAAACTCTGGTGGAGGTGAAGCTTTACCAACAGAAACGCCACACTTTACACGTAAAGAATTACAACATGGTATTCGTTTAGCATGTCAGGTAAAAGTAAAACAAGACATGGACATTTCTATTCCAGAAGAAATTTTCGGAATTAAGAAATGGGAAGCAACTGTTGTAAGAAACTATAACGTAGCAACCTTTATTAAGGAGTTTGTAGTTGAGATTCCAGAAGAAATGGATTATAAAGCAGGTGGGTATATTCAAATTGAAATACCACCATGTGAAGTAAAATATGCTGACATGGATATTTCTGCTCATCCACAAGATCATCCAGGTGAACCTAATAAATTTGAGGCTGATTGGGATAAATTTAACCTAAGGCCATTGGTAATGAAGAATGAAGAAACTGTAGAGAGAGCATACTCTATGGCTTCTTACCCTGCAGAGGGAAGAGAGATCATGTTAAATGTTCGTGTAGCAACACCTCCTTTCGACCGTGCTAAAGGCGGATGGATGGATGTAAATCCAGGGGTGGCATCTTCGTATATTTTTAATCAAAAGCCAGGAGATAAAGTAACAATTTCTGGACCTTATGGTGAATTCTTCATCAATGATTCTGAAGCTGAAATGTTATATGTAGGTGGTGGAGCTGGTATGGCACCAATGCGTTCACATATTTATCATTTATTTAGAACTTTAAAGACTGGTAGAAAGGTAACGTACTGGTACGGAGGTCGTTCTAAAGCAGAATTATTCTACATTCACTACTTTAGAGCATTAGAAAAAGACTTTCCAAACTTTAAATTCTACTTGGCATTATCTGAGCCATTAGAAGAAGATAACTGGAAGGTTAAAAAAGATATTAATGATGAAAGCGGAGATGGTTTTGTTGGGTTTATTCACCAAGTTGTAATAGACCAATATTTATCTAAGCATGAAAGTCCTGAGGATTTAGAATTATATTTCTGTGGACCACCATTAATGAATAAAGCAGTACAAAAAATGGGTGAAGATTTTGGTCTAGATGACGAAAACATTCGCTTTGATGACTTTGGAGGATAATCACTTATTGACTCTACATATAAAACCGATACAATACTGTATCGGTTTTTTTATACAATAAAAACAACCACTTATAATTAATAATCAACCAATTATAGATTTTTTAACGTTTAGTTAAACTGAATGGTTTTCTTTTGTAGCTATCTACTAAATATTTAAACCAAACTAAATCTATGAATTGTCCAAATTGCCAATCTATTTCGGTTAGAAGAAAAAGAAGAAGTCTCTTTCAAAAGATAATCTTTTTTAATAAGAAAAAATTTAAGTGTTTTGATTGTAAAACAATGTTTTTTGCAAGATGATTTATTCGTAAATCACATCAAATTTATAAACAGGATTATCTTGTTCATATTCAAAAACCTTAGCATAATCCATAACATTAGGTATGTTTTCTAGCTCGCATAAATGCTTAACCACTAAACACAAACCGTTAAATAAAATTTCTTTATTGGTTGGGTTTTGAGGTTTAGGGTTGTAATGACATAGAGGAACTGTAAATCCGCAAGCCTCTAAAAATACTTTTTCAATCTGTAAAAGCTCTAAAGGTGAGTAGCCATTAAATTTTCTGCCTAAATTTTGATGCACTCTACCCACATAGCTTAACTCTAACGAACCATGACCATTAGTTAGGTGTTTCCAGCTATCTCGGTTATCTAGAATATTACCTACAGCACAAGCTGAACAACATTCTGGGTTTAATTCGTCATTATGAAAAGCATTATAAAGCTTTATAAGTGCCTGCTCTAATCTTTTAGGTGTTTCCATAATCAAAATGAATTAAGTCCTTTAAATATACAAAATATTGGTTGTACCTTTGCATCAAATTATTGTTAATGACTACTTTTCAAGATTTAGACTTATCAAATCCATTAAGAAATTCAATTGAAGAATTAGGTTTCGTTAATCCAACACCTATTCAAGAACAAGCATTTCCTGTAATTCGTTCAGGAAAAGACGTTGTAGGTATTGCTCAAACAGGTACAGGTAAAACCTTTGGATATTTATTACCCATACTCCGCGATTTAAAGTTTTCAAAACAACAACATCCTAGAGTAATGATTTTAGTACCTACACGTGAATTAGTTGTGCAGGTGGTTGAAGAAATTGAAAAGTTAGCAAAATACATTACATTAAAAACTGTAGGGGTTTATGGTGGTGTTAACTTGAACCGTCATAAAGAAGCAGTAATGCAAGGAGCAGATATTATTGTAGCTACTCCTGGGCGTTTATACGATTTAGCACTGAGTAATGTGTTGAAGTTAAAATCTATTCAAAAATTGGTGATTGATGAAGTAGATGTAATGCTCGATTTAGGTTTCCGTTTTCAGTTATTAAACATTTTTGATTTGTTGCCACAACGACGTCAAAATATCATGTTTTCGGCAACCATGACCGAAGATGTAGAAGCTTTGATTGATGATTTCTTTATAGCTCCACATAAAATTGCTATTGCCGTTAGTGGAACTCCGTTAGATAATATTCAGCAAACAAGTTATGATGTTCCAAATTTCTATACAAAAGTTAATTTGTTGAACTATTTGTTATTTGATAAATCAGAATTTAGTAAAGTATTAGTGTTTGCTCCCAACAAGCGAAATGCGGATAGGTTGTTTGATTGTGTAGCTGAAGAATATCCATCACAAGCTTGTGTAATTCACTCGAACAAAACACAAAATTATCGTTTGCGTTCTATTGAACAATTCAACAAAGGAGAAAAAAGAATTTTAATTGCGACTGACGTAATAGCTCGTGGATTGGATTTAGAAGAAGTTACTCATGTAATCAATTTTGATGTACCACATTTCCCTGAAAACTATATGCATAGAATAGGTCGTACAGGTCGTGCAGAACACGAAGGAAAAACGATTTTATTTGCTACTGAAAAAGAGCAGGAAGCAAAACAACGTATAGAGGAGTTGATGGATTATACAATTCCGAAGTTAGAAATTCCTGAACAAGTTGAAATAACCAAACAATTAACTGAAGAAGAGCGTCCGAAGGAAGAAAGAGAAGTAAATAAAAATAGAACTTCTCAAGAGTATGAAGCAGGTCCAGCTTTCCACGAAAAGAAGGAGAAGAACAAAAAAACAAATCAAGGAGGTTCTTATAGAAGAGAGTTGGCTAAGAAATATAAAAAACCAAAGACTAGAGGCGATAAAAACTATAACAAACGCAATAAGAAGAAATAATGCAAGAACTTACTAAACAAGAGCTCCACAATTTAGGAATGAACATTGTGGGTAAGAAACTGCAGGAAATGGGTTATGAATTTGTTGCAATAAATAGCGAGCTAAAAAAGCATCCACAGTTTGTATTGTATAAAAAAGGAGAACCTACCATTTTTGTGTTGGTAAAAACTACAAATAACATTCAGTCACCACAAGAATATGATGTGTTATGGATGGAAACTTTTAAAGAACACGCAAAAAATCAAAACGCAAAAGTTTGGTATGCAGGAATTGGTATTGCTAATGCAGAAAGTATAGAATTACCTGTTTTTAAAGATCAACCGTATTACATAGCTTTTGATGATTTTATCAAGTTTTAGTATTTGTCATATCGAGTGATTTTGTTCTTGAGTGAAGCGAACAAGAACAAAATTGTATCGAGACACCTTACTGATATAGCATTTTTAAATCGATAGAGTTTTAGTATTTTTAACTATGAAAGAATTACTATCTGATATTCGAAAATGCACTATCTGTAAAGATTTTATAGAACCTAATCCTGTTGTTTTAGCAAGTAAAAAATCAAAGATTATTATTGTAGGTCAAGCACCAGGAACTAAAGTACATCAATCAGGAATTCCTTGGGATGACGCGAGCGGAAAGCAATTACGAAATTGGCTAGGAGTTACTAACGAACAATTTTACGATGCTAATAACTTCGGAATTATTCCGATGGGATTCTGTTATCCAGGAAAAGGAAAATCTGGAGATCTACCACCAAGAAAAGAATGTGCACCTCAATGGCATCAACCCTTATTAGATGAAATGAGTAAGGTGAAATTGGTTGTTTTAATTGGGATGTATGCTCAGAATTACTATCTAAAAGATAGAGCAAAACGAACGCTTACAGAAACAGTAGATGCTTTTCAAGAATATTTACCAGACTATTTTGTGTTACCACATCCATCACCAAGAAATCGATTTTGGTTAACTAAAAATCCTTGGTTTGAAAAAGAGGTATTACCTCAATTTAAGAAGATAATTAAAGAGTTACTGTAGAATTAAAAATAACCCAGTTCTCAAAGAAATAAGTTAATTACTTTACATCGATAAATTCGTACTTTTGCAACGTATGATAGAAACACGTGAAGCCATATCAGAAAAAGCGGTTTTAATAGGAATTATAACCCAAAATCAAGACGAAAAACAGTCAGAAGAATACTTAGATGAGTTAGAGTTTTTAACACTAACAGCTGGAGGAGTTGCAGTAAAGCGTTTTGTGCAAAAACTAGATAAGCCTAATCCTAAAACCTTTCTAGGAACAGGAAAGTTAGAAGATGTAAAAGCGTATATAGATTCAAACGATATCGGAACAGCAATTTTCGATGACGAATTATCACCTGCACAGTTAAGAAATATTGAACGTTTTTTAGATTGTAAGATTTTAGATAGAACTAACTTAATCCTTGACATTTTTGCAAGTAGAGCACAAACAAGTTCGGCAAAAGCTCAGGTAGAATTGGCTCAATATCAATATTTATTGCCTCGATTAACACGTATGTGGACCCACCTTGATAAACAAAAAGGGGGTATTGGTATGCGTGGACCTGGAGAAACGGAAATTGAAACTGACCGTCGTATTATTCGTGATAAAATTTCATTACTTAAAAAGAAATTAGAAACGATTGATAAACAAATGTCAATACAGCGCAAAAATCGTGGAAAAATGGTGCGTGTTGCTTTGGTGGGGTATACCAACGTGGGTAAGTCTACTTTAATGAATGTAATTAGTAAAAGTGAGGTTTTTGCTGAGAATAAATTATTTGCAACACTAGATACTACAGTAAGAAAAGTGGTCATTAAAAACATTCCGTTTTTAATGACAGACACTGTTGGGTTTATTAGAAAGTTGCCAACTCAGTTAGTAGAATCATTTAAATCTACCTTAGATGAAGTTAGAGAAGCAGATTTATTATTGCATGTTGTTGATATTTCACATCCAAATTTTGAAGATCATGTTGCTTCTGTAAACAAAATTTTAGACGAGATTGACAGTAAAGATAAACCTACTGTTATGGTGTTTAATAAAATTGATGCTTACACTCATGAAACTATTGAAGAAGACGATTTAATAACAGAGAAAACAAAAGAGCATTATACTTTAGAAGATTGGAAAAGAACATGGATGAATGATTTAGAAACTGAAAGTATTTTTATATCTGCCTTAAACAAAGATAACCTAGAAGACTTTAAAGAAAAGGTGTATGAAGAGGTAAAAAAGATACATATACAACGTTTTCCTTATAACGATTTCTTATATCAAGAGTACTAGTTTTTTACGCTAAAAAAACATAACGATAACACAAAAAGAACTTAGATAATTGCTGTTTAAGTTCTTTTTTACTATCTTTATAATTGTTAACATAGAATTTTCTATGTTTTTTTAAACATTGTTAATCAGTATTTTTAAACATTTTATCCCCCTAAAAAATGAAAAATAAAATAACTTCACAAAAAAAATCAGCACGATTTTTATTAGAACATCAAGTAGGTAAGAGTTCATTTGTTAATACTCTTAATTTAGTTTAATACAGCCTTAAAACTTGTTAGTATTCATAAAGCTTTTAATTTTTTAATAAAGGCCTAAAGAATTGTCTGCTCAATTTTATATTGAGTTACCGTGTTTTAACAAAACAGATCGTGATGAAAAAAATAATTATATTCTTGTTAGCTATTTTGTATAGTACGCATTTATTAAATGCGCAAGAAAAATGTACCTCTCAAGATCATGGTTCAAAAGATGTAAATACGATAGATAAATGCTTGATTGAAAAAGATAATGATAATCAAGACGAATCTCCTGTAATAGTAACTACGGTTTCTAGTAGAAGATATTTAAAAAAACGTATTTATTTTGAAAAAGCTACTCGCTTAGCTGAAGAATTAAAAGCGAAAGAATTACATTCTCTAAAAACAATTAATGAATTAAACTCATATCACTTAAGTAATCTTACTCCGATTATAAGAAAAACAGAACACAAAGGTGTTTCTTTTGATGTAGTTGATGAAATCCCTGTGTTTGTATCATGCTCAGATTCTTCAATGGATAAAATAGATTGTTTTAATTATGAAATGCAGCAACATATACTTAACACCTTAGTTTATCCTAATAAGGCATTGGATAAAGGTATAGAAGGTAATGTGTTGGTTAGTTTTATAATTGATGAAACAGGTAAAGTAACCAATATAAAAACAGAAGGAGAAGGTGTTCATGAACTTTTAAAAGAAGAGGCTAAGAGAATTGTGTTGTTGCTTCCAAATTTTAAACCAGGAAAACAAGGAGGTGAACCTTCAAAAGTATTGTATAGTTTTCCAATGAGTTTTACGTTAAATGCAGAAGCATATTAGTTATATAAATAATTTAATTTTTCACAAAAAAAGAGTACTTTTGCCCGCCGATTTTTCTGGATAGATTAATAAATTAATTAATTGACTAGGAAATCATTAAAACCCTTAAGTGTGAAAAAAGTAGTTATATTTATATTTTTAGTTTGTTTGTATGCAACTAATGTAATGGCTCAGCGTGAAGTTTGTGAAACTCCCGAAGAAAATTTAGATTTAAATAGTATTACTAAATGTACTATTGAGCCTCAAAGTAAAAACAATAAAGGAACACGTCAAATTTCCGTAAAGGTTTCTGCTAATAGAAGATATTTAAAGAAAAGAGAAATCTTTAAAAAGAAAGCTGTCACTACTGCAACAGAATTATCAGGTGCAGGAACAGCAAAAGTTGATGATACTCAAGAATCAACAGAGATTGCCAAATCCTTAATAATTAAAAATAATATTGAAGATTTAACCAGTAAATTATCAGCCGAAGAAATAAGAAAAGCTGAAAAATTTAGTACTGTAGATAAAATACCTCTTTTTACTGCTTGTGAAAAAGCTAAAAAAGGAGATAGGTTAGATTGTTTCAATATTGAAATGGTAAAACATATTCAAAAACATTTCAGATACCCTAGTCAAGCAGTGAAAGAATCAATTCAGGGGGAGGTTTGGGTTCGTTTTATTATTGATAAAAACGGACAGGTAAAGAATATTAAAACCCTAGGACCAACGAATGGAGAGTTATTAAATAATGAAGCTGTTCGAGTGGTATCACAATTACCTCAATTTATACCAGCTATAAAGCAAGGAGGTAATACTTCAGTTAAATACGGATTCCCTATTATGTTTGCTCTAGATGAGTAAATAAATCAATAATAATTTACAAAAATCAATTAAAATAAACATTATGTTTAAAAATCTACTATCTATATTTTTAGTAGTTTGTGCTATATCAGTATATGGACAAACTACTATAAAAGGAAAAGTCTATGATGAATATCTAGAGCCTTTTTCTAACGCTGTAATTATTTCTAAAGATACAAGAGCTACTTCTGATTTTGATGGAAACTTTTCTATTACTGTAAAAGAAACGTTCCCGATAAGCCTTCAGGTTTCTGCTTTTGGATATAAAACTGAATTGGTAGAAGTATTATCTGCAGGTCAAGAAGTAAACGTTATTTTAAAAGAGAATATAGCGTTGGATGAAGTTGTAATTTCAGCATCAAGATCTCCAGAACGAGTTATAGAATCTCCCGTTACTATTGAAAGAATGGGGATTAATGATATTAGAAAAAATACATCTGTAACATATTACGATGGAATGGCTAATTTAAAAGGTATTGACCTTAGAGAAACTGGTTATGGTTTTAAATCAATCAACACAAGAGGTTTTTCTTCTTTTGAAAACACTCGATTTGTACAATTAGTTGATGGTATGGATACAGCGGTGCCAGCATTAACATTTTCAATGGGTAATTTAGCAGGAACTTCAGATTTAGATGTAGAGAGTGTTGAAGTATTACCAGGAGCCGCTTCAGCCTTATATGGAGCGAATGCTTTTAATGGAATCATGTTGTTAAAGAGTAAAAGCCCATTTAAATACTCTGGTATTAGCACTTATTTCAAATCAGGGTATAGTTCTCAAGAAGCAGGAGGAAACAATCCTTTCTATGATTTTGGAATGCGTATGGCTTATAAGTTCAATGATAAATTTGCAGGTAAAGTAAACTTTACTTATTTCAGTGCTGAGGAATGGCACGCTAATAACACAGGGAACTCTACTGAAATTGGAGGTGTTGAAATAGATGGAGATAGATCTTTACCAGGGTATGATGGTATTAATGTATACGGAGATGAAGTGTTTGCTACATTAAAGCAAATTGCAACTGAAGCAAGTAAAACAAATCCATTAATTACACAAGATCTTATCAATTCGTTACCTGATGAAAAAATTTCAAGAACAGGGTATGATGAAGCAAGTTTAGTAGATTATAATTCAAACGGGTTAAAGTTTGATGCTTCATTACATTATCGTCCTTGGGCTAATGAAAATTTAGAAATCATTTGGAATTCAAGATTTGCAAGAGGTAAAAACATTTATCAAGGAGCAAACAGATATGTTCAAGACGGGTTTTCTTTTGAGCAACATAGGTTAGAGTTTTTAGGAAAAAACTTTTTCTTAAGAGGATATTACACTGCAAATGATTCAGGAGATTATTTTGATTCTCGTTTTAAGGCAATTAACATAAACCGAGTTTGGAAAGAAGATAAAAATTGGTTTGGTGATTATTTGAATGCTTATTTAAACCAAGGAAGAGATCACTCTAAAGCTAGAGATTTTGCAAATAGTGGTCGTTTTATGCCAGGTTCTGCAGAGTTTAATGAAGCTGCAGCTGATGTAGTTTCTAAATCAGTTGCAGAAGGAGGAGCGAAATTATCAGATCAAACATCATATTACCATGCTGATGGAAACTATAACTTCCGTGATATTATTAAATTCGGAGAAATCCAAGTTGGAGGTTCTTATAGAAAAATGAACTTAAACTCTCAGGGTTCAGTATTTACAGATGGAGATTCTAAAATTTCATTTGATGAATTTGGTATTTACACTCAGTTACAAAAGAAGTTTTTTGATGAAAGATTAAAGTTTACAGGATCTGTTCGTTATGACAAGTCAACAAACTTTAAAGGAAACTACTCTCCAAGGGTATCTTTAAATTACTCATTAGGTGAAAATAAAGATCACGTAATAAGAGCTTCTTATCAAACAGGATTTAGAAACCCAACTTTACAAGAACAATATTTTGGTCTTCCTATTGGAACAGGACATTTAATAGGAGGTGTAGCAGATAATTTAGACAGATACGTAGTTAATATTGAAGGAGGAAAAACTTTAACAGGGGTTGACGCTTTTCAAAATTCTTTTTCAAAGGCTGAGCTTGATAGAGGAAATTATAAAAAATCTCAATTAAGTACAATAGAACCTGAAAAAGTTATCTCGTACGAATTAGGATATAGAAGTATTATCAATTTAAATTCAGATAAGATTTTAGAGTTAGATATTAATGGTTACTATAACAATTATGAATCTTTTACAGCAATAAAAGATGTTATTGTACCTCACTATGGTGGATTTGATGCTGATGGAACTCCAAATGCTGAAGCGTTATTAGCGCTTCAAAATAATGATATAACATCTTTCTCTGTAAATACCAACTCGAATGCAGATGTAACTTCTTATGGTATCGGAATAGGAATGTTGACCAAAATATTTAAAGGATTTGAATTAGGAGCAAGTTATAATTATGCTAAGTTTGATTTTGATGAAGCTTCAGACCTAGATTTTGAGCCAGCATTTAACACACCAGAACACAAAGTAAAAGTTCAGTTTGGTCACCCTAACTTATTTAAAAACTTTGGTTTTAATATTAACGCTCGTTGGCAAGATGAATACTATTGGCAATCATCTTTCTTACAAGGTTTAGTTGATTCTAGAACAGTATTAGACGCTCAAGTTAACTATACGGTTCCAGCAATTAAATCAAGGTTTAAAATAGGAGGAACTAACTTAACGGGTAAGGAGTATTTTATAGCACCTGGAGCAGGATCAATAGGTTCTTTATATTACATATCTTGGACTATTAATGACTAATGAACTTAGTAGTCGTATAAAATAAAAGAGGCGTGAATTGTAATTCACGCCTCTTTTTGTATAAAGATAAAAATGATTTATTCATTTTCTGTATCGTCATTAATAATTCCTAATCGCTTTGCACGCTGTTCCCAGCTTTTTCTAGCTAAACTTTGAAGGTTTGCTACATTATCACTTTCATCCATAATTTCATAGCCTAAAAGTGTCTCTATAACGTCTTCTTGAGTAACTAAACCACTAACAGAACCATATTCATCTACCACTAAAGCTAAGTGTTCTCTTTGTTCAATTAAACGTTCGAATAAATTTGGAATAGATAGCTCTCTACTAGCTATTATAATTTCTCTTTTAATAGTTTTTAAAGGTTCATCTCCTTTATTATCTACTAATGAAAGTAATAATTGGTCTTTTAAAACATAACCAGTTATGTTATCTGGATTTTCAGCGTAAATAGGTATTCTAGAAAAGCGTAAAGGTCTGTTTTCGTCAAAGAATGATTTTATACTTTGATTTTCATCTGCTGTAGTTAGAACTGTACGAGGAGTCATAATATGTTTAGCTTGTACTTGTTTAAAGTTTAGCATATTTCTAATTACTTTCCCTTCACTTTCATGAAAAACCCCTTCTTGTTCTGCAATATCGGTCATTGCGGTAAAATCCTCTCTACTAAGTACACTTTCACCATGTGCTCCTTTTCCAAATATTTTGGTGAAAAGTTGAAGTGTCCAGATAATTCCTGTGTATTTGCAGAAAAAGATTAAAATGTTTAAAGCCTTTGTTGAAAAGCCAGCTAAAGATTTCCAGTAAGTAGCTCCTATAGTTTTAGGGATAATTTCAGAAGCAACTAAAATTAAAATTGTCATTACAGCCGAAACAATAAATACCCCATTACCATCATCGCTAAATATTTTTTTTGCTTGCGCACCTACTAAAATAGCTCCTACAGTATGAGCAATAGTATTAACAGTAAGGATAGCAATAAGAGGTTTGTCCACATCTTTTTTTAAAGCTTCTAAACCGTCAGCGTAGGCTTTTCCTTCTTTCTTTTTTACATTAACAAAAGTGGGTGTTACACTTAATAAAACAGCTTCGAGTATGGAGCATAAAAAGGAAAAAAATATAGATAAAGTTGCGTAAACAATTAAAAGTGTCATTCGTTAAAATTTTTAAGCTAAAATACATAAAAAAGAAAACCTCAAGAAGTTCTTCTTGAGGTTTTGAATATGTGTTTAGTAATGTTTTTAAAAACCGTAATTAATACCTAAACCAAATACCTCTCTTGTTTGAAATCCTTCAAAAGCATTATCATCATAAATTGCTTGCATAGAAAGGTTTGCAGATAGATACTTATTAACTTTCATAACAACATTAACAGTATAATCAATATCTACATTTTGAAAATCTTCTAAATAGTTGCTATAAAGGTTTAAAATGTTTTCTACCGAAACGTTTTTCATTACGTCTAATTTGTAGTAAGCGTTTAAAGCAGCCCCTAATTCATAGCGAGTAGTTTCTCCTTGTGCAACACCAAAAGCGTTTCCCATTTCAGTTAAATGCCCGTGCATTACTATTAATTTAGAGGTTGCAGGAGCAATGTTAACTTTTAAGTTATCATGTTTTTTCCATAGCATACCAGGTCCTAATTGAAAGTATGCAGGAGAAAAGAAGTGAGAAGTTTGTTCGCCATTAACATCAGTTGATGACATTTGTGTTTTAAAGTTGAAAAAAGCAGAGTAGTACCAGTTTCCGATAGCTTTTTTACCTACTAAAGAGTTTAACTCTAAGCGGTCATCCGTTTTTTTCATTTCTTCTCCTTTTAGTTTTGTTAAACCATAAGAAGCAATTAATTTATTGTCCCAAGTCCAATCACCTTTTGTGTAGTTGAAATCATAGTTTAAACCAATGGTACCAGAAATGTTATTTGTACCTCCAGCTAACCAATTATTAAAAGCAGATTGGTTAAATAGGAAAGAGATGTTACCGTTTCTTTTCCACCCTTCTTTAGGTTCTTCTTTTTTTTCTTCTTGTGCATTAGCTGTTAAAGCACCAAACAAAACAGCGATTGCTAATAATTTTTTCATTTTAATGAATTTTAATTTATTTTTTTGAGGGCGCGAATGTACGCTTTACATAAAGCTTAGACAAAGTTATTGATTAAAAGTCACGTTTTGTGAAAAATATAATTTAAGCCGAGTCCGAAAACCTCTTTAAATTGTATTTTTTTAGAAGCATCATCATCAATAATAGCATGCAAGCCAAGGTTTGTAGAAAGGTTTTTGTTAATCTTTACAAAGATGTTTAATTGGTAATCTATATCAATGTTTTGTGGTTTGTTTAAGTAATCTGAATAGACTGCAAGAATGTTTTCCATTGTTACGTCTTTCATGATTTCTTTCTTGTAGTAAGCGGAAAGGTTGAAACCTAAACCTAGTTTTGAGGTTTTGCCTTCTTCAACACCATATTTTCCAGAGAACTCTTTAGAAACAAAAGTATAACGAGCAGTAGCTGGTGCAATGTTTATTCTAGCATCATCATTTCGTTTCCAAAGCATACCAGGACCGAAACTCCAATATGCAGGAGAGAAAAAGTCAGAAACAGCTAGTTTTGGTTCTTGTTTATAATCATATCCTCTAGAATATTGTGTTTTAAAGTTGCTGAAAAAAGAGAAAAACCAAAGCTTAGAGGCTTTTAAACCTAGTAAAGAGTTGTATTCAAACTGGTCTTCTGTCTTTCTAATTCCTTGACCGTCAACATAACTTAACCCGTAGGCAGATATAACTTTGTTATCCCAGTTCCACTTCTTTTTTTTGTAGTTGAAATCGTAGCCTAGTGTCATGTTTCCGGCAACAGTATTGTTTCCCCCAGCGGACCAATTGGCAAAAGAAGATTGATTGAACAAAAAAGTATATTTTCCTGTAACCATCCATTTTTTTGGTGGATTCTTTTTTATTAATACCTCAGGAGCAAGGAATCGTCTTATAATAGTAGAACTATAGTTAACTTCTACAGGAGCACTAACTAATTTTAATGCTGAAATGCTATCCTTTTTAGTTTTCTGGGAAAAGACAGAGAAAGAATAACATACAAAAAGAAATAAAAAGAGCTTTTTCATCTATAGTTAAGTTAAGGAGTTTATAAATCGAATTACTTTTTTTTCTTGTAAAGAGGCACGGTTGAACAAGCTTCACCAAACATAACGCTTTTTGCCACAGGTTTAACTTTTTGAATTAGTAAGGTGTATGCAGAAGAAGGTATAGGTTTGTTTGCACAACCTTTTATAATTATAGGCTTGTCTTGATAATCAGATATGTCAATTTGGTTTATAATATCTTGATAAATAACAGTTTCAAGTAGAGCTAAATCACCAACAACAACTTGTTTAGCAAAAGGAGTAAGCTCTACAGTTAGTAATAAGTAAGCCCACGAAGGAATAATAGCATCAGAAGAACAAGTAAGAGCAACATAACTATCTTGGTATTGAGACCAATCGTGATTTTTTACAGATTCTCTAAAATCCTTTTCACGTAGTATTAACTCTTCATACAGCCAACCTTTAATATCAAATACAATGCGATTTCCTTTTGGATAAAAGTCTTCAAGGTCTATCGTAGTAAGATTACTATTTGCTATTCTGTTAATAATTTCTTCTGCCATATTTTTGTTCAATAGTTGTTGAGTTAAAACTTGACTGCTTCAGGTTTAAGTATTGCAAAAGCATCTCTAAAAAGAGAAACATTTTTATAACATTCCTAACTCTAATTTAGCTTCTTCACTCATCATGTCTTGAGTCCAAGTAGGATCAAAAGTGATTTCAACCTCACAGTTGTTAATTTCTTTTAGTGTTTTTACCTTTTCTTCAACTTCAACAGGTAAAGTTTCTGCTACAGGGCAATTAGGAGAAGTTAACGTCATTAATATTTTGGCGTCATTTTCCTCCGAAATAAATACGTCGTAAATTAATCCTAATTCGTAGATGTCTACTGGAATTTCAGGATCGTATATCGTTTTTAATACACGAACTATTTTATCTCCTAATTCTTCTAATTGATCTTCAGTCATTAGTTCTAACTCTTTATAATCTTATAATTTCGACTGCTGAGCAATCGCATACATTTTTATTTGTTTTACCATTGATACTAATCCGTTAGCTCTGGTTGGACTTAAATGCTCTTTAAGCCCAATTTCATCAATAAAATTAGTGTCAGCCTCTAAAATAGCTTTTGGTGTCTGGTTTGAAAATACCCTCAATAATAAAGCCACAATTCCTTTGGTTAAAATAGCGTCGCTATCTGCAGTAAATTCGATAGTATCACCTTTTAATTCAGAATGTAGCCATACTTTTGATTGACAGCCTTTTATCAAATTTTCATCTAATTTGTAAGCTTCATCTATTAATGGTAATGATTTCCCTAATTCTATGATGTACTCGTAACGTTCCATCCAGTCTTCAAACATTGAAAACTCATCAATAATTTCTTCTTGTATTTCTTTGATAGTCATTTTTTAAAACTATTTTTGCAAAGTCAAAAAGACCGTTTTTAATTAAAGGGGCAAAATTACGACAAAAAAGGCAGTTAACATGACAGTTTGCGTCTTAATACATATAATTAGTAAAACTTTAAGTCTTAATTTGTTAAGGCAAAAAGAAAAGAAACATTTCTTCTAGTACAGAAGATTAGGTAGAGTTATGAGTAAATTATTAGCAGTAGGTACGGTAGCATTTGATGCTATTGAAACGCCATTTGGAAAAACTGATAAAATCTTAGGAGGATCAGGTACGTTTGTAGGATTAGCAGCTTCACAGTTTGGAGTAAAAACAGGAGTAGTTTCTGTTGTTGGAGGAGATTTTCCTCAGTCATATTTAGATATGATGAACAACAAAGGAATTAATACCGACGGAGTTGAAATCGTAAAAGAAGGAAAAACTTTCTTTTGGAGTGGAAAATATCACAACGATATGAATTCTCGCGATACTTTGGTTACCGAATTAAATGTGTTAGAGCATTTTCAACCCGTAGTTCCAGAATCTTTCAAAGATGCGCCGATTGTAATGTTAGGTAATTTACACCCATTAACTCAGGCATCTGTATTAGATCAGATGAATGAGCGCCCAAAATTAGTAGTATTAGATACTATGAACTTTTGGATGGACATCGCTTTAAACGATTTGCACGAAGTATTGAAACGTGTAGACGTAATCACAATTAACGATGAAGAAGCTCGTCAGTTAAGTGGAGAGTATTCATTAGTTAATGCAGCTCAAAAAATCCATGAAATGGGGCCAAAGTATGTAGTGATTAAAAAAGGAGAGCACGGAGCTTTATTATTCAATGAAGGTAACATGTTCTTTGCGCCAGCTTTACCATTAGCAGAAGTGTTTGATCCAACAGGAGCAGGAGATACGTTTGCTGGAGGTTTCTGTGGATATTTAGCGAAGACTGAAGATATCTCTTTTGAAAACATGAAGAGTGCTATTATCTACGGATCTAACTTAGCATCGTTCTGTGTTGAAAAATTTGGAACAGAACGTATGGAAGAGCTAACAAACCAAGAAGTGCAAACACGTTTACAAGCTTTTAAAGAATTAACACAATTTGATATTGAACTATCATAACAATAAATCCGCGCTTTTTGGTGCGGATTTTTTTATACAACACACAAAACCACAACACAACTAAATACTTGAAATTAAATGAGTGACGCTATTAAACATGAATGCGGAATTGCAATGGTTCGATTAAAAAAACCATTACAATATTATAAAGATAAATACGGTACCGCGTTTTATGGTGTAAACAAAATGTATTTGTTAATGGAAAAACAGCACAACAGAGGTCAAGATGGAGCTGGATTAGCAAGTATTAAATTTAATGTAGAGCCAGGAACAAGGTATATAAGTAGAGTTCGATCAAATGAATCACAACCTATTCAAGATATCTTTGGGAAGATTAATAAAAGAATCAACGGGGTTTTTGAAGAAAATCCTGATAAAGTTGATGACGTTAATTGGCAAGAAGAAAATGTACCTTATTTAGGTAATTTATTTTTAGGGCATGTTCGTTACGGTACCTTTGGTGGGAATTCTATCGAAAATGTTCATCCATTTTTACGTCAAAGTAACTGGAAGCACCAAAGCTTAATTGTTGCAGGTAACTTTAATATGACGAACTCTAAACAGTTATTAAATGATTTAATAGAGTTAGGACAGCACCCTAAAGAGTCTACAGATACGGTTACTATTTTAGAAAAAATAGGACACTTTTTACAGTCAGAAGTTTCTGATTTGTACCTAAAAGCAAAAGAGGAAGGGTTTAATAAAAAAGATGCTTCTCCTTACATTGAAGAACATTTAGATATTCAACGTATTTTAAAACGTTCAGCCAAAAATTGGGATGGAGGTTATGCTATGGCGGGTATGTTAGGGCACGGAGATGCCTTTGTGTTGAGAGATCCATCAGCTATTCGTCCAGCTTTCTTTTATGAAGATGAAGAAGTGGTAGTTGTAGCTTCTGAACGTCCAGTAATTCAAACAACTTTTAATGTAGATATCGATTCAATAAAAGAAATTGAAAGAGGTCATGCATTAATTATTAAGAAAAATGGTCAAACAAGCATGTCTCCAATTTTAGAGCAACGTCCTAAAAAAGCATGTTCATTTGAGCGTATTTATTTTTCTAGAGGTAGTGATGCTTCAATTTATGAAGAACGTAAAAATTTAGGGAAATATGTGTTTCCTGAAGTTTTAAAGTCTATTGATAGTGATATAGAAAATTCAGTATTTTCATACATTCCAAACACAGCAGAAACTTCCTTCTTCGGAATGATGGAAGCAGCAGAAGATGTGCTAAATCAGCAAAAAACTGATGCTATTTTAGCTGGTGAAGGAAAATTATCAAAAGAAAAGGTAATTGAAATTCTATCTAAAAGACCACGTTTTGAAAAGATAGCTATTAAAGATGCAAAACTTCGTACTTTTATTACTGATGATAGTAGTCGTGATGATTTAGTAGCACACGTGTATGATGTTACTTATGGGGTTGTAAAACCAACCGATAACTTGGTTATTATTGATGATAGTATTGTAAGAGGAACTACACTAAAGAAAAGTATCATCAAGATATTAGATAGATTGAATCCGAAGAAGATTGTAGTGGTTTCATCAGCGCCTCAAATTCGTTACCCGGACTGTTATGGTATTGATATGGCTAAGATTAATGATTTTATTGCATTCAAAGCTGCTTTAGAGTTGTTGAAAGAAACAGATCAATATCATATTGTTGACGAAGTGTATCAAAAGTGTAAGCAGCAAGAAAATAGTGAGGATAAAGACGTAGTGAACTACGTAAAAGAAATTTATGCTCCTTTTACTGACGAAGAAGTTTCAGCAAAGATTGCTCAGATGTTAAAAACTGAAGAAATTAAAGCGGAAGTAGAAGTAATCTTCCAGCCTGTTAGTGAATTACATAAGGCATGCCCTGATAATTTAGGAGACTGGTATTTTACAGGAGATTATCCTACTGATGGTGGACATAGAGTAGTAAACCAAGCGTTCATCAATTTTTATGAAGGAAGCAATGCTAGAGCTTATTAATAAGTAAGTATTAGTGATAAAAAAAAGAGTGATCGAACGATCACTCTTTTTTTTATTTATTTAAGCATTGTTTTACATAGGTACAACAATGGCTCCAGAGAACTTCTCGCGAATTTCATTTAAAGCTCTGTCTGCATGTAAACGAGTTTTGTAGTTTCCTACTTGTATTTTCCATTCAGGAGCAGAATATGTTAGTTTGGTATATACACCAGGGTATTCAACCTGAAATCTATTTCGTAAGCTTCTAGCGCGTCCTTCCTGACCATTATATAATTGTATTCTATAACCAGTTCCGTTGTGCTTATTGTAAGCTCTCTTTTTTTCTATTAAAGAGTTAATGTTTTTGTTGTCAGCATATTTAGATTGTGCGGTTACGCTAAAAACACCAGCTGATAATAGAAATATAAGTGTTATTATTAAACTACTATTCTTCATTTTTGAATCTTTTTACAAAAGTAACGACTTGTCCGTTAATAGATTGTTAATGTTTATTATTTAGAATTGTTATAAATTGCAAATAAGCAATCTCTTTGCATTTCACAATTTAGACAGAAGTAGTACTTTTGTGCAACTTTCTGTGTGCTAAATTAAAATTAGTTGTACAGAAAAAATTGTACCAAAATAGATACAAAACTTATATTTTATAGTATGAAAAGTGTGAATCATCACAGTCGGTTAACCAAAACTCTAGTAAGGAGTTTAGCTTTCTTTTTAGTTTTCTTAGTAAGTTTTTCGGCGTTCTCGCAAGATGTAGACGAAGCGCGTCAAAAAGAAGGAAAAAAATTATTTAAGTCTCTTTGTGCATCATGTCACAAATTAGATAAAAAACTTGTAGGGCCTGCTTTAGCTGGTATTGAAGACAAAAGAACCAATGAGTGGTTAAAAGCATGGATTAAAGATAATGCTGCTTTAAGAGCTTCTGGAGATAAAGATGCTATTGCAATTTTTGAAGAGTACAATGGGTCTAATATGACCGCTTTTCCTCAGTTAACTGATCAGAACGTTGATGATATTTTGTATTATACAACTGTTGGTGAATTGAAGAAGGCTCCTGTTGCAGGTGCAGAAGTTACTGGTCAGCCTCAAGGAGATCAAGCTCCTCAATGGTTGATCTATATATTAGCAGCAGCAATCGTTGTGGCATTTTTAATTATTGGTAGTTTATTAAAGACTATTAGTGAATTAAAAGGAGCTCCGAAAACTCCAGGTTTAATGGGGCAAACTGCTGAATTATGGGAAGGAATTAAGCGTAATACATTCTTAAAAGTGTTAACGGTAATTTTTGGTGCTTTAGTGGCGGCATACTTCTTATTCGGTACGTTGTTTAAAGTTGGTGTTGATACAGGTTATCAGCCAATTCAACCAATCGCGTTTTCACATAAAATTCACGCAGGAGATAATAAGATTGACTGTCAGTACTGTCACTCTTCTGCTAAACATAGTAAAACATCTGGAATTCCTTCAGTAAATGTTTGTATGAACTGTCATAAAAATATTTCAGAAGTAGCAGATGACACTAAAGTTGTAATGGATGATCATACCTTAGTAAAAGCAGATTTAGATAAAGAAATCGCTAAGATTTACGAAGCTGCTGGGTGGGATCCTGATAAATTAGAGTACACAGGTAATACTAAGCCAATAAAATGGGTTAGAGTTCATAATTTACCAGATTTTGCATATTTTAACCACTCACAACACGTAACAGTAGGTGGAGTTGCTTGTCAAAAATGTCACGGACCAGTGGAAGAAATGGAAGAAGTATATCAACATTCTCCATTAACAATGGGTTGGTGTATTGACTGTCATAAGGATACTAAGGTTGACTTAAAAGGTAATGAGTACTATGCTAAGATTCATGAAGATTTAGCTAAAAAGTACGGTGTTGAGCAAGTAACAATTGCACAATTAGGAGGAAAAGAGTGTGGTAAGTGCCACTATTAATCAAATTAGAAAGTAGAAAAACACATATATAAATGGCTTCAGACAAAAAATACTGGCAAAGTGTTGAGGAACTTAAAGGAAGTTCTATTGTTGAAACGCTACGTAATAATGAGTTTGTACAAGATATCCCTACAGATGAGTTTTTAGGTGATAAAGAGACCTTAGAAACTTCATCAACATCGCGTAGAGATTTCTTGAAATATGTTGGATTTACCACAGCAGCAGCTTCTTTAGCGGCTTGTGAAGGTCCAGTAAGAAAATCAATTCCTTATGTAGTGCAACCTAATGATATCGTAGTAGGTGTTGCTGATTGGTACGCAACTACAATCGCAGACGGTTTTGATTTCGCAAACGTATTAGTAAAAACACGTGAAGGGCGTCCAATTCAAATCATGCCTAACAAAGAGGCAGGAGGAGTAACCAACGCACGTACGCAAGCATCGGTTTTATCATTATACGATGGTAAATTACGATTAAGAGAACCAAGAAAAGGTGAAACTGAAATTTCTTGGGCTGATGCTGATAAAGAAATCGTGGCTAAGTTAAACGAGTTAAAGAACGCTAACGAACCAGTAGTGTTATTAACAGGAACTTTAGCAAGTCCTTCTACTGATAAAGTTATTGCAGATTTTATTGCAGCTTATCCAAACGTTAAGCATGTAGTATATGATGCAATTTCTGAAAGTGCTACAGCTGATGCCTTTGAAGCTATGTATGGTAAGAGAGCTTTACCAGACTACGATTTTAGCAAAGCAGGAGTTATCGCATCTATCGGAGCAGATTTCTTAGGAGATTGGCAAGGTGGATATGAGAAATCTTATGCAGATGGTCGTAGAGTAGCAACAGGTAAGATGTCTTACCACGTTCAAATTGAAAGTAACATGTCTTTAACAGGTGCTAGTGCCGACAAAAGAATTGTTGCTAAGCCATCTGAACAAATTTTCGCTTTAATCAATTTATACAATGCAGTAACAGGAATTAGTCTTCCTTCTAAAGCAACCGCTTTTGATGCAGAAGTTAAGCAATTAGCTAATGATCTTAAAAAAGCAGGTTCAAAAGGAGTTGTAGTTACTGGATTAAATGATAAAAATGCACAATTAATTGCTTTAGCAATTAACAAAGCATTAAACAGTGAAGTAATCGATACACAAGCGGTAAACTTAACTCGCCAAGGTAACGATACTGAAGTTGCACAATTAGTAGCAGATATTAAAGCAGGAAAAGTAAAAGGTTTAGTTACTTACAACGTAAACCCAGTTTACTCTTTAGCTAATGCCGCTGATTTTGCAGAAGGGATTAAAAACTTAAAATTATCTGTTGCTTTATCTACTCAGAATGATGCAACAGCTAATGCTACACAATATACATTGCCAGCACCTCATAACTTAGAAAGTTGGGGAGATGTTATGGCGAAAGAAGGTGTTTATAGTTTAATGCAGCCTACTATTCAACCATTATTTAATACACGTCAGTTACAAGATGTGTTATTAAAGTGGACAGGTAGTACTGTAAACTATTATGATACATTAAAAGAATTTTGGAGTACTAATGTTTTAGGAGGAGCTTCATGGAATCAAGCATTACATGATGGATTCTTTAAAGCTACAACTATTGCAGAGGCAACTGCTTTTGAATCTACAGTAGATGTAAATGCTGCAGCAGTGGGATTAGTAAGATCTGCTAACAGTGCATCAGGATTTGAATTAAACTTATATTCATCAACTGCATTAGGAGATGGTAAACAAGCCAACAACCCTTGGTTACAAGAATTACCAGATCCTCTTACCCGTGCTTCTTGGGATAACTACTTAACTATGTCTATGGCTGATGCCAAAGAGTTAGGTTTTGAGAATCCAGTAAAAGATAACGGAGCAATTAATGGTAACTATGCTAATGTAACGGTTAATGGAGTTACAATTAATAAAATTCCAGTAATCATTCAACCAGGGCAAGCTAAAGGATCAATTGGTTTAGCATTAGGTTATGGTAGAACTCAAGGATTAAAACCAGAGATGCAAGTAGGTATCAATGCATATCCTTTCTACCAAAACGGAAACAACGTACAGTTTAATGTTTCTATTGAAAAAGCTTCAGGATGGCACAAATTTGCTTGTATGCAAGTACAAAGTACTTTAGCAGGACGCCATGATATTTTAAAAGAAGCTTCATTAAAAGAAGTAAACGATACTAGTTTAGATCCTAAACATACATGGAACAAACCATTTATGGTTTCTTACGATCACCAAGAAGTTGAAGGAAGTAAAATCGACTTATGGGATGAGCATGATAGAAGTTTAGGACACCACTTCAACTTATCTATCGACTTAACATCTTGTACAGGATGTGGGGCTTGTGTTATTGCATGTCACGCAGAAAACAACGTTCCTGTTGTTGGTAAAGATGAAATGAGAGTTGGTAGAGATATGGCTTGGTTACGTATTGATCGTTATTATTCTTCAACTGTTGTTGATAAACAACATGAGAAAAATGAAAATGGTGAGCCTAGAATTACTTTAGAAGAGTTCAAAGCACAGAATCCTAATTTAGCGAACCAAGAAGTTGAAAGAAGATATACTGAAAAAGTATTAGAATTAAGCAAGGGAGATTTATTTGATGCTTTAGAAAACCCAGCTGAGAATCCACAGGTTGCTTTCCAACCAATGATGTGTCAGCACTGTAACCACGCGCCATGTGAAACAGTATGTCCAGTAGCAGCAACATCACACGGTCGTCAAGGTCAAAACCAAATGGCATATAACCGTTGTGTAGGTACTCGTTACTGTGCAAACAACTGTCCATATAGAGTTCGTCGTTTCAACTGGTTTAACTATGCTGAAAACAACGAGTTTGACTTCAACATGAACAATGAATACGGAAAAATGGTGTTAAACCCAGACGTAGTTGTTCGTTCTCGTGGAGTTATGGAAAAATGTTCTATGTGTATCCAAATGACGCAAGCTACTATCTTAAAAGCTAAGAAAGAAGGTAGAGCTGTTAACAAAGATGAGTTTGAAACAGCATGTTCATCTGCTTGTTCTACTGGAGCTATGGTATTTGGAGATATAAACAACTCAGAAGATACAGTTACAGCGTTAAAAGAAGATAAAAGAGCTTTCCACGTGTTAGATTATATTGGTACAAAACCAAACGTAGTGTATCAAGTGAAAGTAAGAAATACAAACGAAGCTTAATAGTAAAATTAATAAGTATATAGATTTATGTCGTCTCATTACGAATCATCTTATAGAGAACCTTTAATACTTGGTGACAAGAGTTACCATGATATTACTGAAGATATTGCTAGACCTATTGAAGGGAAAGCAAACAAAAATTGGTATATAGCATTCTATATTTCTTTAGCAGCAATGTTATGGGGATTTGGATGTATCTTTTACACCGTAGGAACAGGTATTGGTGTTTGGGGATTAAGTAAAAACATCGGTTGGGCATGGGATATTACCAACTTTGTATGGTGGGTAGGTATCGGTCACGCCGGAACACTTATCTCTGCCGTATTGTTATTATTCCGCCAAAAATGGAGAATGGCAATTAACCGTTCTGCAGAAGCGATGACAATCTTTGCGGTATTCCAAGCAGGATTGTTCCCAATTATCCACATGGGACGTCCATGGAACGGATACTGGGTATTACCAATTCCTAACCAATTCGGATCATTATGGGTTAACTTTAACTCACCATTATTATGGGATGTATTCGCAATTTCTACGTATTTATCGGTATCATTAGTATTCTGGTGGACTGGTTTATTACCTGATTTTGCAACGATTCGTGATAGAGCTGTTAAACCTTTCCAAAAGAAAATTTATGCATTGTTATCTTTCGGATGGTCAGGTAGAGCAAAAGACTGGCAACGTTTTGAAGAAGTGTCATTAGTGTTAGCAGGATTAGCAACACCATTAGTACTTTCTGTACACACAATTGTATCGATGGACTTCGCAACTTCTATCAACCCAGGATGGCACTCAACAATTTTCCCTCCTTATTTCGTAGCAGGAGCAATTTTCTCAGGATTCGCAATGGTACAAACCTTATTAGGTATTATGCGTAAGGTTACAAATATGGAAGCATATATTACACGTTTACACGTTGAGTATATGAACATCGTAATCATTTTAACAGGAGGTATCGTAGCAGTAGCTTATGCAACAGAATTCTTCATTGCATGGTATACAGGATCTCCTTATGAAAACTACACATACTTATCGTTTGGAGCAGAAGCAGGAGCTTATGGATGGGCATTCTGGTCGTTATTAATTTGTAACATTTTCACACCACAGTTATTATGGATTAAAAAAATCAGAAGAAGTTTTATCTGGTCTTTCATTATCTCGATTGTAATTAATATCGGTATGTGGTTTGAGCGTTTTGATATTATCGCAATTGTATTAAGTAAAGGACAATTACCATCTACTTGGTGGCGTTTTGAGCCAACGTTTGTAGACGTAGGTATCTTCATAGGAACTATCGGGTTCTTCTTTGTATTATTCTTATTATATGCAAGAACTTTCCCAGTAATCCCTACAGCAGAGATTAAGACTATTTTGAAATCATCAGGTGAGAATTTTAAAAAATCAAGAGAAGAGAACAATGAGCACTAATAAAGTAATTCACGCATTATATAATGATGATGATATCTTAATGGATGCCGTTAAGAAGGTAAAAGCAGAGAATCATCACATTGAAGAAGTATTTTGTCCATTCCCAGTTCATGGATTAGACAAAGCAATGGGCTTAGCACCAACACGTTTAGCAATTACTGCTTTTTTATATGGTATTACAGGTTTATCAGTAGCAGTTTGGTTAACATGGTATACTATGATTGCTGATTGGCCTCAAGACATTGGTGGTAAACCAAACTTTTCTTGGGCTGCTAACATGCCAGCTTTCGTGCCAATTTTATTCGAATTAACAGTATTCTTTGCAGCACACTTAATGGTAATTACTTTTTATATGAGAAGTAGAATTTGGCCATTTAAAGAAGCTGAAAACCCAGATCCAAGAACTACAGATGATCACTTCTTAATGGAAGTTCCAGTTCATGGAAACGAAGAAGAGTTAATGGCATTGTTAGAAACAACAGGAGCTGTAGAAATTAACGTAGTAGAAACGCACTAATAAAGAGATATGAAGAGTTTAAAAATAATTATCGCTTTAGCTGTAGTAGCAACAAGCTTAAGTTCTTGTAACGATAAACGTAAACCACAAGTACAATACATGCCAGATATGTATGTATCTGTACCTTACGATGTAAATGGTGCAGATGGTTTAAACGGAAAAATGGTTAACAAATTACCTGTTGCAGGTACTGTAAGTAGAAACGGTGTAGTAGCTTATGATATTCCTAATACTAATGAAGGATATGAAAAAGCAAAAGCTGAATTAAAAAGCCCATTACCAACAACTGAGGCAAACTTAGAAAAAGGTAAAGAGTTATACGGAATTTACTGTGCTTCTTGTCACGGAACAAAAGGTGATGGTAATGGAGTATTATCTCAAAGAGATAAATTCAACGGTATCCCAAATTACGCTGATAGAGAGTTAACTCCAGGAAATATTTACCATGTAATAATGTATGGTAAAGGAGTAATGGGATCTCACGCATCACAATTACAATACAACGAGCGTTGGCAAGTTGTACAATACGTAGAAAAATTAAGAAGCGAATTAAAATAAGTCTATAATAGATAGTTAAGATATGTACCAGTTTTCAGGAAAATTAAAAATGCTAGCTATTGTTTTAATGGCTGTAGGACTTTTAGGAACAGGTTATAGTTTCTTTTCAGCACCTAAAACATTAGATGACGCAAAAGAAATTTTAGCAAAACAAGATGCTCACCATGGTGGTCATGAAGCAACAGCTACTCACGCAGAAGAGGAGCATGTAGAGGAAGCTAAAGTTGAAGAGCATGTAGAAGAAGTTGTTACTGAAGAAACTCAAGCAGATAGCACAGCAACACAAGCAGAAGAACATGTAGTAAATGTTGCAGAACAAGCACAAGATTCAACAAATGTTCAAGCTAATGAAGCTGAAGTTAAGGAAGAAGTAGCACACACAGAAGCAAAAGAAGAAACACATGCAGTAGCTGAAGCACACGGTGAAGATCATGGAGATGCTCACGCAGAACATGCTTTACACCAAATGCAAAACAGACCATGGTCTGCAATGTATGTAGCTTTATTATTCTCTTTAGGAATTACGTTATTAGTATTAGCTTTTTACGGATCTCAAATCGTTGCTCAAGCAGGATGGTCGGTAGTATTACACAGAGTAATGGAGGCTATCTCTTCTAACTTACACTATGTAAGTTTAGTAATGTTAGTTTTCTTAATTGCAACAGCAATGCACATGAACCACTTATTTACTTGGATGGGAGAAGGAGTAACCGACCCTACAAGTCCAAACTACGATGCTATTGTAGACGGTAAGAAATGGTATTTAAATACACCAGGATGGTTAATTAGAAGTATTATCTACTTAGCAGGTTGGAATGTATACCGTTTCTTAATCAGAAAGTGGTCTTTAGCACAAGATAATGGTGATTTAAAACAACATAAGAAAAACTATAATGCAACAGTTATCTTCTTAGTATTCTTTATGATTACAGAGAGTATGGCTTCTTGGGACTGGATTATGGCAATTGACCCACACTGGTTCTCAACATTATTTGGATGGTATGTATTAGCTACTTTCTTAGTATCAGCTTTAACAGTGATTGCTATGGTAACTATTTACTTGCGTTCAAAAGGAGTATTACCATTAGTAAACGATAGTCATATTCACGATTTAGCGAAGTTTATGTTTGGTTTCTCAGTATTCTGGACATACTTATGGTTTGCTCAGTTCATGTTAATTTGGTATGCAGATATGCCAGAAGAAACAACGTATTTCTTATTACGTTTTAACGAATATAAAGTACCATTCTTAGCAATGGTTGTAATGAACTTTATTTTCCCAGTATTATTATTAATCAACAGTGATTTTAAGAGCAGACCTTGGTTTGTAATCTTAGGTGGTGTTGTAATCTTAGCAGGTCATTATATCGATTTATTTGTTATGATTATGCCAGGAACTGTTGGTGGTCAATGGGGATTCGGAATTGGTGAAATAAGCGGATTATTATTCTTTGCAGGGTTATTCATCTTTGCTACGTTTAGTGCATTTGCTAAAGCGAATCCAGTACCTAAAGGAAATCCATATTTACACGAAAGTGAAACCTATCATTACTATAACATCGAACACACAGGAGAAGATAGTAATCATCATTAATAAAAAGAATTAATAAACAAATAGTTTAGATAATATGCTCGCTTTATTTTATATTTTCATAGCAGTTGCAATTGGAGTAAGTTTTTGGCAAATTACTCGTATAATGAATTTCCGTTCTGTAATTGCTACAGATGAAGACAACGAAAAACAAGGTAAATACGCTTTAGGTTTCTTAGCATTCCTTTACGCAATGATGATTTACTGTTTAATTGCCATGAACGTAATTATGTTACCAGAAGCTGCTTCTATTGAAGGAGAGCATGACGATAACTTATTCAATATTACATTTTGGTTAATTGGTATCGTACAATTTGGTATGCAGTTTTTAATTTTCTTCTTTACTTATAAGTACAGAGGAAATAAGAACAACAAAGCATTATTTTATGCAGATAGCCACAAATTAGAGTTAATTTGGACAACAATTCCAGCAGTAACAATTGTATTGTTAATTGGATACGGTTTATGGGCTTGGAACAACATTATGTATGTTGGAGATGATGAAAACCCAATCGTTATTGAGGTTTATTCTCAACAATTCCGTTGGGATGCTCGTTATGCTGGAGAAGACAACCAATTAGGTCTTGGTAATGTAAACTTTATCAAAGGAATTAACACTATGGGTGTTGATATGTCAGACCCAAGCGCACAAGATGATAAGCAAGTAACAGAATTATATTTACCAAAGGGTAAGAAAATATTATTCAAGTTCCGTTCACAAGACGTATTACACTCTGCTTATATGCCTCACTTTAGAGCGCAAATGAACTGTGTTCCAGGGATGGTTACTCAATTTGCTTTCACACCAAAGTATACAACTGCTGAAATGCGTCAGAATTCAGAAGTAGTTGCTAAAACAGAAGGAATTAACAAAATTAGAAGAGCTAAAGGAGAAGATCCATATGAGTTTGACTACATTTTATTATGTAACAAAATTTGTGGAGCATCTCACTACAATATGCAAATGAAAATTACTGTTGTTGAAGAAGACGAATACAATAAGTGGTTGTCAGAACAAAAAACATTAGCTCAAGTAATTAAATAAGGTATTTTTTAAAAGTATATAAAGATATAGATTATGTCAGATCATCATCACAAAGAAACATTTGTAACTAAATACATCTTTAGTCAAGATCACAAAATGATCTCTAAGCAGTACCTAGTTACAGGTATATTTATGGGTATCATAGGAGGTTTTATGTCTATGTTGTTTCGTTTACAAATTGCATGGCCAGATACGTCGTTTTCAATTGTTGAAGCGTTCTTAGGTAACCATCAAACAGATGGAATTATGAACCCAGATATGTACTTAGCGTTAGTTACAATACATGGTACAATCATGGTATTCTTTGTATTAACGGCAGGTTTAAGTGGTACATTCTCTAACCTTTTAATTCCGTTACAAATTGGAGCACGTGATATGGCTTCAGGATTCTTAAACATGGTATCATACTGGTTATTCTTCTTATCATCAGTAATCATGATCATTTCATTGTTTGTTGAAGCAGGACCAGCATCTGCAGGATGGACAATTTATCCTCCATTATCTGCGTTGCCACAAGCAATTCCAGGTTCAGGTACAGGTATGACATTATGG
Organism: Tenacibaculum sp. 47A_GOM-205m; assembly: GCF_000518405.1. Lineage (NCBI taxonomy): Bacteria > Pseudomonadati > Bacteroidota > Flavobacteriia > Flavobacteriales > Flavobacteriaceae > Tenacibaculum > Tenacibaculum sp. 47A_GOM-205m. Next base: position 207,009 of record NZ_JADN01000004.1, on the reverse strand, counting down.
TTAGTATCAATGGCAATTTTCATTGCTTCATCTTTACTAGGATCATTAAACTATATCGTAACAGTTTTAAACTTACGTACTAAAGGAATGAAAATGACAAGATTGCCATTAACAATGTGGGCTTTCTTTATTACAGCAATTATTGGTGTAATTTCATTCCCAGTATTATTATCAGCAGCATTATTATTAATTTTTGATAGAAGCTTTGGTACTTCTTTTTACTTATCAGATATCTTTATTTCTGGAGAAGTATTACACTACCAAGGAGGATCACCAGTATTATTTGAACACTTATTCTGGTTCTTAGGTCACCCTGAGGTATATATCATTTTATTACCAGCATTAGGTATTAGTTCTGAAGTAATTTCTACTAACGCACGTAAACCTATCTTCGGATACCGTGCAATGGTTGGATCTATTATGGCAATTGCATTCTTATCTACAATCGTATGGGGTCACCATATGTTCGTATCAGGAATGAACCCATTCTTAGGATCAGTATTTACATTTACTACAGTATTAATTGCAATTCCATCAGCAGTAAAAGCGTTTAACTACGTTACTACGTTATGGAAAGGTAATCTACAGTTAAATCCTGCAATGATGTTCTCTATCGGATTAGTTTCTACATTCGTAACAGGAGGTTTAACAGGATTAGTATTAGGAGATTCAGCATTAGATATCAACGTTCACGATACATATTTCGTAGTAGCTCACTTCCACTTAGTAATGGGTGTATCTGCCTTATTAGGAATGTTTGCTGGTGTTTACCACTGGTTCCCTAAAATGTATGGTAGAATGATGAATAAAACATTAGGTTACTGGCACTTCTGGTTAACGATTATTACAGCTTATGGAGTATTCTTCCCAATGCACTTTATTGGTTTAGCTGGTTTACCACGTCGTTACTATACAAATACAAGTTTCCCAATGTTTGATGACTTAGCAGATATCAACGTATTCATGACTATCATGGCAATTATTGGTGGAGCTGCTCAGTTAATCTTTATTGCTAACTTCTTCATCTCTATGTACAGAGGTCAAAAAGCTACGCAAAACCCTTGGAATGCAAATACATTAGAGTGGACTACTCCTGTAGAGCATATCCACGGAAACTGGCCAGGAGAAATTCCTGAAGTTCACAGATGGGCTTACGATTACAGTAAAACAGATGAAAATGGTGAGTATGTTCACGGAAAAGATTTCGTGCCGCAAACAGTACCATTATTAGATGGAGAAGAGCCATCTTAATAAAAAGTAAAAATAAAAAGCCTCCCAATTCTGGGAGGCTTTTTATTTTTATAAGCATAAGAAATCCTTATAATACGTATCTTAGCATAGTAAAGAGCTAAGTAACATATATTACAAAACAACCGTTTTATTTCAAGTATATTTGCAACTATATGAATGAAAACCTAAACCCTGAAAATAAACATTATTCCAATGAAGAGTTAGACGTTGAAAAAAAGTTACGTCCACTATCATTTGATGATTTTACAGGTCAAGATCAGGCAATAGAAAATCTTAAGATTTTTGTTGAAGCAGCCAATCAGCGTGATGAAGCGTTAGATCATGCTTTATTTCATGGACCTCCAGGATTAGGAAAAACGACTTTAGCACACATTTTAGCGAATGAATTGGGAGTTGGTATTAAAGTTACCTCAGGTCCTGTTTTAGATAAACCAGGAGACTTAGCAGGATTACTAACGAACTTGGATGAACGGGATGTGCTTTTTATAGACGAAATCCATCGATTAAGCCCTGTAGTAGAAGAATACTTGTATTCGGCTATGGAAGATTATAAAATCGATATTATGATTGAATCTGGGCCTAATGCGCGTACAGTACAAATCAATTTAGAACCGTTTACTTTAGTTGGAGCTACTACTCGATCAGGGTTACTTACTGCACCAATGAGAGCCCGTTTTGGAATCAGTAGCCGATTGCATTACTACTCAACTGAACTGTTAACAAACATCATCCAACGAAGTGCCTTTATATTAAAAGTTCCAATTTCTATGGAAGCTGCTATTGAGATTGCAGGAAGAAGTAGAGGAACACCACGTATAGCCAATGCATTATTGCGTAGAGTACGTGATTTTGCACAAATAAAAGGAGATGGTACCATAACTATTGAAATAGCTAGATATGCGCTAAAAGCCTTAAATGTAGATGCGCATGGGCTAGATGAAATGGACAATAAAATATTATCTACCATTATTGATAAGTTCAAAGGTGGTCCAGTAGGGATTAGTACTTTAGCTACTGCAGTAGCAGAAAATTCAGAAACAATAGAAGAAGTATATGAACCTTTTTTAATTCAACAAGGGTTTATTATGCGTACGCCAAGAGGAAGAGAAGTAACCGATTTGGCATATAAACATTTAGGTAGAATTAAAGGAAGTAGCCAAGGAGAGCTCTTTTAAAAATGAAACTGTTAAAAAAACTCATACCGATACTAGAATGGTTGCCTAACTATAAAAAATCACAATTAAGAGGTGATGTAGTTGCAGGTATAACTGTTGCTATTGTGTTAATACCACAAGGTATAGCGTATGCACTTATTGCTGGTTTACCACCTATTTATGGGTTATATGCAGCATTAATGCCTCAATTAATGTATGCTATTTTTGGTACATCACGCCAAGTTGCAATTGGTCCTGTGGCAATGGATTCATTAATCGTAGCAACAGGGGTTTCTACCTTAGCATTAACAGGTTCTGAGAGTTATATAGGCATAGCAATATTGCTAGCGTTGGTGGTAGGTTCTATTCAATTTTTAATGGGAATTTTCCGCTTAGGGTTTGTAGTTAACTTCTTGTCGAGACCTGTAATAACAGGGTTTACATCTGCCGTAGCTTTAATTATTGGACTCAATCAATTTAGAAATTTATTCGGGGTAGATTTTGTACAAAGTGATCAAATACATGTATTGTTAGAAGATATTGTATTCCGACTTCAATACTTTAAAACAAATACTACCATCATAGGTTTAATTGCCTGTATAATTATTATAATTTTTAGAAAAGTTAATAGGAAGATTCCAAATGCATTAATTGTTGTGATTTTAGGAATTGTAACAATACGTCTTTTTGGAGATCAACTTGCAGATGTAGCTATTGTAAAAGATATTCCTTCAGGACTTCCTAAATTTTCAATACCTGTTATAGATGTAGCTCTAATACGTGAATTGATGCCTATAGCAGCAACCTTAGTTATGGTAGGATATTTAGAAACCATTTCTATCGGAAAAACGTTGGAGGCTAAACAAGACGAATATAGAGTAAGACCAAATCAGGAGTTAGTAGCTTTAGGTTTAAGTAATATGGTTGGGTCATTATTTCAATCATATCCTTCGGCATCAAGTTTTTCTCGTTCGGCTATCAATGCAGAATCAGGAGGTACTACAGGAGTTTCAGCAATTGTTTCGGCATTATTAGTAGTAATCACCTTACTTTTCTTAACACCGGTGTTTTATCATTTGCCTAAAACTATTTTATCAGCAATTATTATAGTTGCAGTTTTTAACTTGATAAATGTACAAGAAGCAAGAAGGTTATGGAAAGCGAATAATTTAGATTTCTGGTTATTGCTAGCTACTTTTTTAGCAACGATTTTCTTTGGAATTGAGTACGGAATTTTAATAGGAGTAGTTTTATCGTTGATTGTTTTAATTTTTAGAACGTCAAGACCTTATGTGGCTGAGTTAGGAAAAGTGCCAAATTCAGATTTCTATCGTAATAAAAACAGATTTAAGGAAGTTATCATAGAAGAAGAAATCTTAGTGTTCCGTTTTGATGCGCAATTATTTTATGCCAATTCAAACTATTTTCGTGATAGATTAGACGAAATGGCAGCAGAAAAAGGAAAGGCATTAAAGTTGATTGTTTTAGATGCAGAGAGTATTAACAGAGTAGATAGTACAGGTATTGATATGTTAAAAGAACGCATTATTTATTTTAACAAGCATAATATTCAATTCTATTTTGCAGGAGTGAAAGGGCCAGTAAGAGATGCCTTTTTTAGAGGAGGTTTATTAGACGTTGTAAGTTTAGATCACTTTTTTATGCGTGCCAACGGAGCCGTAAATTTTTATAAAACAGGAGATAATCAAAACCAAAAAAAATACGCACAATACATACATCAAGCGTATAAATAACTATATAATATTATGAAAATAGAGCAAATTTATACAGGTTGTTTAGCACAAGGAGCCTATTATATTGAAAGTAACGGAGAAGTTGCAATTATAGATCCATTACGTGAAGTAGATCCTTATATAAACAGAGCTGAAAAAGATGGCGCTAAAATCAAATATATTTTCGAAACGCATTTTCATGCAGATTTTGTAAGTGGTCATGTTACGCTTGCTGAAAAAACAGGAGCAACAATTGTATACGGACCAACAGCAAAAACAAATTATGAGGCTCATATAGCCACAGATGGAGAAGTGTTCACATTAGGTGATATTACCATTACGGTATTACATACTCCAGGACATACAATGGAGAGTGCTTCTTATTTATTAAAAGATAAAGATGGAAAAAACCACGCGATTTTTAGTGGTGATACCTTATTCTTAGGTGATGTAGGGCGCCCAGATTTAGCGCAAAAAGCAGCAAACTTAACACAAGAAGAGTTAGCAGGGTTATTGTACGATAGTTTACGTACAAAAATCATGACGTTGGAAGATGAAGTAATCGTATATCCAGCACACGGAGCAGGGTCTGCTTGTGGTAAGAATTTAAGCAAAGAAACAGTTGGTACTATTGGTGATCAAAAGAAAACCAATTACGCACTTCGTGCAGATATGACTAAAGAGGAATTTGTAAAAGAGGTGACTGATGGTTTATTACCTCCACCAGAATATTTCCCTTTAAATGTAAAAATGAATAAGGAAGGGTACCAATCTATTGATGAAGTTATCAAGAGTGGAGCAAAAGCCTTATCTGTAGAAGACTTTGAAAAAATAGCTAACGAAACAGATGCGTTAGTATTAGATGTTCGTAATCAAGCAGAATTTATTAAAGGATTTATTCCTCAATCAATCTTTATTGGTTTAGGAGGAACATTTGCTCCATGGGTAGGAGCATTGATTAAAGATGTTACACAGCCAATTTTATTAGTTACTCCTGAAGGAGAAGAAGAAACGACTATTACACGTTTATCTCGTGTTGGTTTTGATAATGTATTAGGGTATTTAGGTGGAAGTTTTAATGCTTGGAAAGCAGCAGGAAAAGAAGTAGATACTTTGCGTTCGGTTCCTGCAACTGTTTTAGCAGAAGAACTTACCAAAGGAGCTCCAGTTTTTGATGTTCGTAAACCAGGTGAATATACAAGTGAGCATATTATAGATGCGCCAAGTACACCGTTAGATTTCTTAAACGATCATATTGAAGAGTTTCCAACAAAAGGAGATTTTTATGTGCATTGTGCAGGAGGGTATCGTTCAGTAATTGCAGCATCTATTTTAAAAGCAAGAGGATTCCATAATATAATTGATGTAGCTGGAGGATATAAGGCAATTAAAGAAACTGATATTCCAAGATCAGAAGCTGTTTGTCCGTCAACTTTAAAATAAGAATAATGAAGAGAGGTATATTTTTAGTAGGTTTATTTTTAACAGTGGTATTATCATGCAAACCTCAAACCAATGAGGCAAAAGATATCACGGTTGAAAACTTGCAGGTAGTTTTAGAAAATGAAGATAATGTACAGTTATTAGATGTTAGAACACCGCAAGAATGGGCAGAGGGCGTAATTAAAGATCCGATAAAAATAGATATAACAGGAGAAGATTTTGAAGGAAAGGTTTTAGAAAAGTTAGATAAAACTCGACCTGTATATATTTACTGTCGATCTGGAGGTAGAAGTAAAAAAGCTACGGAACTCCTAGCCAAAAAAGGGTATAAAGCCTACAATGTTTTAGGAGGAATTTTAGAATGGGAAGAAAAAAATAAAGAATAAAAAAAAACCGAGACAATTGTCTCGGTTTTACTTTTTCTTAGCTCTTTTCCCACTTAAAATTTTAACGTTGCGCCTACTAAAAAGTTTCTAGTAGCTTGCGGATAGTATCCTTGTACTTCAAAAGAAGTTCCAGGAGTATCCCAAGTATTTAAATAGGTGTATCCTCTATCAACATATTCTTTATCAAAAAGATTGTTAACCAATCCTGTAAACACAATTGATTTAAAAATTTTGTTCATTTCAAGTTCATAACTAACATTAAAATCACTAACGTAATAGCTATCTAGTTTAGAGGATTCTGTATTAGTGTTACTCAAATATTGTTCACCAACAAATTTAGAAAGTAAAGCTAATTGTAGCCCTTTTGTAGGTTTGTAAACTAATGCATTTCCAGCAATAATGTTTGGAGAAAAAGCAATATTCGTAGTCCCAATATTACGTTGAACACCATCACGATCCAACATGAAATTCTTGATTTTATTACTACTTACGGTAAGGTTTTGGTTAATGCTAAACTTATCTGAAATGTTAAAGTTAGCATCAATTTCTACTCCTAAACGATAACTGTCTTTCACATTTTCTCTTAAATATTCTCCTACATCATTTAATCCACCAGTTTGAATTAATTGGTTGTCGTAAGACATGTAGTAGATGTTGGTGTTTAATTGAACCGTTTTATTATGCAAACGCCATCCCAATTCAAAATCATCTAACGTTTCATGTTGTACGTTGATACCATTTTGAAAATCATCACGGTTCGGTTCTCTGTTCGCACGTGCATACGAAGCATAAATGCTATTTTCTTTATTTATAGTATATGTAAATCCTAACTTAGGATTAAAGAAACTAAACGAAGTGTCAATATTTAAAGGGTTTAAGTCAGAAGTAAATCCGCCAGTTGTATAATCAATAAATCTACCTTGCACATCAACAAAAGCTTTTAAGTTGTCAAAAACATTAAAAGTAGCTTTAGAGAAAACACTAAAATCATCCTTTTTAGCATCACTAAAATAATAACGATCTCTAATATTAGCCCCATCGGCAAATTGTGTAGCCCAAATAACTTCACCAAAATGATCTCCTTTATAATTACTATAAGAAGCACCAGAGATTAACTCGAATTTTTTAGTTTTATAAGTTACATTAGCATTAGCCACGTAAAAATCATTGTCTAACCAACGGCGAACAATAACATCACTTCCATCAACAATTATTTTGTTATAATCATCAGCGTCTCTATCTTTTTTAAACTGCTCAAAATATCCTTTACCAGGTGTATAATTTAAACCAATATTGGTAGACCAGTTTTCTGATAATTGTTCATTCCAGTGTAATTGGTAGTGATCTTGCCAATAATTATCGGTTTCATTTTCGTACGTATATGGGTTTTGACGACGGTTTTCTTGTAATTCCTCAGCGCTTAACCCATACCAAGCTTGATATGTTTGTTGTTTTCCCCCAAAAGCTAAAGCTTTAATCAACGTATTATCATCGGTATAGCTACCTTGTAAGAAATACGATTTTAGGTCGGTGAAAGCACGATCAACATATCCGTCAGAATAAATGTTAGACAAACGACCAGAAAACTCAAAATGATCGTTTAATTTTCCAGTAGTAAACTTTACGGTATGCTTTCTTGTTCCGTACGAACCAAAAGCATTCGAAATTTCTCCACTTGCTTCTTCTGAAACGGCATCGGTTAAGATGTTTAAACTAGCTCCAAAAGCTCCAGAACCGTTCGTAGAAGTTCCTACACCACGCTGTAATTGTAAACTTTGGGTAGAAGAAGCAAAATCTCCCATATTAACCCAAAAAGTTCCCTGACTCTCGGCATCGTTATACGGAATTCCGTTAATGGTAACATTTACACGAGAAGCATCAGAACCACGTACACGAATATAAGTGTATCCAACACCTGCACCTGCATCTGATGAAGATGTTACCGAAGGCAAATAGTTTAATAATACAGGAATGTCCTGTCCTAAATTACGCTTTTCTATTTCTTGTTTGCTAAGGTTAGAGTGGGTTACTGGGGCATCTGCTTTTACACGAACCGCAGAAACTAATACCTCGTCTAAAACCGTTTCGTCAGAAATTAATTGAAAGGTGATTTGTTGGTTGTTGGTAAGGTCAACTTCTTGTGAGGTAGTTTTAAATCCTACATAAGAAACTTCAATAAAATGTGCTCCTTTAGGTAAATTTAATTTGAATTTGCCTTCAAAATCGGTTGAAGTTCCTTTGTTTTGAGTTGTAACAGTAACGGTAGCACCAACCAAAGGCTTTTGATTGCCATCAACTACTTTACCAGACAAAATAAATGTTTGTGCACTCGTTGTTAATGTTGTAAACACTGCGAGTAAAAAAGCGATTACTTTCACTTTCTTTTGAAAAGACATCGGTCTCATTTTATAAAAAACAAAATCGAATAAAAAGAGGTAATTATTCTTTAGTTAAACATTGAATAATTAAAATTTGTCATTACGAGGAGTTTAGGACGAAGTAATCTTTTCATCAATAAACAGATTGCCACAGTAATTTTCCAAATTACTTCGCAATGACGATAAAATCCCTAAACAGCATTACCTGTTCCAGGTTCGTTGGGTATGATCTCAGCCCTACTTTTAATTATAAGTTATAAATGTTGAATTTTAAGTTAACTAACAACTATTCATTAAACATTAATAACTCAAAAAGGCACCCCTTTATGAGAACGGTGCAAAGGTAAATATGAAATATGAATTAAGCGCGATAAATAGCGGGTTTTTCTAGGCTTGTTTATAAAAGAATAAGGAGTTATTAAGTAAGTAAAAAAACATTCTAATCAATTTATAGATTTAACTCATGCATTCCATTGTAAATTTAATATTTTAGTGGTGAAAATATCAGATATTTATGAGTAAATCTTTTAAAACGAGCGTTAATAAAACGCATGATTTTGACTTTACTGAAGCGCAAATAGAGACGCTAGATATAGTAGAAAAATCAAAAAATAACTACCATGTACTTGAGGGTAACCAATCGTATCAAGCTACCATACTTCAAACAAATTTCAATAAAAAAACATATACCATTCAAATCAACGGAAATACTTACGAGGTAAATATTGCTGATGAATTAGATATGTTAATTGATGAGTTAGGATTAGAAGTAGCTGCAGAGAAAAAAGAAAACGATATCAAGGCACCAATGCCTGGGTTAATTGTTTCTGTAGATGTTGAAATTGGTCAAGAAGTGAAAGAAGGAGATGGGATTTTAGTGTTAGAAGCCATGAAAATGGAAAATACCTTACAAGCACCAAGAGACGGAGTCGTAAAATCGGTAGCGATACAAGCAGGAGATAAAGTAGAAAAGAATACGGTTTTAATAGAAATGGAGTAATATGAAAAAGATATTAGTAGCAAACAGAGGAGAAATTGCGTTGCGTGTTATGCGTACGGCAAAAAAGATGGGAATTAAAACGGTAGCTGTTTATTCGGAAGCAGACAGAAATTCACCACACGTAACTTTTGCAGACGAAGCAGTATGTATTGGTCCTGCACCTTCCAATCAATCATATTTATTAGGAGATAAAATTATTGAAGTAGCGAAAGAGTTAGATGTAGACGGAATTCACCCGGGATACGGATTTTTAAGTGAAAATGCAGTTTTTGGAGAAGCCGTAGCAAAAGCAGGAATTGTATTTATAGGTCCTAAAACACATGCTATTGAGGTGATGGGGAGCAAACTTGCGGCAAAAGATGCGGTAAAAGCCTATGACATTCCAATGGTTCCAGGGATTGATGAAGCGGTAACCGATGTGGAGTATGCATCGAAAGTAGCGAATGAAATTGGCTATCCAATCTTAATCAAAGCCTCAGCAGGTGGAGGAGGAAAAGGAATGCGTGTTGTTGAAAAAGAAGCTGATATAAAAGAACAAATGCAGCGTGCAATTTCAGAAGCAGAATCAGCTTTTGGAGACGGCTCGGTGTTTATAGAAAAATATGTAGGGTCACCACGCCATATTGAAATCCAAGTATTGGCAGATGCTCACGGAAACGTAGTACACTTATTTGAACGTGAATGTTCGGTACAACGTCGCCATCAAAAAGTAGTTGAAGAAGCACCATCAAGTGTATTAACTCCAGAAATTAGAGAAGCCATGGGAGCCGCAGCGGTAAGAGTTGCGAAAGCCTGTGATTATTTAGGAGCAGGAACCGTAGAGTTTTTATTAGATGAAAACAAAAACTTCTATTTCTTAGAAATGAACACACGCCTACAAGTAGAGCATCCAGTTACGGAACTTATTACAGGAGTAGACTTAGTAGAGCAGCAAATAAAAATAGCAAGAGGAGAGGAGCTATCATTCACTCAAGATGATTTACAAATTAACGGACACGCGCTAGAATTACGTGTATATGCCGAAGATCCGTTAGACAATTTTGCACCGAGTATTGGAGGGTTGGAAGTGTATCAACATCCGAAAGGAGAAAATATTCGTGTAGATGATGGTTTTGAAGAAGGAATGGAAATTCCTATTTATTACGATCCGATGATTTCTAAATTGATTACCTACGGAAATACACGTGAAGAAGCCATCGAGCTAATGAAGCAAGCTATTAGTAATTATAAAGTAAAAGGAATAGAAACTACGTTGCCGTTTGGAAAGTTCGTATGCGAACACGAAGCTTTCACCTCAGGGAATTTCGATACTCATTTTGTAAAGAAATATTATACGCCTGAGTTGTTAGAAGCAGGATATGAAAAAGAAGCAAAGATTGCTGCACAAGTAGCCTTACAGCAGTATTTAAATGAGCAACGTATTTTAAAAACTTGTTAATACATAATGTGCGTTAGGGATTAAAGCGGCATCCTTTTTTGTGTTAATAAATCCGTCATTACGAGTGAAACGAAGTAATCTCATCAATTTAAGAGATTGCCACAGCAAATAGTTATTTGCTTCGCAATGACTCACAAAAAAGATACAGCGGAAAGCCCGACCCTTGGGGAACGCCCAAAAAAGAATATAGATGAAATCTAAAATAGAAGAATTACAAGATAAAGTAACCGAAGCAAAATTAGGAGGCGGACAACAACGTATCGACCGTCATCATCAAAAAGGAAAATTAACTGCACGTGAGCGTATTAATTATTTCTTAGATGAAGGTTCTTTTGAAGAAGTAGGTATTTTGGTAACACACCGAACGACTGATTTTGGAATGGAAAATCAGAAGTTTTATGGTGACGGAGTAGTAACAGGATACGGAACTGTAAACGGACGTCTTGTGTACGTATTTGCACAAGATTTTACGGTGTTTGGAGGTTCGTTATCGGAAACACATGCCGAAAAAATCTGTAAGATTATGGATTTAGCCGTAAAAGTAGGCGCACCTTTAATCGGATTGAACGATTCTGGTGGAGCACGTATTCAAGAAGGAGTACGTTCGTTAGGTGGTTATGCCGATATTTTTTACAGAAATGTACAAGCATCAGGAGTCATTCCACAAATCTCTGCAATTATGGGGCCTTGTGCAGGTGGAGCAGTGTATTCACCAGCCATGACCGATTTTACCGTTATGGTAGAAAATTCAAGTTATATGTTTGTTACGGGACCTAACGTAGTAAAAACAGTAACCAATGAAGAAGTAACTTCGGAAGAATTAGGAGGAGCAAGTACGCATGCAACCAAGTCGGGAGTTACGCATTTAACGGCAGCGAACGATGTACAATGTTTAGAAGATATTAAAACATTGTTGAGTTATATGCCGCAGAACAATCAAGAAACTACAGCAAAGCTACCGTTTGAATTAGGCGATGAAATTAGAGAAGAATTAGCAAACATTGTTCCAGATAATGCCAACAAGCCGTACGATATGCGTGCTGTAATTGACGGTATTGCTGATGCTGATTCGTTCTTTGAAATTCATAAAGATTATGCGGATAATATCGTGGTTGGATTTGCACGTTTAGGAGGTAGAAGTGTTGGAATTGTAGCCAACCAACCGATGAGTTTAGCAGGATGTTTGGATGTAAACAGTTCTAAAAAAGCAGCACGTTTTACCCGTTTTTGTGATTGCTTTAATATTCCGTTATTGGTGTTGGTAGATGTACCAGGATTCTTACCAGGAACCGACCAAGAATGGAATGCGATTATTACCAACGGAGCAAAATTATTATATGCGTTGAGTGAAGCTACCGTGCCAAGAGTAAGTGTAATTACCCGTAAAGCTTATGGTGGAGCCTATGACGTAATGAACTCTAAACACATTGGTGCCGATATGAACTTTGCATGGCCTAGTGCAGAAATTGCGGTAATGGGAGCCAAAGGAGCGAGTGAAATTATCTTTAAAAAAGAAATAGCGGAAGCAGACGACCACGAAGCAAAACTTGCCGAAAAAGAGGCAGAGTATGCTGATAAATTCGCAAATCCGTACCGTGCAGCAGAACGCGGATTTGTAGATGAGGTAATTTTACCACAAGACACCCGTAGAAAACTAATCAAAGCTTTTGCGATGTTAGAAGGTAAAAAGGTAGAAAGACCGAATAGAAAACACGGCAATATTCCGTTGTAACAAAATACATGTCAATATTTTTTTAAAGGCGCTTCTTTTTTGAAGCGTCTTTTTTGTTTTATAAGGATTCGTATTTACTCAATGACTTTCCTTGTTATGATTAGTATATCTTGATATCAGCGCCCCAAAACAGTGATATAAAGAACCGTTACTACTCTAAAAAACAACTTTTATTACCTAAATAGTTGAGCTTATGGGATTCCGTAAGAATGTATAGACACTTTGTGTTAGGTTCGCAAGAATTGTAAGAGCAATTAGCTTTTTATAATTAATAAATAACAATAACTCGTTGATAACTTTACTTTTGATAAAGTATTGTTTTTGATATATTTGATAGCGTATAAAAATTGCTAAACCTTATGATATCCCATGTTTTTTTCGAGATAAAGAACTAAAGTTTGGTATATAACGTGTTAGCTACAAGCTGAAAAATGACAACAACTGAATTAAGAAAGAAAATTGCGGAAACTGAATTACCTGATTGGTTCAATTCAGCTACTGCCAATATCAGCTATCCTCATATTAACTTTTCGATTGAATTAGAAGGATTCAGTTCAATACATAAATGGCTTTCGGAACAAATAAATGGCTGGGAGGAATATGGTTCATTACCAAACGAATTTGAGCAGTCCAAAAGGCATTTCGTTAACTTAAAGACCAGAATAGAGAATTTCATTAATTCTCATTACAATCAGACAAATTCAGGAAATTTAGATAGTTATTGGAGACAAGAATCAGGACAATTATCGAGTAATTCCAAATTTTTCACTTCTGATTCACCTTACACGTTATTTCTGATTGATATACATCAGAATAAACCAGATAGTTTTCAAGGAGCATACTATTATGTTGTTGGCTCTTATCGTGCAAGTAACAGAAATGATTTTATCGGCTCTTTATTGGCTTATGAATTTGAGTCCAAAGACTATTCAGAAATTATAAACAGACGGAGTAAAGAAAAAAGTTCAATAAGCAAACTGCGTAATAAGTTTCAAGAACAACTTACTGAATCCGAGAAAGATTTAACCGAACACCTAATCAATGCTAATACGGAATACAAAAATTATGTAGAAGCGATAGATACCTTAAAAAATAATAAAGAAACCCTAATTAATGATTGGTTTGAGGGAAATGATGAAAATGATGGAATAAAAAAGGAACTGATAAAATTTTTCGAAGAATCCAAAGGGAGAAGGGAGAATTTAGAAATTGCTTATGACAAAAAACTTGAATTATCAAAACCTGCAAGATACTGGCAGACTAAAGCAAGAATCTATTTTAAGAATTATAAAACAGCTCGAACTATTTTAATGGTTCTAATTGGTTTTTGTGCAATATTATTGGGAGCAATTTTGATTGTTGCACCTGATTATATTTTCAAACAGGTGTTTAACGGAAACGAAGTCACGATTGTTCGTTGGTCTTTAATCTTTATTGCATTTTTAGCATTAATGGCATTTGCGATAAGAGCTGTAAATAAAATTATGTTCAGTTCTCTTCATTTATCAAGAGATGCAGAAGAAAGACACGCTCTGACTTTCGTGTACCTATCGTTGTTAAATGAACAAGGAACATCGATGGATTCAGAAGATAGAAAACTAATTTTACAATCCTTATTTAGTCGCTCGGAAACAGGACTTTTAAAAGAAGATTCAGGACCAACAATGCCGAATGATTTTATAAGTAAAATAATAAATAAATAGCCAGTGGCTAACAATGGCTATAATTCATTGTGGTTTTGTGCCACACCAAAATAAAAGTATAAATCATAGCCGAGACCGTTACCTGCAAGCTTGAAAACCATCACGCAAAACAGCACGTTTATTTTTCTAAACGTTGAAAAGCAACAAAAAAATAAAAGAGCTGTTTCTTCCAATCGACAGAGAATATATAAAAAGTGACTTTTGTTACATTATGTTTTGAATATCTATCGTAAATTCGCGATAAGAAATATGAAAAGAAGTTTAGAACATATAGAATATAAGGAAGATACCGAAGCTTTGGCAAAATTTGCTAAAGCTTTAGGACACCCAACTCGTATTGCTATTTTAAAACATCTTGAAAATCAATCGTGTTGTTTTACTGGAGATTTGGTTGACGTATTACCGATTTCACAATCGACCGTTTCACAACATTTAAAAGAATTAAAAAATGCAGGTTTAATACAAGGAGAATTAAAACCGCCAAAAATAAGGTACTGTATCAATCAAGAAAACTGGAAAGTTGCAAAAACATTATTTCAGAATTTTTTTGATTGATATTTTTTTAATAAACCTATCGTATATTGGCGATAAACAAATATAAATATTATGACGAAAGTAATTAAAATTTTAGGGACAGGATGTTCAAAATGCCAATCAATGACTACTGTAGTTAAAGATGTTGTTTCAGCAAATGACATTGATGCAACAATTGAAAAAGTTGAAGATATAATGGAAATTATGAAATTTAACGTAATGACAACACCAGCTTTGGTTATAGATGATGTGATTACAATAAAAGGTAGAGTGCCTTCGAAAGATGAAGTTTTGGCTCTTTTAAACTAATTCAACCTAACTATGAATTATCAAATCCAAGCATCTTCCATTTCAAATAAAGATGCAATTATCCATGTTAAGCAATCAAATATAGATTTCGGAACAACTGCAAAAACTGCCGAAAACTTGCCAAATCCTGCCGAATTATTCTTGGGGTCTTTTGCTTCCTGTATATTGAAAAACGTGGAACGGTTTTCAGGTATGATGAAATTCACCTATACAAAAGCCACTATTGAAGTAAATGCAACACGTCTTGAAAACCCACCAAGAATGGAAAATATTGTTTACAACCTCACAATTTACAGTAACGATAAAAAATTAAATTCTGGTTTACTTAAAAAGAATATTGAAAAGTTTGGAACTATCTACAATACAGTAAAATTATCTTGTTCAATTTCAGGTACTATTAGCATGATTGAAAATGTTTGATTGGATACAAAATATAGCGGATTGGTTTGTTTATGATGTCTTGAACTTGAACCAAGAACAACATCTTGCAGAAGCTTTAAATTTCTTTATTTATGATACCACAAAGATTTTATTACTTCTCTTTGTCGTCATATTTTTTATGGGAATCGTCAACAGCTATTTTCCAATTGACAAAGTTAAAAACTATCTGTCAAGAAATAAATTATATGGATTAGAATATCTTATGGCAAGTCTTTTTGGCGTAGTAACGCCTTTTTGCTCTTGTTCTTCAGTTCCGTTATTTATTGGTTTTGTTAGAGGAGGAATTCCGTTAGGTGTAACCTTTTCATTTTTGATTACTTCACCTTTGGTTAATGAAGTTGCAATCGGACTTTTTGTTGGCTTATTTGGCATTAAAACAACCTTAATTTATGTGGTTAGTGGCGTTTTGTTAGGAACTATTTCTGGTATAATACTTCAACAATTAAAATTGGAATCCTATTTAACTCCTTGGGTTAAAAAAGTTTTAGAAAACGCACAAAGAGAACAAGATATCTTTCAAGCAGAAAAACAAACCTTTAAACAACGCTTGCCAATTATTTGGGCAGAAGTTATGAAAATTCTTAAAGGTATCATTCCTTATGTAATTATCGGAATTGCAATTGGTGGACTAATGCACGGATATATTCCAGAAGGTTTTTTTGAAAAATATATGGACAAGGACAATCTTTTTGCTGTTCCTATTGCTACGGTTTTGGCTGTACCAATGTATTCAAATGCATCAGGCATACTTCCAGTAGTTCAGGTATTGGTTGCTAAAGGAATTCCGTTAGGAACTGCAATCGCTTTTATGATGGGAGTTGTTGGACTTTCATTGCCAGAAGCTATGTTATTAAAAAAAGTAATGACCTTAAAATTAATTGCCATCTTTTTTGGAGTCGTTACACTTTGCATCATCATTTCAGGGTACTTATTTAACATCATATTATAAACCATAAAATCTAAACAAAATGAATAAAACAATCATTTTTTTTTCAGTTTTAGCAATCGGACTAATACTTACATCTTGCAATGGTCAAAATAAAAACAAAACAACTTATTTAAATAAATCCATTTCAAAAATTGAAGTTTTGGACTTTCATTCTACACATAGATGTATGACGTGCAATGCAATTGAAGCAAATACGAAATACACTTTGGACACTTACTTTGCAAAAGAACTTAAAGAAGGTAAAATTACGTTTCAGGTTATCAATGTAGATGAAAAGGAGAATGAAAAAATTGCTGAAAAATTTGAGGCATCAGGAACTTCTTTAATCTTAAATGTGATTAAAAAAGGAAAAGAAACCCAAATAAATCTTACGGATTTTGCCTTTATAAATGGAAATGACCAAGATGCATTTTCCAAAGAGTTGAAAGCTAAAATAGATACGGAATTAAAAACGCTCTAAATGGATTTTTTGCAATCGCTTTTAGAGAACTACAATATTCCTATTTTATCGGCATTAATACTTGGACTAATGACAGCCATTAGTCCGTGTCCTTTGGCGACGAACATTACCGCAACCGCATTTATTTCCAAGAACATTTCGAGCAAACGAAAAGTATTTTTAAGCGGACTGTTATATTTTTTAGGTAGAGGGTTTAGTTATACTACAATTGGTTTGATATTATATTTTGGTGCAAGTAAATTTCATATCGCTCGATTTTTCAATCAGAATGGAGAGAAATATTTAGGACCATTATTGATAATCATTGGGTTGATTATGTTAAATATTATCAGGCTCAATTTTTTAGAAAAATTAAGTTTTCAAGAAAAACTATCTGAAAAATTTAAGAACAAAGGGCTTTTAGGTTCTTTTTTAATAGGTGTCGTTTTTGCTTTGGCATTTTGCCCTTATAGTGGAGCATTGTTTTTTGGAATGTTAATTCCTATGACAATTACATCAGCTGACGGACTCTATTTGCCCATTGTATTCGCATTGGGAACAGGATTGCCTGTAATTCTTTTTACTTATTTATTGGCTTTTACAGCAGGAAAAGTTGGTATATTCTACAACAGAATTACAAAAATCGAAAAAGTAATGCGAACAGTTGCAGGAGTTGTTTTCATTTTGACAGGATTGTATTATGTTTTAATTTTCACGGGAATTTTGAAATAGTCAAAGTTAAAAGCCATACACATTTACAATTCGCACCAGTCAACACTACTCTAAAAATTGCCAAAGAGTATGTTTTGCCAACACTGAAAACCAAGTTGAACGGAATAAATCCAATTGCTAACTTAAGATGTATATAAAAAATAACGGTTTAAGTGTCAAATCAAAATGAATTTTACAAATTTAAAATCTGTGTTTAACCGAAAAGTTCGTGCGTGAAATCTGCTACTTTTTCATATAAAATACCATTGGAAATAATAAATACGAGCATTGTAAATTATTTAATAAAACTAAAACCGAAACTTTTTTCGGTTTTCTTTTTTTTCAGCGTGTTGTTTTTTTTCATCTAATCGTTTGGTAATCGCTGCTTTTTTAGGTTTGGTAGCTTTACGTACTTTAGGAACCACTAAAGCTTGTTCTACTAGGTTAAAAAATCGTTCCGTAACCAATTCTTTGTTACGGTGTTGTGAGCGGCTTTCTTGAGAGCTTAGTATGAGTGTATTTTCTTTAGAAAGTCTATTAGCTAAGTTTTTAAGGAGTAGTGCTTTTTCTTTGTCCGAGAGTCCTAACGAGTCTTCAATAGTAAAACTCAACTCTACTTTAGAGGATACTTTGTTTACATGCTGTCCGCCCGCACCAGAGCTTCGTACGGCTTTAAAGTTGAGTTCTTTTAAAAGTTGTTCTTTGTTCATAGTGTTTGTGAATGTCTCAAATATAGAAAATCTATTGCTGTTTGTAAAGGGGCTTAATAATAGAAGTTACTCCTATTGGTGAGATTTAGCTCCGCTGAACCTTGCGGTTTCTCTCTCTGGTCGAAATGACAAAACGTGCGTCATTTCGAACTGTAGTGGAACGGAAGTGAGAAATCTTATACTTGAAAGTTAGTAACTCTCAATAGTATTTGTAGCTAGAGTTAAGTAGATTGGTTCGCTTCACTCGCAATGACGAGTAAGAAGAAACCTAACGTCATTACGAGGAGAATACGACGAAGTAATCTGTATATTGAGAACTCATAATTTAAAGATTGCTTCGTTTTTAATCTGTCTTGAGCGACAGTCGAAAGGCTCGTAATGACAACACGTGTGTTTTACATATCGTAATTAGGTGTGTCGGGTGATTGGTGCATAAAATGCATATCTAAATCGGTAAGGGTGTCGGAAAAAGAGTATAAGTTTTCTTTTTTAGAGAGTAACGCATCAATAATTTCTACTGCTTTTTTCAAACGGGTTTCTTTATCACCTTTCAACAACACATACGGACGGTTGTATTTTTTTAACGCATTTTCAAAGGCTTTGAACATTTCCAAACGTTGCTCAGGTCTGTCGCGCAAATCGTCAGCTTCCCAAGGCGTATCGATATAGGTTAAAAAATAAATATCGTAAGTGTTTTCAATGGCAGCCTCGTCTAATTTCGGATCTACGAATCCGCCATAATACTCTTCAGAATATACTTTGGTTTCCAATAAATCGGTATCACAGATGAGTACTTTATCCGCTTTTTTAGCCAATTCATTTTCCAAGTCCATTTGTCCTTCGGCAATCGGAATTAAATCGTGTTGCTCACAAGTTTTACGTTCGTTGTTCCACTTATCTTGCAAGTATTCACGCGCAAATTCGGGAGCCCAAACGGTATTGTAATGACGTGCTAACTGACCAGAAAGTGTTGTTTTTCCTGTGCTTTCAGGTCCAAATAATACCACCTTTACAAGGTTGATGGGTTGTTGTGTAAGTGCTTTTTCCATGCTAAATATCCTGCAATTGCAATAAAGGTAAATAATAAATATTGAAAACTGGTAAAGGTGAATCCTTTGTAAAAGTACAGTGGAACGGAGATAATATCGCCAATAATCCAATAAATCCAGTTTTCTATTTTTCGTTTTGCCATCAGCCACATTCCTACAAAGAAAATAGCAGTAGTAACGGTGTCTACATAAGCTGTCCAGCTAGTCCATTTATCAAAAACGGTGTAAACAGCATAGACGAAAACTAAGGTGGCTACAAATATAGCTATGCTTTGTTTTTTTTCTTTAGAGGTGGTTCTAGAGATAGGAGTTACATGGGTGGCGTCTACTTTTCGTGTCCAGATATACCAACCGTATACACTCATCATAAAGTAGTACCCGTTAATCATCATATCGCCTAACAGTTCCCATTTTAATAGGAGATATACAAAAATAGCGGTGCTTATCATCCCCGTAGGGAATACCCAAATTTTATTCTGTTTTGAATACCAAACGGATAAAAACCCAAAGATTACCGCAATAATTTCCAGCCAAACATGGATAGGGTTGTAATCAGCATACTGCCCAAAAAGGAAATCAAAAAGTTGGCTCATAATCGCTACGATCGGTTTTTACGATTTTCATAAATAGCAATCCGTTGTCAATTAATTCAAAAGCATTTTTTAATTCAGAAGTAACTAAACTCATCACGGTATCATAATCACCATACACTTGCGTACTTAACGGATTTTCTAATACGGTTAAACCTGAGGCTCTTAATTTTTTGATGAAATTGATAATTGGTTCTTCAAATTCGTTCTGAAGCGGACTTAAAGTCAATTCTACGGATATTTTCATTGTTGTTCCAAATTAGAAAGATGCAAAGTTACTAAAGTTAAGTTGTTGTTGCATGGTAAAGGTTTTGGGAGTTTTTTCAAAGTTTCAAAGATGCAGAGTTTTGGAGTAGGAGGGTATGTTGCCTTTTTTAACAAGCACATACGCAGGTAAATCCTTCCATTTCTAAGAAGTGGATGTCGTACTCAGAGGTTTGTCCTTCGTATAAAATTTTTCCAGTAGTTACATTTGTTTCAAAAGAGAAATCTTCAATGTAAATGTTTTCTAAGAAGCGGAGTTTTTTCTTTCCGTAGATTTTATACAAACTTTCTTTGGCTCCCCAAACAATGGTTAATTTACTTACCAAAGCATCGTGGTTGGCAATAGATTTGTATTCTTCTATAGGAGTAAACTTGTGTGCAATTTTCAGAATTTTGTCGCGTTGCATTTCAATATCTATCCCCACAGGTTGTGTATCGGAAATAATTATTGCCGAAAAGGTAAATGAATGGGTTATTGAAATGAATTTGCCGTCTTTTAGGTGTGGTTTTCCGTAGCCATCGTACAGTAAATCGTCATCGGTATAGCCAACTTCTTTTAGTAAGTGACGTACGCTCATAAAGCCTCTTTGGTGTAAATCGGACTTCATACCGTTTACTCTTTGTTGATTTCCTTTTGTTAAAGAAACGCCGTTAGAAAGTTGTTCAAAAGATTCTTCAATCTTCCAAATCAATGCTTTAGCATGGTTGTTTACCGTTAATGTTTTGTAAAGAGGCATATTTTAGAAAGTTATTTCGTAATTTTGCGACTCAAATTTAAGATACATAAATATACAAAAATATGAGCACAAAAACCGCAACATATGTTCCTTACAAAGTTAAAGATATTTCTTTAGCTGATTGGGGAAGAAAAGAGATTGAATTGGCAGAAGCTGAAATGCCAGGGTTAATGAGTTTACGAGAAGAGTATAAAGAGGAGCAACCTTTAAAGGGTGCAAGAATTGCAGGATGTTTACACATGACGATTCAAACTGCGGTTTTAATAGAAACGTTACAAGCTTTAGGAGCTGAGGTTACTTGGAGTTCTTGTAATATTTTCTCTACGCAAGATCAAGCTGCTGCTGCTATTGCTGCTGCAGGTACTCCTGTGTATGCTTGGAAAGGTATGAACGAGGAAGAGTTTGATTGGTGTATTGAACAAACATTATTCTTTGGTGAAGATAAGAAGCCATTAAACATGATTTTAGATGATGGTGGAGATTTAACCAACATGGTATTGGATAAATATCCTGAGTTAGCGCCAGGAATTAAAGGATTATCAGAAGAAACTACGACTGGAGTTCACCGTTTATATGAGCGTGTAAAGAACGGAACGTTACCAATGCCAGCGATTAACGTAAATGATTCGGTTACTAAATCGAAATTTGATAACAAATACGGATGTAAAGAATCTGCAGTAGATGCAATTCGTCGTGCTACTGATGTAATGTTAGCAGGTAAAAGAGTAGTAGTTTGTGGTTATGGTGATGTTGGTAAAGGTACTGCGGCATCTTTCCGTGGAGCTGGTTCTATCGTTACTGTTACTGAAATTGACCCTATTTGTGCGTTACAAGCTGCAATGGACGGTTTTGAAGTGAAGAAATTAGAAACTGTTGTAGGAAAGGCTGATATCGTAATTACTACTACTGGTAACAAAGATATCGTTCGTTCTGAGCACTTCGAAGCAATGAAAGACAAGACTATCGTTTGTAACATTGGTCACTTTGATAATGAAATTCAAATGACTTGGTTAAATGAAACTTACGGAGATACTAAGGTTGAAATTAAACCACAAGTTGATAAGTATACAGTTAAAGGAAACGATATTATTGTATTGGCAGAAGGACGTTTAGTAAACTTAGGTTGTGCTACAGGTCACCCAAGTTTTGTAATGTCAAACTCATTTACAAACCAAACGCTAGCGCAAATCGAATTATGGAAGTATGCTGATAAGTATGAAAATGATGTGTATATGTTACCAAAACACTTAGATGAAAAAGTAGCAAAATTACACTTGGCGAAGATTGGTGTTGAGTTAACTGAGTTACGTGAAGACCAAGCGAAATATATTGGTGTAACTGTTGAAGGTCCATACAAACCAGAACACTATAGATACTAGATTCATAGAGTCAAGACATAAAAAAATCCCGCAACTTAGTTGCGGGATTTTTTTATACTGTTTATAAAAGTTTTATTCGGTAGGAATACGCTCATCAATCATTTTTAATGGCATACCTTCCATTAAATCGATTAAGTCTAAAATATCTCTTACTTTTTCTTCTTCTTCGGCCTGTTCTGTTACAAACCATTGTAAAAAGATTTCTGAAGTGAAATCACCTACTTTTCTTGCAGTTTTAAATACGTTATGAATTGATTTAGTAACTTCTATTTCTGCATCCAAAGAAGCCTCGAAAATAGCTCGTAAGCTTTCAAATTCATGTGCTACTTCTGTTACAGTAGGAGAGATGGCACTACCACCATTATCGTTTACAAATTTAAAAATCTTCATCATGTGAGCTCTTTCTTCTTCCGCTTGCTTATAAAAATAAGTAGCACTATTTCTAAGCTCTCTTTGGTCGCACCAAGATGCCATAGCTAGGTATTTAGAAGAAGCTTGTTGCTCCATCGTTATTTGGTGGTTTAGCAAATCAACTACTTCCACATCTAAAATCATGTCTCTTCTTATTGCTGTTTCCATAATATTTGTTTAGTTTTAATACTATAAAGATACAGATTATAAGACTCTAAAAAGAATAGAGGGGCTAATTTAAAGCTAGTCTTAGTAAAGACTTTTCTGCTTAAATACTGATAAAAGAAGCTCTTTTAACTCTATAAGTTGAGGTACATCTAAGAATAATAGGTGCTTGTTGTCTGCTGCAAAAAGGAGTACGAAGTTATCGCCGTCGATAATCGTTTCTAATGATTCGTAAGAAGCATATTCTAAGACTTTTTTCCTAAAGGCTAGTAATTGACAAAAAGTAAAGTCTATTACTTTATAACCTAAATCTAGCTGGTAATAGTTTCTACCACCATAAGAAATTTTAAATGATATATCTTCTACGAAAAAATTCATTCGGCAAATATAGTTATTTTTAATAAATCTAAAGAAGAATAGCAGAGTAATAAAAAAGCCTGCAAATTTTGCAGGCTTTTTAAGTTATAAATGTCTTTTAAGACTTAGATGTTTAATGATTCAAATAACTCAACTAATTTAGGATTAGAAGGTCTTGGAGCATTAGCATCTACAATATTTCCTTGAGGATCTAATAAAATAAATCTTGGAATTCCTGATACTTTATACGCATCCATAAAAGACTTGTCTTCTTTAGCGTATAATTGAACTCCTGTTAATTCTTTGTCAACAATCATTTGTTTCCAAGTTTCATAATCTTTTTGTCTGTCAACAGAAATACTTACAAACTCGATATTTTTCTCGTGATATTTTTCTTCAACTTGCTTTAAGAAAGGAATTTCGTTTTTACAAGGTTGACACCAAGTAGCCCATAAATCGATATAAACGTATTTTCCTTTTAAATCATCTAAAGAAGTAGTACCTCCAGCATTGTTTTCGTAATCTACGAACTTAGGAGACTCCATTCCTTTAGCTAAGTTTTTTGCTAAGTATTGTTTGTCGTTATATACTTTAGTTAAGTATTTTTCTAAACCAGTAATACTTTGTTTTTGATTTGCAGCAAAAGTAGAATCTAAAGCAGCTTCATCTACTCTTTTGTTAAATCCATCAACAAAATCAGAAACTTTAGCTCTAAAGTCTAATTCTGGTAAATCCATTAATTCTTTATCTCCAAATAAAGCTTCTTGCTCTATAGAAGATTTAGCGATGAAAGCACTTTCTTTAGAACCTTCTCCTGTAAAAGTGATAGTTTCATCAAACTCATTAGTATCAAGAGTCATGTTAATATCAGCTCCGTTTTTTAAGTATAAAGTAGCGTATTCTTTACCATCAAAAAGTCTGTAAAAGCCATCTTTTACATTCATAGTATCTTTAAACATACCATTTTCATCAACTTTTATCACTCTGTTGAATTTAAATTGAGGGTTAGATATTACAACAGAATCAGAGTTTTTGTTGGTTATTTTTCCAGAAAAAGTCACATAATCTTTTTGTTCCTCTTTACATGAAACTAAGGCAATAGAAAATGCCAATAAGTAAACTAGTTTTTTCATTAGGGTGTGTTTAATTTTGCTATCCAGCGTTATAATAAGCGTCTAAATTAGTGATTTTAAATGAAAGCACAATTTTTTAACATTTCCCTAACTGTTTTAAAGTTGTATACTTGCTTGAATTCTAGCTTTATAATTATCCTAGCCAACCTTCACGGTCTAAGCTTCTATATTGAATAGCTTCAGTAATATGTTCTGATTGAATATCTTTTGAGTTTGCTAAATCTGCAATGGTTCGAGATACCTTTAAAATCCTGTCGTAGGCCCTAGCAGAAAGGTTTAGTTTCTCCATAGCTATTTTTAAAAGTTGTTTGCTTTCTTCTGAAATTTTACAGAATTTACGTATTTGTTTTACGTTCATTTGAGCATTGTAATGAGTATTGTCAAATTCTTTAAATCGTTCCGTTTGTAGTTCTCTAGCCTCAGTAACACGGTTTCTAATATCCATACTACTTTCTCCTTTACGTTCTTCAGAGAGTTTTTCAAAAGGGACAGGAGTTACTTCTATATGGATATCTATTCGATCTAATAGTGGGCCCGATATTTTACTTAAATAACGTTGCATTTCAGCAGGAGAGGAGGTAATAGGAGCGTCTGAGTTATTAAAATACCCTGAAGGACTAGGGTTCATACTTGCTACTAACATAAAGCTACTGGGATAATTTACTGTAAAACGAGCACGAGAAATCGTAACTTCTCTATCTTCTAGAGGTTGACGCATCACTTCTAAAACTGTACGTTTAAATTCAGGTAGCTCATCTAAAAATAGAACTCCGTTATGTGCTAAAGAGATTTCACCCGGTTGAGGATATTGTCCGCCACCTACTAGTGCAACATCAGATATTGTATGATGAGGTGAACGAAAGGGACGTTGATACATTAAACCAGTATTCTTTACTTTTCCTACTACAGAATGTATTTTAGTAGTTTCCAAAGCTTCATGCAAGGTCATTGGAGGTAAAATTGAAGGAAGTCGTTTTGCTAGCATTGTTTTTCCTGCACCTGGAGGCCCAATTAATATAATATTATGTCCGCCAGCAGCGGCAATTTCCATACAGCGTTTAATTGATTCTTGTCCTTTTACATCGGCAAAATCAAACTCTGGAAAATCCATGTGTTTATAAAATTCAGCTCGAGTATCCACTGTCGTCGGCTCTATTAGTTTATTGCCTTCAAAATGATTGATAACTTCCATAATATTATCTGCGCCCAAAATATTTAGGTCATTAACTATAGCAGCCTCTTTCGCATTTTCTTTAGGTAGAATTAAGTATTTAAAGCCTTCTTCACGCGCTTTTATAGCTATAGGTAATGCTCCTTTAATAGGTTGTAAACCTCCATCTAAAGAAAGTTCTCCCATAATTATATAATCTCCTATGTTTTCATATTGGATTTGATTAGACGCAGCTAAAATTCCAATAGCTAAGGTTAGGTCATATGCAGCACCTTCTTTTCGAATATCAGCAGGAGCCATATTAATGATTATCTTTTTACCAGGAAGTTTATAGTTATTGTTTGCCAAAGCAGCCGAGATTCTGTACGAACTTTCACTTACCGCTTTATCAGGTAATCCTACCAAATGATAACCTATTCCTTTATCAATATTTACTTCAACAGTAATGGTGGTTGCTTCTATACCAAAAACAGCGCTTCCATAAACTTTTACTAGCATATTTTTCTCTTTCTGTTAAAGATATAAAAAATATGTTAAGGTGTTATTGATGATTTAGTTATGGTAGATCTTCTTCTTTTTTTAATGAAGGAAAAACAAATCTGTATAATTTTCGCATGCTTAAGAAGATAAGAACAACAAAAATGATAGCTATTATAGGTAAAAAAATGGAGAAAGCAGACATAACTACAGAAGAGCCTGTTTCTACTGTTGAAATTATAGGATTTGCAACTCCAGCTGTTGTAGCTGTAGAAGTTAAACGAGCCGAAGCAGTAGTGCCTTTTATAGCACTTGCAGTTCCTCCACCAGCAATAATTGCCAAAGCCCAAGTAATTACAGGTGATAAATCGGCAACGGTTGAAACCATTACTGCTGTACCTGCAATAGCAGCTAACGGAATTGCTATGGTATCGAGTAAATTATCAAACCAAGGGATGTAATAGGCAAATATTTCAAGTAAAGTGGCAACACCCAAGGTAATAATAGCAGGGGCGCTTGCTACCCATACCCAGCTTTCATTTAAAGGAATAATTTGGTAATACCCAGCTAAACTTAAAGCAAATAAGGGTAAAAAGACTCTAAATCCGACTGAAGCGGCTAACCCAATACCTAAAAAGATACTGATGATTGTTTCTGGCGTCATCTATTTTTTTATGTAAGATATAAAAAAAGCCTCTTTAAAAAAAGAGGCTTTATAAATATTATGAAATACTGTATTAGTTGTTATTGAAACGGTCTAAACCAGTTTTTAACCAATTGTAGTATGTTGTATGATCTGTATACTGCTGAGGTGAGTTTAATACTTCTAACTCAGGACTCATTAATACATAGAATGGTTGAGAAGCAGTTTTAAAGTTAGCTGCTTGTAATGTAGCCCACTTATCACCATACGTTCTAATTCTTTTTACCTTACCGTTAGATTTTATAAAATCAAACTGCTCATCTTCAGGTAACATTCTTTGGTGGTCATCTACATATAATGAAATTAATACATAATCATCATTAATTAAAGAGTAGATGTTTGGTTGACTCCAAATATTTTCTTCCATTTTACGACAGTTAACACAAGCCCATCCTGTAAAATCTAGTAAAACTGGTTTGTTAACAGATTTAGCGTAAGCAATACCTTCGTCAAAATCTTTAAAACAGTTTAAGTTAAGTGGACAGTGATTGTCTTTTTCATAAATACTATGGAATTTAGGTGGAGCAAAACCACTTAATAATTCATTTTGATTCCAAGCTGGTTTTTCCATTACTCCAGGAGCTAAGTATACAGATAAAGCTAATGCACCTATACCTACTAACACTCTGAAAAGAGTCATTTTTCCATATTTTTTTCCAATAAATCCAAATAAGTATAAAGCTAATAAGAATGCAATTAAAGCCCAAATACCGATAAAGATTTCTCTTTTTAATAGTCCCCAGTGACCAACTAAGTCTGCGTTAGATAAGAATTTGAAAGCGAAAGCTAATTCAATAAAACCTAAAACAACTTTAACTGTGTTTAACCAGCCACCAGACTTTGGTAAAGTGTTTAACCAGTTAGGGAACATTGCAAATAGAGCGAATGGTAATGCTAAAGCTAAACCAAATCCTACCATACCTATAGATAATTGCATAGCACCACCGCTTAACGATCCTGCTAATAAAGAACCTAAAATTGGACCGGTACAAGAGAACGATACAATAGCTAATGTTAATGCCATGAAGAATATTCCTAAGAAACCTCCAACGTTAGAAGCGCTATCTGCTTTATTACTCCAAGAACTAGGTAAAGTTAATTCATAGAAACCAAAGAAAGAACCTGCAAAGAATATTAAAATAACAAAGAAGAATAAGTTTAACCAAATATTGGTAGAAATGTTATTTAAAATCTCAGGATCTAATGTGTCTAAGAAATGGAAAGGAAGACTTATTAATCCGTAGATTAATACGATAAAGAAACCATATAAAACTGCACTACCAACACCTTTACCTTTTTTCTCTGTACGTTTTGTGAAGAATGATACAGTTAAAGGAACCATTGGGAATACACATGGAGTTAAAAACGCTAATAATCCACCAACAAAACCTAATAAAAAGATATTTAATAAACTGTTATCCTTTTCTTCTCCATCAGCACTTGTGTCTGTTGAGCTTTTTAATAAAACAGTATTTTTTAAATCTAAATTTAAAGATTGTGATAACTCTTTACTTTTATCATCAACTTCTGCAACCGTTTGTTCTACAACTTCGCCTGTTAAAGAGAATGTAAAATCTTCATCAAAAGGTAAACAGTATTCCTTACAAACTTGAGCATCAAGATTTAAAGTTACCTTCGTTAATGTAGAGTCAGAAACAGTAATTCGCTGTACTAATTTACCTTCTTCAACGAAAAAGATCTCGTCTTTTCCCCAGATTTCACTAAACTGTGTTTCTGTTTCACTTTCTTTAGCTTTACCGTTTAGGGTATATCCAGTTTGTCCTTCTGCAGGTGAAATTGTCATAGGTAAAGAAGCGTCTTCTGGGTTATACTGAGAGTATAAGTGCCAGTCTTCAGCTATTAATACGTCAAAAATAAGGTCGTACTCGGTATCAGAGATCTTCTCTACCTTAGGAGTTACAACAACAGGGTTATCATCAGATTGAGAATAAACCGCTAAACCTATGAATAATAAAAATAGAGTAAAGAATTTTTTCATTCTATGTAGTTTGATGGGGTTAATTAAATACTAATTTGTAATAGTTTGGTCGTTCTTTCTGTTGGTAAAAAGCGTCTGTCTTGTCGTTTTCCTATAATCCAAATAATCTCATTTTTACTAGAACAGAGGAGCCAAATTTTATTTTTATTTATGATTGATATTTTCTCGTCTTTAAAATACTTACTTATTTTTTTCTTACCTAGCATTCCTGCAGGATAAAAAAAATCGCCGGAATTCCACCGTCTAAGTTTTAGGGGGTAACTAAGAAGTTCATTATCAACATAAATACTTTTTTGATCAGTATCTGTTTTTTTTTGAACCCTTTTCAGTAGCAGCCTAATTGGAGCTGTAATTTCTTTGTTTTCCTCCCTAATAGTGTAAACCTCCTCTTCGTTAGAGGATTTTTCACTAGTGCGTAAAAGTAATAAAAAATCTCTGTCTTTCAACAAAGTATAATTTTTTGTTAAAATTTGCTTTCCAGATTGCGCATAAATAAGGTTGTAAACATCGTTCCATTCCTTGAATTCATAGGGCTTTAGCAACTGATAGAGGTAGGGTTTTGGATTGGATAACTTTAACAGTTTTTCAATGTTGATTTTTAATAAATCACCCTCTTTTGTAATAATTTCATGGGCAACTTCCTCTATTTTATCATCAATAATTTGTTGAGATTCTTTTAAGTGATCAATTGTTTTATTGAAGTTTTTTAAAACGCTAGCATTCAGTTCTTTTAATATAGGGGTAACTTGATGGCGTATTTTATTTCGAAGATATTTGATTTCTGAATTACTTTCATCTTCACGCCATTCAATATTATTTTGTTTTGCATAGTTTAAAATTTCCTCGCGAGAAAAAACAAGTAACGGGCGTACAATACTTCCATTAATAGGAGGGATGCCTGTTAAGCCTTCCAATCCTGTGCCACGAGATAGGTTAATTAAAAAAGTCTCCAAATTATCATCGGCATGATGAGCTGTAAGTAAATGTGAAAAAGAATGTTCGTTGCTTAATTTTTCAAACCAACTATAACGAAGTTCTCTCGCAGCTAATTGTGTTGATAATTTATTGTTAACAGCATATTCATTCGTATTAAAACGAATTGTATATGTGTTAAGGTTTAGTTTTTTTCCTAGATTTTTAACGAATTCTTCATCTTTATCACTTTCTTCACTTCTTAATTGAAAGTTGCAATGCGCTAAGGAAATATCAAATTTAAGTTGATGTAATAAATGTGTTAATACAACGCTGTCAACTCCACCAGAAATAGCAATGAGTAGTTTTTTACCTTTTAAAAAAGAAAAATGTTTGTCAATATGTTTAGCTAATTCTTGGAGCATAAAAAACAACAGGAGGTAACTATTATAATTGAGTATTTAACCAGTTAACTACGTCTTGTAGCATTTCTTCTTTACATAAGTCATTTTGTAACTCATGATATCCACCTTCGTATAATTTTAAACTAGCTTTTGAGCTATTGTTAGCAAAAGCTTCAGTTCCTTTATAGTCAATAATTTTATCGCCAGTACCGTGTAGTAAAAGCATAGGTGTTTTTAAAGAATTGGCATTGTTAATAGCCCATTCGCCAGTATCAATAAAAGATAAAGAGAAATTAGGGCTTACTTTATCGTGCACTAGTGGATCATCAATATATTTTTGAACTTCAACCGGATCGCGAGATACATCATTTACATCTAACTCATTGCCCAAAGTAATTGAAGGTGCGATTTTTTGCATAAGCTTTCCTAATGATAATTTCCATGCAGGTGGCTCAAATGCTAATCGTAAAAAAGGACTTGTAGCTATGGTTCCTTGTAGTTGATGTTCTTTTCTAAGTGTGTAGTTAATTACAGTATTTCCTCCCATTGAATGCCCATATAAAAAGATTGGTTTATCACCAAAAACCTCTTTAGCTTTATCAATAAGTTTGGTTACACTTTCTAATACATATTCAAACCCTGGGTTATGACCTCTTTTTCCTGTGGTTTTTCCATGACCGAAGTGGTCAAAAGCAATTACTCCAAAATTATTATCTGTTAGCTTTTTCGCTACATGGTCATATCTACCAGAGTGCTCTCCCATTCCGTGAATAATAACAACTATAGCTTTAATAGTTTCAGGTTGCCAATATTGACCAAAAAACTCGGTTTTATGAAAATTGAATGTAAAAGTATTGTGTGTCATTAGTCTCTGGTTATGTTTCCGTCTTCTAAAATATTAAAAATTATGGTAGAAGGAGAATCAGAAATGTATTCAACTAATTCAATACTGTTTTTGTTAAGAGTAGAGGTAGTTCTTAGCATTCCTTCAGCAATTTCATCATAAGCTAGTACTTGACTGTTAATTATATTGAATTGCTTATCATAAGTTACTAACATCGAAATAAGCTCGTTGTTGTTTGGATAAAAATAATAAACAACTGATTGGAAATTTTCTGATAATTTAGGAAGATAAGAAACACCAATTTTACTTTCTTCAGTTAATTGATCTTCAAAAATTGAAGGTAATTTTAAAAGTTCTTGCTGTGATTTTGTTAATAGTTTACCTTCTGCATGATTGCTAAAATTAGTGCTGTCAGTTAAAGGAACAGTTTTAGTCGGATACTCATTTAAAAATGAATATTTGTTTGATTTACAAGAAACTGCTGTTGCAATTACAGCAACAAAAAGCAAAATTTTAAAGGCGTTGTTCATCTCTTTATTTTTTTAAATAGTTTTTTGATTGTAAAATACTCAGTGAGTATTTGCTATAAATATAGTTAACTTTTATTAGTATGTGTTAAAACATACTTCATAGCCTTGGCTTTTAGTAAACATTCTTCATATTCTTTTTCTGGAGTAGACTTTGCTGTAATAGCACCACCTACTGAATATGAAACGTATCTGTTTTCTGAATTGTATAAAATACTTCGGATAACTACGTTAAAATCGAAATCACCATTTGGAGTAAAATAGCCAACGGTTCCAGAGTATAAACCACGTTTGGTTTCTTCTAATTCTTCAATGATTTTCATGGCTGAAATTTTGGGAGCTCCGGTCATGCTGCCCATGGGGAAGGTGTCTTTGATTACATCAACTGGATGTGTAGTATTTTCAATTTCTGAAACTACAGTAGAAATCATTTGGTGAACTTGTTTAAAAGAGTATACTTTACATAGTTCTTCTACTTGAACACTTCCTTTTTTAGCTGTTCTTGATAAGTCGTTACGAACTAAATCTACAATCATAATATTTTCTGATCGTTCTTTCTCATCACGAGCTAAATCAAAAGCAATTTTCTCGTCTTCAATAGGATTGATAAGTCGTTTTGCAGTTCCTTTTATAGGTTGAGAAATAATTTTAGCCCCCTCTTTTCTAATATACCGTTCTGGAGTAGCAGAAAGCAAGTAATGATTGTCATTTCTAAAAAAAGTAGCAAATGGAGGTTCTGATATTTTGTTTAACTGCGTGTATACTTTATACGGATTTATGATTGTGTCTTCTGCATAGAATTCTTGACAGAAGTTAGCTTCATAAATATCTCCTTTATGGATATGCTCCAGTACTTTTTCTACTTTTTGATGGTATTCATCTTTATGTATTCGGAGTTTTATTTTTACTTCATCTGTTTCTTCTTGTTCATGATTTTGAATAATAGGATTGGTTTCAATAATGTCTTCAAAATCTTCTTCTAGCTCATCATCAATCATTTGTAAATAGTGAAATTCAACTGTATTTCCTTTGATGAAAATTAATTTTTGAGGTTGAAAAAAATACAAGTCAGGAAAATGAAGCCCATCAAAATTATCAGAGATTAGTCTTTCAGTATCATTTTTAACATCATAACTAATGTAGCCAAAGATGTAGTCTTTGGTGAAAGATTGATATTCTTTTAGTTTATCAAAAGCGTTATAGTAATCTGTTTTAATAGAAGTAAACTCTTCTACAGCTAAAGCACAATCAAAAGAGCTGTATTGTTGTTCATAATTATTAGAATCTAACCAAATAGCTGTTTCAAACTGTTTAGCCCAAACAAATAGCTTTTGTTTGAAGAGCTCAGGGGTGTCTATAGAAAAAATACGGACGGTTCTTGACATCGCCACAAAAATAAGAAACCCGATAGAAATACTGCTATCGGGTTTGAGTTTTATACGAATTTGAGGATTATTCTTCTTTTGAATTTTCGTATTCTTTAATTTTCTTTTCTACTTCTTCTAAAGTACCTTTAAAAGTTTTTTCTTCAGTTACTTCTTCACCATTTTTAATAGTAGTGGTTGTAATGGTTGCTTTAGCAGTACCATCGTCATTCTTTTCAATATTTACTTTAACGATGTTTTCTAATTTGTTTTCTGTGGTAAATTCAGCATCAGTAGAAAGTTTTATTTCATGTTTTTCACCATTCTTGTCAATCCAAACTTTAATGTTTTCTGTCTCTTCATTTGTTTCAGAAGAAGTATGCCCGCCTAATATTGGAGCAATAACTAAACCAACTAAACATGTAAGTTTAATTAAAATATTCATTGAGGGTCCAGAGGTGTCTTTAAAAGGGTCTCCAACAGTATCACCAGTAACTGCTGCTTTATGAGCATCAGAACCTTTGTAGGTCATTTCTCCGTTGATTTCAACACCTGCTTCAAAAGATTTCTTAGCGTTGTCCCATGCACCACCAGCATTATTTTGGAAAATAGCCCACATAACACCTGATACACAAACACCAGCCATATAACCACCTAAAGGTTCAGGGCCAAATAATAATCCGATAATAATTGGGGTGATGATAGTTATTAACCCTGGTAAAATCATTTCTTTTAAGGCAGCTTTGGTTGAGATATCTACACATTTTGCGTATTCAGGGGTACCTGTTCCTTCCATAATTCCTGGAATTTCTTTAAACTGACGACGAACTTCATGTACCATTTCCATAGCTGCTTTTCCCACTGATTGCATTGCTAATGCTGAAAATATTACAGGAATCATTCCTCCAACAAATAGCATAGCTAATACATCTGCTTTAAAAATATTTATTCCGTCAATCCCTGTAAAAGTTACATAAGCTGCAAATAAAGCTAAAGCAGTTAAGGCAGCAGAAGCAATGGCAAAACCTTTACCAACCGCAGCAGTTGTGTTTCCAACAGAGTCTAATATATCAGTACGCTCACGAACATGATCTTCTAATTCGCTCATTTCAGCAACTCCACCAGCATTGTCAGCAATAGGTCCGAAAGCATCAATAGCCAATTGCATAGCAGTAGTTGCCATCATTGCTGAAGCTGCTAAAGCAACTCCGTAAAATCCTGCAAAATAATATGAACCGTAAATTGCAGCTGCAAATAATAAAACAGACAAGAAAGTAGACTTCATACCTACAGCTAAACCAGCAATAATATTAGTACCAGCTCCTGTAGCACTATTTTGTACAATAGTTAATACAGGTTTTTTTCCTAGGCTTGTGTAGTAAGAAGTAACCATAGAAATTAAAGCACCTACGGCTAAACCAATACAGGCTGACCAAAATACATTTATAGAAGGCACTTCTTTAAAACCTGCCCCAAAGAATTTCATTTGCATTGTTTCAGGAAGCATCCATTTAATTAAGAAGAAACTTGCTGCTAAGGTTAAAATAATAGCAACCCAGTTTCCTGTATCTAATGCTTTTTGTACTTCTGCTTCTTTTGCTGTATTGTCTTTAATTCCTACCAAGAAAGTTCCAATAATGGAAGCTACAATACCAACTCCAGCAATTACTAATGGAAGTAATATTGGTCCCATTCCGTTAAATGCATCGGAAAAAGTAGAGTCTATTGACATATCTCTAATAACATAGTTTCCAAGAACCATGGCTGCTAATACTGTTGCTACGTATGAACCAAATAAATCGGCTCCCATACCAGCAACATCGCCAACGTTATCACCAACGTTATCTGCAATGGTAGCAGGATTACGAGGGTCGTCTTCTGGGATTCCTGCTTCTACTTTACCTACTAAATCGGCACCTACATCGGCAGCCTTGGTATAAATACCTCCACCAACACGAGCAAATAAAGCAATAGATTCAGCTCCTAGAGAAAAACCAGCTAAAGCTTCTAGTACGACAGTCATTTCATTATAGAAATTTCCATCATCTGTAATAAATTGACCGACGAATATTAGAAAAAATAAACTTAGACCTAAAACAGCTAAACCAGCGACACCAAGTCCCATTACGGTTCCACCACCAAAAGATACTTTTAAAGCTTGTGGTAAACTAGTTTTGGCAGCTTCTGCTGTTCTTGCATTAGCATCGGTTGCAATACGCATTCCTATGTTTCCTGCCAAGGCAGAGAAAATTGCTCCTATAATAAATGCAGGAACAATCATTATACTTGTAGTTTCTACTAATTGTGAAATACCGAATAGTGCTAATGAAGCGATAATAACAAAAATTAGTAATAATCGATATTCAGCAGCTAAAAAAGCAAGAGCTCCTTCTTTAATACTTTTTGAAATGGATTGCATTTTTTCATTTCCTGCATCTTGTTTTTTAACCCAGATCATTTTTATATACATAAAAATGAGTCCTAAAAGTGCCAAAAGTATTGGCACATATATCATGTTTTGTTTCATGTTATTGTTATTTGATTAGTTATAAGTGTTCGTAAATATAACAAAATCAATAACTAAACAAAAAACCTCTCAGTTGTAACTGAGAGGTTTTTTGTTTTATATAGGATAATTTTTACAGATTAAATCTTGAAATTTCCATTAGCTTTATGTTCGCTATTCTCATAACGCTCTAAACATTTATCTAAAATTTCGTAAGCTTCATCTGCATTACCCCAATCTCCAATATCAACTTTTTTCTTTTCTAAGTCTTTATATACTTGGAAAAAGTGAGTAATTTCTTGTTGACGGTGAGGGTTTAAGTCAGATAAATCATTGTATTTGTTCCAAATAGGGTCAGATACAGGTACACAAACGATTTTTTCATCTGGACCTTTTTCATCAGCCATATGAAAAACACCAATTGGCTTTACTTCCATAACACACATTGGGAAAGTTGGTTCTGCTCCTAAAACTAATACGTCTAATGGATCTCCATCTAATGCTAAAGTTTGAGGAATAAATCCATAATCACCAGGGTACATCATTGAAGAAAATAACATTCTGTCAAAACGAATTTTTCCTAAATCAAAATCGTACTCGTACTTATTTCTACTTCCTTTTGGAATTTCAATTAAAACATCTACTGTTTTTCTTTCTTTTGCGGTCATATATTCTTAACTTTTCTTCGTTTCTAAAATCGGTTTGCAAAAGTAACGATTTATTAGTTTTTATAAGAAAAAAAGTGGTTTATTTTATGGTTAATTGTATGATTATAAGCCAGGTTTAATTCCTATACGAATAGCAAACTTCGGTGTTGGTGCAACTGTAGAGCCTACAGGAGGGGTGTAATTACTTCTCCAAATAGCATCAACTCTAAGAAAACGTAAGTTACCATATCCTATATTTTCTAGTCCAAAACCATATTCATAGTATACTTTATTTGGAGCATTATAATTTACGTTTCCAGCGTTTATAGCTTTGTTTTCTGCTGAAACGGTTCCATAAGCTGCTCTAAAAGTTACTAAACTTCGAAGTTTTAGTTTTTTTAATAATGGAATTCTATTTAAAATATAACCATTAAAATGGTGTTCAAAATGTCCTGCTAAATATTCATCAGTAACAAAATCATAATAGTTTAATAAGGTGAAAGTGTCTTTAACCAGTGAAAATGACTGGTTGGCAGGCACAGGACTTAGTAAAGCTATTGGTACATTTCCAAAAGTTTTTCCAGCTTCAAAAGTAGCATCTAAAACACCAAATTTACTTAGTAAAATAGGCTGGTTATATTTGAATTGAATTTTATCATAGCTGTGTGTACCGTTAAAAACGTCTTTATATCCTTTACGGTAGTTTAAAACCAAGGTTGGAAAAACATTACTTCCAAAACGTCTTTCTACGCCTAAACCATATACAAATCTACCTGGGGTATATGTAAGATAGATGTCTGAGGCTACATCTGTTAATTTTGACTGTATATCTCCATTTTCATCAATATAATCCATAGAGAAATATCTTTCGTCTGCAGAGGAGATTTTAGCATGAGAAAGATTTATGCCAAAGTGTAAATTTTGTTGAATTTGATAGTCAAAATTTGTAGCAATCTTTTCTACATTAGATAAGAAATAGTTATCGCCTCTTGAAAATACAGCAGCAGTACCAAAACTTCTACCTAAAAGTTGTGTGGTGTTTAACAAGGTACTACCTAATTGTTCAATATCTTTTTGATAAGCGGCTCCTATTGCTATTCTAGGTTTGTAGGATAATAGATAGCGACCCTCGGCAGCATATTTCACTTTTTTGTCTTTAAACCCATAGGCAACATGACCTGTTAGGCGAAATCTATCGTCTTTGGTTACAAAGGTTCTAAATCCTAATTTAGTTCTAAATCCTTCTACTTGATTGTTCGCAAAAAGAGTCCAAAAAGGACCGACTTGAAAACCTAAATTAGTGTTTATATATCCGCTAGAAACAGTGTTGATAAGTCCTGTGATGTTTTTGATTTGCTTTTTCTTTTTAACGTTTTTGATTAATTTATACGTTTTCTTACTTTCATCATTTTGAACAGAATCCCAGTATGCGTCTCCTTTTTCATACTGATTAGGTCTTATTTTTTCAATTTTTTCCTCGTAGAATTTTTCAGAAAGAGGTTTGTTTAAAATGTAGTTTTCAAACGTAATGTTTTTCTTAATTGTTAATCCTTTATTACTGTCGTTTTTGTCAAGAAAGGTAAAGTCTCCTTCGTAAGCATTTTTAGTAGGAATGTATATGCTATCATTTCTAACCTCAAATTCTTTCTCAAAAGTTAATCCTCTTACAAAGTTTAAGTTAATACTTTTATGTACTTTCATTTTTAGCTTTTTCACTGAAAAGCTTTTGTCTGCAATCCATAAATTTCCTTGAAATGCTAAATCACCATCTCTTCTAGGAAAGAAGTAAATATTGTATAATTTTCGGTTGTTGTCAACAATACTATCATATAAAACATAGTCGTAAGTAGAAAAACCATCTGTAGATAACGGGCTTACAAATGATTTTCTTAATAGTGTAATATCGTTTTGAAATACATCAATATTTTGAAAAGTGTTAGCCATTCGATCAAAAACAAACCCTTGCGCATTTAATCCTTCCGATTTTTCAGCTTCAATATCTTCTCTTACAGCATTACTTACATTATTACCATAAATATTAGAAACCTGTTCATTTATATAAATAGGTATGTAATAATTAATACCATCACTATCGTATTGAACTTCTTTAATTGCTTGTTTGTATTCGTTTTTAAATAACTTCTTCAGGAAAAGTGTGTCTAAGTTATTAAGACCAATTTCTATTGAAGTATTCTTCTTGTATTGATAATGGTTAACTAAATCAAGCCCGTTTTTTCTTTTACGTTTCCAAACTTCTTTTAGAATTTTATAAGCGGGGTTTTCTTTCTTTTTCAAGCGTTTTTTAGGTTTGGTAACAATAACAACCTCGTCTAATTGATTACTTTCTTCTCTTAAAACAACATTTAAAAATTTTGTTTTTTGATTTACTTTTAATGTTTGTTTTTGAAAACCTACAAATGAAATCTCTAGGAGACCTCTATTTTTAGGGGTTTTTAAATAGAATTTACCGTCATCATCGGTAGTAGTTCCAAAAGTGGTGTTTTTTAGAACTAC
Organism: Tenacibaculum sp. 47A_GOM-205m; assembly: GCF_000518405.1. NCBI lineage: Bacteria > Pseudomonadati > Bacteroidota > Flavobacteriia > Flavobacteriales > Flavobacteriaceae > Tenacibaculum > Tenacibaculum sp. 47A_GOM-205m. The sequence goes on along the minus strand of NZ_JADN01000004.1, from coordinate 168,545 downwards.
ATTAACAAAAGGTAAAGGAGTGTTAAATTCATCAACAATTCTACCTTGTAGTGTTATTTGAGCACTTAAGTAGCTGGTTGTTAGGAATAATAGTAGTGTTAGTAGGTTTTTCATTTGTGTACTTACTACAAAATCCTTTTGACGAGTGCCAAAAGGATTTTATTTTTTTCAATTTCTTTTTTTTCTTTTAATTACTTACGATACATTACCTCTTTTACAGCGGCTATAACATCATCAGCATTAGGTAACCATTCTTCCAATAAAACTGGTGAATATGGTGCTGGTGTATCGGCAGTTGTTATCCTTTTAATAGGAGCATCTAAATAATCAAATGCTTCGTCTTGTACTCTAAAAGTGATTTCTGAAGATACACTTCCGAAAGGCCATGCTTCTTCTAAAATAACTAATCGGTTTGTTTTCTTTACAGATTCTAAAATGGCTTTATGATCCATTGGACGAACGGTACGTAAGTCGATAATTTCTATTGAAATACCTTCTTTAGCTAATTCATCAGCTGCCTTGTAAGCTTCTTTAATAATTTTACCGAAAGAAACTACGGTTACATCTGTACCTTCTCTTTTAATATCAGCTACACCAATAGGGATAATGTATTCTCCTTCTGGGATTTCCATCTTATCACCATACATTTGTTCAGACTCCATAAAAATTACTGGATCATCATCACGAATAGCTGCTTTTAATAATCCTTTAGCATCGTAAGGGTTCGAAGGAACAATTACTTTTAATCCAGGACAGTTTGCATACCAACTCTCAAAAGCTTGTGAGTGTGTTGCTGCTAATTGACCTGCAGATGCAGTTGGACCACGGAAAACGATAGGGCAGTTAAATTGTCCACCACTCATTTGACGAATTTTGGCAGCGTTGTTAATAATTTGATCAATACCCACTAATGAGAAATTGAAAGTCATATACTCAACAATAGGACGGTTACCGTTCATTGCTGATCCTACAGCAATACCACCAAAACCTAATTCAGCGATAGGAGCGTCTATTACACGTTTTGCTCCAAATTCGTCTAACATTCCTTTACTGGCTTTATATGCTCCGTTGTACTCAGCAACTTCTTCACCAATCAAATAAATGCTTTCATCTCTGCGCATTTCTTCGCTCATTGCTTCGCAAACGGCTTCTCTAAATTGTACTGTTTTCATACGTTTTATAAGTAGTTGTTTATCAAGAGTGCAAAAATAATAAAAATAGGGGTAATATTGTAGCTTTAAAATCAACAAATGATAAAGTCATATTAATACCTTAAATTTGAGGCAGATTAAAGTTGAGTAAAAAATTTATTATGCACGCATAGTAAATTAAAAAAAATGCTTAACTTCGTCGCACAAAATTAAGTTTCTTTAAAACAACGATATATGAAAATATTAGTTTGTATCAGTCATGTACCTGATACTACTTCAAAAATCAACTTTACAGATAACGACACAAAGTTTGATACTAACGGAGTTCAATACGTAATAAATCCATACGATGAGTTTAGTTTAACTCGTGCAATGTGGTTTAAAGAAAAGCAAGGAGCAAGCGTAACAGTAGTGAGTGTTGGAGGAGCATCTACAGAGCCTACTTTACGTAAGGCGTTAGCGATTGGAGCAGATGATGCGATTCGTGTAAATGCTGAACCTACAGACGGATTTATGGTTGCTAAAGAGTTAGCTGAAGTTGTTAAGAATGGAGGATACGATTTAGTGTTAGCAGGAAAAGAATCTGCTGATTATAACGGACAAATGGTTCCAGGAATGTTAGCATCTTTATTAGATTTTAACTTTGTTAATGGTTGTGTTGGTGTTGAAGTAGACGGAACAAATGCAACTTTAAGTAGAGAGATTGATGGAGGAGAAGAAAAAGTGTCATCTACGTTACCAATGGTAATTGCAGGTCAAAAAGGAATTGTAGAAGAAAAAGATTTACGTATTCCTAATATGCGTGGAATTATGATGGCTCGTAAAAAACCATTAAGTGTAGTTGAACCAATTGGAGCAGCAGCGGCAACATCAACTCAAAACTTTGAAAAGCCAGCGCCAAAAGGAGCAGTAAAGTTAGTTGATAATGTTGATGATTTAATCAATTTATTACACAACGAAGCAAAAGTAATCTAATTAAAATTTAAAACACATCATTGCGAACAAAGTGAAGCAATCTTGTCATTTGTACTCGTAATGATATAAAATATATTAAAATATGTCTGTATTAGTTTTTGCCGATTCATCGGAAGGAAAATTCAAAAAAACAGCTTTTGAGGTTGTTTCATACGGAAAAAAAGTAGCAGAGCAATCAGGAAGCGATTTAGTAGTTTTAACTATTAATGGAGGTGATGCTTCTGAATTATATACTTATGGAGCAGAGAAAGTTGTTGAGGTAAAGAATAATTTGTCTTCATTCAATGCTAAAGCATATGCTTCAATTATTAAACAAGTTGCTGAGGCGAAAGGAGCAAACACAGTAATTATTGATTCTAGTGTTGACGGATTAACAGTAGCGCCATTAGTAGCGGTAGCTTTAGAGGCTGGATATGCATCTAATGCTGTAGCTTTACCAAGCAGTACAAGTCCTTTTGTAGTTAAGAGGAAAGCATTCTCTAACAAAGGATTTAATAATACTGAGATTTCAACAGAGAAAAAAGTAGTTGGTGTAGCTAAAAATTCTTACGGAGCACATGAAAATGCAGTAAGTGGATCAACTGAAAGTTTTGATGCTGCATTGCCAGAATTAGGAGTTAAATCTGAAAGCATCAGTAGAGCTACAGGAAAAGTAACAATTGCAGATGCTGATATCGTTGTTTCTGCAGGTAGAGGTTTAAAAGGACCAGAAAACTGGGGAATGGTAGAAGAATTAGCAGAGGTTTTAGGAGCTGCAACAGCATGTTCTAAACCAGTGTCAGATTTAGGATGGCGTCCTCACAACGAGCACGTTGGTCAAACAGGTAAGCCAGTAGCTTCAAACTTATACATTGCTATTGGTATTTCTGGTGCAATTCAGCACTTAGCAGGTATTAACGCATCAAAAGTAAAAGTGGTAATTAATACAGATCCTGAAGCACCTTTCTTTAAAGCTGCAGATTATGGTATTGTTGGTGATGCTTTTGAAGTTGTACCTCAGTTAGTAGAGAAATTAAAAGCTTTTAAACAAGCATAAAATAGTGGTAATTTTTTCTTTTTCTATAAATTAGAGTACAACTCATAATTTTTAGTAAATTGTGCCCACTTTAGAAGGCTGTCTAAATTTTTAAGCAAAAGGCCTAAATTTAGACAGTTTTTTTGTATTTTATGATGATTGATTGTACATGAGTTTAATTAAACTAACTATAAAAGGGATTTCGTATAGCCAAACACAAAGTGGGGCATATGCTTTAGTGCTAAGTGAAATGGAAGGAACTAGAACGCTACCTATTATTATAGGAGCTTTTGAAGCACAATCAATTGCCATTGCTTTAGAAAAAGAAATTCGACCACCAAGACCTCTTACCCACGATTTATTTAAAACATTTGCCGATAGATTTTCTATATTAATAAAACAAGTTATCATTCATAAATTGGTTGATGGTGTGTTTTATTCAAGTTTAATTTGCGAGCGAGAAGGGGTAGAAGAAGTGATAGATACGCGAACATCAGACGCTATTGCATTAGCAGTTCGTTTTGAAGCGCCAATTTACACATATGAGAATATTTTAGATAAAGCGGGTATTTATCTGAAAATGGATGAAGAGTTAACTATTGAAGAAGATTTGGAGTCGGATGAAGAAGATGAAATAGAGTTTTCTTTAGATGAGGACGAAAAAGAAGAAGACTACTATTCACACTTATCTTTAGAAGAATTGCACGAACAACTTAACGATGCTGTAACAAACGAAAACTATGAGTTGGCGGCTAAAATCCGTGATGAAATCAGCAAACGTTCTTAATTAAAATCATTTAAAATGAAGAAACTATTTACTTTCATTATGCTTTGCGTTACGATGATAACTTTTGGTCAAAGCATTGAAAAAAAGTGGAATTTCTCATCAATCACAACAACTGAAGGAGATTCAATTGTTACGATAAATTCTGCAGATATTCTTAATCTGTCAGAAGGAAAATTCAACTATTCATTAGTTGATAAAGATAGTTTACAAGCTTCAGGAAACTACATTCACCAAAACAACTTATTAATTTTTAATTACAACCAACCTAACGATACTGTTCGTTATTACAATGTGGTTGAATTAACAGAAGACGGATTAATACTTTCTGAGAAAAACGTGTTGTATAAGTTTACAACAGAGCCAGTACTAGTTTCAGCTACTGAAACTGATGAGGCTCAACAAAAAGTTAGTGAAATAATTCCGAGTCAAGGTTTTTCTTTTCAGAGTTTATGGAGGGGAGCTTTAGGAATGGTTTCGTTATTGATTTTAGCTTTCTTATTTAGTGCTAATAGAAGAGCAATTGACTGGAAAATAGTAGGGTTAGGATTAGCCTTCCAATTATTGATTGCTGTTGGAGTATTAAAAATTCCTTTTGTACAAAAAGCATTCGAGTTGGTAGGAAGTTTATTTGTAAGTGTGTTAGATTTTACAAGGGCAGGAAGTGAGTTTTTATTCAGTGGTTTGGTAGCTGATATGGATTCTTTCGGGTTCATTTTTGCTTTTCAAGTATTACCAACAATTATATTCTTCTCAGCATTAACTTCACTTTTATTTTACCTAGGTGTTATTCAATTCATTGTTAAGATTTTTGCGATGGTTTTATCAAAAATCCTTAAAATTTCAGGAGCAGAGAGTTTATCGGTAGCAGGAAATATTTTCTTAGGGCAAACAGAAGCGCCTTTATTAATTAAGGCATATTTAGAAAAGATGAACCGTTCTGAAATCTTATTAGTAATGATAGGAGGAATGGCAACTGTGGCAGGAGCAGTGTTAGCTGCGTATATTGGTTTCTTAGGAGGGGATGATGAAGCATTACGATTGCTATATGCAAAGCACTTGTTAGCAGCATCTGTTATGGCAGCACCAGGAGCAATTATTATTTCAAAGATATTATATCCACAAACTGAAGAGGTAAATACAGATGTGCAAGTATCGTCAGAAAAAATAGGTTCAAATATTTTAGATGCTATTGCAAACGGAACAACAGAAGGTTTACAATTAGCTATGAACGTAGCAGCTATGCTATTAGTGTTTATTGCTTTTATTGCAATGATTAATGGAATTTTAGGAGGAATTGGAGGTTTTGATGGAATTGAGTATTTCAGTTGGAAGTTTACATCTTTGAATGAGTTAATTGCTAGTGTAACACCATATGAGGCATTGTCCTTAGAGTTTATTTTAGGATATGCTTTTGCACCATTAATGTGGTTAATTGGTGTGGCAAAAGAAGATATGGCGTTAATGGGACAGTTATTAGGTGTTAAGTTGGCAGCAAGTGAGTTTGTAGGCTATATTCAGTTAGCAGATTTAAAAAATGCAGCGAGTGCAACACATTTAACATACAATAAGTCTATTATTATGGCAACTTATATGTTGTGTGGATTCGCAAACTTTGCTTCAATTGGTATCCAAATTGGAGGTATTGGTTCTTTAGCTCCAGGTCAGCGTAAAAACTTATCAGAATTCGGAATGAAAGCATTAATTGGAGGAACTATTGCTTCATTAATGTCGGCAACTATAGCAGGAATGATTATAGGTTAGTAGTGAGTTGCAAGAGACAGATAAAAAGTTAATAACTTATTAATATAATTTTAAAGAGCATCTACATTTTGTGTAGATGCTTTTTTATTTTTACTTTGTTTTATAACATAAAGGTTTAACGATTAAACGGAGAAGGATGAAGCAGTATTTAGATTTAGTACAACACGTTTTAGACAACGGAAACGAAAAAGGAGATAGAACAGGAACGGGAACTAAAAGTGTTTTTGGTTATCAAATGCGATTTGATTTAAGTGAGGGTTTTCCAATGGTGACGACTAAAAAATTACATTTAAAGTCGATTATTTATGAATTATTGTGGTTTATTAAAGGTGACACGAATGTTAAATATCTTCAGGAAAATGGAGTGCGTATTTGGAACGAATGGGCTGATGAAAAAGGTGATTTAGGTCCGGTATATGGTCATCAATGGCGCAATTGGAATAGTGATGAAATAGATCAGTTAAAAGAAGTAATTGAAACCTTAAAAAGTAATCCTAATAGCCGTAGAATGTTAGTGTCTGCATGGAATCCGTCAGTGTTGCCAGATACATCTAAATCGTTTGCAGAAAACGTAGCAAAAGGTAAAGCGGCACTTCCTCCTTGTCATGCTTTTTTTCAGTTTTATGTAGCTGATGGTAAACTTTCATGTCAATTATATCAGCGCAGTGCAGATATTTTTCTAGGAGTTCCGTTTAACATAGCATCATACGCATTGTTTACAATGATGGTGGCTCAAGTTTGCGGTTACGAGGCTGGAGAGTTTATTCATACCTTTGGTGATGCACATATATATAACAACCATATGGAGCAATTAGAGTTGCAGTTATCACGTGATACAAGGCCACTTCCGAAGATGAAAATCAACCCTGAGGTTAAGAATATAGAAGATTTTACTTTTGAAGATTTTGAGTTGATTGATTATAACCCGCACCCTCATATCAAAGGAATTGTAGCTGTATAATTTAACTTTATTTTTTGTAGTTTGTTTAGTAAATTTGTAGAAAACCAGCTAAAATCTATAAAAAATGACCACAGATATCGATACCTTAAAGGATGCTCTCTATGAAAAAATAGCCGATATTCAAGATGAAAATGTATTAAGAGCTATTCATACTTTAGTAGATAATATTAGCACTGAAGAAGTGATTATAGAGAAAAGAGATCTTACAGGATATATTAAAGAGTGGGTTAAAAGCATGTAAACCCTTCAACAAAGATTTATGATTACACTTATTGCTGCAATTGCAAAAAATAATGCTTTAGGAAAAGATAATGACTTAATTTGGTACTTACCTGCCGATTTAAAACGTTTTAAACAAATTACTTCTGGGCATCATATTTTAATGGGACGAAATACCTTTGAAAGTATAGGTAAGCCGTTACCTAATCGTACATCTATTATTATTACCAGAAATAATGATTATTTTAAAGATGGTTGTTTAATAGCGAATACTATAGAACACGCAATAGAACTTACAAAAGGAAATAATGCATTCATCATAGGAGGAGCTCAAATTTATAAGCAAGCTTTAGAACAAGACTTAGTAGATCGTTTAGATATAACTATTGTTCATCATAATTTTGACGCAGACGCTTTTTTTCCAGAGATAGATAAAACTGTTTGGAAAGAAGTAGCTAGAGAAGATTTTAAAGCAGACGAGAAAAATAAATATGATTACAGTTTCGTTTCTTACGAAAAGAGAAAAGATTAAGGGGATAAGGTTAAAGTAAATAAGCCCCGAATCTTTTATCTAAAAATCTATTAATCTAAAAGCATGTCAATACAACTTACTGAAATATCAAAAACTTACGGAGCACAAAAAGCAGTAAACGCTATTTCTTTTGAAGCTAAAAAAGGAGAAATAGTGGGGTTTTTGGGGCCAAATGGAGCAGGGAAATCAACTACGATGAAAATCTTAACAGGTTTTATTCAGCCATCAAATGGAAGTGTTTTGGTAAGTGGTATAAATGTAATTACAAATCCTATTGAAGCTCAAAAAAAGATAGGATATTTACCGGAGCATAACCCATTGTACTTAGATATGTATGTTAAAGAATATCTACAATTTCAAGCATCTTTACATAAGATTGATAAGGTTAAGGTTGCTGAGGTAATTGAGCAAGTAGGTTTATCGGTAGAATCACATAAAAAAATCAATCAATTGTCCAAAGGATACCGTCAACGTGTTGGATTAGCAGCAGCTATTTTACACAATCCGGAAGTATTGATTTTAGATGAACCTACCACGGGATTAGATCCTAACCAACTGGTTGAAATTCGTGAATTAATCAAAGAATTAGGTAAAGATAAAACGGTTTTACTATCTACACATATTATGCAAGAAGTAGAGGCAGTTTGTGATCGTGTCATTATAATAAACAAAGGAGAAATAGTAATTGATAAGCCGATATCAGAATTAAAAACAGATGCGGAACAAGTTATACGAGTAACTTTTGATTATAAACTAGAAGAGCAGTTTATTAAACGATTACCTAATATTAAAGCCTTTAAAAATACTGTAGAAAACAACTGGATTTTAACTTTTGAGACTACTGAAGATATGCGTCCTGTAATTTTCGATTTTGCTCAAGAAAACGGATTAAAAATCCTCGGTTTAAATACTGAAAATAAAAATTTAGAAAGCTTGTTTAGAGAGTTGACTACCCAGAAAACTGATGTTTAAACCATACTTTTTTCCAAACTCTTTTTAAAATTAGAAAAGTAGCATTTTCAGAATACCTGTCAACATCACTTGATTCTATATTTTGTATTTCCTTTTCAGAAACATCAATACGATACAAGAGATTTGAGTACGAATTAAAATCATATTGAATTAATTCTTTTATCAATTTTTGAAGCGCTTCTTTTAATTGTGTAGGTGAATAATCTTCTAAAAAAGCAATGTCAATACTGGTTAAGTTAAGATCTTTGTTAAGTTGAATAATAAGATCTTTGTATAACTTGGTATTAGCTACATTATTTAGTAAATCAACGCTATTTTGATAGCTAGGTAGCATTTATGGTTAATTCAATTTGTAATTAATAAATTGCTCGTCTAAAGCTTTTAAAAATTCACTAGATACTTTAATTTTAGTCGTTCTACTTGGTAAACTTAGCTCAATTTTCTCTTCAGTATCCCAAATAGTAAAATATAAGCTTTGAGAACCTTTGTTAGTAGCAAATAAGTGTTGTAACTCTTTAATGGTGTTTTCTTTTACTTCTTGTAACGGAATTTTAATGGTCAATTTTTTACACATTTTGTCCATGATATCATGCAATAGTAAAAACTCATTAAACCCGATTCTAGGCTCTCCTTTAATTCCTTCTTTGTTGGTCCACCCAGGTTTGATCGTTGTTTTTATAAATAAGAATGAATTCGGAACTAAAAAGTGTTTGAATTTTAAATAATCTTCTCCAAAAATTCTGAACTCATAGCTATCATTGTAATCTTCCATAATAAAAGAAGCCCATCCTTTTCCAGCTTTCGACACACGATGTTGAACATCAGTAACAATTCCTGCGAAAGATAAACCTAAACCTTCATATTGAGCTATGTTTTTAAAATGTGCTAAGCTAGCGTTGCAAAACTTTAGTTCATTTTTAAAATCATCTAGAGGATGAGCAGAAATATACATTCCTACGACTTCCTTTTCACGAGCTAATAATTCCATAGTTCCCCATGTTTCACATTCTGGAACTTGAGGTTCTGGCAAGTCAACTTCTGAAGCTTCTCCAAATAAAGATACCTGCGAAGAGTTTTGATTTTCTTGATACTTATTCCCAAAACGGATAGCTTTCTCTAAAAAAGTTTGCCCTTTTTCATCTTTCACATAATATTGAGCACGATGTGTGCTGGTAAAGGAATCAAATCCGCCAGCTAATACTAATCCTTCAAATGCTTTTTTGTTTGCTACACGTAAATCCACGCGTTTTGCTACATCAAAAACAGAAGAGTAATGTCCGTTTTCTTTACGCTCATCAATAATAGCTTTTACGGCAGAACCACCAACACCTTTAATTGCTGCCATACCAAAACGAACAGCACCGTCTTTGTTTACAGAAAACTTAGCATACGATTCATTTACATCAGGCCCCAAAACTTCTAAGCCCATTCGTTTACATTCTTCCATGAAAAATGAAACAGATTTAATATCATTCATGTTGTTTGAAAGAACTGCAGCCATATACTCAGCAGGATAATGAGCTTTTAAATAAGCAGTTTGATAGGCAATCCACGCATAACAAGTTGAGTGCGATTTGTTAAAGGCATAGGATGCAAATGCTTCCCAGTCTTTCCAAATCTTTTCTAAGGCTTTTTCGTCATGACCGTTAGCTTTTGCTTGATTTACAAACTTAGGTTTCATTTTTGCCAGTACTGCGGCTTGTTTCTTACCCATTGCCTTACGAAGTACATCGGCTTCACCTTTGGTAAAATCAGCTAGTTTTTGCGAAAGTAGCATTACTTGCTCCTGATATACTGTAATTCCGTAGGTTTCTGCTAAGTATTCTTCCATTGCAGGAAGGTCATATTGAATCTCTTCATCACCATGTTTTCTTCGGATGAAGGAAGGAATATATTCTAAAGGACCTGGACGATATAAAGCATTCATTGCAATTAAATCGGCAAAAACGGTAGGCTTTAATTCACGCATGTACTTTTGCATTCCTGGAGATTCGTATTGGAAAATCCCCACGGTTTCTCCTCGTTGGAATAAAGCATACGTTTCTTCATCATCAATAGGGAAACTCTCTGGGTCGAGTTCTACTCCGTGACGCGCTTTTACAATTTTTACAGTATCCTTAATCAGGGTTAATGTTTTTAACCCTAAGAAATCCATTTTTAATAATCCTGCACTTTCTACTACCGAGTTATCAAACTGGGTAACATACATGTCGGAGTCTTTCGCAACCGATACAGGTACGAATTTGGTAATGTCATCAGGAGTAATAATTACTCCACAAGCATGAATCCCTGTGTTACGAACAGAACCTTCTAGAATTCGGGCTTTGTTAATGGTCTCTGCTTCTAATCCATTACCATCGGCAATGGCTTTTAGTTCGTTTACCATTTCAATTTCTTCGGAACGAAGCTTTGCTTTTAAACCAGCTTCATCTAAAGAAAATATTTTAGCCAATTTCATTCCAGGTATTAACTTGGCAATTCTATCAGCTTCAAATAGAGGTAAATCAAGTACACGAGCGGTATCACGGACAGATGATTTAGCTGCCATGGTACCATAGGTAATAATTTGTGCTACTTGATTAGCACCATATTTTTCAATTACGTAATCCATTACACGACTTCGACCTTCATCATCAAAATCAATATCAATATCGGGCATCGATACACGTTCAGGGTTTAAGAAACGCTCAAAAAGTAGATCGTACTGAATAGGGTCGATATTAGTAATCCATAAACAATAGGCTACAACAGAACCTGCAGCAGAACCACGTCCTGGTCCTACGGATACATCCATGTTTCGAGCTTCTCGAATGAAGTCTTCAACAATTAAAAAGTACCCAGGATATCCTGTTTTAGCAATTACATCGAGTTCAAAATCTAAACGTTCGCGAATACTATCTGTAATTTCTCCATATCTTTTTTTGGCTCCTTCGTAGGTTAAGTGGCGTAAAAAGTTGTTTTCTCCACGTTTCCCTCCATCTTCCAAATCTTTTTCATCTCTAAATTCTTCTGGAATATCGAAAGCGGGTAATAATACATCACGAGCTAAACCAAAAGGCTCAACCTTATCTACAATTTCTTGAATGTTAATAATAGCTTCTGGTAAATCAGCAAAGAGTTTTTTCATCTCTTCGGTAGATTTAAAGTAGTACTCATCGTTAGGTAAACCGTAACGATAACCTCTTCCTCTACCTTTCGGAGTTGCTTGTTTTTCTCCGTCTTTTACACACAATAAAATATCATGTGCGTTGGCATCTTCTTTTCCTAAATAAAAGGTATTGTTAGTGGCAACAATTTTTACGTTATGTTTTTTTGAAAACTCTAAAAGAGTTTCATTAACTACTCTTTCATCTTCTTGTCCATGACGCATTAATTCGATGTATAAATCGTCACCAAATTGTTTTTTCCACCAAAGTAAAGCTTCCTCCGCTTGGGTTTCACCAACATTTAATATTTTACTAGGAACTTCTCCGTATAAATTCCCTGTTAAAACAATTACATCTTCTTTGTATTGTTCAATGATTTTTTTATCAATTCGTGGAACATAGTAAAAACCATCCACAAAAGCGATGGAAGACATTTTTGCTAAGTTGTGATATCCATTTTTATTTTTGGCAAGTAACACAACTTGATACCCATTGTCTTTTTGACTTTTATTGGTGTGGTCTTCACAAATATTAAACTCACAACCTACAATAGGTTTTAAAATAGTTTCTGTAGGTGTTTCACCTTTCTCTATAGCTTCTTGATTAGCGGCTTCTGCTGCTTTGTTATGTCCTAAAACTGCTTGTACAAAATGAAAGGCAGCCATCATATTTCCAGTGTCGGTCATAGCAACTGCCGACATGTTATCTTTTGCAGCAGCATTTACGATATTACCAATTTGGATGGTAGACTGTAAAATTGAGTATTGTGTATGGTTGTGTAAATGGGCAAATTTAACTCCTTCAAGTTCAGCTAAACCTTCTGCAGTAGAAATGGTGGTAGCTTCCTCAGTTTCTGAAGATTTTCTTTTGCGGATTTTTTCACTTTCCTTTTTAAGGTTTAAGTGTTTAAGTCCGATAACTTGTATCGGGTTAGGGTTTGCTTCGGTATAACGTTTAAAATAATCTGAAGGAACATCTAGTTGTTCTTCGGTATACTGGCGTAAACGAATTAATTCTAAGAAACATCTAGTTGTAGCCTCAACATCGGCAGTTGCGTTATGTGCTTCTCCAAAGCCAGTTCCAAATAAGTGATTGTGTAATTCGGTAAGGGTAGGAAGTTTGAATTTTCCTCCACGACCTCCAGGAATTTGACACATTTCAGCCGTATGCTCAGTACAGGTGTCTAAGACTGGTAATTCAGTTAAATTGTTTTGAACACCCAAACGATGGAATTCACATCCCATGATATTTACATCGAACCCAACATTTTGTCCAACAATAAACTTTGTTTTTTGTAAAGCATTGTTGAATAATTCCAGTCCTTCACTTAGTTGAATACCTTGTTCAATAGCTAAATCAGTAGAAATTCCATGAATTCGTTCTGCATCGTATGGAATGTTGAATCCGTCAGGTTGTATTAAGAAATCGTTGTGTTCAACTAAATTACCTAACTCATCATGTAATTGCCATGCAATTTGTATGGCTCTAGGCCAGTTATCGGTATCGGTTATTGGAGCGTTCCAGCTTTTAGGTAATCCAGTAGTTTCGGTATCGAAAATTAAATACATGGGCAAAAATTACTTGAAGTGTTTTTCTTGAGTAAAGCAAAGTGTAAAAGTACGAAGAATTTAGATTGCTAGAGAGAGAAGTTATTAACGAGTGTTTTTGAGTTGAGGTAAAGGCTTGATTGGTTGACTGTAACTAAATATTGTGTTATTAATAGGTTAAATTAAAAATAAATATCAGAAAAAGTGATTGATAATCAATTAATAAGATTACATTTGCACTTTAATATAATATTTTTAACAATGAAAGAAGGAACAGTAAAGTTCTTCAATGAATCTAAAGGTTTTGGATTTATTACAGAGTCAGGGTCAAACACAGAACATTTTGTACACGTATCAGGTTTAATCGATGAGATTAGAGAAGGTGATACTGTAGAGTTTGAACTTAAAGAAGGAAAAAAAGGATTAAACGCAGTTAGCGTTAGAGTATTATAATATATCTCATATTTTATTTTTCTTAAGAGTCTGTATTACAGACTCTTTTTTATTTTAATAAAGTGTTTTTTTTGATTTTAAATCAAAAAGATTTTATAAATTTGCGCCCACTTATCACGAGATGATAAGATTTATTAATAACCAAGGTCGCGAACCTTAAAAATTAAAAATTATGCCTGTAAAAATTAGATTACAAAGACACGGTAAAAAAGGAAAACCATTTTATTGGGTAGTAGCTGCTGATTCTAGAGCTAAAAGAGACGGTCGTTTCTTAGAGAAAATTGGAACTTACAACCCTAACACTAACCCTGCAACTATCGATTTAGATGTTGATGGAGCTGTAAAATGGTTACAAAATGGTGCTCAACCAACTGATACTGCTAGAGCTATCTTATCTTACAAAGGAGCTTTATTAAAGAATCACTTAGCTGGTGGAGTAAAAAAAGGAGCTTTAACTGAAGAGCAAGCAGAAGCTAAATTTACTGCTTGGTTAGAAGAAAAAGCATCTAAAGTAGCTGGTAAAGCAGATGGTTTAGCGAAAGCAGAAGCTGATGCTAAAGCTAAAGCTTTAGAAGCTGAAAAAGCTGTAAACGAAGCACGTATTGCTGCTGCTGTTCCTGCTACTGATAGTGAGGATGCTGCTGTTGCTGAAACAGGTGCTGATAGCGAAGAATAAAAACATGTACTACGATGATGCAAAAAGAAGATTGCTTTTATCTTGGCAAAATCGTTAAAAAACATAGTTTTAAGGGTGAGGTAATTATTAAGTTAGATACTGATGAACCCGGTCTTTACGAAAATTTGGAATCAGTTTTTGTCGATTTAGGCAATAATCTGGTTCCTTTTTTTATTGAAAAATCTTCGTTGAGTAAAGGAACTATGTTTAGAGTAAAGTTTGAAGATGTAGATACGGAAGCTGATGCAGAAGCTATTTTGCGTTCAGAAGTGTATTTACCTTTAGATTTGCTTCCAAAACTTTCTGGAAATAAGTTTTATTATCATGAAGTTATTGGGTTTACGGTTGTAGATGATAATTTTGGTGAAGTTGGAACTATCGTTAGTATTAATGATGCTTCTGCACAACCTTTGTTTGAAATTGATAGAGAGGGTAAAGAAATCTTTATCCCGATGATAGACGATTTTATTAAAAAGGTAGACAGAGAAAATCAAGTAATTGAAGTAAATACCCCAGAAGGACTAATTGAGTTGTATTTAGGGTAAAATTAGTTAGAGGTATTTATTTAGATAGTATAAAAAACGGAAGGAGTAACCCTTCCGTTTTTTATACTATACAGCTTTTTTAACAACTTTTAATTTATAATGTTTTTTGTTTATCTCTTTTTCAATCAAGTCTTTTGATCTAATAACATCGGTTATTTGAAGATTTCTACCGTTAAAATTTCTTTTTATAATAACTCTTTCTAGCCAAAAGAACTGTCCTTTAAAAATTAAAGGGAAGATTAGAAAGCGACTAATTTTGTTTTTTACTTTTTTTCGAGCGGGTTTTAGGTTAATTTTCATTTCCTTTTTTTAGTTTGGTTGAGTAGAATTTTATGTGTAATACAACAAGAAAAACTCCTCTTTTTTTAAAAAAAAGACTGATAAATGTAATTGGGGAGGGGAATGTTAACAAAGTATAATTATTTTTATGAGGTGTACTTTGTTAAAGCATTGCAATAATAATTAAAACTTTATAAATAAGAGTTTGAAATCATCCAAAAACAAGAAAATTAACATAGAGTGTATATGTTTGTTAATGTCTAGAAAACATACTCAAATACGCAGTCTTCTCCATTTTCAAAAACTTGTTGCATTCCTATGTAATTAAAACCTAAGTTTTTTAACAGTTTTTGAGATTTTTCGTTTTTAGGCATAGTTAAAGCCAATACTTTTTCTTGTTTAAATTTTGTGCGAACGTATTCAATAATTAATTTAGTAGCTTCAGTTGCATAACCTTTGCCTCTTCCAATTGGTAAAAAAGCGTAGCCAATATCAATAAAATCAAGAGTATTTCTTTGTAAGGCGGTAGATGCACCAATAGGCCTGTTGGTTTCTTTTAAAATAACCGTAAAAAAACCTAATCCACCTAATTTTAAATTTTTAAATAAAATATCTTTTAAATAGACTTCAGTTTCTTCAATAGATTTTAAGTTTTTGTCACCTATAAATTGAATCCAATCAGGATCGTTAAATAATTCAAAGTAAAAAGGAGCATCACTCACTAGAGCGTCTCTTATGATTAATCGTTCGCTTTCTAATAACATGGTTTAAATATAAATTAAAAATGTACTTTTGCGAAGCAAAAAAATAACAAAATGAGTTTATTACAAGAATTACAAGATAGAAGCGGAAATCAATGCGAGCTATGTGCATCAAAAGATAACTTATCAATTTATGAAGTGCCACCTATTTCTACGGGGGGAGTAGATGGTAGTTTACTGGCTTGTAGCACTTGTATTGAGCAAATAGAAAACCCTGAAACTACCGATGCAAATCACTGGCGTTGTTTAAATGATAGTATGTGGAGTGAATATAGAGCGGTAAAGGTTGTAGCTTGGAGAATGTTAAATCGTTTGAAAAAAGAAGGGTGGCCACAAGATTTGTTGGATATGCTATATTTAGAAGATGAAGATGTGCGTTTTGCAGAAGCTACTGGTGAGCATTTAGATGAAAGCGAAAAAATTATTCATCGTGATGTGAACGGAGCGATTTTACAAGCAGGAGATAACGTGGTGTTGATTAAAGATTTAAAAGTAAAAGGTTCTAGTATGGTAGCTAAACAAGGTACTGCAGTACGTAGAATTTCATTAGACCCTGAAAATGCTAAATACATTGAGGGTAAAGTAGACGGAACACAAATAGTTATTATTACTGATTACGTTAAGAAAATGGCAGAGAAGGAATAATGCTAAAAGGCAAAAAAGCAGAGAGTTAACTCTCTGCTTTTTTTATTTCTCGGTGTTATAAAACACTTTGTAAAATTTCATTTTTTTCTCTTCATCATAGCCTTGTTCCAAATATTCGGCAGAAGCATCAGGAGCATCAACATCAATTTTAATTTGGATATTGGTGTCTAGCTTTATTTCTGTTTTGAACTTACTTTTTTCCTTCTTTAAAACAACATCAGATACTTCGAAGTTATTACGAATTAATACATCATTTAATTTTTCAAAGTGTTGTTTGTAGTCTTCAAATAAATCTTTGTGCTTGGTTTCTTCAAAGATTTCATCTTTAAAGTTATGATAATCTACACTTTCGTGTTCTTTAAAGTAATCAACAGTATTGGCTAAAAAGTTACTTTGTTCTTGTTTTCCGAACTCAGGTTTTATAACTTCTTCAGAAAATTCTTTACACATTTCTAAATAGTTCTGAGTGTGTAAGTTACGGTCATCTGCATATTTAACACTCAAAAAGTTTTTAATCCAGTATTGAGCATCGTATTGATTGTTGTCTACAGATAAAACTACAGTACCTTCGGTGTCAGAAGAGTTTAATATCAAACAACCTTTGTCTAATCTTTTGGTTGAAATTCCTTTTTGAACCACTACATCAAAACTATCATCATCTTGATAAGTTTGAAAGAAATCTACCTTACTTTCAATTTTAAAAATTCCGACAGCCTCTGTTAAAACATCTTTATACTCGATGCCTTCAAAATAAGCAACAATTACATCTCCTGTTTTAATATTAGCAGAGTTTGATTGTTCGTATAAATGATTTACAATGTTTTTAGAATGCTCAATAAACACTTCATTGCTGTCATCTTCAAAAATATCAGAAGAGTATTTGTTGATTTCATTTAGACGTACATCCGCATGATGACTAAAACGATAACTTTGTGTAACCGCACCAAAAGGCTTTAGTAAGAAAGGAAGTAGTAATTCATAACTTTCTTCATCAAAACGAACTAAGCTTTCAGAAAAAGCATTTTGTCCGCTATTGTATTTATTAGCTACTTTATGAATAATACATTTGTTAATTTCTGTACGAGTTCTTTTAATCATCTTATAAAAAATTGGAAGACAAAAATAGAAAAATTAAAGTTCCAATTTTAATTGTTCCGGTAACAATTTAAATGATTTTCGATGGTAAGGTGTTGCTCCAAATTGACGGATGGCTTCGCGATGTTCTTTAGTGGGATATCCTTTGTTTTTTTTCCAGTTATACTGTGGGAATTCTTGGTGAATTTTCTCCATATATTCATCCCTGTAGGTCTTTGCCAATACTGAAGCTGCAGCAATACTCATAAATTTAGCATCACCTTTTACAATAGTTTGATGAGGAATTTCTTCATGCGGTTTGAATTTATTCCCATCAACAATAATAAATTCAGGTTGAATATTTAATTGTTGAATAGAACGATGCATACCTGTGATTGAGGCTTGTAAAACATTTAATTCATCTACCTCTTCTTGATGGATGAAAGAGACTCCAAAAGCCAATGCATGCTCTTCAATATATGGACGAAGTTTTTGTCTTTTTTTCTCTGAAAGTTGCTTGGAATCGTTTAGTAATTCATGTTGAAAATCATCAGGTAATATAACAGCGGCAGCAACTACAGGACCAGATAAACAACCTCTACCTGCTTCATCAGTGCCTGCTTCTAATTTATATCCGCTATAGTTTAATTTCAACATGCTACAAATTAACAGTTTTCAAAGAAATTAAACTTAAAATTAATCGTTAAATTATTTTACTTTTGCTGTTATGAAGAAAAATCTTTTAGTATTCTTTTGTTTGATAAGTATTCAGGTAATTTTTTCTCAAAAAAAATCTCTTGACAGAAGTTTTGCTAGACCTACAGGAGGTTTTAATCAAAACTTAGATTCTCTTTCTGATAATGAGATTAATGTAAGACTTAGTGGAAAAACAAAGTATACCGATTATAAAATTATATCACATAAGAACGATACTACAATTATAGATACTACACTTACTCTACAAAAAGAATATAAGTTTAATTTTTTACGAAAAGATAATTTTGAATTATTGGCTTTTCATAATCAAGGGCAAACATTTAATAATTTAGCATACGATTTCACGAATATTTCACAATTTCCAGATATAGGTTTTAGAGCTAAAATGTTTGGTTATATGGATGTAGAAGATGTAAATTATTACCATGTGCCTACGCCAACATCTGAAATTCTGTATCGAACAGGTTTGGAACAAGGGCAAGTTGTAGACGCATTGTTTACTACAAATTTTTCTAAACGATTTAATTTAGCGATAGCCTATAAAGGACTTCGTTCATTAGGAAAATATAGACATTCATTAGCAAGTACAGGTAATTTTAGAGTGAGTTTTAGTTATGAAACTCCAAAAGGACAATATGCGATAAGAGGACATGTGGTAAATCAAGATTTTTTTAATCAAGAAAGTGGAGGGTTAACAGAAACTTCTTTAACAGCTTTTCTAAACGATGATCCTAATTTTAGCACTAATAGAGGTAGGATGGATGTGATTTTAGATAATGCGGAAAATAATCTAGATGCTAAACGTTTGTACTTTGAACACTCTTTTAAACTACTTTCATCGAAAGATAGTGTAACGCAAAAAGATTTTTCGAATTTAAAATTAGGACATTCATTTACGAGAGATTCAAAATTTTATCGTTTTAATCAAGGAACAGCGACACCAGATGTATTTGGTAATGTTAATGTTTCTAGCGGAATAAGTAATAAGACAAAATATTTGCTGTATGATAATCAACTGTTTTTAGATTTTAAATCAAAGTATGTGCTAGGAAAGTTTCGTGTTAAAACAGGTGTAACTTCATATACTTATGGATATGAAAATTTACAAAATAATACAGTTGGAATAACAAAAAATAAGTTAAAAGGAGATGCTGTTTCATTCGGAGCAGATTGGAATGGACGTATAGGTAATTTTCATGTAAATGCTTCAGGAAGTCTTACTCCAGGAAGCGGACGTTTATCAGGAAATCAATTTTCAGGAGAAGCTTTTTACAAGAAAGATAGTGTGTTTACTGTGAAAGGTAGGTTAGGTATTAGTACCAAATCTCCAAATTTTAACTTCTTGCTGCATCAAAGTAGTTATGATGATTATAACTGGGAAAATAATTTTTCTCAAATAGGAACTCGAAGTTTAGGAGGTGTAATTGATTCTAAATGGGGTAATGCTTCGTTAGATATTACTAATATTAGTAACTATGCCTATTTTGATGAAAATGGGCAGCCAAAACAATTTTCAGGAGATGTTAATTATTTAAAGGCGAAAGTTTCTAAAGAGTTTACCTTCGGAAAATTTGCTTTAGATAATACTTTAATGTACCAAAAAGTAGCAAGCGGAGAAAGTGTTTTTAGAGTGCCTGAATTTGTTACTCGTAATACATTTTATTATACTGATGAATGGTTTAAAGGAAAACCTTTATTAGTACAGATAGGAGCAACGTTTAAATACTTTTCAGAATATAAGGCGAATGCTTATAACCCATTATTAGCAGAGTTTACGTTACAAAACGATACAGAAATAGGTTATCCAACAGTTGATTTATTTTTTAACGCACGAGTAAGAAGAACTCGAATTTATTTTAAAGCAGATAATGTTAGTTCTTTCGTGTTAAAAAAGAATTATTTTTCAGCACCTAACTATCCATATAGAGATTTTGTAATTCGTTTTGGAGTTGTTTGGAATTGGTTTATTTAATAATATGAAAGAAAAATTACGACAAAACTGGAAGCTATTTTTAATAGGAAGTTTAACTTTAGGTTTAGCACCTTTTAAACCACCTCATATTGTAGGAAAGCTACAATGGATTGCAGGAGGAAATGCTTTTTCTGGAGAGCATGCCATGAAGTTTATGGATTGGTTTGATGTGTTTTTACATGGAACACCTTGGATACTTTTAATAGTTTCCATAATCTTAAACCTTTTAACTTTAAGCTCAAAAAATAAATAGAATACTTGCTTTTTTCTATAAAAAAAACCTCACAAAAAGTGAGGTTTTATTATATGTTATTTAGATGTAAGTTGTTTTATTTTAATTCTGAAGGCAGCATATATTAGGGTAGTAAAAGGACTTAGCCAGTTAAACATAGCGTAAAAAGCATAGTCTATAACAGGGACTCCTAATACACCGGAGTGGTAAGCACCACAAGTATTCCAAGGAATTAAAACAGAAGTTACCGTACCAGAATCTTCAAGTGTTCTACTTAAATTTTCAGGAGCTAAACCTTTATCTCTATAGGCTTGGGCATACATTTTTCCTGGAACTACAATTGCTAAGTATTGATCAGAAGCTGTAAAGTTTAACCCGATACAAGTAGCAACTGTACTGGCAAATAATCCGAATACAGAGTCAAATAAGCTTAACATAAAACTGCTAATTTTAGCTAAAGCCCCGATAGCATCCATCACTCCACCAAAAACCATTGCTAATAAAATTAACCATACAGTTCCTAACATTTTTTTCATTCCTCCTGCTGTAAATAAATCTTTTAAAACTTCATTGTCTGTGGCAACAGAGGTTTCAACAGTAATAGCTTGCATTACTCCTTTGTATGCAGCTTCAAAATTTAATTTTTCAACTCCAGCAACTTGTGCAACAATGTGTGGTTGGAAAATTAAAGCGAAGACTCCGCCTAAAATTGTACCTGCTAAAAGAGCAATTAAGGGAGGTGTTTTTTTAATAATTAAAATGATAACTAACACAGGTACAATAAACAACCAAGGTGTGATATTAAATGCTTTGTTAATATCTGTAAGCATTTGTTGTGTGTTAGCATCTCCAGTAGTTGTTTGCGTAAATCCAAGTATGATAAAGAAGATAATGGTAACAACAAATGTAGGGATTGTAGTATAAGCCATGTATCTTATATGGGTAAATAAGTCGGTTCCTGCCATAGCTGGAGCTAGGTTAGTAGTATCAGACATTGGAGACATTTTATCTCCAAAATAAGCTCCAGATAAGACAGCTCCAGCTGTCATTCCTAAAGAAATTCCTAAAGCTTCTCCAATACCTATTAGAGCAATACCTACAGTAGCTGAGGTTGTCCAAGAACTTCCAGTGGCAACAGAAATTACAGCACAAATTATTAAGCAGGCTACTAAAAATATAGTAGGATTTAAGATTTGAAGTCCGTAATAAATCATTGAAGGAATAATACCACTAATAAGCCATGTTCCTGCTAAAGAACCTACCATTAAGAGTATTAATATGGCTCCTGCTGTAGATTTAATATTCTCAGCAACTTCCTCTATCATTCTTTCATAAGAAACCTTGTTTCTGAATCCTACAATAGCAGCAACAGCACCTCCTAGTAATAATATAAATTGATTACTACCACTTAAAGCATCATCACCAAAAACATATACATTATAAGCTAACATTGCAATTAAAGCAAAAACAGGAATTAATGCTTCCCAAATACTAAGCTCTTTATTTTGAATTATTTTTTGATCTTCAATTTTAATTTCTGAAAGGTTTTTGTCGTCTTGCATGTGTAGTATTTTTCGGATTGTAATGTTACGATTTTGAATAGAATTACACAAATCGAATCAGTTAAAGACTTTCTTTAAGAAAAATTGAAAAGAAATGATAGATAAACAAAAATGTCACTTTAAACAGTGTGAAAAAAGTCAATAGCTTTTATACTGTTTAAAGTGACAGGTTTAAAAATATGAATTTAGTGTGTTTACAATACACCAACTTCCTTCATACACTCTTTCATCATCTGATAGGTGCGTTCAATATCATTGTCTAAACCAATTGAAAAACGAATTAATCCATCGGTTAATCCCATTTCTTTTTGTTCATCTAAAGGAATTTCAGAAGAGGTTGAGGTACCAGGAGCAGAGAATAATGTTTTGTAAAAACCTAAACTTACTGCTAAATATCCTAAGTTTTTATCTTGCATCAATTCCATTAAAGCATTGGCTTTGTCTAAAGAACCCGCATCGATAGTTAGCATTCCTCCATAACCATATTCTTCATTCATCATTGATTTAAAAACTTCATGAGAAGGATGTGATTTTAATCCAGGATATACCGTTTTTAAACCATCAGCTTCAAACTTTTCGGCTAAATAACTAGCATTTTTACTGTGTTGTTTTATTCGGATGTGTAAAGTCCTCATATTCTTTAGAATTGATGAAGCACGTAAAGAATCCATAGAAGCTCCTAATAACATACTAGCACCATCAATAACACTTTTTTGCGAATTGATAAAATCTGTACTTCCGCAAACAACGCCACCCATGGTGTCAGATGAACCGTTGATGAATTTTGTTAAACTATGAACTACAATATCTGCACCTAATTGAGCTGGAGAAATTGACAGTGGAGAAAAAGTATTGTCTACAACTAACTGTAAATTATACTTTTTAGCTAAAACTGATAGTGCTTTAATGTCTGCAACTTCCAATAGTGGATTACTTACAGTTTCGCAGTAAATCATCTTAGTGTTTTTGTTAATAGCAGCCTCTACGATGTCTAACTTTGTTATGTCTACAAACGAAGTTTCAATTCCAATTCTAGGAGTAAAATTTTTAAGAAAAGCATAAGTTCCTCCGTAAATAGTTCTACTAGAAACTATATGGTCGCCTGCACCACAAATCTGTAAAATGGTTGGGGTAATAGCTCCCATACCTGTAGCAGCAACATTGGCTGTTTCTGTTCCTTCCATAGCTGCAAGAGCTTCTGCTAAATATAAGTTTGAAGGAGAAGAATGACGAGAATATAAATAACAACCGTCTGTGTTTCCTTCAAAGGTATCAAACATTGTTTTTGCTGATAAGAAAGTATAAGTAGAAGAATCTGAAATAGAAGGGTTTACACCACCGAATTCTCCAAAATATTGTAAGTCTTGTATGTTGTTTGCAGGTTTAAATTTCATGTTGAATTGAATTAGTTATTTAATGACTACTAAAATCAATATTATGAGTTAAAAAATCAACTAAAAATAGTTTTTGTGGTTTTTTAGACTAGATTTGCGATAATTATTAGATTTTATTACAACTGTTATTGTGGTGAATCTTAAATAAATAGATTTTTTTTCAGATGAAGTTAGATAAAATAGACAGAAAATTGTTGGAATTACTCCAAGTAGATAGTAAACAAACAACTAAACAGTTGTCTTTGCAATTGGGGTTATCGGTTACTGCAGTTTACGAACGAATAAAAAAACTAGAAAAAGAAGAGGTTATTAAGCAGTATGTTGCTTTGGTAAATAAGAATAAAATAGGAAAATCGTTTTTGGTGTTTTGCCATATTCGATTAGAAAAGCATACTAAAGAATATATTGCTGTTTTTGAAAGAGAAATTAATAAGCTAGAAGAGGTAACTGAATGTTTTCATGTAAGTGGAGATTACGATTATATTTTAAAAATCTACGTAAAAGATATGGATGAATATCGTGAGTTTATGGTAAATAAAATTACGGCCTTAAAGCATATAGGTAGTACTCATAGTATTTTTACTATTGGTGAAGTTAAAAATTCTATAGCAATAGCTTTATAAAAAAAATCGAGTAACTAATTACTCGATTTTTCAATTTCAATAAAAGTATCTTGTGCTTTTATTATTTGGTTGTAAAACTCTTTTAAATAATGATATTCTTCGCTCGTATAAACTCTTTTATTTAGGTTTATTCTTGAGTATACACTAATTACATTATTTAAGTTTTTAAAATTAATAATAAACCTACCGCCTTTATTTGGTAAAGACAAAACTTTATTTTCTGGTAAATTATTTACTATATATCCTTCTGGTAGTTTTAAAGAAAGCATATAGGTATGATTCCTAGGGTAGCCATAATCAACAGGATAGTCTCTTTGATTAAGTTTGAAAGGATTTTGAGTATACCTGTCTATCAAAAAAGGGTTGATTCTGAGTTTAGTTTCAAAATTTATAGGATCGGTTGTGATTTCATAAATTTGATGTAAAGTGTTTTCTTTTTCTTCTAAATTTTGATGTTCTAAATTTATTACTTCTATGTTTGGGTACTTAGACTCAAAATTTTCAATATAACTTTCAGAGTCTGTAGAGTTCAAGTTCTCCCTATCATTTACAGCGTAGAAACCATCACTAGAAACCATCAAATTACCACTTAAGCTATTTTCTTGATTGAAAGATAATTGGGCTTTAATATTTCTAAAGCTTTTTCTGTTTAGCTTAATAGTTTCCCAGTAGCTGCCACTAGCAAAATTCATAGTTCTGCCATCACCATTTAACGATTCATGTTGTACTAGGCCAAAAGGTAACTGTTTATTAGTAGCATCTAAAAAGTATGTTTTATTGTTTATAATAGCTTTTACTAGTAAATAATTAAAGTCGTCAATTATTGGGTGGAGTCTTGTAGGGACTGCTTTGTTTCTTGTTGAAGTTAAAACTAGATAGCTTTCAATATTTGCTGCTTTTAAAGAGTTGTATAATGATAAATTAATATCAAAAACATTCCCTGTTTTATTTTCAAAAGCATCTTTAATTCTTACTTTTTTTGATGGCCAGTATTTTTCATTCCAAGTAAAATATTTTTGAATAAAATAATAAACTTTTTTGGCTCTTTCTAAATCATTGTTAATTAAAATAAGAGAAGGGGGTAAGTTATTCTTGAAGAAACTTTTTTTAGAGGTTTGATTGTCTAAGAAATTATATTTCAAAGTTTTATCTGCATCGTTCCATGTTTTAGTATATTTATCAACGCCACCTCTTGGATTTTGAAAAGATTCTAAATCAAAACAAAGTTTAGAAATAAAGTTTTCTTTACTCAACATATAATCTTCTTCTTTAAAAGCAGGAATATTGTCTATTCCGTAATCTAAAATCAAACAAGCACCATCACCAAGCCCAGGAATATAAATGCATCCTTTTTTTACAGAAACATCACTCCTATTCAAATCAAGAAATCCTACAAGTCTTATGTTATACTTCCAGTTTCCTAAAATTGCTGCAGTAAAATCACTTCTAATTTTAGGAATATCAGATTGAAAATACCAATCATCAATTTTAGAGTAAGGAGAGGTGACAGAGTATGTATATTCAATTACGCTACCTTCTTTAATGTTGGGTAAAGTAAATGTAACTTCCTTCCATCCCCCATAGAGATCTTTTGTATAAACTTGTTTATCAATTAAATGATTTTTAAAAATTGTATTACTTTTTGAGATGTTATAAGTTATCCCTTTTATTGAGTGTACTCTTTCATCACCATAAAATGGAATTTGTATGGTAGCTTTATTAGTACCTTCTTTTTTTAATATTTTTATTTTAAAATAATAATCAGTAGTTTTTTTGTAGTCTCTACTTTCATCTATATAGTAATTGGCATGTTCGTAAAGAACAACTGCATTTGCGGTTGTATCTTTTTCATACCAATTCATATTTAATTCTTGTACGTCTACGTTCCCAATTTTTGTGGACCTTTTCTTTTGGGAAAAACTATTAATAAAGAATAGACAAGTTAAAGTTAGTAATATACTTTTCATTATATCTTTACTAATATAATTTTTTCAGTTTGTTTTTCAACTAATTTTTTATAAAAGCCTTTAAGAGTTTCATAGTGTTGTGGGGCGATGAAACTAGAATTAAATTGAACTACTGAAGATATTTTTATTTTATTTTCTTGAACTAAAGTTTTGTACTTAAAAAAACCAATATTTTCTGGAAGACCAATAGCTAACTCCTTAGGGCAGGAGTCTACAGAGTAACCATTAGGTATTGTTATTGAAACAGAGAATTGATCTTGCCAAGGCATACCAAAATCTATTGGGAAATTTCTTTCCTCTGATTTAAAAGGGTTTTCTTTAGTAGCTAGGAATAATAAAGGAGATAAATACATTTTATTATTAATCTCTTCAATAAAATCTTCACCAGAAAATTTTATGCTTTGAATAATAGGTTTTGATAAACTTTCTTTATTTAAGATTTTAAAGTCTTCAATTTCTATATTATGTTGACTCTCTATGAGATTTATAAGATCTTCTTCCTTTTTTAAGTTATTTTTTTGACGGTAAAACATTGCAGAATGCCCTTTTAAAGATTTTCTAAACATTCCATTTATTTCTCCAGATTCATCAATTTTTATATGCAAAATGTTATTTTCTTCAGCTAGGGTTGAAGGGATAAGGCTTACTCTTTTAGAATTTCCTTTTTTAAGAATTTCTGTTCCGTACCAATTTAAAGTTCTGAAAGGTAGTGTGTTGATGGTTGATAGGGTTTCGGTAGCATCGAGTAAAATATATTTATTGTTTGGTAAGTTTACTTTGGAGATAACATAATTAAAACCTTCTCTTGTAGGAAACAGTGAAATACCATTATCTTTTGTACTCGTCAAAACAGGATTTGCATCAAGTCCTGCATATCGAAGCATCGAGGTTAGCATTAGATTAATCTCAGTGACATTACCTGTTCCTTCCTTATAGGCTTTTTTTACCCCTTTTTCTGTAAATTTTCCATAATATTCATTCCACTTAACTTTAGATTTAACGAATTGGAATATTAATGCTATTTTATCTACATCATTTTTTGTTGTTTTTATTAAATTAGTTATGTCGTCTTTAAAATAATTGGTTTTTTCTAATTCATTTCCAAATTCGGAAGAGTTATAAATTGTTTTACAAACATTTTCCCAGCTGGTTGAATAATTTTTAACTCCTCCACCAATTTTTATAAAATTTGTTCCTGCTAATTCAAAAACAATACCTCCTCTGTAATTATCAATATTCCCAGAATATGGTTCGTTATCTTTTAGAGAAGGAATATTACTTTGGCTAAAAATACTAATATTAGAGGTGTATTCTATTTTTGAAGAATTAAAGGAGGTTACAACACTTGAAAATCCAGGATCTTTTGATCTAGATTTTGAGTTTAATGTAATATTTTTATGTTTTTTCGTGTTAGTAGGGGTAATATGATAATAACCTTTAAGTCTTTGGTTGAAGCTAAAATACTCAGGTATTTCTACTTGAGCACTTAGTTGTTTAACAGGTATTCCGTATTGAAAATTAATAGTTTTAATATCCCAATAAGGAGAAGTTAAAGTATATCTAATATCAATAACACTCCCTTCTTTAACATTAGGAAAT
Organism: Tenacibaculum sp. 47A_GOM-205m; assembly: GCF_000518405.1. NCBI lineage: Bacteria > Pseudomonadati > Bacteroidota > Flavobacteriia > Flavobacteriales > Flavobacteriaceae > Tenacibaculum > Tenacibaculum sp. 47A_GOM-205m. Next base: position 140,980 of record NZ_JADN01000004.1, on the reverse strand, counting down.
GTAACTTTTTTTTGGCTTCTATATTTATTTAATTGCTCTTCAAAAATATCTTTTTTAGATAATTTTTGTTCTGTGGTTTTACCATTTTCTAAATTAAAAGTGTAAGCTTTTAAATAAGTGATTTTTTCAGCTTCGCCTATTTCAGGCTTATAATAGATTATTTTTTTTGTAGCATAGTCAAGTCCTTCTTTTGTGTAAATCTTAATTCGTTCATGGTAATCAGTTATAACTTGAAACCCGTTATTTTGATCAAATTCAAAATAAGTTCTTCTATCTTTTATCAGATAAGCAGCGTCAGCAGTAGAATCTAAAGGGTGTATACTTTCTTCTAATTCTTCTTTTGAAATTTTTCCAAATTTTATTTCTTGAGCATTTAAATTATAAATAAATATTAAAGTAAATAAGAGTAATGCTTTTTTCATAATAATTTTATAGTTTGGTTAATTCTGTTCTTAGATTGTCGTATTTAGCAACAGTTTTTCTAAATTTTCTGTAGTCTTTGTAATTTTCTTTAGGGTGCACTCCTTTAAAAAGAGAAAACTCTCTTTTATATTTAAAAGAGGTGCTATCAATCTTTTCAAAATGAAGACTGTAAGTTCCAAATTTATTTGTGATGTTTATGTCATCAGGTAGATTCGTTAAAGTATAACCTTGAGGAATACTAAAGATAAATTCGTCTTTATCTGTAAAACCTCTTTCTATTTCTAAAGAACGTTGCCTGTTTCTGTATTTTTTTGGAATTCCAGTTACTCTATTAAATACATTTAGTTTGAACAAATAACTGCTATCTCTAACTGTAGCAAACTTTTCTATTTTGACATTAAGACTTTCTGTAAACTCAACTTTTTCTTTGTTGTTTACATGCTTAATGTCTTTGATTTCTAAATTATTATTATAACTCCAAACATTGGTTTTGTAATGTTTGTTAAGCTCTTTTTGAGTATAATTTTCAATATAATATTTGTCATCATATTGAGTTCCATATGACTTTCTTTCAAGTTGAGCTGAAATACTTCCTTCAGGTAATAATTTAATAGTTGCTTTGTTTATTTGTAAATTATCTTTGTTAATGTAAGCAGGAGTTCTTTTTATAATTCCACCTTCAGGGGTTATTACTAGCACATCTCTGTCATCTGTAAAATCACCCAAAAAGCCAAAAGGCATAGTTTGACTAGTACATTCTAACCAAATGTCATTTCCGTTATTAGGAATATTAAGAATCATATGGTTTCCTTGCATGGAAGTAAAACTACTATCAATATTTTTTTTATTATCAGCATACACTATAGTGTGGTGTGATATAATACCAACAACATCTAATAGAGCTTTAGTGTAATTCGTTAATCCTTTGCAGTCTCCATAGTTTACTTTATCAACTTTATTAGCAGTTATAGGTTCCCATCCACCTATGTCTACCTGAACACTAATATATCTTGTTTTGTTTTGTACAAATTTGTATATTATTTCAGCTTTTTTTACAGGGTCATTAACACCTTTAACTAAGTCTTTTACTTTTGCAATTGTGGCTGGTGATAACTGATTTCTTCTCTCTATGAGATTTTTATACATCCAAGTCCCAAACTCTTTCCAGTTTTTAGCATAACCTTTAACTCCTTTATAACTGAAAGAGTTAAAAGAAATGGAAAGATTGGGTACAAGTTCTTCGAAATTTAAAGTGTAATATTCATGTTTAATAGCTTGTTGGTTGGTTAGTGTATAATTTATATTAGTATCGCTAGAAAAATTTTTAATAGAAAAACCATCGAAATTTTTTTGTCTTTTTCTAAATGGAATGTTTTGAGGGTTTTTTACAATATAGACACTTTTTTCTGTGGATAAGTAATAATCTTCAATAGGAAACCATATAGGAATAAAAGCTGTTGAAGAGTTTTTTACTTCAGATTCAAAAACTACTGTATAGGGATATGATGTAGGGGTGTGTTCTAAAAATTTAACCCTAGAGTCTGAATATAGTGTACCTCCATCAATAGCACTAACATCTTGAAAATCGTTCTTAGAATATTTTTTTATCTTATTTCCTAACGCATCATAAATAATAGCAGATAAACGAGTGATTTTAGTATCATTATTATAATGTTTATAAGCATTAATATGACCTTTCCCTAGTTTATTAAGAACAGTAACAATTCTTTTTTGTTTAATTGTAAGTTGATCTACGGCTTCTATTGTTATGACTAATTCGTTTAACCGTAGTATAGCGTTGGCATTTTCTTTTAGTTCTTTTGAGATGAAAAGAGAAGAGAGGTTTTGTTCTTCTTGAGAGAAAATAGTACTACATAGCATAAACACTATTAAAAAAATAGTGAGTTTGTTAATTTTCATGCAATTAATTCATTTTGTTTTCTAAAAACGAAAATATAAAAAATAATAGAATATAAAAAACCGTAGCTTTATATATTCTCCTGTTGATTTTTATAAAATGAATCGGTTTGTAGTTTCATTAAGTTACGAGCCATTTTTTGTTTGTAATTGTATAGTTCTTCTTCTGTTTTTAAATCAGAGTAGACTTTATCGTTAAGATCCTTATCGGTTTGTAAAATAGCCTCCCTTTGATAAACTTGTTGCTGAATCCAAGTTTTTATTTGTGATTCATGATTTTCCAATTTATAATCGTATTCACTTTTTGAACTGATGAGTTTCGCAAAAATAGGAGCAGTTTCTATCGCTAAAAACAGCAGGAATATAAAGAAGGAAGGTAGCCAAGGTAGTTTGTTTAAAGCATTAACGCGCGCCATTAATCCATCAAAATTAGAAATAATAGGTTGGCTCTGTGCTTCTTTCAGTTTTTGATTTTCTAGTAAATTAGCAATAGCAGCTTCTTTTTGTTGAATCTTATTGGTGTTTTCAGTTTTTAACTGATTCAATTCAGTAAGAGCAGCATCGTGTTTTTCTCTTTTTTCTTTATAAACAGGGCCTTTACCAAGAAGTTTTGTCCCTTTTCTGCCTTCAGCTTCCGCAATATAAGTTTCATACAAGGTGTTTACCTCGTTTTCTTTAGTGGTAATTTCATCTCTTAAAGCAGTAATTTCTGAGTCAATTTTTTTTACTTCTGGAGTAAATTGTTGTGCAATTTGAGTTTTGTTGTCTAATGTCATCTGGTTTTTTTCAGTCAACAACACTTGGTTGATTTCTTTTTCAAAAATTTTTAATTCTAACGGTTTAGAGATTACGATAGCAATAATCATTGCTAATAATAATCTAGGAAGTACTTGTATAAGTTCTTTTCGTTTAGATTCACTTTTTTTAATGGTAGAAACGATAAATCTATCTAAATTAAAAATTAACAACCCCCAAACAATTCCGAAGAAAACGGAAGTATACATATTGTCAAAAACAGTATACAAAGCGTAAGCAGATGCAATAGTTGCCATAAGTGCAGTGAAGAAAACTGTAGCACCAATACCCGCATATTTATTTTGCTCTCCATTAGCACATTTTTGTAGCAAATCTAAATCAGCTCCAGAACAAAGAAGGAAAAATCGTTTTAACATAAAATAAGCTTATAGTTTAATAACGAGTTATTTAGGGTTCTGTTACAAAAAAAGCCTCATTTAAGAGGCTTTTAACAAAATTAGTTTTTTGTGGTTATGTATATGTTAATTTCTTCATCGCTTATCTTTTTCATCCTTGTAGTTTCCAAATTCAAGTAGTCTATTTTTTTAAGGTGTTGCTCTGGAACTTCTTTGTTGTTTAAAAAATATCTTTTGATAGTATAATTATTTAAAATTTTATCATGACTAATTATATCAAATACATTAAGTTTTTCATTTGATTTATTAGGTATGTTAATCTCGTGTGCTTTATTACCTACTATCCACCCTAATTTTTTCTCGGAATTAACGTTCTTTTTATTTTTTGAAGGAGGAGGTGGTAACTGTTTTTTGATTTTTTGTATGTATTCTTTTGTGTTTAACTGATATTGATACTCTTGAGGAAAACGCTTACTTCTTGCATTTTTGTGAACAAAACTTCCAGTGTAGTTATAAAAGTCGGTGTTTTTATAACTATTTAAAACATTGTTGTTAACTGCTTTTCCGTCAATCCAAATGGCATACTTTTTAGTGTTTTTAAAATCTTGGAATAGTTTATTAGATAAAGTCTTCTGTTTTAATTTAACTGGAGGTGGAGGTGGTGGTAGTATTTTCTTTTCTTCTTCAGTTAATTCAGATATCTTTTTAGTAATTTCTCTACCACCTTTTGTTGTGTAGGTAAATGTTCCTTTCTTACCGTTAACTATTCTTTTTAGTTTTGGTATTGAGTCACTTTTTACAGATGTGTGTTTAGTTTTATTATTAGCTAGAGGAGGAGGTGGAAGTAACTTTTTATCTTCTTTAGTTAATTCACTTTTTAATTTATAGTAAACTTCACCATCTTTTTTTAATCTAACGTAAGGGTTATGTGGGTTTACAGGTCTTTTTACTTTTGTTTTATCAGTTTTTGGTAGGTTAAAATATAAAGACCCCAATTTAGAGAACAAGTCATTTAATCGTTTTTGTCTTTCGTCAGAACTTTTAATATAATGAGGTTTTTGATTTCTAAGTTCCTCATATTCTTTGTTTAGTTTATTGTAGTCAGTAACTCTATCTTCCCAGACTTTTAATTGTTCTCCATTCGCTAAACCTATATTAAAAGTGTCTTTTTTTTCTGCAAAACTCATTTTCAGAGAATTTGCCTGATTGAGCTTGTTTTTAATATCTTCTAATGAAGAAGAGTTATTAGTTATTTGTTCTTTTGGAAGTTCCTTTTGTATAATTTCAGAGTCTATCAACTTATCATTATTTTCATAGGCTTCAACTCTTTCGGCAAAAAGTAATGTAAATCCTGCTAGTACCGGTATTACTGCCAGTTTTTTTAGTAAGATTTTGGTTCGAGAACTTTGTTTTGTCATCATTAGTAATCTTTTTTTAGTTAATAAATAATTCAAATTACTGGCCAAGTAATAATCGTTGTTCCAAGCAGCTCTATTTAATAGTAAATATTGGTACTCGGTAGTATTTTTATGAATTGTAATTACCTTGTTATCAGCTAAAAATTCATGGTTTAATTTAATAGCTTTTTTAAGGAATATAAACGTAGGGTTTATCCAAAACATCACCTGTAAAAACTCAATAAGTAATACATCAAATGTGTGTTTTTGTAAGGCATGTGTTAATTCATGTGTATAAAGTTCAGTTTCAATCTTATTTGAATTGTACTCTTCTTTGTTGATGAAAATGTAGTTCCAAAATGTATGTGGACTAATAGGGTCATCAACCAAGATGATGGTAGCTTTTTCTTTTTTAATTTTTTGATGATGTTTAATTTTGAGATAAATGCTAACCAGATTTTTTATAAAGCGAACCAAAAGAATCAAAGCAATTATTGTATAAGCAAAGGCTAGATATAGCATATAATCTATTTCTTGTGTTTGAGAAGTAACAATCTCTGTTGCCGTGTTGCTGTCAACAATCATTGGAACAAATAGTTCGGAAGCTTGTGGGGTAACTTCAATATATATTTTATACAATGGAGCTAAAAAGGAAAACAACACGCTACCCAACAGATAAAATCGGTTGAATTGATGCATTTTTTCTCGCTCTAATATCAAGTGATAAAAGGCAAGCAACAACGCTAAACAAATTCCTGATTTGATAAAATACGTTATCATTATTGTTGCTTTTTAATTTGCTGATCGATGATCTTTTTTAAATCTTCCAATTCTGAAACCGATAAATCCGTTTTTTCAGTAAAAAATGAAGCAAATTGACTCGCAGAATTGTTAAAAAAGTTTTTAATTAATCCGTTTACATGCTTCGAAAAGTAATCTGATTTTTTAACCATAGGAAAATACTCTCTTGATTTTCCGTATAGTTTATAATCTACAAAACCTTTATCCTTCATCCTTTTTAATAAGGTGGCAACAGTTGTTGTTGCAGGTTTCGGTTCGGGAAATTCAGCTAAAATATCTTTCATAAAAGCTTTTTTTAGCTTCCATAAGTATTGCATTACTTGTTCTTCGGTTTTTGATAATTGCATTTCTACAAAATTAGAATTAACTCTACAAATGTAGAAATAATTTTTAATTCTACAAGTGTAGAGTGTTTTTTTAATAAAGAATTAATAAATTCCTTATCTAAGTAACAGGTAAATATTTGTTATTTTGAAGAAAAAAATAAAGTATGAGATTTATAATAACACTTTTGTTATTCTGTGTGTTTTCGGGGTTTTCTCAAGAAAAATTTGAGCGTGAGTTTCGAATTTCATTAGAAGAAGTTCCGTTAAAAGCACAAAATTTTATTAAACAATGTAAGTTTGATAAAAAAGTAAAATGGTACATGGAAGAAAGTCAAGATGGAAAAGCGATTGAAGCAAAGTCTTATAAAAATAGTTATAAGTACAGTATAGAATTTGATATAAAAGGTAATATGCTAGATGTTGAAAAGAAGATTAAATGGAAGGAGATAGAACCATCTATTAGAAAGAATATTGAAAATTCATTAAAGAATGAATTCGAAAAGTTTACGATAAGGAAAATTCAAGTTCAATGGAAATCGGATGAGCAAACATTGAAAGGGCTGATTAACGGTGATAAAGAATATAAAATAGACACGCTTTATGAAATAGTACTTAAAGGAAGAAAAACACAATCTACAAGTTTATATGAAGTACTTATTAACCCTGACGGAACAATTGTAAAACAATTAAAGTTTACCCCGTCTAATTCACTAAATTTAGAATTCTAATGAAAAAGGAACTTGTATTTTTAGTACTTGTATTGTTTGTAGTGTCGGTTAAGGGGCAAACAAGTTTTACATCAGGTTGGTTACCTAAAGTAGTGGTATCAGCAAAAACATCTTCAACTACAAAGTGGGTAAATAGTATAGAGGCAAGGGAAGTTTTTTATGAAGACGAGTTTACTTTTTCTCATAGTTTAGTAGATGTTTCTAGTATTTTTTCAATAAAATCAGATGTGAATAAGTCTTTTAATGTAGGGTATATCCTCCGGTTTAAAGAGGATAATGTTATTCATCGGGCAGTTCAACATTTTAATTTAGTGCAAAGTTTTGATGCACTTAAATTAGGGCATCGCTTTGGTTTTGAACAATTTTTTGAATCAGGAGCTAAACCTCAATACAGAACTCGTTATCGAGCCTCTTTAGAAAAAGCATTGTCAGGGGATAAAGTTGATGTTAAAGAATGGTATGTAAAGTTGTCAAATGAATATTTGTGGCAGTTTAATGAAGAAGATTTAGAGGTACGATTATCTCCATATTTAGGATACCAGCTTTCTAAAAAAGACAAACTAGAGTTTGGTCTTGACTATCGTTTAGGAAAATTGCTAGATACACCAAAAAAGAATTCGTTGTGGTTTAGAACCACTTGGTATATATCTTTATAAAAAAAGTCATTACAATTGTAATGACTTTTTTGTGTTATTATTTAGATAACTCAGTAAAATACTGATAGAAATATGGAATGGTTTCAATTCCTTTAAGGTAATTCCATACTCCAAAATGCTCGTTGGGTGAGTGAATTGCATCTGAGTTTAATCCGAATCCCATTAAAATAGTCTTACTCTTTAATTCTTGTTCAAATAAAGCAACAATAGGAATACTTCCTCCACTACGTTGTGGAATAGGAGTAACCCCGAAGGTTTCTTGGTAGGCTTTATTTGCAGCCTGGTAGCCAATATTGTCAATAGGTGTTACGTATCCTTGCCCTCCATGATGAGGTTTTACTTCTACTTTAACCGATTTTGGAGCGATATTCTCAAAATGTTTTTTGAACAATTCAGTAATTTCTTCCCATTCTTGTCCTGGTACTAAACGCATTGATATTTTTGCATAAGCTTTTGAAGCAATCACAGTTTTTGCTCCTTCACCAGTATATCCTCCCCAAATTCCGTTTACGTCTAAAGTAGGGCGGATAGAGTTACGTTCGTTCGTAGTATAACCAGCTTCTCCGTGAACATCATCAATATCTAACGCAGCTTTATAATCTTCTAATGAGAATGGTGCTTTTGCCATTTCATCACGCTCTTCACGAGATAACTCTTCTACTTTATCGTAAAAACCAGGAATGGTAATATGATTGTTTTCATCATGTAAAGAAGCAATCATTTGTGTTAAAATGTTAATAGGATTTGCTACTGCGCCTCCATATAAACCTGAATGTAAGTCTCTATTAGGTCCCGTTACTTCAACTTCTACATAACTTAATCCACGTAAACCAGTAGTAATTGAAGGAATGTCGTTAGCAATCATTCCCGTATCAGAAATTAAAATCACATCATTGGCTAACTTTTCTTTGTTTCTAGGAACAAACCACGCTAAGCTTTCAGAACCAACTTCTTCTTCACCTTCAATCATAAACTTCACATTACAAGGTAAATTTCCTGTATGTGTCATGTATTCTAATGCTTTTACATGCATATACATTTGCCCTTTGTCATCACAAGCACCACGAGCAAAAATAGCTCCTTCAGGGTGTATGTCTGTTTTTTTAATAACTGGTTCGAAAGGAGGAGAAGTCCATAAGTCGATAGGGTCAGCAGGTTGTACATCGTAATGACCGTAAACTAAAACTGTAGGTAAGTTAGGATCAATTATTTTTTCTCCATAAACAATAGGATATCCAGGAGTTTCACAAATCTCTACTTTATCACATCCTGCTTTTTCTAAGCTTTCTTTTACCGCATCAGCAGTATTTAATACATCTTGATTGTAAGCTGGATCTGCACTTACTGATGGAATTTTCAATAAATCGATAAGCTCATTAATAAATCGATCTTTATGTTGAGCTATGTATTCTTTTACGTTTTGCATGGGTTGAATATTAATGAACTTCAAAAATAAGAAAAATAGTATACTTGTTCTTGGTAGTTTGCAAGTAATGTTTATATTTGCATCCACAAATTCAAAGTACGCGGGCGTGGTGGAATTGGTAGACACGCTAGACTTAGGATCTAGTGCCGTGAGGTGTGAGAGTTCGAGTCTCTCCGCCCGTACAAATAGAAATAGTAAAGCCTTAATTCGTAAAGAGTTAAGGCTTTTTTTGTTTTTATACTTGTACAAAATCTGCACATTTTTTGAGAAAATATTTTTATTTTAAAATCTAGAAATAAATAAGGGGCTGAAAAAGTGGTGTTTATAATCCTTTAGCTGATCTTTTAGGGGTAGTGTTTAGGCTTTTAAGGGTATATAAGAAGGGGTAATGAGAGTAAATTTGTGCTATTAATCTTTTTAGTATAAAATTATGAAGCTTTCAGTATTAGATTTATCTATCGTGCCAAAGAATGGAGACAGACACCAGAGCTTAATGAATAGTTTAGAATTAGCACAACAAGCAGATGCGTTAGGGTTTTCTCGTTTTTGGGTAGCTGAACATCATGCGGCAGGAACAGGAGCAGGACGTACACCAGAAGTTATGATTCCGTTTATTGCAGCGCAAACTAAGAATATCAAAGTAGGTTCAGGAGCTGTTTTGTTAAACCACTATAGTCCGTTTAAAGTAGCAGAAACTTTTAATAGTTTGGAAGAATTGTTTCCTAAAAGGATAGACATGGGAATTGGAAGGGCTACTGGAGGACAAATAGTGGATATGGCATTGCAACGACATCGATCTGTATATCGTCAAAACATAAATGATTCAGCAGATCAGTTGATAGAATTGTTGCATTGGATGAATCAAGATTTTGATGCTGAAAATCCTTTTTCTGAGATAAAGTCACATCACAATGGCACTACTCCTGAGTTTTGGTTGTTAGGGTCTAGTCCTTGGAGTTCTAATGCTGCTGCCGAGTTAGGTTTGCGTTATGCTTTTGCAGGTTTTATCAACCCTACAATGTCTTACGGAATAGCTCAGCATTACCATCAAAATTTCAAACCAATAGCGCACGAATCGGGAAGCAGAAAACCACAATTAATGTTAGCGTTGAATGTTTTTGCTGCGGAAACTGAAAAAGAAGCGCATCGAATGACTGCTCCTTTTCAATTATTTGAACATCGTTTAAGAACAAAGGCAGATACTCAAAGTTTGCTTGAGGATGAAGATACTGCTTTAGAATTACTAGGGGATAGGTTTAAGAAACCAGAAGAATTAATAGACCCGAAACAACCACCAAAAGTTTTAGCAAGTACTCCTGAAAAATTATACGGTTGGTTAACTCAAATAGCTGAAGTTTATGGAACTGATGAAATTATGTTGCAAACTATTACAGGTAATCACAAGGCACGACTAAAATCGCAAAAACTATTAGCAGAAGTATTTTTAAAAAAGGGTAAGTAGGTTAAAATATACTTTTAGGAGTAGTGTTTAGGTTTTTAAGGGTATTGATTAAGAGGTTATAAGAAGTAAATTTGTAAAGTAATTATAGTCTATTGGATAAAATGAGTATGAAAACAATAATGAATCTTTTAAGTAAGATAGAGAGTGTCTTGTTAAGAGTAAATACTCTGACACAAAAACAACAATTAGTTCCTGTTAGAGTATGTAGTAGAAGATAATAAATGTTTAAAAACAAGAATTATGAAACCATCAGAATTAGCTAAAAAACGCTACGCAACCAAAAAATACGATAGTAGTAAAAGAATACCACAAGAAAAGATAGAGGAGTTAAAAGAAGTATTACATTTAGCACCTTCGTCTATTAATATTCAACCGTGGAAATTTACGTTTGTACAAAATACAGCAATAAAAAGTAAACTAGCGGATGCTTCACTTCATAACACAGAAAAAGTAAATCAAGCAGATTTATTAATCGTTTTTAGTGTGGCAGAAGATTTAGATGCTTTTCAAAAAGTAGTTGATAAAGAGCTACCAACAGCTCATAGTGACTGGTATAATAATATAAAAGATAACATACCAGAAAATGATTTACGAGTGTGGTTAGCAAAACAAGTATACATTGCGTTAGGAGTTGCTATGAGTACCTCTATCGCATTAGGGTTAGATTCTACCCCTATGGAAGGTATAGAACCTGAAAAGTATATGGATATTTTAGGAATGTCAGCTTACAAACCTCTTTTTGCATTATCAGTAGGATACAGAGCAGAAGATGATCGTTATCAGCCTGAAGTTATGCCAAAATCGAGAAGACCTTATAAAGATGTAATTGAGGTTGTTAATTAAGGATAAATTACTTTTTTTATAGCTAAGTATAGGATTTATGATATTTTAAATATCTTTAACCAAAAGGTATTTATATTGTGCTCACAACATTACTCTTAATTCTATACATAGCTATTGTTCTTACCGTTGCGGTTATTATCATCAATACCTCAACACCACCTAAAGCAATAGCTTACTTATTTTTACTTATCTTTTTTCCTGTCGGAGGAATAATTATTTACTTAACTGTAGGTATAAACCATAGAACCTATAAGCTCTACAATAAAAAACTCGAAGTAGATAAGAGTATTTTTATAGAACTTAAAGAACAGCTTAAAAACTACACAAAGAAAACGTTATCAACATCAAAAGTTCAACTAAAACACTTTTACAATCTTTCTAAGTTTATACATCAAGAAAATGTTTTAACAAGTAATAATAAAGTTAGTTTGTTACTAAACGGAGAGCACAAATTTCCTGAAGTTATCAAAGCATTAAAAGCAGCTAAAAACCATATACATATTGAATATTATATCTACCAAAACGATGCTATAGGAAAACAGATAGGTGATGTTTTAAAAGAAAAAGCTGCTGAAGGTGTAAAAGTACGTTTTATATATGATGATTTTGGAAGTAAAGATATTCGTAAATCATTCGTAGATTCTTTAATTGAATGTGGCGTTGAAGCATATCCTTTTTATAAAATAAAATGGTTACTGTTAGCAAACAGAATCAACTATCGAAACCATAGAAAAATTATTGTTGTTGATGGTCAAGTTGGTTTTATAGGAGGAATTAATGTTTCAGAAAGGTATATAAATCCTAATAAGTTCAATCGTTATTGGCGCGATACACATATAAAAATTGAAGGGTTGGCTGTGTTGAACTTACAACGTGTTTTTTTAGCAGATTGGAACTTTTGTGCTGATCAAAATGTTATCGTAGAAGAAGAACTTTTCCCTATAGATAAACAAAAAATAACAAGCGAGCATACTCAGTTAGTTCAGGTAATTTCTAGCGGACCAGATTCTGATCACCCAGATATAATGTATGCGCTCATTCAAGCAATTTTATTATCAAAAAAAGAAATTCTGATAACTACGCCTTATTTTGTTCCAAGAGCGTCTTTTTTAGATGCGCTTAAAATTGCTAGTTTAAGTGGAGTGAATATAAAATTATTAGTACCCAGTGTTTCAGATTCTAAATTGGTAAACGGAGTGTCTAATTCTTTTTATAAAGAAGTGTTAGAGATTGGAGTTGAGGTATATAGATATAAAAAAGGGTTTGTACATGCAAAAACTATGGTTTTTGACGAGTTAATTAGCTCCGTAGGAACTGCAAACTTAGATGAACGTAGTTTTGAGCTCAATTTTGAAATTAATGCTTTGGTTTATGATAAAGAACTAGCTCTTCAGTTAAAAGAAGCTTTTTTAGAAGATTTAAAACACAGTGAAAAAATAGATGTAAAGCAGTGGAATAGCAGGTCTATTTTTATAAGATTTGCAGAAAGAGTAGCTCGTTTGTTAGCACCTATTTTGTAAAAAAGAATTATTCCTTAATTATAAACATAGATCTACGGTTTAGTTGATGTTCTTCTTCAGTCCATTTTGCAGAGTCTGTACAATTAATTAATAAAAGTTGTTTTCATGTCAGTTTACTTTTTGAACGTTTGGGGGTAATTGATAATCCTTGAGGAGTAGTTGTATGGTTTTTCGAGGCTTAATTTTGTAAAGATTATTAATACTGTAAATAAAATAAGTAAGATGAAAAAAGTAAGTTTGTTTTTACCAATAATTGTTTCATTAGTGTTGCAATCATGTGGTAGTTTAAAGAATACAAAAAATACAGAAGAGGTATTTTGGGTAAGTGGTATAAAAACAGAATGTAGTGCTGGTGCTGGCAAGATGAATTGCTTAAATATTTATAAAGGAAATAATATTGCGGATGCGACTTGGGAATTTTTTTATGCCCCTATTGAAGGATTTACTTTTGAAGAAGGAATGCTTCAGAAAATAAAAGTGAGAGTAGAACGATTAAACCCTAAAGATGTACCAGCAGATGCCTCTAGTTTAAAGTATACGTTTATTGAAAAAATTGAGAGTCATGTAGACATCAGAACTTATTTAGCTGGAGAATGGAATGTTACAAGTTTGTTTAATAGAGAGTTTAATGAAACAACAAATGCTCCAAGTTTATCGATTGACTTAAATAAAAATAGAGTTTCAGGAAATGATAGCTGTAATAATTATACTGGTCAAATATCAAATGTTACCTCGCAAAGTTTAAAAATTAGAACCGTGGCAACTACTAGAAGATCGTGTTTTATAATGGATGTTGCCAATAGTTATAATAAAGCTTTAGGAGAAATAAACACCTATTTAATTAAAGGGAACAACTTGATTTTCTTTAATAAAGAAGGAAAAAAAATCGTATCTTTCACAAAATCAGCTAAAAAAGAATCAGAAGTTTCGTTGGGTGGAAATTGGATTGCTACTAGAATAGAAGGAGCTCCGATTAATCGAATGGTAAAAACTCCTCGTATAAATATTTCATTAGATGAAATGATATTGTCTGGAAATAATGGATGTAACGATTATACAGCGCAGATTAATAAAATTTCAGAAAGTAAAATTGAAATAGGGCACATAGCAGCTACACAAAAAATGTGTAGAGATATGCAAGTTGGTGCTGATTATCTTAAAATGTTACAGAATTCAGTTAGTTTTAAAGTCAAAGGCGATTCACTAAAATTTTACAATAAAGAAGGGGTAGAAACAATCTTATTTTTAAAAGCAGTGAAGTAAAACACTGAAAACAAATACATATCATCCTTGTTAAAAAACTATTTAACAATTTTTTAACTTCGTTTAGTTCGGTTTGTTCCGAACTAAACTTATCTTTGCAGAGTAAATTTTTAAATGAAGATGAATCAAGTAGAAAAGAGAAAATGTGAATTAGTTGAAAAGCTAGGGATCTTTATAGAGAAAAAAGAACAAATGGCTCCTGTAGCAGCAAGAATTTTTTCACATATCATTTTAACAGGAAAACAAGGGACAACTTTTGAAGATCTGGTGTCTGGTCTTTGCGCGAGTAAAAGCACAATATCAACACACCTTAACCACTTACAAGATTTAAAAAAGGTGAATTACTTTACTAAGACAGGAGATAGAAAAAAGTATTTTGTTTTAAATAAAGATACAATGCTTCAGGGGATTAGTGACATGGTTGAAGAATGGAAAGGAGAGAAGCAATTACATATAGAAATAAAGGCTTATAAAGAAGAAGCTAATGAAACTTTAGAAGAAGAAAACCAATTTGAATTAGGTTTTCACGATAGCTTTATCGAATTTTTAGATGGAGCAATAACATCTATTATCAAATTGAAAGAAACAATTGTAAACCACAAACACTAATTATAAAAAAATGAAAAAAACGAGAATATACGGTATTACCATGCTTGGTATTGTTGCTATGGCTTTTACAAGCTGTAAGAAAGAGCAACAACAGGCTGCCAACCAACAAAGAGCTTTGCCTTTAGCAGTTGTAGCTGTTCCTCAAAAAAATGTTACAGCATATACAAGTTATCCAACAACTATTGAAGGTACTGTTAATAGTGAGGTAAGAGCTAAAGTTTCAGGTTATATCCAAAAAGTTTTGGTAGATGAAGGGCAAAAAGTAAGAAAAGGTCAAGCTTTATTCAAACTAGAAACACAATCGTTAAGCCAAGATGCAGGAGCAGCAAAAGCAAATGTTAATGCTGCGCAGGTTGAGGTAGAAAAACTAAAGCCTTTAGTAGAAAAAAATATTATAAGTCCAGTTCAATTAGAAACGGCAAAAGCAAAGTTGGCGCAAGCTAAAAGTGCTTATAATAGTGTGGTGGCAAATATAGGTTATGCTACAGTAAGAAGTTCTGTAGATGGTTATGTAGGAGCAATTCCTTACAGAGAAGGTTCTCTTGTAAGTGCTACTAGTGCAAAACCGTTAACTACAGTAGCAAGTATTAAAAAAGTGTTTGCATACTTTTCTATGAATGAAACAGAATATTTAAATTTTCTTCAGCAAACAGAAGGTAAAAATCTACAAGAAAAAATTAAGAATTTTCCTGAGGTAGAATTAGTTTTAGCTAACGGGCAAGCTTATGAAGAAAAAGGAACAATTGAAACTGTTACAGGTCAAATTGATGCTAAAACAGGTACAGTGAGTTTCAGAGCTGTTTTTGATAATCCTAACAGGTTATTAACTAATGGAAATAGTGGAACAATTAAAATACCTAAATTGTATAAAGAAGCTTTAGTAGTACCAAAATCAGCTACTTATGAGCAACAAGGACAAACGTACGTTTATAGCGTTGGAGAAAACAATACAGCAAATTCAACTTTAATTACTGTTAAAGATAAAAGCGAAATGTTATATGTTGTTGGATCAGGTATAAAAAAGGACGATTTAATTGTAGTTAAAGGTATTGGTAAGTTAAGAAATGGAATGCCTGTTCAACCACAAAAGGTGGCTTTCGATAGTATTGTAAAGCCTATTAAACCCCTATTTCAATAATATTTTAGATCAGTAAATTATGTTAAAAACATTTATAGAAAGACCGGTATTATCTACCGTTATTTCGATTATCATAGTTATTCTGGGTGTTTTAGGGTACACAACCTTACCTGTTGAACAATATCCAGATATTGCACCGCCTACCATTCAGGTAAATGCAGTTTATCCTGGTGCGAGTGCTGAAACCATTTTAGAAAGTGTTATTATTCCCATAGAAGAACAAATTAACGGGGTAGAAGGAATGACTTATATGACTTCTTCTGCATCCAATAATGGTACAGCAAACATTACAGTATATTTTGATCAAAATACTGATCCAGATATTGCTGCAGTAAACGTACAAAACCGTGTTGCTAGAGCAAACCCTTTATTACCACAAGAGGTAATTCAAACAGGGGTAACAACTCAAAAGCAACAAACATCGGCGTTAATGTTCTTATCAGTATATTCTGAAAACGAAAATTATAACGCTACTTTTGTTCAAAACTATTTAAAAATTAACGTTATACCAGCACTTCAAAGGGTAAATGGTGTAGGTAATGTAAACGTGTTTTCTAACCAAGATTACGCTATGCGTATATGGTTAAAACCAGAAAAATTAGCAGCGTATAATCTAGTTCCAACCGAAGTTACAGCTGCTTTAAGAGAGCAAAGTTTAGAGGCTTCTGCAGGTTCATTAGGACAAAACGACGGACAAGCATTTTCGTACAATATTAAATATAGCGGACGCTTTAAAACAGAAAATCAGTACGAAAATATCATTATAAAAGCATTAGATAACGGAGAGTATTTACGATTAAAAGATGTAGCTAAGGTTGAATTAGATGCACAAGGATACGATTCTTTTGGTTTTACTGAAGGACACCCTTCTGTAAACATGGGAGTTTATCAAACAGCAGGATCTAACGCACAAGAAATTATTGAAAATATTAAGTTAGAATTAAATCGTTTATCACAAGATTTTCCTGAGGGGATTAAATACGAGATTAACTACGATACAAATAACTTCTTAACAGCTTCAATGAACAAGGTAAGAAATACGTTAATAGAAGCTTTCTTATTAGTGTTCTTAGTAGTATTTATTTTCTTACAAGATTTCCGATCAACGTTAATTCCGGCAATTGCAGTACCAGTAGCAATTGTAGGTACGTTCTTTTTCTTAAACTTATTCGGATATTCGATTAACCTGTTAACATTATTCGCATTAGTATTAGCAATTGGTATTGTGGTAGATGACGCAATCGTAGTTGTTGAAGCAGTGCACGCTAAAATAGATGAAGGAGCTACAGATGCAAAAGCAGCTACCTTAGATGCAATGCATGAAATTTCAGGAGCAATTATTTCGATTACTTTAGTAATGGCAGCGGTATTTATTCCTGTAACCTTTATTCAAGGACCAACAGGGGTATTCTACGAGCAGTTTGGTATTACGCTTATTGTGGCAATTTTAATTTCGGCAGTAAATGCATTAACGTTAAGTCCAGCGTTGTGTGCTTTATTCTTAAAGGGGCACGATGATCATGAAGATGAAAACAAAAGCTTTTTACAAAAGTTTTATGACCGATTTAATGCAGGATTCAATGCTACGACAGAACGTTATGGAAGATCATTAGCCTTTTTATATAAAAATAAATGGGTAACAGGATTAATATTAGTTCTTTCAGGAGTAGGAATTTGGTGGGCTGCTAATACAACGCCTACAGGATTTGTTCCTAGTGAAGATCGTGGTATTATCTTTATGAACGTAGAGTTACCAGCAGGTGCTTCTATGGATAGAACAAATGTGGTAACACAGGAAATGTATAAGAAAGCAAAAGAAATTCCTGGTGTTAGAGGAGTAACGGTAATTAATGGTAGAAGTTTAATTAGTGGAGCAGGAACCAATTACGGTTTAGGGTTCGTGAAGTTAGAAGATTGGGATAAGAGAGGGGCAGATGATCAATCAGCTAATGCTATTATTGGTAAACTGTTTGGTGTTGCAGCTACAATTCCTGATGCTAATATTATTTTCTTCGCCCCACCTAGTATTCCAGGTTTTGGTCTTTCAGGAGGATTTGAAGTAAACTTATTAGATAAATCAGGAGGAAGTTTTGAAGATTTAGATAAGACAACACAACAGTTTATTGGGAATTTGATGAAACATCCAGAAATTCAGTATGGGCAATCATCATTCAATACAAAATATCCTCAATATGAATTAGATATTGATGTACCGTTAGCTAAAAAATACGGAGTCTCTATAAGTAGTATTTTCTCAACCTTACAAGGATATATTGGAGGGGTTTATGCAGCTGACTTTGCAAGGTTTGGTAAACAATACCGTGTATATGTTCAAGCATTACCAGAAGATCGTAGCGATGCTAATTCATTAAATGAATTGTATATAAAAACGGGTAGTGGAGAAATGGCTCCAATAACACAGTTTGTAAAATTAAAAAGAGTGTATGGTCCACAATCAGTAACACGTTTTAACTTATATAACTCAACAAAAATTAACGGAGCAGCAAACCCAGGATATAGTACAGGTGATGCGATAGCTATTGTAAACGAAGAAATTAAAAACTTACCAAGTAATTATGATGTTGCTTATTCTGGTTTATCTCGTGAAGAGGTGAGTGCGGGTAACCAAACAGTTGTAATTTTCTTATTAGTTCTTGTTTTTGTTTACTTTTTACTAGCAGCGCAATATGAAAGTTATATTTTACCATTAGCAGTAATCTTCTCGTTACCTTTAGGGGTTTTCGGAGCATTCTTCTCAACAAAAGTAATGGGCTTAGAAAACAATATTTACTTCCAAATTGCACTGATCATGCTGGTAGGACTCTTGGCAAAAAATGCAATTCTTATTGTAGAATTCGCAGTGCAAAGAAGGAAAAATGGTGAAAGTATAGTAGATGCAGCTATTCATGGAGCAAAAGCACGTTTACGTCCGATTTTAATGACATCATTTGCTTTTATTTTGGGATTAATGCCATTAGTATTAGCAAAAGGAGTAGGAGCAGAAGGAAACAATTCTATCGGAACAGGAGCAGCAGGAGGAATGTTAATTGGTACAATTTTAGGAGTATTTGTAATCCCTATTTTATTCATCCTTTTCCAATGGTTACAAGAAAAAGTATCAAGTAAACCAGCTGTTGTTGAAACTAAAGAAGATTAATTATGAAACTTATAAATAAAACCTTGGTTATAGTCGTAATGGCTACAACCTTACAAAGTTGTTTTGTAGCAAAAGACTACGCTCGTCCTAAGCTAAAAGAAACAGAACACTTGTATCGTACCGATAATTTACCACAAGATAGTCTTTCAATGGCAGATGTGTCTTGGAAAGATATGTTTACTGATGCTCATTTAAAGCAATATATTGATGAAGGGCTTCAAAACAATCTTGATATTCGTGTGGCTATTCAACAAATGGCAGCTGCTGAGGCTTATATGAAACAAGGTAAAGCAGGGTATTTACCTACTTTAAGTGCTAACGGCTCTGTGTCAAGAAATTATTTTTCAAAAGGTAGTCAGGTAGGAAGACAAATAGAAGCTTCAGGTTTAGATATTGATCATTTTGATCAATTTAACTTAGCAGCTAATCTTTCATGGGAAGCAGATATCTGGGGAAAAATACGTAGTAATAAAAGAGCAGGAAAAGCAGGTTATTTACAAAGTGTTGCAGCTCACCAAGCGGTTAAAACAAAATTAGTTTCAGCTATAGCATCAACCTATTATCAGTTAGTAGCATTAGATGCTCAGTTAGAAATTACTGAACAAACTATTGAAACTAGAGAGAGTAGTGTAAGTACCATTAAAGAACTGAAAAATGCTGGACAAGTAACACAGGTTGCTGTAGATCAGAATATAGCTCAGTATAATAAAGCAAAAGCTTTAAAAGTTGATTTAGAAGCAGCAATCTTTAAAGCAGAAAATACGTTAAATCTATTGTTAGGTAGAACTTCTGTAGTTATTGAAAGAAGTAAGTTAGATCAGCAAGAGCTTAATGCAGCTATTAACCTTGGCATACCGGCTACATTATTAAGTAATAGACCAGATGTAATGGCTGCTGAATATGGTTTAATCAATGCTTTTGAAATGACCAATGTAGCAAAAAGTAACTTTTATCCATCGTTAACCGTAACTGCAAATGGTGGTTTTCAAAGCTTAGAGTTAGATGAGTTGATAAGTGCAAATTCGTTGTTTGCTAATATTGTGGGCGGACTAACTCAACCAATTTTCAATCAAAAAAAAATTAGAACACAACACGAAGTAGCAAAAGCACAACAAGAACAAGCGTTGTTAAACTTTAAGAAAATATTGCTAACAGCAGGAAATGAGGTTTCTAATGCGCTTTTTGATTATAACGCAGAAACAGAGAAGTTTGAGTATAGAAAAAATGAAGTTGAAGCGTTGCGTAGAGCAGAAGTAAACTCTGAAGAATTATTGAAAAACGGATATGCAAACTACTTGGATTTATTAACTGCAAGAGAAAGTGCATTGAATGCTGAGTTAAATGTTATTAATAACAAATTAAATCAGTTATTAAGTGTAGTGAATTTATATGAAGCATTAGGAGGCGGTTGGAAATAAGATCGTTTTATTATGAGTAATAGGAAAAAACTTATCGATGTAGCTAAAGAAAAGTTTATAGCTTTTGGTAGTAAACATACTACAATGGATGAAATAGCCGAATTACTCGGAATATCTAAAAAAACAATCTATACTTGTTTTTCGTCCAAAGAAGAATTGATTATAGAAAGTATCAAAGCGCTAATAAATGAATTTAAAATTGATGTTGAACCTATTCTTAATTCTAATGAATTAGCTTTAGATAAGGTAATAGCAGTTTATGAAGTAATTTTTAAGTACGTAGTTAAATTTAAACCGTCATTTATTTTCGGGTTAAAAAAGTACTACCCTAATGCGTACGATGCTTATAAAGAAATTACTAAAGATGTAGTTTCAACAGATGTAATGAAGTTACTTGAAGAAGCTAAAAGTAATGGAGAAATAAGACCAGATGTAGATCTTGAATTATTTAGCAAATTATATTTAAGTGATTTAGAACGTCGTTTGTTTGATGCTGATAATTTGTTTGACAATTACCCCAAAGAGGTGTTGTTAGAATATATGATTGTTAATAATTTAAACTCTTTAAAACCTACTACTAAATAGGGATATAAGTTTGTGGTTTTTTAGAAGTGTCATAGAGTTTTAAAACTTATGGCACTTCTTTTTTTATAAAAGAGATTGTTTTAAAATAATTATTTTTGGTGTTAGAGATCGTCATATAAGTAAATGAAGGAAAGAATAATAAAATATCAACTTGCACAACCCAAAGATTTTTTTGCAGAGTTAGGTAAAACATTACCTATAGAAATCAAAGGAACTGAGCTTACTCTTAAAGAAGAGTTAGGTAAAGGAAAAATGAAATATATAGAAGTGCAAGAAGGTTTATGGGCGCAACAAATAGATTATACTTTGCATGATGAAATAGGTTTATTTCGAATACCTAAAAACACAAATGATTTTTATTTAGTTGATTTTTATTTGTCCGATACAGAAATAATAAGATGTGCAGAAGGAAAAACATTTAGGCAAAGTTTTGAAAATGTAAATATGGTATTGAGTTCTTCTACCACAGCATCAAAAGCATTACTGCCTAAAAACCAAAGAATAAAAGCTTTTAATATTCTTATTTCTAAAGAATGGTTGTTTAAAAACGTATTAGACGATCATAAGAGTTTAAGAGGTTTTTTTAGTTGTGAAAGCCCTATATATTTATCGGAAAATTTAGATTATAAACTCAAAGAGTTATTAAAGAAAATTGATTTAAACCAAGATAATAGGTTAACATCAATTTCTAATATTATACAAATAGTTGATTATTTATTTATTCGTTTTGGAACTAGACCTTTAAAAGAAGGTAAACAAAACATACATCCAAATGATTTAAAGCAGTTAATGAAGGTAAGAAAAGTATTAGATACAAACCCTGAAAAAGAAATTTTGTTAAACAATCTTTCAGGTATAGCAGGAATGAGTTTATCAAAGTTTAAACGTCTTTTTAAACAAGTTTTAGGAACAACTCCGTATAAATATCATTTAAAAAATAAAATGGAAAAAGCGATGGAAACCTTAAAACAAGGTAACTACTCTGTGTCAGAAACAGGTTTTTTAATGGGGTATTCTAATTTAAGTCAGTTTTCAAAAGCGTTTAAAAATCACTTTGGAATATTACCTAGCGAAGTAAGTGTGTAGGTTTACCTAAAACTCCAATTTTTGTAATTTGTAGAAGCTTCTAGTTTATTTTCTATATCATCGGGAAGTTCAGGGAAAAAGTCAATACCTGTTTTTTGTTCTAATTCATCAATAGAAACTACAAAATCAGATAGAGGCTTGTTGCTTTCCTTATGTGGAAGTAAAAAAGCGATGGCTTTAATTTCAGGCTGAGTATAATCTAATAAAACTTTATAAAAATAATTAGGAACACTTACTTTTTCCTTTCCTATAGTTTTCAAATTAGGTTCTAAAATACCACCAGTAACAACATACAAGTGATTATACTTTTTTGCCCAATAACGAGTTTTTTGTTCTAGTTTATTCCAAATACCAGCGTTAAATTCATGGTTTTGCGGAGAAATGTTAGAGGTGTAAAAAGTTTCATCATGAGCACTTTTAGAGGCACGTCTATCACCAGCAGGACATAAGTGTCCTTTGTCATAACCAGATCTTTTATAGTTTCTCCAGTCAGCAGATTTGGTTTTTACTTTAGGATCTTCAATAAAAAACGGACGTTTATAGTTGGTGTAAACAATATCACTTTTATCTAAAGTATAAGCTACCCACTCAGCTTGTTCGTGTTGTTCACTGTAAGATAACTGGTAGCCATTATGTTTTATAATGACTCCAGTTGTAGAGGTTGGAAAGTAATTAAAGTTATCAGATGAGTTGTTTGTTGTTTGAGTTAAACCTAAAGAAGAAATGTTGGTGTCTTTTTGTTGTAACCAATAGCCAACAAGCAAAGCAACAATGGTAATAACAACCTTTATTTTCCTTGAAGTACTCATTTAATTACCTAACAAAATTTCTTTAAAATCTTCAGTTTTTTCAACTTCATTAAAAATTTCTTGAAACTTAATAGGAGGTACTGTTAATTTACGCTTAACTAAATCTAACCAAGCACCATAAACAGTAATAATAGCAGATAGTTTTCCAGCTTCATTAAAAACTTCATGTTGAATTTTCCAACGTTCACCTTTTCCAGATAAACCAGTAACTTTTAAGTTCACAGTAATGTCTTCTCCCATGTGAATTTCTCGTAAAAACTTGGTGTTCTCTTCAAATAAAATAGGACCTACATTTTCTTTTGTGAAATCTTGAACAGTTACATTATGCTCTTTAAAAAAACGTAAACGTAATTCAGCAGCGTAATCATTGTATGCGGTATGACGCATGTGTATGTTGGCATCAAAATCTGCCCATCGTGTCTTAAATTGTACACTAAAACTCATATCTAAAATTTTAA
This sequence comes from Tenacibaculum sp. 47A_GOM-205m, assembly GCF_000518405.1. NCBI lineage: Bacteria > Pseudomonadati > Bacteroidota > Flavobacteriia > Flavobacteriales > Flavobacteriaceae > Tenacibaculum > Tenacibaculum sp. 47A_GOM-205m. Next base: position 117,807 of record NZ_JADN01000004.1, on the reverse strand, counting down.
GAAGGCGAAATTACAAATTTTTAAGCTTTCACATCCAAAGCATCACGAAGTGTATTTCCAATTAACATAAAAGCCATTACTAAACTCATAATTGCTAATCCAGGAATCAATGCTAAAAATGGTTTGCCTAAAATGATATAATTATAATGATTTTTAATCATAGCACCCCAAGAAGGAGTAGGAGGTTGGGCTCCAATACCTAAAAAACTCAGTCCACTTTCAATTAAAATAGCAGCTGCAAAATTTGCGGCGGAAATTACAATGATAGGAGCTAAAATATTAGGTAAAATATGTTTGAAAATAATTCTAAAATCAGAAAAACCTAAAGCTTTGGCAGCTTCTACATATTGCTGCTGCTTAGTAGTAATTACTTGACCACGCACTACACGGGCAACTTCTACCCACATAGTTAGACCTACAGCAATAAAAACCTGCCAAAAACCTTTTCCTAAAGCCAATGTAATAGCTATTACTAGTAAAAGTGTTGGAATAGACCAAGTGATATTGATAACCCACATAATAAAATCATCAATTTTTCCACCAAAATAGCCTGCAATAGCGCCAATAGGAATTCCTATTAAAAGTGAAATAAATACAGCTATAAACCCAATAAAAAATGAAATTCTAGCCCCAATTAATAACCTGCTTAATAAGTCACGACCATATTTATCAGTTCCTAAATAAAACGTTTTTTGCTGAATGTACTTTTCGTAGGAAGCAGGAAACTCTTTTGGTAAACCATCGGAGTATTTAATAACTTCTAACTGATTATTTTTAACAGAAAATGATTTTATAGGTATTTCTGTTGATGAATTTTGTTTTCCCTTCATAAAAATAGAAAACCAAGATTGTTGATTTTTTACTTCTGAAGGAATACTTAATAGTTGAACAGAAAATCCAGGAGGTTTCGAGTGAATTTCTAAATGCATTTGATTGGCAGAGTTACTGTTATCAGGGGCTAAAACATAGCAAAAAACAGCAATAAATCCGCATAAAACAATATACCAAAAACTAAACATACCTGTTTTACTACGTTTAAATTTTTGGATGGCTATTTGCCATAAAGATGTACCTGTATTATTATTCACTCTTTTGTATTTCTTTCAAGTTATTGACATCAATACTTGATGGATTTTGAAAAACTTCCAAATCAAAATATTTTACAGAAGCTAAAATATGATCAAAAATGTTCGCCATAACACGTTCATAATCTACCCAATTTTTTTCTCTACTAAACGCATAAATCTCTAGCGGAATTCCATTAGGAGTTGGCTCTAACTGACGAGACATTAATAACATGTCTTGATTAATTTTGGGGTGATTCTCAATGTATTTATCTAAATAAATTCGAAAAGTTCCAAAATTGCTTAGGTTTCTACCGTTTAGTAACACTGACTTGTCAACATTGTGTTTTTCGTTATATGCTTTTACTTCTTCACTGCTTTTTGTAATGTAGTCGGAAATCAATTCTATCTTTTTAAAACGCTCGATATCTTCATCGGTAAGGAAGTGGATACTATTTATTTTAATCAAAATAGCTCGTTTAATACGTCTACCTCCCGAACTATTCATTGTTCGCCAGTTTTTAAACGAATCGGATGTTAAGTAATAAGTAGGGATGCTGGAAATAGTATTGTCAAAATTTCTAATAATTACTGAAGTTAAATTGATTTCAACTACATCACCATCAGCACCATATTTTTCCATAGTAATCCAATCACCAATTCTAACAGTATCGTTAACCGCAACTTGAATACTCGATACAAAACCAAGAATAGTATCTTTAAAAACTAACAAAAGGACTGCTGAAAAAGCTCCTAAAGCAGTTAAAAAACGAATTAGAGGTTTACCTGTTAAAACTGAAAAAGATGAAATAGCAGCAATAAGCCATAACACAATCATAAAAATTTGAACGTAACTTTCTAGAGGTTTGTCTTTAAAAGCTTCGGTGGTACGTAAAAAATCTTTAACCGTTAATAAAATACTACGGATAAACCAGATAATGGCAAAAATAATACCGATAGTGGTAATACGTTCTGCGTAGGTAAATAGGTTAGGAAAATCAACAAGAATTTCTTTCAGAAGATTATATATCAGTATAAAAATAATAATTCTTGTTAAATTTAAAAAAGTTCTATTTTTAATAAGTAAATCGTCAAAAGTTGTAGATGTTTTATTCGCCATTTTGCGAATAGCTTTTCTACCAAAGTATCTGAAAGCTTTAAAAAGTATATACCCTAATAGAGAAAGCACAACAAGGTTTGCTACCAGATTAAGGTATATAGCGGTGGTTTCAGAAAGAGAAAAATGCTCTTTAAAAGTTCTGTAAAAAAACTTGTTTAACATAGTAGTACAAGGTTATAAGTCTGTTATTTCTTCTCCAGCTTTTAAGCCGAATTTTTTTCGGAACCAATACACCACAATATATAAAATAGGGGTATCTAGGGCAGCTATAATTACTTTAAATAAAAATCCACTTAATAAAAGGCTTCCAAAGATATTCCAAGGAAGAATTTTAAAAGAGCTTAGTAAAAATAATACGGTAAAAGTATCTATAAATTGTGATAAAAAAGTAGAGAAATTATTACGAAGCCATAAATGTTTTCCTTTGGTTAGATTCTTCCAAAAATGAAATATTCGAATGTCTATAAACTGAGCAGCTAAATAAGCTAGCATTGACGCTAAAACGGCCAATGGAGATAATCCGAAAACTTTTGTAAATGTACCATTATCAATAGGAGAATTATTTATTGCGGGGGTATAATCGGCTACTAGAATAATAAGCATAGAAAAAAAGGAGGCAAAAATACCAGCGATTACTACTTGGTTGGCTTTTTTCTTCCCATAAATCTCTGATAAAATATCTGTAATTAAAAAAGTGATTGGATAAGGAAGAATACCTACGGAAACCTCAAAACTAAATAAATTAAATGGTTCCCAATAAAAAAACTTCTGAAAAATTAAATTCGAAGTTACTAAAGATGCAATAAATAAAGCTGCTAAAACTAAGTAAATAAGTTGCGCTTGATTTTTTAGTTGTGCCGTCATAAAACGAAGATAGTAATTTTAAAAATTGTATGTTTGCATCGTTAAACAAACAACAAAATAAATAGATGAAAGCATATATTTTTCCAGGTCAAGGAGCACAATTTACAGGAATGGGATTAGATTTATATGAAAATTCACCATTAGCTCAAGAACTTTTTGAAAAAGCAAATAATATATTAGGTTTTAGCATTACTGATGTGATGTTTGAAGGTACTGCTGAAGAATTAAAAGAAACAAAAGTAACACAACCAGCGATCTTTTTACATTCGGTAATTTTAGCGAAAGTTTTAGGGGATGATTTTAAACCAGAAATGGTTGCAGGTCATTCATTAGGAGAATTATCAGCATTAGTAGCAAACGGAGTACTATCTTTTGAAGATGGATTAAAATTGGTTTCTAAACGTGCTTTAGCAATGCAAAAAGCATGTGAAATTCAACCATCAACAATGGCAGCTGTTTTAGGATTAGAAGATAAAGTTGTAGAGAATACTTGTGCTGAAATTGATGGAGTAGTAGTAGCAGCAAATTATAATTGCCCAGGTCAGTTAGTAATTTCTGGAGAAGTTGAAGCAGTTGAAAAAGCATGTGCAGCGTTAACAGAAAAAGGAGCAAAAAGAGCGTTAGTGTTACCTGTAGGAGGAGCATTTCACTCACCAATGATGGAGCCTGCTCGTGAAGAATTAGCAGCAGCTATTGAAGAAACTACTTTTAACGAACCTATTTGCCCAGTATACCAAAATGTGGTAGCAAAAGCAGTAACAAATCCTGCTGAAATTAAAGAAAATTTGATAGCACAATTAACAGCGCCAGTAAGATGGACACAATGTGTACAAGCAATGGTTGCTGATGGTGGTACAGAGTTTGTTGAAGTTGGTCCAGGTAAAGTATTACAAGGCTTAATGCGTAAGATTGATAGAAACGTAGCAGCTAGTGGAGCTTCTTTAGCATAAATAGTAAAAACAAAATATAGTATAGAAAAATCCCGTTCCAAAGGAACGGGATTTTTGTTTTTGTGAAAAAGAAAGTTATTATTTAGCTAAAACACAGTCTTCACAATCTTTAACTTCACCATAATAGGTTTCTCTGTATTTGTGTACCGTTTCAAGCGGTATGATATTTAAAAACATTTTTTTAATGTAGGTAACATTAGTATGAAGTTTACCCATTTTTCTTGAAAATCGTTTTTCTAAACGTGTTTCTCTTTTAATTTTAATCAATTTCATTATTCTAGTATCATTTAATTAGGGTACAAAACTAAAAAGCTTAAAGCGTGATGTCAATTAATAAATGTTAAAACATTAAAAATCAGTTAATAAATATGTGTTCTTAAATTTGAAGTGTACTATTTTAAGAATATGATAATAGGAAGTGTAAACAATTCACAAATTAGAAATGTAAAAAAGCTGATTTTAACTGAAATGAATAAAAAATCACTCGAAATTGATTGAAAATAATCAAAAATGAGTGATTTTAATGTTTTTTTGTAAGAAACGACTAGTTTCTAATATCTAGTATTTTGAATATTTGTGCTTTTTTTGGAGCTAAGAGAATTAAATAAATTAATAAGATTACTCCTAGTAGCAAAAAATCTGGTTTTAAAATTAAAATCAAAAAACAAGCACCTTCAATAATAGCCCATCTTACTATAGAAGCAGTTTGGTAAATCGCAAATTTCTCCTCATTACTAGCATCTTTTTGGATTTTGCTTAACATGTTTTTAAACATAAAGTTACTAGCAACATAAGCTATTGCAGGAATAAAAGCATAAAATAAAGAAGAATTATCAATCACCATGTCGAACATAATCTTAAAATTACCTAAAATGGTAAAAGCAAGAGTAATACCGGCAACTAAGGCAAGGTGGATAATTTTTAAAGTTTTAATTTTTTGATCCATAAGGTTTCAGTCCAAATTATTGAATAAAATCATTTATAGTTTTCGTAATAAAAGCTAATTGCTCTTCATCCAATTCTGTATGCATAGGTAACGAAATTACTTCATCAATTAATTGATTGGTAATCGTAAAATCAGCCTCGTTATATCGGTCATCTTGATATGCTTTTTGAGCATGTAGCGGTACAGGGTAATAGATAGCGTTAGGAATTTCGTTATCTAATAAATGTTGATGTAATTCATCACGTTTTCCATTGGTAATTCTCAAGGTATATTGGTGGAAAACATGCGTTGTAAAATCACTAATTGTTGGTGTGATAATATTTGGGTTGTTAGCAAAAGCGTTTGAATAATATTCAGCAGCCTTTCTACGAGCATCACAATAGCTATCTAATAAAGGTAGCTTAGCTTTTAATACAGCTGCTTGAATAGAATCTAAACGAGAGTTTACTCCAACTACATCGTGATAGTAACGTTTATACATACCATGGTTTACCATTCCACGAAGCGTGTGCGCTAATTCATCATCATTCGTAAAAATAGCACCACCATCACCATAGCAACCTAAGTTTTTAGAAGGGAAGAAAGAGGTAGTACCAACATCACCCATAGTTCCTGCTTTCTTCTTTGTTCCGTTAGAAAAAGTATAATCTGCTCCAATAGCTTGTGCGTTATCTTCAATAACAAATAAGTTATGTTCTTTAGCAACTTCTAAAACAGCTTCCATATTAGCACATTGCCCAAATAAATGAACAGGAACAATTGCCTTCGTTTTTGGGGTAATTGCTTTTTTTAAAGCTTCAATATCTATGTTAAATGTATCTGGTTCAACATCAACTAATACAGGAGTTAATTTTAATAAACCAATTACTTCTACAGTGGCAGCAAATGTAAAATCAGCAGTGATAACTTCATCTCCTTGCTCTAAACCTAAGCCCATCATGGCTATCTGTAAAGCATCAGTACCATTAGCACATGGAATTACGTGCTTAACGTCTAGATAATTTTCTAAGTCAGCTTGAAATTCATGAACGTACGGTCCGTTAATATATGCTGAAGAATTCAGAATTTCTTGAATTGAGGTATCAACTGTATCTTTTATTTTTTGATATTGACTTTGTAAGTCAACCATTTGAATTTTTCTCATTTTGACATGATTTTTATAAGCATCAAAAATACGAACAATCTATGATTGATGTTGTAGAGATTTCTAAAATAATTTATAATGGAAGATTTTTTTTACATATTTAAGGAGTAGAGAAGTAAATAATAATTCTGTTATCTTTGAAGAAAATCATCCCTAATGAAGTTATTTAAAAAGTCTTTAAAAATTGTTCTATTACTTTTAGTGTTACTAAGTGTTGGAGTTTGGTTATTTACAAAAACCTTACATCCTACGTATAAAGGAGAGTTAGCATTAGCTAATATTTCAGATAAAGTTACGGTGTATTATGATGAGGTTGGAGTGCCGCATATCAATGCACAAAATCAACTAGATGCTTATACTGCTTTAGGGTATGTGCATGCTCAAGACCGATTGTGGCAAATGGAACTAATCAGAAGAATTGCAGCAGGAAGATTAGCAGAAGTTTTTGGAAAAGATTTGGTAAGAGTAGATAAATTTTTCTCTGGATTAGGGATTGAAGAAGCGGCAGAAAAAACAATTCAAGAATTAGATAAAAATTCAGAAGCCTATAAATTAACGGAAGCTTATTTAAACGGAGTTAATCAGTTTATTGAAGAAGGAGCAACACCATTAGAATTTTATTTAGTAGGGCTTGATAAAGAAAATTATACAGTTAAAGATGTGTATAATGTTTTCGGTTACATGGCATTTAGTTTTGCTATTGCGCATAAAACAGATCCATTTCTTACTGAAGTAAAAGAAAAGTTAGGAGAACGATACGTTAACGAGTTGTTGAATTCTTTCGATAAAAATTTAACACTGAATAAGACAACTAATAAAAAAACAATTCATGCTGATTTTTCAATTGCAGTAAGTGAAATAATGGACAAACTACCTGTTTCTCCATTTATAGGAAGTAATTCTTGGGTAATTGCACCCCCTAAAACCAAAAACGGTAAGGTGATTTTTGCTAATGATCCGCATATTAATTTTTCGCAGCCTTCAGTTTGGTATCAAAACCATATAAAAACTCCTGATTTTGAAATTTACGGATTTAATTTAGCGTTGATGCCATATCCGTTATTAGGACATAATAAAGAGTATGCTTACGGATTAACAATGTTGGCAAATGATGATTTGAATTTTTATGTGGAAGAAAACAATCCTGAAAATCCGTTGGAATATAAAACTCCTCAAGGGTATAAGAAATATGAGTTGTGGGATAAGTATATAAAAATTAAAGGAGGAAAAGACACCACGTATCAAGTAAAAGTAAGTAAGCACGGACCAATTATGAACGGGTTAATTGAGCATATTACTGATGATAGACCCGTGGCAATGAACTGGATTTATACGCAGTTACCAAATAAATTATTGGAGGCTTCGTATAAAATGTCGCATGCTAGTTCGTTGAAAGATTTTAAAACAGGAACTGCAAAAATACATGCACCAGGACTAAATGTAATGTATGGTGATGCCAAAGGAAATGTGGGTTGGTTTGCCTCAGCAAAACTATATGAGTTAAGAGATAGTTTATCTTCTAAAATGTATTTGAACGGAGCTTCTGGTAACGATGAAATTGTAGAATATTTAGAATTTGAAGAAAATCCGCAAGCAGAAAATCCTAGTTGGAATTATGTGTATTCAGCAAATAATCAACCTGATTCGGTAAGAGGAAAATTGTATCCTGGATACTATCAGCCTGAAGATAGAGCGAAGAGAATTGTTCAGTTATTAGAACCTAAAAACGATTTTACGAAAGAGGATGTAGCTGAAATGATTTACGATGTAACCTCACCTGTAGTTCCAGAAATCGGGAGAGAATTGTTGGTAAGTGTAGATAAATCGTCACTATCTCCTTCGGCAAAAAAAGCATATTCGGTGTTAGAAAAGTGGGATGGAGAATATTTAAAAACTAATGTAGCTCCGACTATTTATAATCGATTTTTATATGAATTTTTAACTGCTACTTATAAAGATGAATTAGGGGATAGTTTTCAGTTGTTTATTGATACGCAATTACAAGATCAAGTGTTAGCAGAGCAGGCTAAAAGAGAACAATCAGTTTGGTGGGATGATATTTCAACAACAAATAAAGTTGAAACTAGAAATGAAATAATTACCACAGCTTTTCAAAAATCCATCACATTTTTACAAAATCAATTAGGAGAAAATGTAGATAATTGGACGTGGAATCGCGTAATTTCAGTGGAATACGAACACGCTATTGGTAAAGCAGGTGGTTTGTTACGAAAGTTTTTTAATGTAGGTCCGTTTGAAACTATTGGAGGAAATGAGGTGATTAACAACCAGATTTTTAAATTGGATAGTACAGGAGTATATAAAATTCACGGAGGGCCTTCAACACGTAGAGTTATTGACTTTTCTGATGTAGAAAATAGCATTGCAATTTTACCAACTGGGCAATCAGGGAATGTGTTTAGTCCGTATTATAAAGATCAAGCACAAAAATATGTAGATGGTGAGTTTGTAAAAATGAGCCTCAATGAGGCAGCTATAAAGAAGAGTAAAAATAAATTGGTGTTTTTACCGAAGGAATAATTTAGCGCCATTGAGAGGAACGAAGCGATCTTTCTGTTGAAATTTCTTAATATGAAAAAAGTTAATACTTTTACTTAAAAAAAAATCTATGAATAATGAAGTCGATATCACTAGCGATGGTATAAACGTATACGTTAGTTTAAGAGTGGTTTCTAACAAAATAGCGAATGCTTTTTTAATATTAGTTAATTGTTTGGTGTTAGTAATTTTAACACTTGTTTTAAGTAAAATTAATATTAAGGAAGAACCTAAGTTAATACTTCCAATAATTATAGTTCCGTGTTTGTTTTTTTATTCCGTGGGACGTTATTGTTTATGGAATTTGTACGGCATAGAAAATATTATAATTAATAAAAACTCACTTAGTTCTTCTTTCGATTATGGCTGGTATAAAACGAACCTAAAAACACTAAAAGTAGGCGAACTTGGTGTTGGTTTTGAAGTTCAAAGAGTAGAGGGTGAAACTAAAAAAGGAGATCTAATAATTGTAGATTATGCTAACGAAGCAAGATTACCTCTAAGAATTTACACAACAAGTGTTTTAATTTCTGAGGATAAAGCAGAGGTCATTCTAGAGGGAATTTCTAAGATTTTTATCAGTAATCTAGATGAAGAGTATGATTTTGTTCCTTTTTCAGAGAATTAAATTTCCCTATAAACCTCCTCAAAAGGAATTCTAAAACGTTCTCCATAAACACCTTCGGGTTTACGGATTCCGCAAGAAACAATCATATTAACTTCTGCGCCAAAAGGTAACCCCAGCAAACGTTTTACACGCCAAGTGTCAGAACCTTCCATAGGGCAAGTGTCGTAACCTTCAGCAGCCATAGAGAGCATGAATGTTTGTGCTGCTAATCCACAAGTTTTGTGAGCTACAATGCGCATGTCACTATTGCGAACTTCTCTATAAATAGGACGAAATACCCCAACAATAGAAAATAGTATATACTTCAACCAACCAAAAATTCCTAGGAAATCAAAATACGTGAAAGGAATTAGTTTTCCGTAGTAGTTACGTGCTACTTTTTCTCTACTTCGTTGTTCTGATTTTGGATTGTTTTTACCAAAAACTGTATCCATAAAAGCTAAATTAGCTTTGGCTCTTTTACGCCACAAATCTTTACGAGTCACAAAAACCACTAGTTGCTGAGCAGTTTTAGCTGCATTTTGATTAAAGCATAATGGAGCCATTTTTTTTATAATTTCTTTATCAGTGATATGATAAAACTCCCACAGTTGCATGTTGCTACTGGTAGGAGCTAAACTCGCCTGTTCTAAACATTTTTTTACAATGGAAGTGTCTATCGGTTTTTCAGGGTCGTACACTCTTACCGAACGACGATAGTTAACAGCTTCTGATACGGTTTTTTCACTCATTTATTTGGGGTGTCTTGATTCTTATGTCTACTAATCTTTTGTCTAATAAAACTATCCTAATTTCATTAAGGTTTTTAATTGCTGAAGTTTTCCTTTGTAGGGTGCATATCTAGTAGGTACATCTAGCCAAGTTCCGCGAGAAACCACTCCTTTATGATGAGAAAAAGTATCAAAAGTTTTTTTTCCGTGATAACTACCTATACCACTTTCTCCCACGCCACCAAAAGGCAACCTATGATTAGCAAAATGTACTGTAGTATCATTTACTGTACCTCCACCAAACGAAAAACGCTCAATCATTTTCTTAGCAAATGAATTTCTATTGGTGAAAACATATAAAGCCAGAGGCTTATCATATTTTGCTGTTATTTTTTCAATATCAACTTCATTTTCATAGGAAATTAGAGGTAAGATAGGTCCAAAAATTTCGCCTTTCATTACTTCACTATCCAGACTAGGTTCATCAATTAAGGTAGGGGCAATGTAGCAATCATCTCTATCAGTTTGTCCGCCAATTACACACTTTTCATTTTCTAGCATAATGGCTAAACGATCAAAGTTTTTAGTGTTTACGATACGTGGAAAATCAAAGGAATTTTGAGGGTTTTCACCGTAAGCTCTAAAAATTTCCTCCTTAAACTCTTGTATAAACTGTTCTTTTACCGACTTATGAATTAATAAATAATCAGGAGCAATACAAGTTTGTCCACCATTAATAAATTTCCCCCAAACCAAACGCTTTGCAGCTAGTTTGATGTTTGCAGTTTCATCAATAATAGATGGGCTTTTTCCTCCCAATTCTAGAGTAACTGGAGTTAGGTGATTTGCCGCAGCCTTAGCAACAATTTTTCCTACAGGTACACTTCCAGTAAAGAAAATATAATCCCAACGTTGTGCTAATAATTCTGTAGAAATAGTTACACCACCTTCTACAACAGCTACATGATTTTTATCAAAAACAGCTTCAATGATTTCTTTGGTGATTTTACTTGTGTTAGGTGTTAGTTCAGAAGGCTTTAAGATTACAGTATTTCCTGCTGCAATGGCTCCCAATAAAGGAGCAAATGCTAGTTGATACGGATAATTCCAAGGAGCAATAATTAAAACAGTACCATAAGGTTCTTTATAAATTTTTGCTGATGATGGAAAGTTTAATAAAGAAGGCAATACACGCTTGGGTTTGCTCCAAGAATATATGTTTTTTATCGCCATTTTTAACTCAGCCAGTACGATAGAAGTTTCAGTCATCACAGCTTCGTATTCTGATTTTTTAAAATCATCATGTAAAGCTTTGATAATATCTTGTTCTCTTGTAATAAGCTCTTTTTGTAGTCTTTTTAAAGCACTTTTTCTAAAGGAGATATCTTTGGTTTGTTGTGTTGCAAAATAATTTTTTTGCGTCTGAACCAATTCGGGAATATTCATAGGTTATATATCTTGTATTTTTTTATTCATTATTGAAAACCATAATGGAGGCACCAAAGCTACGAGCATCATACCTGGATATCCTGTTGGCATTTGAGGACTCTCAGGTAATGATTTTAAGAGTTGATAATGTTTACTTCCATTATAGTGATGATCGGAATGGCGAGATAAATTAAACAGCATTAACATACCAATTCTGTGATCAGAATTCCATGAATGAGTTCTTTTTACACGTTCATAACGACCTTTTTCGTTTTGTTTACGTAGTAGTCCGTAATGTTCTATATAGTTTACAGTTTCTAATAATAAAATTCCAAAAACAGCTGCTGCTGTAAAAGCAAGTAGAGCATTTAATCCAAAGAGAAAGAAAATACCTACTAATAACAGTATGTTGCAAAGGGTATAGATAACCATTCTGTTTTGTAGATGAAACCAATTTCTGTCAGAATTTTTCAATCGTTTATTTTCAGCTTCCCAAGCTTGGTAATAACTTTGAAAATGAGAACGGATCCAGAATAGATATACTATTTCATTTTTTCTTGCGGTTGCAGCATCTTTAGGTGTAGCTACATTAAAATGATGTCCGGCATTATGATAGGGTAAAAAGTGAGTATCTAAAGATGTTAGCAGTAATATTTCGCCTAAAAATTGCTCAAAACGATTGCTGCGATGCCCAAGTTCGTGACCTACATTAATACCAATCACGCCACACATTAATCCCATGGCAGAAACTCTTCCTATATACTCTAAAGTAGTTAATTGAGAGTCTTTCATCATCCATAAAAACCATCCTAAGAAAATTAATTGAACAGGAACTGTTATATATAATATGTAAGTGTATAGTTTGTTTTCTTTTTCTCGCTCTTCCTGTTCTTTGCTGAGGTTTTGTTTGTCTGGGTTGAAAAGTAGTTCGAGCAGTGGAACAAACCCAAAAAATACGACTAAAGGTAATAATGTTAACCAACCCATACTCGTAAACGAAATGTATACAGTTATAGGGAGTATTGAGATAGTTAAAAATTTAAGAGCTTTCATCTTACGTGAAATTTGTCTAAATATACAAATTACAAGCAAGCATCCCAAACTGGGTCAGAAGGAGTTGGAGCAGTGATTTTAATAAGTTCTTTACTAACTGGATGCGTAAATTCTATTTTTCGAGCATGTAAATGAATACTTCCATCTTTATTACTCCTTTTAGCACCATACTTTAAATCACCTTTAATGGTAGAGCCAATATTAGAAAGTTGTACACGAATTTGATGATGACGACCTGTTTCTAAGTCAACTTCTAGTAACGAATAATTGTCTAGGTTTTTAAGTGTTTTGTAATGAAGGATTGCTTTTTTACTTCCTTCTACTTCTTTAGTAAAAGCAGTAGATTTATTATTCTTCGGATTCTTTTTTAGATAATTCGTTAAGGTGTCTGTTGCTTTTTGAGGTTGATTTTGAACAACAGCCCAATAGGTTTTCTTAATGGTTTTGTCTCGTAACATCTTGTTCAAGCGTTCTAAAGCTTTAGATGTACGTGCATAAATAACAACACCTGTAGTTGGGCGGTCCAATCGGTGAACTGTTCCGAGAAAAACATTACCAGGTTTGTTGTATTTTTCCTTAATATATTCTTTAACCACATCAGAAAGCGGTTTGTCGCCTGTTTTATCACCTTGTACAATATCACCTGCACGTTTGTTAACCACTATAATATGGTTGTCTTCATATAAAACGTGTAAGTTTTCTTTTGTAGAGTGCATAATATATAATAGGTATTACCCTATTTGTAGTTGAAAGGCTATTTAAAATTTTCAGCAACGTCTTCGTTTACTTGGTCAACAAAGTTTAAAAATTCATCACGTCCCATTCCTGTTGAAGAAGAAGTAACAAACGACATTGGAAGCTCTTCCCAATAGTTTAATAATTTCTTTTTGTAAGAGGTGATTTGTTTGTTGAGTTTTGAACTTCCTAATTTATCAGCTTTGGTAAAAACAATACAAAACGGAATGCGGTTTTCACCTAAAAACTGCATAAAGTCTAAGTCTATTTTTTGTGGATCGTGGCGAGAATCAATTAAAACAAAAGTGCAAACTAATTGCTCACGCTCTTTAAAGTAGTTTTCAATAAAAAATTGAAAGATTTGTCTTTTTTTCTTAGAAACCTGCGCATAACCATATCCAGGAAGATCTACTAAAAACCATTCATCATTAATTTTAAAATGGTTGATAAGTTGCGTTTTTCCTGGTTTTCCAGAAGTTTTAGCTAAATCCTTACGTTCCATCAACATGTTGATTAATGAGGATTTACCAACATTAGAACGACCAATAAAAGCGTATTCTGGAATACGATCTTTTGGGGCGTTGATAACATTGCTGTTACTCATTACAAAATCAGCAGATTTAATCTTCATATTATAAGTTAAGCTGTTGTTATATTTCGCGTTTAGAAAGCCAGCTTTCTAAAATTTCATTAAATTCTTCAGGTCTTTCCATCATAGCTGCGTGCCCACATTTATCAACCCAAAATAAATCAGCATTAGGTAATAATTTATGGAAATCTTCAGCTACTTCAGGTGGAGTAACACTGTCTTGTTTTCCCCAAATTAAACAAGTGGGTTGGTTCATATCAGGTAAATCCTTAGCCATGTTGTGTCGAATTGCACTTTTAGCAATCGCCAACGTTTTAACTAAAGTATTTCTGTCGTTAATAACTTCATATACCTGGTCTACAAGTTCATCAGTAGCAATTTCTTTGTCGTAAAAAACATCTTGTGCCTTTTTTCTAACAAATTCTTTATCACCTCTTTTTGGGTAACTATCTCCCATAGAGTTTTCATACAATCCTGAGCTACCAGTTAAAACTAAAGCTTTAACTTCTTGAGGGTAATGTTTGGTAAAGTATAAAGCAATATGTCCTCCTAAAGAGTTTCCTAAAAGAGTTACTTCTTCAAGTTCTTTAAATTCGATAAAGTCGTGTAAGAATTTAGCTAAATTCTTAACGTTAGTTTTAAGGAGAGGTAAGGTGTATAGGGGTAATTCTGGAATAATAACTTTGTATCCTTTTTTTGAAAGGTGATTAAAAGTTGAGTCAAAATTACTTAAAGCGCCCATTAAGCCATGAAGTATAATAATCGGACTTCCTTCTCCTGCTTCTGCGTATGTAAATTTGCCTTCTTTCTTTAAAAATTCAGTCATAGATTTCTTGTTTGACTTAACCACAAATGTAGTTCTTTTTTGTTAAAATTTCATTTTTATTATTTCAGAGGTTTATATTCTTTGAAAGAGCTTAAGCGTCAGTTTTTTAGGGTGAAAATCAAAACTTATTAACAAAGTGGTAAAATGTGGTAAAAAGTGGTAAATATTTTTTATTTTTGATGCAAACTATAGTTTCTTTACGTGGTAAATTTAATTGGAACATACGAATGCAAAGTGGATGCTAAAGGAAGGATGATGATGTCATCAGCTTTCAAGAAGCAGTTGTCTTCTGTGTTGCAAGAAGGTTTTGTGATTAAACGTTCTGTGTTTCAGTCTTGTTTGGAGTTGTATCCTATGCAAGAGTGGAATTTGGTGATGGCAAAAATCAATAAACTAAATCGATTTGTAAAGAAAAATAATGACTTTATCAGGAGGTTTACAGCAGGTGTGAAAGTGGTTGAAATGGATGCTTCCGGTAGGATATTAATTCCAAAAGATTTGTGTCAATTCGCAGAAATTGAAAAAGAAGTAGTGCTTTCGTCTGCAGTAAACATTATTGAGATTTGGGATAAGAATAAGTACGAAAAAGTAATAGATGATGCTGTTGTTGATTTTGCTGATTTAGCGGAAGAGGTAATGGGTAATATAGGAGAAGATGAGTTATCATAGTCCAGTTTTGTTGAAAGAAAGTGTAGATGCGCTTAGTATTAAAGAAGATGGGGTGTATGTGGATGTGACCTTTGGAGGAGGTGGGCATTCACGTGAAATATTGAGTCGACTGGGAGAGAAAGGAAGGTTGTTTGCTTTTGATCAAGATCCAGATGCGCAACAAAATAAAATTGACGATCCGCGTTTTGTGTTAATTGGTGAGAACTTTCGATTTATTTCTAGGTTCTTACGCTTTTATGGGGTGAAAAAAGTTGATGGAGTGTTGGCGGATTTAGGTGTGTCTTCTCATCAGTTTGATGAGGCGGAAAGAGGGTTTTCAACTCGTTTTGATGCTGATTTGGATATGAGAATGGATCAGAAATCAGAATTATCTGGTAAGAAAATCATAAACACATATACTGAAGAGCAATTGTCGGATATATTGTTTTTGTATGGAGAGTTACGAAATGCGCGAACATTAGCGAAAACAATTGTTGAAGCGAGAGCTGAGAAAGAAATCAAAACAAGCTTCGAGTTAAAAGAGGTGTTGCAAAGATTTCTTCCGAAGGCAAAAGAACATAAAATTCTAGCGCAGATTTTTCAAGCAATACGTATTGAGGTGAATCAAGAGTTGGAGGTGTTGAAAGAGTTTTTGCAACAGATTCCACAGTTGTTAAATGAAGATGGTAGGTTGAGTGTGATTTCATATCATTCTTTAGAAGATAGGTTGGTGAAGCGATTTATAAGAACAGGGTTGTTTAGTGGAGAGCCAGAAAAAGATTTTTATGGAAACACGAATGAGCCAATGAAAAAAGTAGGTAAAATGATTGTGCCTACAAAAGAAGAAATTAAAGAGAATAATAGAGCGCGTAGTGCAAAACTGCGAATAGCAACGCTAAAGTAATGTCGAACGGAAAGAAGAATATTGTATACAATCTTTTAAGAGGAAGTTTTCTTACAGATGAAAGCTCGTTTAAAAATTGGCGGATTTTAACCTTTGTAGTGCTTCTGTTATTGATGATGATTTATAGCGCGCATAGTGCAGATGCTAAAGTGGTTCAAATAGCAGAGTTGAATAAGAAGAAAAGAGAGTTGCGGGATGAAGATGTGGATACAAGTATACTACTTATGAAGATGAAATTAGAAAGTAGTATTCGAGATAGAGTGAAAAGTAAAGGATTGTACCCTGCAAAAACACCTCCTCAAAAAATTAAAGTAACATATAATAAAGAATAATATAAATGGTCGTTAAAAAAAGCATATTAAACAAACTCTATGTAATAGTTGTTTTAATGACGCTTTTCTTTGTTGTTATCATTTTTAGAGTTTTTAATCTTCAATATGTTGAGGGTGAGAAGTATCGTAAATTATCCTTAGAGAAAACTACGAAGAACGATACTATTTTTGCGAATAGGGGTAATGTGTATGCTGCTGATGGGAATTTGTTGGCAACTTCAATGTCAAAGTTTACAATTCGTATGGATGTGGTAGCTGTAGATTCAGAAGTTTTTGAAAAAAATATCCGTGGATTATCAGAAGCTCTTTCTAATTTATTAGGAAAGCCTGCAAGTTATTATCAAAATAGGTTGCGAGAAGCTAAAAGACGTAAGAACCGCTATTTGTTTATTGCTCGAAATGTTGGGTATAACGATTATGTAAAGATGAAAAGCTTTCCAATTTTTAATCGAGGAGTATATCGAGGTGGTTTTATTGCAGAACAACAAACAGTACGTGTGCATCCAATAGGGAAAATAGCTGAAAGAACTATTGGGTATGATGATTACAGAGGAGGAGCAGGAATAGAAGGTGCATTTGCTGATTATATGGAGGGAGAAAACGGTTGGCGACTAAAGCAAAAAATAGCTAAAGGTCAATGGAAACCAATTAATGATGTAAATGAAAAAGAGCCTATTGATGGAAGTGATGTGATAACAACAATTGATGTGAATATTCAAGATATTACACATCATGCTTTGTTACGACAAATGGAGTATTTCGAGGCAGATCATGGTTGTGCTGTAGTAATGGAGGTGGAGACAGGTGAGATTAGAGCGATTTCAAACTTAGGAAAAACATCAAAAGGGAAGTATTACGAAAAAAGAAATTATGCTGTTTGGGAGAGTCATGAACCTGGTTCTACATTTAAACTGGCAAGTTTAATGGTGGCGTTAGAGGATAAAGTGGTGGATACTTCAACAGTGGTAGATTGTGAAAAAGGACGAATTTATATTAATAATCACAAAGTAGAAGATAGTAGGTGGGGAGGTTTTGGAAAAATATCTATGGGTAGAGTGTTTGAAGTTTCTTCTAATGTTGGAATTGTAAAAACTATACAAAAGTACTATGATAAAAATCCTAAGAAGTTTACTGAAAGAATTAAATCATTTGGATTAGATCAATTGACGGGAGTGAAAATAAAAGGAGAAGGTAAGCCTTATATACCGGATCCGTCAGAAAAAAGGTGGAGTCCTATTTCGTTAGAATGGATGGCGTGGGGGTATGGAGTGTCATTAACACCTTTACAAACTTTGGCGTTTTACAACGCCGTAGCTAATGATGGTAAATTAGTAAAACCTTATTTTGTTAAAGAGTTAAGAGTGGGAGGTAAAGTAGAAGAAAGCTTTGGAACAGAAGTAGTAAAAGAAAAAATAGCATCACAAGAAACCTTAGATAAAGTCCGAAAAGTGATGGAAAATACTATAAAATATGGAACAGGTAAAGGGATCTATTCACCAAACTTTTCTATGGCAGGAAAAACAGGGACTGCAAAAAAATATATTCCAAGAACTAAAAATGCCAAGGGTGAGTACGAAGGAGGTTATTACTCTAATGAGAAATATGTAGCTTCTTTTGCAGGGTTCTTTCCGGCGGATGAGCCCAAATATTCTTGTATAGTAGTGGTACATAGTCCAAAAAAAGAAAAAGGATACTATGGAGCTACAGTTGCGGCACCAATTTTTAAAGAAATAGCTCAGAAAATATATACTTCAACTGCTATTAACAAGCAATTTGTTGCAGATAAAATTTCAGATGAAGTTATTGATGGAGAATACCAAGAGTATTATCAAAATTTAAGGAAATATAAAACCATTATGCCTAAGGTAACAGGTATGAGTGGTATGGATGCCATTGCTTTATTAGAAAACATGGGGTTAAAAGTTAAGTTTTCTGGTGTAGGAAAAGTAACAGAGCAATCTGTTGAAAACGGAAAGAAAGTACAAAAAGGAGCAACGGTATATTTAAAATTATCATAGTTGAAGAATTTAAAAAACATATTATATAAGGTAGCTGTAAAAGAAGTTTATGGAAACACGGATATTGATATAAACAATATTCAGTTTGATAGTAGACAAGTGCAGGATAATGATGTTTTTGTAGCGCAAAAGGGAGTAACGGTTGATGGTCATCAATATATTGAAAAGGCTGTTAGTCTAGGTGCAAAAGCAGTGATTTGTGAAGAAGTTCCTGAAAAAAGAAGCGAACAAATTACCTATATTAAAGTAGAAGATTCAAATGTTGCTTTAGCAATAATAGCAGCAAATTATTATAACAACCCGTCAAAAAGCTTGCAATTAGTAGGAGTTACAGGTACCAATGGTAAAACTACAATTGCAAGCTTATTGTATCAGCTGTTTAAAAAAGCAGGGTATAAAGTAGGATTATTATCAACCGTTAAAATTATGGTTGATGAAATAGAATATAAAGCAACACATACAACACCAAATTCAGTAACGATAAATGAATATTTGTCTAAGATGGTTGATGAAGGTGTGGAATATTGTTTTATGGAAGTAAGTTCTCACGGAATTCATCAAAAGCGCACCGAAGGATTAGAGTTTGTAGGAGGGGTGTTTACGAATTTATCTCACGATCATTTAGATTATCACGAAACCTTTGCAGAATATCGTGACGTGAAAAAGTCTTTTTTTGATTCTCTACCAAAATCAGCATTTGCTTTAGTGAATATTGATGATAAGAATGGACAAATAATGTTACAAAACACTAAAGCTATTAAGCAAACCTATGCGCTAAAAACGATAGGAGATTTTAAAGCAAAAGTGTTAGAAAAACGTTTTTCAGGAACCTTGTTGACAATTAATGGAGTTGAAGTTTGGACTAAGTTAATAGGTGAGTTCAATGCGTATAATTTATTAGCTATTTATGGAGTAGCGGAGTTGTTAGGGCTTGAAAAATTAGAGATTTTAAGAATTGTAAGCGAGTTGGAAAGTGTAAGTGGGAGATTTCAATATACAATTTCAAATGAAGGGGTAACGGCAATTGTTGATTATGCACATACTCCTGATGCATTGAAAAATGTATTGCAAACTATTAATGATATCCGTACAGGAAATGAAACAGTAATCACAGTAGTAGGTTGTGGAGGGGATAGAGATGCAACTAAGCGACCAAAAATGGCGTTGATTGCTTCGCAGTTAAGTAATCAAGCAATTTTCACATCAGACAATCCAAGAACTGAAGATCCACAATCGATTATCGATCAGATGGAAGAAGGAGTTGCTGCTGAGAACTATAAAAAAACATTATCGATTTTAGATAGAAGACAAGCGATAAAAACAGCTTGCAGATTGGCAAAAACAGGAGATATTGTACTAATTGCAGGGAAAGGACACGAAACCTATCAAGAAATAAATGGGATACGACACCATTTTGATGATTTAGAAGAAATAACCAATTGCTTTAATCAACTAAAAAAACACTAACGAATGCTATATTATTTATTTCAATATCTAGAAAGTGAATTCAGTTTAACTGGAGCCAGTGTCTTCCAGTTTATCACATTCCGATCTGCAATGGCGTTCATTTTGTCTTTGTTGATATCAACCATTTTTGGTAAAAAAATCATTAATTATTTAAGAAGACAACAGGTTGGGGAAACTGTAAGAGATTTAGGTTTAGAAGGACAAGTACAAAAAGCAGGAACTCCTACAATGGGAGGTGTTATTATCATTCTTGCTACGTTGATTCCTGTATTGTTATTATCGAAACTTGGAAATGTGTACATCATAATTCTATTGATTACGACTGTTTGGATGGGGTTCATTGGTTTTACTGATGATTATATAAAGGTATTTAAAAAAGATAAAGCTGGATTAAAAGGAAAGTTTAAAATTTTAGGTCAAGTAGGTCTAGGTCTAATCGTAGGCTCTATGCTGTATTTTCATCCAGATGTAACTATTAAAGAGCAATTATCTGTATCAGAGCAAGTTGTACAAGTAGATGGAAAGAAAAAAGTGTTTGGAGAAGAGCATAAATCAACAAAAACTACAGTTCCGTTTTTAAAAAATAATGAATTAGACTACGCAAAAGCTTTAAGCTTTTTGGGAGATGGATATGAAAAATACGGATGGATAGTATTCATTTTTGTTACTGTTTTTATAGTAACAGGAGTTTCAAATGGAGCAAACTTAACTGATGGTATAGATGGATTAGCAGCAGGTTCTTCTGCAATAATGGTGATGGCTTTGGCAATTTTTGCTTGGGTGTCGGGTAATATCATTTTCGCTGATTATTTAGATGTAATGTATATCCCGAAATCAGGAGAAATGACTGTGTTTATCCTAGCGTTTGCAGGAGCTCTAATTGGGTTTTTATGGTATAATACTTACCCAGCTCAGGTATTTATGGGAGATACCGGAAGTTTAACTATTGGAGGAATTATAGCAGTTATAGCCATTGCTATTCGAAAAGAATTATTGCTGCCAATTTTAGCAGGAATATTTGTAGTAGAAAATTTATCGGTAATCTTACAAGTATCGTGGTTTAAGTACACGAAGAAGAAATTTGGAGAAGGAAGAAGAATATTTAAGATGTCACCTTTACATCACCATTACCAAAAGTCAGGGTATCATGAAAGTAAAATTGTAGTCCGTTTTTGGATTATTGGAATCCTACTGGCAGTATTTACGATAGTAACATTGAAGTTAAGATAAATGAAGAGGTTAGTTGTGCTTGGTGGAGGAGAAAGTGGTGTAGGAACAGCGCTTTTAGGAAAGAAAAAAGGATATGATGTCTTTGTTTCTGATAAAGGAAGCATAGCAGAACGATACAAAAAAGTTCTTTTACATAATTCAATCGATTTTGAAGAGAATCAGCATACTGAAAGTAAAATTTTAAGTGCTGATGTGGTAATGAAGAGTCCGGGAATTCCAGATAAAGTGGCGCTGGTAAAAAAACTACATTTAGAAGGAGTAAAAGTAATTTCAGAAATTGAATTTGCTGCCCAGTTTACAGATGCAACTATTGTGGGGATTACAGGTTCAAATGGAAAAACGACCACTACAATGTTAACACATTATGTGTTGCAAAAAGCGGGATTGAATGTAGGAGTTGGAGGGAATATTGGTGATAGTTTCGCGGAACAAGTAGCTGATGATAATTACAATGAATATGTGTTGGAGTTGAGTAGTTTTCAGTTGGATGGAATTGAGAATTTTAAACCACATATAGCGGTAATTACAAATATTACACCTGATCATTTAGATCGATACGAATATGAATTTGACAATTACATAAACTCGAAATTCCGTATTACTAAAAACCAAACGGAAGAC
This sequence comes from Tenacibaculum sp. 47A_GOM-205m, assembly GCF_000518405.1. Classification (NCBI taxonomy): domain Bacteria; kingdom Pseudomonadati; phylum Bacteroidota; class Flavobacteriia; order Flavobacteriales; family Flavobacteriaceae; genus Tenacibaculum; species Tenacibaculum sp. 47A_GOM-205m. The sequence continues at coordinate 95,971 of NZ_JADN01000004.1, read as the reverse complement.
GATTTTTTAATATACGATGCTGATGATGAAGCAATTCAAAATTGGTTAAAAAATAACAAAACAAGAGCAACCCTAGTACCATTTTCAATAGAGAAAGAATTGGAATACGGAGCTTTTTTAAGACAAGATACGATACTGATGAAATTAAATACAGAAGAAAAATTAATGAAGGTTTCTGAATTAACATTACAAGGAAAACACAATACTAAAAATGTAATGGCGGCATCAATGGCTGCGCGATTGCTAAAAGTAAGAAAGGAAACGATTGCTGAAAGTTTGTCTGATTTTGAAGGTGTAGAACATCGTTTAGAAAAAGTACAAAAAGTTAACGGAATAGAATTCGTTAACGATAGCAAGGCGACCAATGTAAACGCAGCTTACTATGCATTAGAGTGCATGGATAATCCAACAGTTTGGATTGTAGGTGGTGTTGATAAAGGAAATGATTATTCAGATTTATTGCCATTGGTAAGAGAAAAAGTAAAGGCAATAGTTTGTTTGGGCTTAGATAATCAAAAGATAATAGACACTTTTGCAAGTGTAGTTGATATTTTGGTAGAAACTGCAGGAGCAGAAGAAGCGGTTAAAGTAGCCTATAAAATTGCACAAAAAGGTGATACTGTATTATTATCTCCTGCCTGTGCCAGTTTTGACTTATTTGAAAGTTACGAAGATAGAGGAAGTAAATTCAAAGAAGCTGTAAGAAACTTATAAAAGCTAAAAAAGATTGATGAAATACATCTTTCGACATATTAAAGGAGATAGAGCTATTTGGGCCATAGTAACAATGTTGGCAATATTTTCGTTTATGCCAATATATAGTGCTAGTACCAATTTAGTATATGTAGTGGGTAATGGTTCTACTTTTGGGCATTTAATAAAGCATATCGTGTTGTTAATTACAGGTTTTGCTGTGATTTACGGGGTACATAAAATTCCATATAGGTATTTTAGTGGAGGGTCTGTTTTAATGTTTCCAGTTGTTATTGTTCTGTTGATTTTTACCCTAGCTCAAGGAACAACCATTGGAGGTGCAAATGCTAGTAGATGGATACGAATTCCGTTTGTAGGTATTGGTTTTCAAACATCTACATTGGCGGGTCTTGTGTTAATGGTATATGTAGCGAGATATTTAGCGAAACATAAAGAAAAAGTTATTTCTTTTAAAGAGAGTTTGTTACAGTTGTGGTTGCCAGTTGGTATTGTGTTGGTGTTGATATTACCTGCAAACTTTTCAACAACAGCTATGATATTTTTTATGATTCTGTTAGTGTCATTTATAGGAGGGTATCCCTTAAAGTACATTGGCTATATATTAGGAATGGGGCTTTTTGCTTTTTTGTTTTTTATTTTAGTAGCTAAAGCGTTTCCAGATGCAATGCCAAACCGTGTAAATACATGGAAAAGTAGGATTGAAAGTTTCTCACAACCCAATGGAGAAGAGAATTATCAAGTAGAAAAAGCAAAAATAGCCATAGCTACGGGTGGTGTTGTAGGTAAGGGGCCAGGAAAAAGTGTTCAAAAAAACTTTTTACCTCAATCTTCATCCGATTTTATTTATGCAATTATTGTAGAAGAATATGGTTTGGCAGGGGCAGTTGTAGTTATCTTTATTTACTTTTTATTACTTTTTAGAATATTAATAACAGCTAAAAAAGCTACTACCATATTTGCAACTTTGTTAGTTATAGGTGTGGGAATCCCGATTGTTTTTCAGGCGATGATAAACATGGCGGTAGCGGTGAATATTTTACCAGTAACAGGACAAACACTCCCCTTAATTAGTAGTGGAGGTACCTCTATTTGGATGACATGTTTCGCATTAGGAATGATTTTAAGTGTAAGCGCTTCTAAAAACGAAACGGAAGAAACAATTTTAGACGATAACCCTTTAGATATTTTACATGAAACACTTGATTAAAAGTATAAATTTATGGGTTGGAACTGCTATAAGTGTTACATACAACCATAATGTTAAAATAAAAAAGATTGTATGAAACAGTCGATTAATATCATAATAAGCGGTGGAGGTACAGGAGGTCATATTTATCCTGCAATAGCAATTGCTAACGAAATAAAAGTTCGTTACCCAGAAGCTAATATTTTGTTCGTAGGAGCAAAAGATAAAATGGAAATGGAGAAAGTTCCGCAAGCAGGATATGAAATTGAAGGATTATGGATTTCAGGTATTCAAAGAAAACTAACCCTAACAAATTTAATGTTTCCATTCAAATTGTTAAGTAGTTTATGGAAGGCACATCGAATTATAAGTAAATTCAAGCCTGATGTGGCTATTGGTACAGGAGGTTTTGCTAGTGGGCCAACATTAATGGCTGCTAATCAAAGAGGGATTCCAACCTTAATTCAAGAGCAAAATTCATATCCGGGAATAACCAATAAATTTTTAGGAAAAAGTGCACAGAAAATATGTGTAGCATATGATAATTTAGAGCGTTTTTTTTCAGAGGATAAAATAATAAAAACAGGGAATCCAGTTCGACAAGATTTACTATTTATTCATACAAAGATTGAAGAAGGTAAAGAATTTTTCGAGTTAGATGCTTCTAAAAAAACATTATTGGTTTTAGGAGGAAGTTTAGGGGCTCGTAAAATAAATCAGCTAATAGAAGCTAATTTAGGTTTCTTTAAAAATCAGAACATACAGCTTATTTGGCAATGTGGTAAGTTGTATTTTGATGAATATAAAAAATACAATGAGATTGAAAATGTACAAGTACATCAGTTTTTAAACCGAATGGATTTGGCTTATGCAGCGGCCGATTTTATTGTGTCTAGAGCAGGAGCAAGTTCGGTGTCAGAGCTATGTATTGTGGGTAAACCAACCATTTTTATTCCGTCACCTAACGTGGCAGAAGATCATCAAACAAAAAATGCTAAATCAATAGCAAAAGAACACGGAGCAATTGTAGTTAAAGAAAGTGAGTTAGAAACGTTTCCTGTGGTATTAGAAACGTTATTAAAAGATAAAGGGAAGCAAGAGAGTTTAAGTGAAAATATTAACGAATTGGCATTACCTAATGCTACAAGTCATATCGTTAACGAAATAGAAAAATTAATCAGTTAGTGAATTTAAAAACGATACATAACGTTTATTTTATAGGTATTGGAGGAATAGGAATGAGTGCCTTAGCTAGATATTTCTCTGAGAATGGTAAGGTGGTTTCGGGCTATGATAAAACACCATCACCTATCACTAAAAGTTTAGACCAAATAGGAGTAGAGATTCATTTTGAAGATGCTGTAAAGAATATTCCGATTTCATTTTTAGATAAAAAGACTACATTGGTAGTGTATACACCAGCAGTTCCTAAAAACCATAAAGAGTTAAATTACTTTGTAAATAATGGATATACGGTTTTAAAACGAGCCGAAGTGTTGGGAGAAATTACTAAAAACACTTTTTGTTTAGCTGTAGCAGGAACACATGGCAAAACAACAACATCTTCAATTTTAGGGCACATAATGCAGCCTGAAAACGCTACTTCTTTTTTAGGTGGAATTGCAGAAAATTATAATTCCAATTTAATTTTAGGTGAAGATAAAGTATCGGTGGTTGAAGCAGATGAGTTTGATCGTTCGTTTTTAAAATTATCTCCAAATATTGCCTGTGTGACTTCTATGGATGCAGATCATTTAGATATTTATGGAGAGAATGAAATGCTTCAGCAGTCTTTTGTTGAGTTTGCGAATAAAGTTTCCGATACGTTAATTGTCGCAAAAGGATTGCCATTAAAAGGATTGACCTATGCTGTAAATGAAGATGCGGATTATAAAGCTTTTAATGTTAGGGTTGAAGTGGGTAAGTATATTTTTGATGTACAAACACCAACATCTGAAATTAAAGACATCGAATTCCATTTACCAGGAAATCACAATATGATGAATGCGTTGGCGGCATTGGCAATGGCAGATGTGTACGGAGTTCCGTTAGGAAAAATAAAGGTGCAATTAAAATCTTTTAGAGGAGTACAAAGAAGATTTTCATACAAAATAAAAACAGATGATGTTGTTTTAATTGATGATTATGCACATCATCCAACAGAGATAAAAGCAGTAGCACAATCGGTTCGAGAAATGTTTCCTAATGAAAAAGTTTTAGCAGTTTTTCAACCGCATTTATTTAGTAGAACAAAAGATTTTGTTGATGATTTTGCAGAAGCATTATCATTGTTTGATGAAGTGTTGTTGTTAGATATTTATCCAGCAAGAGAATTACCGATTGAAGGTGTTACTTCAAGTTGGTTATTGGATAAAATGACATTAGAAAATAAAAAGCTAGTATCTAAAGAAAAATTAAGCGATGAAGTGCTTAAATCTGAGTCAAAAATAGTGACGATGTTGGGGGCAGGAGATATTGGTTTATTGGTAGAAGAAGTGAAAAATAAAATTAAAGAAAAACACAAAATCTAGTATGAAAAAAGTAGCAACTTATCTATCTTTTTTCTTGTTGTTGATGTTTTTGGCGTTCTTGTATGGCTTTACAACCAATAGAAATGGCTTAAAAAAGGTAAAAAACACCGTGGTTGAGTTTGAAGCAGGTGATAATAACTTTTTGACGCACAGTATGGTTGATAAATTGTTAATACAAAATAATGAATTTGTTAAAAACCAACCGAAAAGATTGGTAGATTTACACTTTCTGGAGGCTAATGTTTCGGCGAATCCGTATGTTGAAAAAACAGCGGTGTTTTTAACTGTAGATGGGGTGTTAAAAACATTAATAAAACAACGAACACCGATAGCTCGAATTGTTGATAAGAATAAATCTTTTTATGTTGATAAATATGGGGCAGAAATACCTTTATCAACAAATTTTTCAGCAAGAGTACCGTTAGTTTCAGGAATAAGGGGACCTGAAGAAATCAAAGAATTAACAACGTTAATAAAAACAATTAATAGTAATAGTTTTTTCGCTAAAGAAATTATTGCTATTCAAAAAGACGCCCAAAACGAATATACATTTACAGTTCGTAGCGGTGATTATGAGATAATTTTTGGTGAGTTTAAAGATGCAGCAGAAAAGTTTAAAAAGCTAACAGCGTTTTATAACAAAGCTCTTAAAGACAAAACTATAAGTAATTACAAAACGATAAATGTAAAATACCACAACCAAGTTGTGTGCACAAAACAAAATCAAGATGGAAAACAATAAAATTGCAGTTGGTTTAGATATTGGTACAACCAAGATTGTTGCCATGATTGGTCGTGAAAACGAATACGGAAAACTTGAAGTTTTAGGTATTGGTAAAGCAAAAAGTTTAGGTGTAAAAAGAGGGGTTGTTAATAATATTACACAAACCATTCAATCCATTCAACAAGCTGTTGATGAGGCAGAAAGTGTTTCAGGACAAAAAATAGAAAATGTTGTAGTAGGTATTGCTGGTCAGCACATAAGAAGTTTGCACCATAGTGATTATATAACACGAGAAAAGGCTGAGGAAGTTATCGATGCAAATGATATTGAAAACTTAGTAAATCAGGTTCATAAATTAGTAATGTTACCTGGTGAGGAAATTATTCATGTGTTACCTCAAGAGTTTAAGGTAGATAGTCAGCCAGATATTAAAGAACCTATAGGAATGTATGGAGGTAGGTTAGAAGCTAACTTCCATGTTGTTGTTGGTCAAGTATCTTCTATCCGAAATGTTGGAAGGTGTATTAAAAGTGCTGGTTTAAATTTATCTGATATTACATTAGAGCCTTTAGCATCAGCATCAGCAGTATTAAGTCAAGAAGAAAAAGAAGCAGGTGTAGCGTTGATTGATATAGGTGGCGGAACAACAGATTTAGCTATTTTTAAAGACGGAATTATTCGTCATACAGCAGTTATTCCTTTTGGAGGTAATGTAATTACTGAAGATATTAAAGAAGGCTGTTCGATTATAGAAAAGCAAGCAGAGTTGTTAAAAATTAAATTTGGTTCTGCGTGGCCAGGAGAAAATAAAGAAACTGAAATTGTTTCTATTCCAGGGTTACGAGGAAGAGAACCAAAAGAAATAACACTTAAGAACTTATCTAAAATAATACACGCTAGAGTACAAGAAATTATTGAGCATGTGTACTTAGAAATTAAAAACTACGGACACGAAACTCAAAAAGGAAAACTCATTGCAGGTATTGTTTTAACAGGAGGAGGAGCCCAATTAAAACATTTACGTCAGTTAGTAGAATATATTACTGGAATGGACGTTCGTATTGGGTATCCAAATGAACATTTGGCAGGAGATTCAGATGAAGTATTATCAAGTCCAGCATTTGCAACTGCAGTAGGGTTGTTAATGGAAGGATTGAAAAAAGAAGAAAGTGAAGTAGTAGCAGTAGAAGAAGCTCCAGAAGTGTTTGAAGAACCAGCTATTGAAGAAGAAAAAGAAGCTATAGAAGAAGCTCAAGAAGAGAAGGAACTACCAGCGAAAGAAAAGTCTAAATCAATCTTTGAAAAGTTTACCAAGCGATTCACTGAAGGATTTAAAGAGTTTTTAGATAACGCAGAGTAAAAGTATATATAAAAAACTACTCCGAATTAATCCCCTAAGAAGGAGAGTGTAAATTGAATAAGAATAAAAAAAAAAGAAAAGTTATTATGAGCGCAGAATTTGATAACATTTCATTCGACATGCCGAAAACACAATCGAATGCCATTAAAGTAATTGGTGTTGGTGGGGGAGGAAGTAACGCAGTAAACCACATGTATAGTAAGCAAATTCACGGAGTAGATTTCGTAATTTGTAACACAGATGCACAAGCATTAGAAAACAGTCCAATTCCTAATAAAGTACAATTAGGAGCACATTTAACCTCTGGGTTAGGTGCGGGTGCAAACCCTGAAATAGGAGCACAGGCAGCGGCTGAAAGTATTCAAGAAATTCAACAAATGTTGAGTACGCATACCAAAATGGTATTTATTACCGCAGGTATGGGTGGAGGTACCGGTACGGGTGCAGCACCAATCATTGCCAAAATTGCTAAAGATATGGATATTTTAACGGTAGGAATCGTTACTATGCCATTTCAGTTTGAAGGAAGAATGCGCTCAAAACAAGCTCAAAAAGGAATTGATGAGCTACGTAAAAATGTAGATTCGTTAATCGTTATCAATAATAATAAACTGCGCGAAGTTTATGGTAACTTAGGTTTTAAAGCAGGATTCTCAAAAGCAGATGAAGTTTTAGCTACAGCGGCAAAAGGTATTGCAGAAGTAATTACACATCACTACAAACAAAATATCGATTTACACGATGCTAAAACGGTATTGTCTAATAGTGGTACTGCGATAATGGGGTCTGCAAAAGAAACTGGAGCTAACAGAGCTAAAAATGCAATTGTAAAAGCGTTAGATTCACCGTTATTAAATGATAACAAAATTACAGGAGCTAAGAATGTATTGTTGTTGATTGTTTCTGGAGGTAATGAAGTTACTTTAGATGAAATTGGAGAAATCAACGATTATATTCAAGATGAAGCAGGATATGATGCCAATATTATTATGGGTATTGGTGAAGATGAATCATTAGAAGACGGAATAGCTGTAACAGTTGTAGCAACGGGTTTCGCTGCTGATCAACAAGGAAATATTACTAATACAGAAGTAAAAAAGATTGTTCATACTTTAGAAGATGAGCAAAAAGCTACTTACAATTTTGGAGATCAGAAAATTCAAACTTCACCTAGTATAAATGAACCTTTACCTACTAAACCAACAGATAAAGTTGTTCATGTATTAGAAGAGGAAATTGTTGAGCCTAAATCGAATTTAATCCCTACAACAGAGGCTATTAAAAATATAGATGTAGTGTACGATGAAATCGCTATCGAAACTATTTCAGAAGACGATTTTATTATTACAAATATAGCTGAGCCAAAAGTAGAAGAAGAAGTAAGACAACAACCAGTTCAACAAGATTTATTGTTTGATTTACCGTTGAATTCTTACGAAGAAATAAAACCAGCTTCTCATTTAGTTGAAACTACAAATGAGATTAAAAATATTGAAGTAACTGCACAAGAAATTAAATTTCATAAGGTAGAAAAACGATATGTTTTAGATGATTTTAATGCAGAACCAACAATAGGCAAAAGTTCTACACCTATTATAAAAGATGAAGTAGAAGAAGAATTACGTTTTGAAGTAAAATCTAAAACGCAAGAGGAAATTAATAACATTAATACTTCAAGCGAAGAAGTTTCTCCGTTAGACTTAACAATTTCTGAAGTGCAAAAAAGAGCACAAGAAAGACGTGAAAAGATGAAAGGTTTTAACTATAAGTTTAACGATCAAGTAAGTAAAAATATAGATGAAATTGAGCGTCAACCGGCTTATAAAAGATTAGGAGTTGATATTGATTCTGGTTCAGATATTAGTAAATCAGATACAGCATTAAATACGGATAATAACGATTTATTAAGATCAAATAACTCGTTTTTACACGATAATGTAGATTAATAAAAGAATAACACGTATTTTTAAAATCCCGATTTATCGGGATTTTTTTTAATAGTTAAAATTATAAAATTATGAGTTTGCAAAAACAGGTAATGGATAAAATGAAAGAAGCTATGAAAGCGAAAGATACAGTAGCTTTAACAGCTTTAAGAGCCTTAAAATCGGCTTTTATGTTAGCAAATACAGAAGCAGGAGCAGGGGAGTTATCAGAAGCAGAAGAGTTAAAAATTGTTCAAAAGCAGGTAAAACAACGTAAAGATAGTGCAGCCGTATTCACAGAACAAGGACGTAATGATTTAGCAGAACCAGAATTAGCTGAAGCAGCTGTTTTAGAACAGTTTTTGCCAGAGGCGTTGAGTGATGAAGAGATTGGTAAAATCGTTGAAAAAACGATCGAAGATGTTGGTGCTGAAGGAATGAAAGATATGGGTAAAGTAATGGGAATTGTTTCTAAACAATTAGCAGGACAAGCAGACGGAAAAACTATCTCAGCAATTGTAAAAGCTAAATTAGCTTAATAAAATTTATAGACTCAGTAGTTCAACTGGATAGAACATCAGATTTCGGCTCTGAGGGTTAGGGGTTCGAGTCCTCTCTGGGTCGCAAAAAAATTAAAACAGCAGAAGATAAGCTCTCTGCTGTTTTTTTATCTTTAAGGGAAATATTGGGGAAAGGTTGCTTAATTGATTGTAAAATTAAAAAAAGCTATTGTTAAGTAATGTAACTTAAGTTACATAAGCTATATTTGATTTTTTCAAAATTGATATGAAACCTATTTTTTTAATTAAATATACTGCCATTTTTATTGGTTTTATTGGGGTTGGAGTTAATGTTATTGAGTCCGTTTATGTATCTATATTTAACAAACCTATTTTTGTACATTTTTACCCAATAAAGAAGAAACTGCCTAAAAAAAAGAAAAAATTTTTAGTTGAAAATGTAAGGTTCTATAAAAAACTAAGTGAAAAACAAAAAGTGTATTTTGAACATCGACTGACCAAGTTTATCAGAACTTATGATTTTATTGAAAGAGATGACTTTGAGTTAACACCAGAAGCAAAAGTCCTTATAGCTGCATCGTATATAAAACTTACTTTTGGTATGCGAAGATACCTCACCACTACGTTCGACAAAATTATAGTGTATCCAACCAGTTTTTATTCAACAATAACTAAACAATATCATAAAGGAGAATTTAATCCAAGTTTAAAAACAATTGTATTTTCTTGGGAAGATTTTTTGATCGGAAACATCATATTAAATGATAACCTAAACTTAGGAATTCACGAATTTTCTCATGCGTTAACCTTTCATGGAAGAAAATCGAAAGATGTAAGTGCCCGAATTTATTACCGTTTATTTGAAGAAATAACCAGTTTTATGGATGATAAAGCGAATGCTGAAAGAATTAAATCATCAGGTTATTTTAGACCCTATGCATTAACAAATAAATTGGAATTTGTTGCTGTAATTATGGAGCACTTTTTTGAAACTCCAGAAGATTTACAGCAACAATTTCCACAATTGTATAAAAAGATTCAACTCATGTTAAACTATTCTGTAGTATAAATAGTTACTCTTTTACTTTAAAAACCTTGGTTAAAATATCATCCATTAAACACCATTTGGTTAATGATGATTGTAATAAATTGGCACCTACAAAAGCAGTAAACCATAACCAATTAATATTTACTTTAATTGCTAAGATTAAACTAATAAGTATAAAACTACCAGCAATACCACGTACAATTCTATTCTTCATAATTAAATATATTTATCAATAGGAACCACAACAGCTCGTATTGGATTATTTGTTTCTAAATTTTTATTAAAAGTTTCAATTAAGTTAAACAGTGTATCTATTTTATCAGTTTCAGTAAATGAGAAATACATATATGAACCAGTTGCTTTTTCATTTCCAGAAAACCAATCATTTACAGAAATTACAGGAAAAGAATTTCGAAAACCTTCAATATCAGAAGCACTAAAATTATCTATAGTTGCTTCTTTTAATAGTTTCATTACTTCATTTTGAAGTCCATCAACTACGGTTATTATTAATAACTTCATCTTATTTATAGTTTTTACGTTCAATTAAATAGTATACTAATGGTACTACTAATAAGGTTAGTACAGTTGCAGTAATAGTTCCTCCCATTAAAGAGATAGCTAATCCTTGAAAAATAGGATCAAATAAGATAACAAATGCCCCAATAACCACCGTACCTGCAGTTAGTAGAATAGGAGTGGTACGTACTGCACCTGCTTCAATAACAGCTTGTTTTAACGGAATTCCTTCTGCTAAACGTAAATTAACGAAGTCAATAAGTAAGACGGAGTTTCGTACCATAATTCCTGCTAGGGCAATCATTCCAATAAATGAAGTAGCTGTAAAATAAGCTCCCATCATCCAGTGTCCTAAAATAATTCCTACCATTGATAATGGAATTGCAACCATCATTACAATTGGAGCTTTAAAGTTTTGAAACCACCCTACAATCAACATATAAATAATAATGATTACTCCTAAAAAGGCAATACCTAAATCTCTAAACACCTCTAAGGTAATTTGCCATTCACCATCCCATTTTACGGTATAATCATCTTCAAAATCGGGTTGTTTAATATATAATTCGTTCAATTCATATCCCTTTGGAAGTGGAATCTCTTTTAATTTTTCTTCCATTCCTAAAATAGCATAAGCAGGACTTTCCAATTCCCCAGCCATATCAGCCATCACATATACCACACGTTTTTGATTCTTTCTGTAAATACTTTTTGCGCTGTTCTTTTCTTCAATAGAAACCAAATCACTTATAGAAACCATGTTGCCGTGTTGCGATTTGATTTGTAACTGAGCAATATCTTGAACAGAAGACTTCTCTTTCTCATCCAAAGCAAACACAATTCCTACTTGATTGGAAGCGTCTTCATCATATAAAGTTGAAACCGCTCTGTTAGATAATGCCATATTCAAAGTGTAGGCAATTTGCTGAGGTGCCACACCATACAACATTGCTTTTTCCTTGTCGATTACAAATTCATATTCAGTTTGATTGTCTTCTACCATCCAATCGATATCTACAACGTCATTTGTATTGTGTAAGATGTTTTGAACTTCGTTGGCAATTTCAATTTGCTTTTCATAATCTGGCCCGTACACTTCAGCAACAATGGTTGATAATACAGGTGGTCCTGGTGGAACTTCTACTAATTTTACATTTGCTTTGAACTTTTGAGCAATGTTTTGGATGTCAGAACGCATTGATTTCGCGATATCGTGACTTTGTATAGTTCTGTCGTGTTTGTCAACCAAGTTTACCTGAATATCTGCCATATTACTACCACCACGTAAATCGTAGTGACGTACCAATCCGTTAAAGGTAATTGGGGCAGAAGTACCTACATAACTTTGGTAGTTTACTACTTCTGGTCGTGTAGCTAAGTACTGTGCAATTTCTTTGGTTACAGCATCGGTACGCTCTAATGTGGTACCTTCGGGCATATCAATTACTACTTGGAATTCGTTTTTATTATCAAAAGGCAACATTTTTACGGCTACCGATTTGGTAAAGAACAACGACATAGAACCCAGTAATAAAACAATAGTGATTCCTAAGAATGCCCAACGTTTAGTTTTATTTTCAATAAGCGGACGCTCGAATCGTTCATACAACTTATAAATCAAAGTACTTTGCATTGCTTTGGTTTCATCTTCTTCTACCTTTTCCTCCGCACCGTGCTTGTCTTTTTCGCGTAAGAAAATATATCCTAAATATGGAGTAATTGTTAATGCAACAAATAATGACAAAATCATGGCGATAGAAGCTCCAATAGGCATCGGACTCATATAAGGTCCCATTAATCCAGAAACAAATGCCATTGGTAATACTGAAGCAATTACGGTAAAGGTTGCTAATATAGTTGGGTTACCTACTTCGTTAATAGCATATAAGGCAGCTTGCTTAAACGGTAGTCGTTTCATTTTAAAATGCCTGTGCATGTTTTCGGCAATAATAATGGAATCATCTACCACAATACCTGTTACAAATACCAAAGCAAATAAGGTAATTCTGTTTAAGGTATAATCTAACATGTAGTAACTTAACAAGGTAAGCGCAAAAGTGATGGGAACTGATAAGAATACCACTAAACCACCTCGCCATCCCATGGCCAACATTACGACTAAAGTTACGGCGATAATAGCACCGATTAAGTGTAATAATAATTCTGATACTTTTTGTGAGGCTGTTTCACCATAGTTACGTGTAACTTCAACATGTACATCATCAGGAATCAAGTTGGTACGTAAATGATCAACCTTAGCTAAAATAACATCGGCAATTTGCATTGCATCTGCACCTTTTCGTTTAGCTACCGATATGGTTACCGCTGGATATTCTGATTGATATGTCGAAGCATTACTACTCGCTTGTCCGTACCCAAAACTTACATAGTTTTTAGGAATTTCTGGACCGTCTAGTACGTTCGCAACTTGTTTTAAATAAATTGGTTGATTTTGTTGTACACCAACGACTAAGTTTTTAACATCTTCAGCAGATTGTAAAAACTTTCCTGTAGTTACTAAAAACTCGGTATCATTTTTATCATAACTTCCAGCACTTAGTTGTTGATTGCTAGCTTTTAGCATTTCAGTAACCGATAAAAAGTCTAGCCCACTAGCGGCTAATTTATCTTTATCTACGACCACACGTACTTCACGATTTCTACCTCCAATTTTTTGAGTAATTGCTACATCGTTTACCTTTTCGATTTCGTTGGTAAGTTCTTGTGCCATTTGTTTTAATTGATAGTCATCATAGTTTTCACTCCATAATGTCAACCCTAGCATAGGTACATCATCAATTGCACGTGTTTTTACCAAAGGCATCGTAACACCTTTCGGCATTTGATCCATATGTTTGTTAATCTCATTGTATAGTTTTACGAACGAGCGTTCGATGTCTTCTCCAACATAAAACTGAACAATGACCATTCCTTGTTCTTTCATCGAAGTAGAGTATACGTACTCTATTCCTTTGATGTTCGAAATTATTTTTTCTAAGGGTTTGATAACTCTCGATTCTACCTCTGTAGGGCTCGCTCCTGGATACCCTACAAAAATGTCAGCCATAGGCACATCAATCTGTGGTTCTTCTTCTCTCGGAATTAAAAAAGAACTGTACACACCAATTACCATAAACACTACCATTAATAATATGGTAAGTTTAGAGCCTATAAACCCTTTGGCTATTTTTCCTGCTAAACCTTCTTTCATGTTTTATTATTTTGGGCGTTACCACTAGGTGGTCGGGCTATTCGCGCTACATGGTAGCTTGCTTCTATCCCTAACGCAATTTTTTACTTATTTAATTGTAATGTTCGCTCCGTTGTATAGCTTACCTTCAGAAGAAACGATATAACTTTCATTGGCAGATAAACCTGATAAAACTTCTACTTGATCTCCAAAAGTTCTTCCTAAGCGTAACCAACGCAATACAGCAGTATTACTTTGACTTACCGTATAAATTCCTGATAGTTGTCCTTTGTGTACTAAAGCTTCTGACGGAATTAAAACCATGTCAGTACTTTTTTGTGTTTTTTCAACAGGAAACTGAGCAGTAGCAAACATTCCTGATAACAATTTTACATCGGTTTTATCTAGGTTAATTTTAACTAAGTATTGTCCTCCTGTGTTTTTTGCTGAGGTACTTACTTCTGATACGTTACCTGTAACTGTTTTGTTGATTGATTTGATAGTTACATCAACCTTAGTATCCTTTTTAATTTGAGAAATATCACTTTCTGGTACTAACGCAGTAACTTCAAATCCGCCTTTTCCTTCTACAGAAATTAAAGGCATTCCAGGATTCGCCATTGCACCTTTATCAATAAATTTGTTCGTTACTACTCCTGAAAAAGGGGCTCTGATATTCGTGTAAGCAAACTGAGAATTGATTTCATTTCTCATCTGTTTTGCAGCTTCTAAATTAGCTTTGGCAACATTGTAATGAACAGTGATATCGTCAAACTCCTTTTGAGAAGCGCTATTTTGTTCAAATAAGTTTTTAAAGCGATTGTAATCTTTTTCAGCACTTGAAAATCCTGCTTTCGCTTTAATAATGTTAGCCTCTACTTGAGCTTTCTTAGCTTGTAAATCGCTGTTATTGATAGATAATAATAATTGACCTTTATTTACTTTATCACCAACTTTTACGTGTATGTTAGTTACATAACCCATCATGCGAGTACTTAATTCAGCACTGTTGGTAGCTTCCACTTTTCCACTTGCTGTTATAAACGGATTGTTATCATTAGCGGTTACTTTAGTAACTTTTACAGCTACTGTTGGTTTGTTGTTATTGTTTGTTGTTTCTTTTTTACCACAGCTTAATGCTAAAAGTGATGCGGCAAGGGCTATTGTATATATAGTTTTCATTTGTTCGTTTTTACTGTTGATTATTCTTTAGTTAAAAAATCTAAATAAGCTTTGGTATAGTTGTATTGATATATGGTTTGGTAATATTCTAGTTGTTTTTGAGCGTATTGCGTTTCAGCGGTTAATAAATCGGATGTTTTTTCTAACCCTTCTTTAAATCTATTTTTTCTGATTCGTAAGGCCTCTTCTGATTGTTGTAAGGCCAATTCGGTTAGTTTTAACTGTTCCTCAGCATCAGTTAACAATCGTTTAGTATTATTTAATTCTAATTGACTTTTAGATTTGTACTGTTCGTATTCTAATCTAGACTTTTCATACTGCGCTTTACTTTTTTGTGCTTTTCCGTAGCGTTTAGAGCCTTTGAAAATATCCCAAGTTAATTGCGCTCCTATTACGTAACCACTTGCATCAACATTGAAAATTTTATCATCGTATAGTTCGTAACTACCAAAAGCATTTAAACGTGGAAGAAAATCCATCTTATCGGCTTTGTGCATTTTTTGATAAGCCTCAGAAGCTAATTCCATTGCTTTAATATCTGAACGGTTTTCAGAAATAGTAACGTCAGCTAGTTGATTCGTTAAGTGTACTTGCAAACTATCTGAAGGTTCATAAATGTTGTTTTGTGTTTCATTCATTAAAAAAGACAAATAGTTAGAAGCATTTAGCACATTGCTTTTTGCTGTTTGTAACTGATTTTTTACTTCAGTAACTCTAACTTCAACTGCTAGTACATCTGCACGTTGTAAATATCCCTGCTTAAAGCTGTTTTCTGCCATTTGTTGGTTTGCTTCTGCAGCTTTTAATGCTTTTTCTAATACTGAAACTCCCTTGTGAGCTAATTGCAATTGCATGTATGCTTTTTCTACTTCAAGTAATAAATATTCTTGAGTACGTTGTGTTTGCAAGTTGGTTGCTTCCATTTTAGTTTTAGCAGCCTTACGTTGGTAAATACCGTCTAAATTCACTAAAGGTTGTTGTACTTCAATTTTAGTAGCGAAGTTTTGTGTTCGTTTTGGGTTATTCAATAAATCAGGATTGAAATCTGCCTGTGTTAAAATTTCCTGATTCAATTTACTACCAAATGCCATTAATGGGTTGGTTGTTACAATTCCTGTATGAGAGGCAGTAATATTTGGTAAGAATACAGCATTGGTTTGCTTATAATCGGCACGTGCTTGCTGATAGTTTTGTTCAGATATTTTTAAAGAGGTGTTATTTTCCTGAACTCTTTTTAAAACTTCACCTTTTGAAATGGAAATTTTAGTTTGAGCTAGGGTAGTAGCAGATATAAAAAGTGCCACCGTAAATAAACTAATATATGATGTTTTCATTTTTTCTGTTTTGTTACAGCAAATTTAGTGGCATAAAACACAGTAGTCAGTAACTAATGTTACAATGAAAAAACGCCTAAACAAAAGTCTAGACGTTATTAACTAACAATTAAAAATCAACTAATACTTGGAAATGTTTCTGTTAAATGCGTTTAAGTGATTGTATGAAGCGTTTAATAAATTGGTATATACATTTATACTGTATTCATCATTGGTGTTCTTAATAGCTAACTGTAGATCTTCAATATCTTTTTCTTCAATTAACTTACCTACTTCAAGTGCATCTAGTTTAGATTTTTGTCCTTTACTTATTAACTCATCATATAACTTTTGAAGTTCAGAATTTTTAAAAACACCTCTTTCTTTATTTAAGGTAAAGGCAATATTATTGTATTGTAATAAACCTTTCATGGCGTTCATATGTCGCTCTTCGCTTTGACTGATGTTTCCAAAAACACGTAGGTTCCATTTTTCATTAAGGAAGTTATAAACATCAAAAGCTAATTTTTCTTCCTCTAACATAAAAAGCATTTCGTTTTTTTCTTGTTGAGAAAGAGTAAGATCGGTATTGTTTGTATTCTGGCAAGAGCTACTAATACTTGAAAAAAGTAATAAGAATAGCAAGCCTATTGTGTTTAAAGTTTTCATAATAACAGCTTTTAAATTATATACTAATTTAAATATAGTATAGGTTGTAGTCTGCAACTTTAGTTACATAATAGTAAATTTAGAGACATAAAACAGAGCAATCAATAACTAATATTATAATAAAAGTGTATTCACATGAGCTATTGTAACAATACTTTAGCTATTTGTTAGATGGTTTTATAATGAAGGATACTTTTTTGAACGAAATCTTAAGATCTCGTTCCGCCGTGTCCTCCAGCAACAACAATCATTATTTTTAAGCTCAAGTAAATAAATCTAAAAAACTGAATTATAGGATTTTGCATTCTTCTTTTCGCTTTTTGGGGTATTCTCTCCATTGGTAATATGTTTTAAATAAGTTTTTAAGGTTGTTTATTCTGGAATTAACCACCAAAAAGGTTTCATTTTTGCTTTATAAATAAAGGCATAGTGTAAGGCTAATTTTAACCAATGTCCTGCTAAACCAATTTCACCAAAGGTATTGTTCATTTTTCTTCCGTGAGTGTTTGGATATTTCTTAAAATCAGGAACAATAGGAAATGTTGTTATACTTACTCCACTACCACTAAAAGCTCCATACCCAGCAGAAGCAATGCAAGCAGCTCCCATATTTCCCATAGAACCTTTATCTTTAGTTAATGGTGTTCCTTTTAGAAGATGATTAATTATATTATTGGCTACTAACTTCGCCGTTATCCCAGAAGGCATTCCTGTACGAGGGGGTGCTGGAAATATAGGGGTACCGTTTTTACTTGTTCTGGGTTTGGAAATTGTATGTGGTGGAGCAAACGCAATTCCAGGAGCAAAAATATTGGTATAATTGGGGTTTTGATAAGTTTCTGGCCAATCTTGAACGCTCCATTCTTCATAAGGTTTACTCGTATAATTGGCATCAACAATCATAAAACCTTTGAATAGTTTATGTGTTATATTCTCGTTTTTTTTGTCGAAAGCGTTAAATCCGTGACCAGAAAAGGCTGGGATAAGCATGGCAAAATCAAATGTTTCTTTCTTATGATCTCCTTCTAATGTTTCGTAATGGGCTATACCATCTTCTATTTTATAAACTCCGGCTTTAGTTATATGTTTTATACTGCGGTCTTCAAAAATCATTTCGACCATTTCGCTAGATTTCATATTAATATTTTTATACCTTAATAATATTCCATCCATTCCAAAATCTCCTAGCTCATATTCATTTGAAATCCACGTAATTTCAGCGTTGTCTCGTACGCCATGGTCTCTTAGTTCTTTTTCTACATTTAAAATATATTCAAATGCAGCTCCTTGGCAAGTTGATTTGGCATGACCTGTACCTATAAGAATTTTTGTTTTTATACCCTGTTTCATTTTTTTAATAAGTGCTTCCAGACCTTTCCATGCATGTTCTGCATGACCATAAGTGCATACTGAATATGTTTTGTTTTTTCCTGGAATTAACCCTTCTGTTGCTTCAAAATTAAGCTTCGGACCTGTCGCATTGATTAAAAAATCATAGGTTATTTTCTCTTTCGTTCCTTTCTTTTCACCTGAAACATATTCAATTAACACATAAGGTTTTTTTTCTACTGAATCTCCTTCTGGATGAAAAGAAACAGCTTTAGCTTGTTTAAAGCCGATGTTTTTTTTCTTATATAATGGAGCCAACGGAAAAAGAATATCTTTAGGTTTCATTTTGCCAATTCCTACCCAAATATTTGATGGAATCCATTGGTAATTACTGTTAGGTGATACTACTAAAACTTCGTGTTTTTTGGGAAGCTTTCTACGTAAGTGAGCGGCAGCAACATGACCTGAGATACCTGCTCCGAGAATAACTATTTTTGACATTTTCAGTTATTGTTAATATAATGATAATGAGAACAAGTTATTCATTATAATGTTTACGTACAGTTACTTTTGTTACATAACTAAAAATTGATTGTATGCATTGTTAATGCTCACCATAGTCTACATCATCCATTTTTCCTTTAAAAACTTTATACTGAATAACAAAATAAACAACTACTAGTATGGCAGCTATAAAAAACCAATTTACACCAACAGATAAACCGTATTTATCAGCAGCTACATTGTAAATTGTTAAATCTGGATTTATGCTATTAGTAGAGGGTAAAACTTTTGGGAAGATTGATGCAATTGTAGTTGCCAAACCTCCTAATAAAAACAACGAAGAATATACAAACCCTGTGATGTGCTTTGTGTGTTTTTTTATGTTGAATAAACCAAATAACCCTACAAAAGTTAGTAGAGGGAAAATCCAAAGGAAAGGATGTTCTATAAAATTATGAAATGGTTTAGGTTCTATAATATGCCAAGCGAATAATGAAATAATTACTAAACCTAATAAAACAAAAGAAAGAGTAAAAACAACTTTTTTTAATTGGTTATTAATACTAGCATTGGTTTTGAAAATAACCCAATTGGCACCATGAATTGTTAGTGATACTACCGCAATAATTCCTAGAAGTAAAGTAAACCAGTCAATAACACCAAGTGTTTCAGAATGAGGAGAAAATTCTGAATTCCATAAAGGGAGGAAAAAATAATGTGCCTCATGAGTAGAAACACCATCTACCACATTTCCTAGATTAACACCACGCACAACATTTCCTAATGCAACTCCAAAAAATAAAGCAAGAAGTAAGCTGGCAATTCCAAAAGCTTTATCCCAAATACTTTCCCATATTCTATTGTGTATTTGTCCTCTAAGTTCTAAACCAATAGCTCTAAAAATTAGTAACCATAAAACCATCATTAAAGGGAGGTAAAAACCACTAAATGATGAAGCGTATAAAGTAGGGAAAGCAAAAAATAAAACACCACCAGCAGCAATCAACCATACTTCGTTTGCATCCCAAAATGGCCCTATTGCTTTTACAACCTTTTTTTTGTCCTCTTCTTTTTTAGCAAAGAATAAATGAATAATTCCTGCGCCAAAATCATAACCATCTAAAATAACATAAATGGCTAACATTGTAACTAATACTACATACCAAAATAGTTCCATAACTTAACGTGTTGTTTGAGGTCCTTTGTTAATGATTTTTCCGACTAAAATTAAAAATAACATTCCTAATAGTAGATATAATCCGATAAATCCTAAAAGAGTAAATAAAGTGTTTCCTGATGATACTGTAGGAGATGCTCCAGCAGATGTTCGTAGCAAATTATAAACTAACCAAGGTTGACGACCTAGTTCAGCAGTATACCAACCGGTGGTATTAGCAATATAAGGAAATGGAATTATGAAGAGTAAAGACCATAAAATCCACTTTGTATCATATAACTTTTTTCTAAATAATTGAACAATGCTAGCTAACATCAAAGCAATAAAAATAGTTCCCAACCCCACCATTATATGATATGCATAATATAAACCAGGTATGTTTGTTGGGTAGTTTTTTTCATCAAATTCATTTAGTCCTTTAATTTCTGCATTCCATTCTTGATAGGTTAAAAAGCTTAAGATATTAGGAACAGCAATTTTATTGTCTAATTTTTTCTCCAGCATATTTGGTTGTCCAATTAGAACTATTTCAGAACCTCCTTTTTCTGTTTCAAATATTCCTTCCATAGCGGCAAAGGTTATAGGTTGATATTTTACTACATTTTTAGCGGCTAAATCGCCTGTAGGAAAAGCAACTAAAATAGATGCTACAACTCCGAAAACAACTCCAGTTTTTAAAAATAATTTACCAAATTCTAAATGCTTCTTGTTTAAAAGGTAAAGAGCTCCAATACCAGCAACTACAAAAGAACTGGTAACCAAGGAGGCTGCTTGATTGTGCAAATAAGAAGGCCATAACCATGGGTTTGAGAATAAGGCTGAAAAGTTATTTAGTACAAACTTACCGTTGGCTAGTATTTCATAACCTACAGGATTTTGCATCCAAGAATGTGTAGCAATGATTAAAAAGCCACTTGCCCAAGAGCCTAAAAAGACAAGGAACCCAGTTAAAAAATGAAGTTTATGTCCTAGCTTTTTTTCACCAAATAAAAATAATCCTAAAAAGGAAGATTCTAGGAAGAAAGAAAACATTCCTTCCATAGCTAATGTTTGACCTATAATACCCCCAGTAAGCTCGGAGAACTTAGCCCAGTTAGTTCCGAATTGAAATTCCATAGGAATCCCAGTAACTACTCCCATGGCAAAGTTTAAAGCAAATATTTTCATCCAAAACTTAGCAGCATCGTTGTATTTTTCAAGTTTAGTTCTTAAAAATTTCCATTTAAAGAAAACTATCATTAACGATAGTCCCATTGTTAATTGTGGAAATAAGTAGTGAAAAGTAATAGTGAAAGCAAACTGCATTCTATCATAAAAGAGCATGTCTTCCATACCGAAGATTGTTTATGAGGTTATTAAATAAGAACGTTTTTTTAGTAGCAATAAGGAGGAATAAAAATAATGATATTATTTCACATGGTTATTAATAATACTAATCAAATCGTTCTTATATAACATTCCTGATTGTCTCCATAATAGTTTGCCTTCTTTAAAAAGCATAAAGGTAGGAACACCCCTAATTTGGTAGGTATTGGCTATTTGTTGATTTTTATCAATGTCTATTTTTAAAATAATAACATTTTCTCCTAAATCTTCTTTTACTTCTTTTAATATAGGAGCCATCATTTTACATGGACCACACCATTCAGCAAAGAAATCAACCAAAACAGGTTTGTCTCCTTTAATTATTTCAGAAAATTTTCCCATAATTTTAATTTTTAAATGTTATGCTCCAAATTCCTCGTACCTGATTTACATCATAACCTTGAGCTTTATCGGTAGGGTATAGGAGAGCTAATTCTTTTAAAGTTTCAGGTTTTATTTGTGTGTAAGGGGTTCCATGGCATTGTAAGCACATGTTATTCGTTATAATAGGGTAATAGAATTGGGTTTTGTTCCCTATTTGTTTCGTAATAGGATTGATAGTTTCGTTATTATGTACAATTCTTTTGTATCCTTCAATAATATTTAACTCTTCAGTGTTTGCAGTATTGTTGAGGTTTCTTGGTTTGTCTGAAACTCTTTTAATGGAAGCATTAAAATTTGTAGCCATACTATCGGTTAGCTTGTAAGCTTTTTCATTACAAAATTGTAAAGCGTGTAAAGTTCCTTTTTTTTGAATTGCACTCATTAAGTTTTTACCTAATGTTTTTTTAGTTTCCATGGCGTACTCTAATCCAGTTTCTTCAGGAGTTTTGCTAGGTTGGATATCGCTTATCTTTCTACCTGAATTAATATAGCTTTTACCTTGCTTAGACTCCCAATGCTCTTTAAACCAACTAGGCTCTTCAATTTGATAGTTGTACAAGTAATTAGCTATTTTTTTAAGGTCTTCTTCATCAAATTTTTGATAAGGCATTAGTCCAAATCGTTTGATAGCGCCTCTCATTTTAGCGCTTTCTTTTGTAGGGTTTGCTACAAAATTTATGAAACTTTTAGTAAACTCTTCTTCTGAGGTGTTCTCGTTAATATAATGCGCTTTAATGGCGATCATTGGTGGAGCAACCCTTTCGTCATGTGGTGTAGCGGCATTATGACAAACAAAACATTTTGTTTCAAGCAGTTTTTTTCCAGGAGGAATACTAGCTTCTTCTGTTACAATATTTTTGGAGTTTTTCTTAGAGTAATCACTTTTTTTAGCTTGATTACAGCTAACAATAGATAAAATAGTAAGTAAAGCTATTAATTTTTTCATCGTTCTAAAATTTACTATAAAGATAGAACGATTCTCCTGTAAAATATGTAACTTAAGTTACAGGCTTATAATTCTAACACTTTAATTTGGTTACGATATAACTCTATTTTATGTTGTTTTTCTAAAGCTTTTAAAAGTCTAGATACAACAACTCGAGAGGTATGTAAATCATTAGCAATTTGTTGGTGTGTTACATTTATAGTATCGTTATGATTTACCAATGCTTTGTCTTTTAAATATTTTAATAAACGTTGATCCATGTTTAAAAAAGCAATGGTATCAATAGCATCAATGAACTCTTGTAATCTGCTATGATAACTATGTAAGATAAACTCTTGCCAGCTTCTATATTTACTAAGCCATTCACTCATTTTTTGTTTAGGTATCATTAAAAGTTTCACATCAGTTTCAGCAACCGCTTTTATTTTGCTTTTAGTTTCCCCCATACAGCAAGAAAGAGTCATGGCGCAAGTGTCACCTTTTTCAATATAGTATAAAACAAGGTCGTCCCCTTCTTTATCTTCACGTAAAATTTTAATGGCACCACTTAATAACAGAGGTATAGAGGTAATGTAGCTTCCTATATCAATAATAACATCGTTTGCTTTTACATCTTTTGCTATGGCGACATCAGCTATTTCTTTTAATAATGCATCTTCAAATAAGTAGCCGTAGTATTTCTTTAAGTCTTCAGTCAAGATAAAATGTTTTTTGTAAAAATAAGTAAATATTTACACTTTAGATATAAATAAAATAGGAGTGAATCTATGATTTAAATCAGTTTTTTACTTAAATATAATGCTGAAATTTGAAATAGATAATAACACAAAACTATAGTAAAGATGAAAAAAAGAACTCCAGTTTCAGCAATAATGACAAAAGAAGTAATCACTTTAAGTAGTACTGATGATTTAATGACTGCTGAAAAAATATTTAAGAAAGAGAATATTAGACATATTCCAGTAGTAAGTGGAAGCGAAATAAAAGGAATGTTAAGTTATACAGATTTATTACGAATAAGTTTTGCAGATGCAGTTGATGAAAATGAAACCGACGTAGATACAGTAGTGTATAATATGTTTACAATAGACCAAGTAATGGCGAAAAATCTGGTAACTGTAAACTCAGATACAACGATTAAAGAGGTAGCTGAGATTTTAGCAAAAAAAGAGTTTCATGCGTTACCTGTTGTAAATAATAATGAATTAGTAGGTATAGTAACAACGACCGATTTGATTAATTATTTATTAGAACAGTTTTAGTTTTTATATAGGAAATAAACACAGATAATAAGTTAATAATAAGGAAATACCTTACTTTTATTATGGCTTTTTCTGAAGCGAATTATTTGACAGAATTTATTTTTGAGAAACTTAAAACACTTTATTATGTTAAAAAATATTTCAAGCTTAGGTTCAGTTTTAAATAAGTCAGAACAAAAATCAGTTAATGGGGGATGGATTTATGTTTTATGTCATAACTGTGAACCTCTTCCTAGAGGTTATGTTTGTATGAATGATGTTATCTGCGGAGGAGAATAAGCTTTCGTGAAAAAAAGCCATATAAATATTTATATGGCTTTTTTTAATAATATTATTTAATCCTACTTATT
Source organism: Tenacibaculum sp. 47A_GOM-205m (assembly GCF_000518405.1). Classification (NCBI taxonomy): domain Bacteria; kingdom Pseudomonadati; phylum Bacteroidota; class Flavobacteriia; order Flavobacteriales; family Flavobacteriaceae; genus Tenacibaculum; species Tenacibaculum sp. 47A_GOM-205m. The sequence continues at coordinate 71,772 of NZ_JADN01000004.1, read as the reverse complement.
ACTAAAAGTATGTTGTTCTTAATTTATAATATTTTTTAAATTTTCAATTGTATCTGTAGGGTCGTCACTTTTAAAAACAAAACTACCAGCAACCAATACATCAGCACCAACTTCGATTAGCTTATTTGCATTTTGGTCAGTTACACCTCCATCAATTTCAATTAAGGTAGATGCTTCGCTAAATTCAATTAAGTTTTTTAATTGTTGAATTTTCTTGTACGTATTTTCAATGAATGATTGTCCGCCAAACCCAGGGTTTACACTCATAATACAAACTACATCTAAGTCTTTTATTATGTCTTCTAAAACTGCGATAGGTGTATGCGGATTTAAGGCAACCCCAGCTTTCATACCAGCAGCTTTTATTGCCTGTACAGTTCTATGTAAATGTGTACAAGCTTCATAATGTACGGTTAAAATATCGGCGCCTAAATCAGCAAAAGTTTGAATGTAACGATCAGGATCTACAATCATTAAGTGTACATCAATAGTTTTATTAGCATGTTTTGCAATTGACTTTAAAACAGGCATTCCGAAAGAAATATTTGGTACAAAAACACCATCCATAATGTCAATATGAAACCAATCTGCTTTACTATCATTAACCATTTCAACATCACGTTGTAGGTTACCAAAATCAGCCGCTAAAATTGATGGGGCTACAAGTTTTTCCATTAATATATAAGTTGTTGTGTTGTTATTAATTGCAAATATAGTTAAAACTAAGAGCATTAAAACCAAAAAGAAAGCTCTCAAATTTGAGAGCTTTCATTCATTAATCAAAAAACGAATAGTTACGATAACTATTTGTTGTTGTTTATATTATTAACCTAAGTAAGTCATTAAAATCTTACTACGAGATGTATGTTTTAATCTTCTGATGGCTTTTTCTTTAATTTGACGTACACGTTCACGAGTTAAATCAAATGTTTCACCAATTTCTTCTAAAGTCATTGGCTGGTGCTCTCCTAAACCAAAGTATAACTTTACAACATCAGCTTCACGTGGAGTTAATGTTTCTAAAGCACGATTAATTTCGATACGTAATGATTCGTGTAATAAAGTTTTATCTGGATTTGGCGATTCACCAGAGTTTAATACATCATATAAGTTAGAGTCTTCACCTTCGATTAATGGAGCATCCATCGATACGTGACGACCAGAATTTTTCATCGACTCTTTAACATCATTTACAGTCATGTCTAATTTCTTGGCAATTTCTTCAGCACTTGGAGGGCGCTCATTTTCTTGCTCTAAGAAAGCATACATCTTATTAATTTTATTAATAGAACCAATTTTGTTTAAAGGTAAGCGTACAATACGAGATTGTTCAGCTAACGCTTGTAAGATAGATTGACGAATCCACCATACAGCATAAGAAATAAACTTAAATCCACGAGTTTCATCAAAACGTTTCGCAGCTTTAATCAACCCTAAATTTCCTTCGTTAATTAAATCAGGAAGTGTTAATCCTTGATTTTGGTATTGTTTTGCAACCGATACCACAAAACGTAAGTTAGCTTTGGTTAATTTTTCAAGAGCTCTTTGGTCACCAGCTTTAATTCTTTGCGCTAATTCTACTTCTTCATCGGCAGTAATTAAGTCTACTTTTCCTATTTCTTGCAAATATTTGTCTAAAGACGCGGTTTCTCTGTTGGTAACCTGTTTTGTAATTTTAAGCTGTCTCATTCTACTTCAAATGTATTTTAATTTCACTCTACATTATCTTATACGTAAGCATAGAATCTTTTGTTACAAAAAAAAGATATTTTTTTGAGATAATTCACTTAATTGTTAATGTTTTGTTAATTTTGTAAATTAAAAGAAAAAGTTAGTGACCCCCGTTTAAAATTCTGTGTCTTACAACCATTATAACTAAAGGAAAACTAACTATACTGCCCCTTGGAGAGTATTGATGTAACAAAATTAAGCGACGAAGAATTGGTTCGTAAAATAGTAGAAAAAAATGATACTCATTTGTTTGCTGCTTTATACGACCGTTATGCTGGTGTGGTGTATAACAAATGTTATGGATTTTCATCAAGTAAAGAGGAAGCACAAGATTTAACGCATGATGTGTTTATTCGTTTATTTGTAAAATTGAGAACTTTTAAAGGAAAGTCGAAGTTTTCTACATGGTTGTATTCTTTTACCTACAATTTTTGTGTGAATTACGTACAAAGAAATAAAGAGAAAAGAAAAGAAAAAGTAACTGTAGTAACAGATGAGATAAAAGAGGAAAATAGTGTTAACGATATAGATGATACTACATTATTCGAGTTAAAGTCAGATAAACTGGCTAAAGCACTCGAAATGATTTCTCCTTCTGAGAAAATGATATTATTAATGAAATATCAAGACGAAATGAGTATAAAGGATATTTCAGAGGGGTTAGAATTAGGGGAAAGTGCTGTAAAAATGCGCTTAAAAAGAGCTAAGGAGAAAGTAATTAAAGCGTATAATGAATTGTAATAATTATGGATAACCCATTCAAAAAAATATTACATAACGAAGAGTTGCCCGAAGTACTTAAAAGTAGAGTGCTTAATGATGTCGCAATGATAAAACTATCCATTGATATGGCTGATTTATTTGTTGTAAAATACCCCAACACGATTATAGATTTAATGGGAGGAGGAAAAGCCCAAGATAAAAAAGACGATAATAATTAATTGAACCAAATATAGTATAGCAGTTATGAATTTTTTAGAAATAGATGTTTTACAGCCTTTTAAAGATATTTTTCAAGAAATTATAAACACGTTGCCAATGGTAGCAATGTTTATTTTTTTTATAATCCTTTCATGGCTAGTAATAAAGGTATTTTTATATGTAGTTAGAAAAGCATTAGCGAAGACAAAAATAGATGAATGGTCAAAAAAATTACGAAAGACAGAAATTTTTGGTGATAGTACAATAAATATTGTATTAACGAATGTGATTTTGGCTGTATTAAAGTGGTTTTTAATTTTTGTTTTTGTAATGGTAGGAGCAGAAATGTTTGGCTTAGAAGTTGTTTCGGAAGGAATAAAAAGTTTCTTTGCTTACTTACCTAAATTATTAACTGCGTTAGGAATTTTTGTTGCGGGGGCTTATTTAGGAACTATGGTTAAAAAAGCAATCCAATCAATGTTTAAATCTTTTGAGGTTTCAGGAGGAAACTTAGTAGGAAATATTGCTTTTTATTTGATAGTTGTGTTCTTGTCTATCACAGCACTAGACCAAGCAGGAGTTGATACTTCAGTAATAAAAAGTAATGTAACATTATTAATAGGATCAGTACTTTTAGCTTTTACTTTAGCCTTTGGTTTTGGAGCAAGAGAAGCAGTTTCTAGATTACTTTATGGTTATTATTCTAGAAAAAACATAGAGATAGGAGCTAAGGTTATTATTAATGATATAGAAGGGGTTGTTGTTGCTATTGATAATATTTGTGTAACTATTGCTACTGTAGAAGGTAAGGTTATTTTACCAATTAGAGATGTGGTAGATAATAAAATAGTTATAAAAAATTAGCAAAAAATTAACATTTTTTTATATCTTTGAAGTTGTATAAAAACAATGTTTTTACAGTACGATAGATTTCGGGGGACTTCTATCTAATAATAAAGAGAAATCTTTATGAAAAGAGGTCACGAAAGTGACCTTTTTTTATTTTAAAAATGTGACTTATAGATATAAAATGTGTCTAAACTAATAGAGTAAATAGATTTCGGGGGATTTCTATATCTAATGTAAAGAAAAAGGCTATCAGAATTCTGATAGCCTTTTCTATATATAGAATAAAATATAATCTTACTCAAAAGCTAGATGTAAAAATACCCCTCTTGTTCCTAAGTAGTTAATAGGATCTGTCCATTGAGAAGCTTTATTATCATATTTAACCTCGTTATTTATGGCAAAAACCCCTCTAATAGAAGGAGAGAATTTAAAGTAACTTAGGTAAAAATCTACACCTATACCAACTTCATACATAAAATTATTAGTTGTTGTTCTAAATTCACCAGCATAATTATCATCATTGTTGCGTTCGTTACTCGAAAAATTATGATCGTACGAAACTCCACCTATCACATAAGGCCTCATGTTGTTAAGTCTGTTTGTGCTAAACTTTAATAATAAAGGTAAATGTAAGTATGTAGCACCAACTTCACGTGTGTTTATGTTTTCTGGACCTGGTATATGATTAAAACGTAATGTTTTGGTGTTAGACATTAAACCAGGTTCAAAACGAAGATTTATGTTATTGTGAAGTCTTAAATCAGCAATTAAACCAACATTAAAACCTATAGACGATTCTACTTCAATTTCGGGATTGCTAATACTACTTGGTTTGTAACCTATTTTGTAACTATTATTATTAGCTCCTAAATAAAAACCATAATGAAAAAGAGGTTTGTCAAAACTAGGTAATTTTAATATTTTTTCTCTTTGAGCTTGAGCAGAGATTGAAGCTGCGAAAATTCCGAAAAGTAAAAGCCTTTTTAACATACTATTTTAAAGCGGTATAAATTGATGCTACACCAAATGTAACAGGTGTATTCCTTGCATTCTTAAACCCATTTTTTTGCAAAATATTGTTGAAAGCCTCTCCAAAAGGAAAAGAATTTGCTGTTTCAGATAAATATGAGTAAGCAACTTTGTCTTTTGAAAAGAGTTTACCAATAATAGGTAAAATAAAATTTGTGTACAATTTATACCCTTGTTTAAAAGGAAATTTAGTTGGATTTGAAGTTTCTAGTACAACAAATTTACCTCCAGGTTTTAATACACGAAATATCTCAGTTAAACCTTTATCTAAATTTTCAAAGTTTCTAACTCCAAAAGAAACTGTAATAGCATCAAAAGTGCTGTCAGGAAAAGGAATGTTTTCACTATCGCCAACAACCATTTCTATTTTGTTGGATAAGTTGGCTTTGGCAACTTTTTGTCTTCCTACTTGTAGCATACCTTCAGAAATGTCTAAACCAACAATTCTTTCAGGGTTTAATTGCGACATCATCAAGGCCAAATCACCAGTACCAGTTGCAATATCTAAAATTTGCTTCGGATTATTTTCTCCTACTAGTTTTACTACTTTCTTACGCCAACTAACATCTATTCCAAAAGAAATAACACGGTTTAACCCGTCATAATCTTCAGAAATATTGTCAAACATTTTAGCAACTTGTTCTTTTTTTCCTAATTCAGAATCTTTATATGGTTTGATGTTTTCAGACATGTGTTTTGTATAGTTTACGGTGAAATTATCCGTTAATAGCGACTACTTCGTTGATTTGGTTTGGTAACATTTCTTTTAGCATGGTTTCAATACCATTTTTCAGTGTAACTGTTGAAGACGGGCATCCGCTACATGCTCCTTGTAAAATTACGCTTACTCGTTTGCTTTCTGAATCGTATGATTGAAAAGCAATATTTCCTCCATCAGAAGCAACAGCAGGTTTGATATATTCATCAAGAATATCAACAATTTTAGCTTCAACATCAGTTAAACTTTCTTTAGGAATTTCAACGTTTTGTTTTGTTTGTTGTTTTGGTAATTCAGTAATAATTGCTTTACCTTCTTGAAGAAAATTGCGGATAAATGTACGAACCTCTTGGTATACTTCATTCCATTCAATCATATCGTATTTTGTAATAGAAATATAGTTTTCAGAAATGAAAATTTCTTTTACAAAAGGAAAATTGAATAAGGATTGAGCTAAAGGAGAAGATTTACTGGCTTCTTCAATATTTGTAAACTCAACATCGGTTTGTGTTAAAGCTTTGTTGGTGCCAAATTTCATAACTGCTGGGTTCGGAGTAACTTCAGCATATACTTCAATAGCATCTTTTTTGGTAGTCTCTTCTTTTACTACCGAATTTCCACTTTGAATATAAGCTTCAATTTGTTCTCTAACTTCCTCTTCAACATCATTCCATTGTACAATGTCGTATCGTTGAATTGCTATAAAATTAGCAGTAACTAATACTTTTTTTACAAATGGAAGATAAAAAAGTTGTTGAGCTAAAGGTGAGTTTTTAGCTTCGTCAATATTATTGTATTCATAACTACCACCGTTGACTAAAATTTTATTGCTAACAAATTTTAAGATGGTTTCGTTATTGGTTTCTTGTATGTTTATTTTGATAGAACTCATAAGTTGTAAATAAGGAGCAAAATTAAGGTAAAAAACTGAGATATGGATATATAAAAAATCCTGCATGGAAGCAGGATTTTTATATAGTATTGTTAAGAATTATAAACTAAATGTTACAGTTCCTGAAATTCTTGAAGTATTGTTTTCTATGTTTAAATCACTATTTTGATAAATTGTATAATATTCATTGTTGTTTGATTTGCTATAACTTAAATCAATTTTCATGTTGCCAAAATTATATCCTAATCCAGCAGAAAATCCTTGTACATTATCATTGTTAGTGTTGCTGCCTAAAAGTAAATTAGGGTCTTTTTCATAATGATATCCGCCACGAACACTTAAATTATCAAAGCGCCACTCTGTACCAATATTTAGTGCATGTGTGTTTCTATAATCGTTAGAAAAATTAGTGTTTGTATTAGTGAAGTTTCCTCCACTATATTTTATGTTTTTAAAATCTTTATAGGTGTAGTCTACACTTATCAACCCTTGTTTCCCTATTACATAAGCTCCACTGGCAGTAAATCTACTAGGGGATTTAAATTTGTATAAATATGATTCAGGACCAATAACATCAAAATCTTCAGGGATGCCTAAATTTTCAACTCTTTTCATTAAAAGCTCATCATAATAGTCTTCTAAAACCTCCTGATACCAAGTAGGTGTTTCATAGGCTAAACCAAATCTAATATTTTGGTTAAGTTTATATATAAATCCTAGTCCTATAGAAAAACCAGTTCCTTGTATGTAGCTTTCAGTATAATTTTCTACATCTAAAATGTTGCCATCTATGTCGTCATTTACTTCATTAAAAAGGTGTTCTCTGTAAAATTCTAAATCATGAAAGTTTAAAGAAGCACCAACATATAATTTGTTTTGGTGTACAGAAGAGAAACCTAAACTAAATACACTCGATTTACCATCAATATAACTAGAGTTATATTGATCGAGACTTCTGTCGAATTGAGTTTTTATAGTTTTTGGATCAGCAACGTGTTCATTATAAATTAAATATTGACTATTACCTTCTGCAGCATGGAACCCGCTAAAATCTTTTTTGATTCGGTAATTAAAAGTCAATGCAAAACGATTCCAATCAGAGCTAAAGGCAGAATCAAAAGATAAAATACCTCCTGCTTGAGTTATGTTGAAAAAATCATCTTCTGTGCTAGTAGAATTTCTATAGTAATTAGAGATGTACTCAGTGTTTCTATTACCTAAAGTAACACCAAAGGTACTTTTAATAGCAACGGCACTACCTGCTGGGTTAATTCCAAAGGAAGAAATATCTCCTCCCAATGCTCCAAAAGCACCACTCATTGCTTCAAAACGAGCTGTTCCGTAATTATCGTCTTTTGAGAATAAAATTCCTAAATCATTATATCCTAATGATTGAGAAAAGGCTGTATAAGTACTCGCAATTATCATCGCAAAAGTTAAAATTCTTTTCATGTGTTCATGTTTAAATTATCTCCTTGGACTTCTTGAATTACTACTTCTTGAGCTTGAATTATTTCCTGAAGAGTTACTTCGAGAGTTTCTTGAAGGAGCAGAATAACTTCGAGAAGATGAAGATCTGTTAGACGATCTTGAATAGCTTCTGTTATTTCTAGTATTGCTGCTACGAGAAGCATACTCTTTTTTACTTCGGTTATTAGATCTAGTGTAGCTACGAGAACTTCTTGTTGGTGTAGATTTTTTTACGGATCTAGTATTGTTGGTGTTATAACTTCTAGAGTTTCTGGTAGATCTTGTTGTACTTCTGTTGTTGTATGAGTTGTCGTTATGACTTCTTGCAGCATGTCCTCTAGAGCTTCTACTTCTAGTAGTACGTGGTACACTTCTGTAGCTTCCGTTAGAACGACTTCCGCTTGAATTGTAACTTCTTGTTCTTGTAGAACGGTTTATATTTCTGTCGTTAGATCTATTGGTTCTTGTATTGTATCCTCTTGTATTTCTTGTAGAGCGCGTGTTTCTAGAGCTTCGATAGGTTCTGTCACTGCTTCTTCTATAAACATCAGATGAGCGTCTTGATACAGTAGTCCCTCTGCGTCCAGTTGTATAGCCTCTTCTAGAAGTTGTAGCGGTTCTATTGCTTCTGTAGTAGTTAGCTCCTCTACGTGTTCTGTAGTAATTGTTATTATAGTATCTATTATAATAATAAGGTCTGTAATAATTGTATCTATGGTAAGGAGAGTTCCAGTGGTAAGGGTGCCAATTGCTGTGCCCCCAGTAGTTATAATAACGAGATCCCCACCAAGGGCTGTAATACCACCAAGGTCTGTAATAATTGTATCCATAGCCATAATAAGAGTCCCAATACCAGTCGTTATAATAGCTCCATCTAGGATATGTATTAATGTTTATAACTACGTCACTACTGTTACTATATCCCCAAGGCTCATTGTCATTATAAGTAATTCTTGTTTCAGGCTCATCTTCATAAATAATATCTTCGTCATCATAATAATCAGCATTTTCAGATTTGTAGTTTTCTATATCTGTAAAAATATCTGTTCCGTTTAAAGTACCTAAGCGTTCTACTTCTTTGGTAAAGTAATTTTCTTCATATTCATCATATTGCCTATCATCAGCAATAATTACTCTACGTTGTGGTTGTTCAATGTCGTCCGCATAAATTCCGTCGTCGTTACTAGTAACCGTTTGTGCAGACCCACAAGAAACGAATGTAGCTACCGTAATAATAGATAGAATATAAAGAGGAAGTTTGGTATTGGCGTATTGGAACTTCATGACCTTATGTTTTTAGTTAATGCAAATTATTTTTTTATTGAGCAGCAAAAATTAATTTCTTTGTTGGGCTTGTTACCTTATTTAATGTAGTTTTGCAGACACAATTTACGCATAAAAAATAACAATATTTATGCCAAACTTTTGATTATGAGCAAACATTTAACAAAAAGAGCCGAAGATTACTCGAAATGGTATAACGAATTGATTGTCAAAGCTGATTTAGCTGAAAATTCAGCGGTTAGAGGTTGTATGGTTATTAAACCCTACGGATTTGCAATTTGGGAGAACATGCAAAAAGAGTTAGATAGAATGTTTAAAGAAACAGGACATCAAAATGCATATTTTCCTCTTTTTGTTCCCAAAAGTTTGTTTGAAGCTGAAGAAAAAAATGCCGAAGGTTTTGCGAAAGAGTGTGCGGTAGTTACGCATTATCGTTTACAAAATGATCCTGAAAATGAGGGGAAACTTCGTGTGGATCCAGAGGCAAAATTAGAAGAAGAGTTAGTTGTTCGTCCAACTTCCGAAGCAATTATTTGGAATACATATAAAGGATGGATTCAATCACATAGAGATTTACCATTATTAATTAATCAATGGGCAAATGTAGTACGTTGGGAAATGCGTACACGTTTATTTTTACGTACTGCAGAATTTTTATGGCAAGAAGGTCATACTGCACATGCTACAAAAGCTGAAGCAATAGCAGAAGCAAAACAAATGCAAGAAGTGTATGCAACTTTTGCAGAAGATTTTATGGCTATGCCAGTAGTAAAAGGAGCAAAAAGTGAAAGTGAGCGTTTCGCAGGAGCAGACGATACTTTAACTATTGAAGCATTGATGCAAGATGGAAAAGCATTACAAGCAGGAACTTCTCATTTCTTAGGTCAGAATTTTGCTAAGGCATTTGATGTAAAATATACTTCTAAAGAAGGAAAGCAAGAATATGTATGGGCAACATCATGGGGGGTGTCAACTCGTTTAATCGGAGGGTTAATCATGACACATTCTGATGATGCAGGTTTGGTATTACCTCCAAGGTTAGCGCCAATTCAAGTAGTAATTGTACCTATTTATAAAGGAGAGGAGCAGTTAAATGCAATCTCAGAAAAAGTTGATGTAATTGTAAAAGAATTACGAGCTAAAGGAATTTCGGTAAAGTTTGATGATAGAGACACTTTTAGACCAGGAGCTAAGTTTGCAGAATACGAATTAAAAGGTGTTCCTGTGCGAATTGCTATGGGAGCACGTGATTTGGAAAACGGAACTGTTGAGGTTGCTCGTCGTGATACTTTTGAAAAACAAACTGTTTCTAGAGAAGAGGTAGTTGACGTTGTAGCTAATTTATTAGAAGAGATTCAAGAGAATTTATATACAAGAGCATTAAACTACAGAAACGACCATATTACGGAAGTAAATACGTTTGATGAGTTTAAAGATGTAATAGAGAATAAAGGAGGATTTGTTTCTGCACACTGGGATGGTACTATTGAAACAGAAGATAAGATTAAAGAATTAACAAAAGCAACCATAAGATGTATTCCTAACGACGCAAAAGAAGAGGAGGGAATATGTGTGTTTACAGGTAAACCATCTGGTAAAAGAGTGCTTTTTGCCAAAGCCTATTAAAAAAAAATAAAAAAAACTTTGTGCAATAAAAAACAGTTTCTATATTTGCACCCGCAATCGCAAAATAGATTGTTTTGGTCCGTTCGTCTAGGGGTTAGGACGCCAGGTTTTCATCCTGGTAACACGGGTTCGATTCCCGTACGGACTACAAGTTCTAAGTTAGTTTTAGAAGAAAAAATAAAACTAATAAAAAGATAAAAATTATTGCAAATAACAAAAAGAGTTGTATATTTGCACCCGCAATCAGAACGATTGTTTTGGTCCGTTCGTCTAGGGGTTAGGACGCCAGGTTTTCATCCTGGTAACACGGGTTCGATTCCCGTACGGACTACAAGTTTTTTATAAACAATTAACGAATTTAGTACAATGGCAAATCATAAGTCAGCATTAAAGAGAATCAGAAGTAACGAAGCAAAGCGCTTAAGAAATAAATATCAGCATAAAACTACACGTAATGCTGTTAGAAAATTAAGAGCTACAGAAGATAAGAAGGAAGCAGAAGGAATGTTTTCGACTGTTGTATCTATGTTAGATAAGTTAGCAAAGAACAACATTATTCATAAGAATAAAGCAGCAAACTTAAAGTCAAAGTTGGCTAAGCACGTTGCAGCTTTATAAGAGTTTTAAGGTTAGTTAATAGTTAAAACGCCTCGATTTAATCGGGGCGTTTTTTGTTGTTTTATTAAATTGAAGTTTATTTTCTTTTTTGCTGCGTAAGCATCTATATGTTTAATTTGATTAAGGTAACCGTCGGCTACAGCTACTAAATCAACAGATTCAGCTTCCTTTATGTAAATTGTGTAGCTACCATTATTTGTCACTTTGATAGAGTCTATTAATGGGTAAGATTCATCTAGTTTAATGTTATAAACCCAGGCTCTACTGTATATAGTTGCATTATTAATGATTTTCTTGGAGTTAATATCAACTACTTTTCCATAAATTTTCATCTCTTTTTTGTTACATGAGATAAAGAGAAAAATAAAAGCAAATATTTTTAAGGTGTTACCAATCATACTTCTTATGAGCATCTAAACGAATAAAGATAAATAAGAGTAGTGTGAATCCCCATAAGGATGAACCACCATAACTAAAAAAGGGTAGAGGGATTCCTACAGTAGGAAATAAACCTATTACCATGCCTATATTTACAGCAACATGAAAAAAGAAGATAGAGGCTACACTGTAGCCATATATCCTTGCAAATTTGTTAGTTTGAATTTCAGAAAGGTATATAATCCTATATAGAAGTATCATAAATAAAATAATAACTAAAGTACTTCCAATGAAGCCCCATTCTTCACCTACGGTACTATATATATAATCCGTATGTTGTTCTGGAACAAAGTTTCCTTGTGTTCTATCTCCTTGTAAAAATCCTTTTCCAGAGAGGCCACCAGAACTAATAGTTTTTTCTGATTGAAATGAGTTGTATCCGATTCCTTTATTATCTTCAACTTTTCCTAACAAAATGTCAAATCTATCTTTTTGATGTTGCTCAAGAACATTGTTATAAGTGTAGCTTATACCTAAAATAAACAAAGTAGTAAAAACATATGAGCTAAATATTTTTAATGCATTAAAGCGGAAAAAACGTTTGTCTTTATAAATACCATATAGTGTGGCAAGTGTTATAATAAATAAACAAGAGCTAAGAACCCATTTAGAACCAAAAGAAATGGTTAATATGAATAGAATAATAGTTGTTGCTCCAAATAAGATATAACTTAATGTAAGCCCCTCTCTGTTTAATACAAAAAAGAAAGCAAAGTAAATTAATACAGAACCCATGTCAGGTTGAAGAGCAATAAAAAAAGCGGGCAAAAAGATGACAATAAAAGTTTTTGCTTGATTTTTTAATAGTTTAAGGTTGTATTGCCGATCACTCATCAATTTAGCTAAGGCCAATGCAGTGAAAGCTTTTGCAAATTCAGAGGGTTGTAATCCAATTCCTCCAAAGTTATACCAAGAAGTTGCGCCATTAATTTTTTTTCCAAAAACTAAAACGCCAGCCAGTAGCACTAGCGAAATTATATATAAAACACTTGCAAATTGTTCGTAAAACTTTGAATTAAAGAATAGGATAAAAATAATTACAGGTATACTTAATCCTATAAAAATAAGTTGCTTTCCATATTTTGTTGAGAAGTCAAATATTTCTCTAGATTCTTCTGTTGAAGAGGAAGCATAAATGTTCATCCATCCAAAACCAACTAAGATGATATATAATAAAACAAGTAGCCAGTCAATTCCTGCAAAAATATTATTTCGTTCTTGTCGCAATTGTATCTGTGTTTTGAATTAGTAATTGGTTGTCGTATCGTTCCTGAAGACTTAAATTAATCATCCTATCTTCTACATGTTTTCTTGTAACTTCACCGTTTAAATATTTTTCAATTAAAAGGCTTGTGATAGGTGCTGCGATTGTAGATCCGTAGCCTCCATTTTCAACAAAAATAGCAATGGCTATTTTTGGGTTATCTTTAGGGGCAAAAGCAACGAAGATTGAATGATCAACTAACTGGACTTTTTTTCGGTTAACTCTAATAAAGTTTTCAACGGTACCTGTTTTCCCACAAATGTCTATTCCCTTAACTTGACTATACCTAGCTGTACCTCTGGTAAATGTTTCATACATCGCCTCAATTGCAATAGGAAAATGTTTAGGAGAAACTGTTGTATTTCTACGAGTTACATATATAGAATCAAGATTAGGTTTGTCTTCAATTTTCTTAACAATATGTGGGGTGTAAAAATAACCTTTATTAGCAATAGCAGCTGTCATATTTGCCAACTGAATAGGTGTGGTTTCTACTTCACCTTGACCAATAGAATTTGAAATAGTGGTTGTTGCTCCCCATCTAAAATCATAACTTCTATCGTAAAAGCTCCCATCAGGAATTCGTCCTTTTTGACCAGAAGGCAAGTCGTATCCTAAATAATTTCCTAACCCAAAACTTTTAGCATGTTCACTCCAAGCGTTTGTGCCAATGGTTGCATTTTCGTATTTGTCTACAATTTTTCTGTAAGTATTAGCAAAATATGTGTTACACGATTTAGCAATAGCTGTTTTTAAACGAACAGGACGACCAACAATTCTACAATGACATCCCATAAATTCATTTGGTCTTCTACCATAACGATAACCATGATTACAGAAGAAACCTGAGTTTTCATCAATAACACCTTCTTGTAAGCCAATTAAACCTGTAAGTATTTTAAAAGGAGAACCTGGTGCGTATGATGCTTGTAAACCTCTGTCGAAAGTAGGCATGTCAATTGTGTCATTAAAAAGTTTTACTGAGTTTGGAGAGCGATTTCGTCCGACTAATAAATTAGGATCATAAGAAGGGGCAGTTACTAGTGCTAAAATTTCACCTGTTTGAGGTTCAAGAGCTACAATTCCTCCTCTTTTACCAGACATTAATAGTTCTCCGTATTGTTGTAATTCGCTATCAATGGTTAATATTAAATCTTTTCCAGGAACTGCTAAAGTGTCATAGATTCCATCTTTAAAAGAACCAGTAATTTCATTTAAGTTATTTCTCTTATAGTATCTTTTTCCTTTTACTCCTCTTAATTCTTTTTCGTATTGTTTTTCTACACCCCAGGCACCAATTAATTCTCCTTGTTCGTAATAGTCGCTTTGTTTAGCTTTGTATTCACTTACCTCACTAATATATCCTAATACATTTGCAGCGGATTTAACGGGGTAGTTTCTAATAATACGTTTTTGAATATAAAAACCTTTGTATTTAGGTAGTTTTTCTTGAAGGTAGGCGTAATCCTCTTTGGCTAATTGTTTTAAAAATACAGATGGTAACCAACGAGCATAATTTTCAGCTTTAGTAAATCGTTTTTTAAAATCTTCTTTGTCTATTTTTAAAAGACTACAAAATTCTAATGTGTCAAGAGGTTCTACTTCTTTCGGAACAATCATTACATCATAAGATAATTGATTTGCTACGAGTAACTTTCCGTTTCTGTCGTATATATAACCTCGTTCAGGGTAATCATACTCAACCTTGATAGTAGCGCTGTGAGTAAGACTATTTTCACTTCCTTTCATTATTTGTAAGTGAAACAATCTTGAGATATAAATAACTCCGATAAGGGTAATTAAAAATATGAGTAAAAAACTTCGTTTCATGTTAGCTTTTTCCTAAATATAAAACTTCCTAAAAAATACAAGAGTAACGTGAAAATACTAGAAAATAGTGTATTTATAAGTACGTTAGTAAAATTGTAAAAGCTAAAGTTAGTTAAACTAAACAAGATAAAATGATGAATAAGTGTTAAAATAGCAGTGTAGTTAAACACTTTATCAAAAGATTCGTGTCTTAAGTTAAAAAGTTGATAGTCTGTAGTAGTTTTTTTAAAGATAACCTTGAAAAAAAATAGTCTAATGTAAGCTATAAACAAGGTAGCAAAAGTGTGTATACCTCCGGAGTTAGAAAATGCATCTATCGAGAGTCCTAAAAAAAAAGCAGTAATTAGAATAGAAAAACGATTCTCTTTAATAGGGTATAGAAAGATAAATACAATGTATATGTAAGGATTTACATATCCTAAAAATAAAATATTATTAAGAACAAGTACTTGTAGTAACAAGAGAAAAACAAATAAAAGTATTAAGTAAATAGTTCTATTCATTATTGTTTTCTAAATTTTTGATTTCTTCTTTGTGAAGATTCGTTACGACATAAATATACCCTAAGTTAGACATGTCATTAAAAAGTTTAATATCAATACTGTTAACAGCAGATAATTCTTCAGGAACTTTTATGATAGTACCAATAGGAATTCCTTCGGGAAAAATAGTAGATCTACCTCCTGTAATAATTGTGTCACCTACTTTGAATACTGCTTGACGAGGAATGTCTGTTAATTGAACAATATTATAATTTTCACCATTCCAAATTAATGTTCCGTAGTGATGGTTGTTTTTAAACTTAGCGTTAATGTTACTTTTAGAGTTTAAAATAGACTGTACTCTAGCAAAATTATTAGATACATTATCAGTGATTCCAATGATACCCTTACTGTTTATTACAGCCATTTCTTTTGAAATATCATCGTTTTTCCCTCTATTGATTGTTATAAAATTATCAGTTTTGCTATAGGAGTTTTTGATTATTTTCCCTGAGGTATAAGTGTAATCAGGGTTCAGTTTAATTGTATCTATAACCTGATGGCTTGAAATACTGTCAAAGTAGCTGTTCAGTCTTTCTAATTTATTTTTTAAGGATAAATTTTCTTCAACTAAAACTAAATTTTTTTCTTTTAAACTGAAATATTCGGATAAGTTAGAAGATTTTTGATATAAACCACCAGTAATAAAATTAGTAGAACTGATAAATTTACTTTTATGAAAAGAGTGGTTGTTAATGATTAATGCAACAGCTATAATTTCTAGAAATAGAAAAAATAAGAAGAACTTATACTTCTGAAAGAAATAAATAAGCTGTTGCATAAATAGTCATTCAATTTTATTTGATTAATACTGTTTTGTATTTCTCTATGTTTTTTAACGCAATACCAGTACCACGAACAACCGCACGTAACGGATCTTCAGCAACGTATACAGGTAAATCTGTTTTTCTAGACAAACGTTTATCTAAACCTCTAAGCATAGATCCTCCACCAGCAAGATAAATACCAGTATTATAAATATCGGCAGCTAATTCAGGAGGAGTTTTAGATAATGTTTCCATCACAGCATCCTCAATACGTAGAATAGACTTGTCTAAAGCTTTAGCAATTTCACGATACGAAACTTGTACTTGCTTAGGTTTTCCACTTAATAAATCACGACCTTGTACCATCATGTCTTCAGGTGGATTATCTAAATCTTCAGTAGCAGAACCTATTTGTAGTTTTATTTTTTCAGCGGTAGTTTCTCCAACATATAAGTTGTGTTGGGTACGCATGTAGTACATAATATCGCTTGTAAATAAGTCACCAGCTACTTTTACTGATTGATCACATACAATGCCAGCCAATGCTATAACAGCAATTTCAGTGGTACCACCACCTATGTCAATAATCATATTTCCTTTAGGCTCCATTATGTCAACACCAACACCAATAGCAGCAGCCATAGGTTCAAAGATTAAATAAATTTCTTTAGCGTTCATATGACGACCAGAATCAATTACCGCTCGTTTTTCTACTTCAGTAATCCCTGAAGGAATACAAATTACCATACGTAATGATGGTGGAAAAAGCCTCTTTTTAATTGCAGGAATTTGTTTTACAAATTCCTTAATCATTTCTTCAGAAGCTTGGAAATCTGCTATGACACCGTCTTTTAAAGGACGTATAGTTTTGATATTTTCATGGGTTTTTCCTTGCATTCTATTTGCTTCATGACCTGTGGCAATAATTTTACCTGTTATTCTGTTACGAGCAACAATAGATGGGTTGTCGATAACAACTTTACCATTGTGAATTATAAGTGTATTGGCAGTACCTAAATCTACTGCAATATCTTCTGTCATGAAATCGAAAAAACCCATAAAGATTTCGTTATTTTATATTTAGTTTAATGTATTTTCACAAATCTAATAAAAATCTGTGGGTAATTTACATTGAATATAATTAATGTTTAAAATGTCTTGTTCCAGTAAAAACCATTGCTACATTGTTATCATTACAATAGTCAATACTTAATTGATCTTTAATAGAACCACCTGGTTGAATTACACTTTTAATTCCTGCTTTATCTGCAATTTCTACACAGTCAGGAAAAGGGAAAAAAGCATCACTAGCCATAACCGCTCCGTTTAAATCGAAGTTAAAGCTTGTTGCTTTTTCAATCGCTTGTCTTAAAGCATCAACTCTACTTGTTTGACCAGTACCACCAGCTAATAATTGCTTATCTTTTACTAAGATAATTGTATTAGATTTTGTGTTTTTGCATAGCTTAGATGCAAATAACAAATCCTCTAACTCACTTTCTGATGGTTTATTGTTAGTAGGGTATGATAAATCTTCTAATTTATCAGTAATATAGTCTTTATCTTGAACTAAAACCCCGTTTAAAGCAGTTCTAACTGTTTGTTTTGGTAAT
The DNA here is from genome assembly GCF_000518405.1 of Tenacibaculum sp. 47A_GOM-205m. NCBI lineage: Bacteria > Pseudomonadati > Bacteroidota > Flavobacteriia > Flavobacteriales > Flavobacteriaceae > Tenacibaculum > Tenacibaculum sp. 47A_GOM-205m. The sequence continues at coordinate 54,180 of NZ_JADN01000004.1, read as the reverse complement.
TCTATTTCTTTTTGAACTAGGATTACTCTGTTCTTTTTACCTTTTAAAATTTCTAAAGCATCAGCATCGTATGCAGGAGCTATAACAACTTCACAGAATAAATTGTGAATCTCCTCAGCAGTAGCTTTGTCAATTTTTGTATTTGCAATTAAAATACCTCCAAAAGCAGAAACAGGATCACCAGCTAAAGCATCAACATAAGCTTGATGAATTGTTTTACGTTGTGCAAAACCACAAGCATTATTGTGTTTTAAAATGGCAAATGTAGGATCTTCACCTTTAAACTCTTCAATTAAGTTTACAGCAGCATCAACATCTAATAAGTTATTGTAGCTTAACTCTTTTCCGTGTAATTTGTCAAACATTGCATCTAAATCGCCAAAGAAAAATCCTTTTTGGTGTGGATTTTCTCCATAGCGTAACACTTTAGAAGTAGTTTCACTTGCTTTGTAAACAACTTCATCTTCATTAAAATAGTTAAAGATGGCTGTATCGTAGTGAGACGAAATATTAAATGCTTTTGCAGCAAACTTTTTTCTGTCGGTTAAAGAAGTGTTTCCGTTGTTTTCAGAAATAATATTTAGGAACTCTTCGTATTGTTCCATTGAAGAAACAATAACAGTATCTTTAAAGTTCTTAGCAGCTGCACGGATTAGTGAAATTCCTCCGATATCAATTTTTTCAATAATATCTTGTTCAGAAGCACCAGAAGCTACTGTTTTTTCAAAAGGATATAAATCTACAATCACTAAATCTAATTGTGGAATATTATACTCTTCCATTTCAGCAACATCACCATCGTGGTCTTGTCTGTTTAAAATTCCGCCAAAAACTTTTGGATGTAATGTTTTAACACGTCCTCCTAAAATTGAAGGGTATGAAGTAACGTCTTCTACAGGTACAACTTCAATACCTAAGTCGTTGATAAATTTTTCTGTACCACCAGTAGAATAGATAGTAACCCCTAATTCGTTAAGCTTTTTTACGACAGGCTCTAATCCGTCTTTATGAAAAACGGAAATTAATGCTGATTTAATAGTTTTTGTATTGTTCATTATTGTTGTGTTGTTAAGCTTGCAAAGCTAGTAAAACGCTAGGGCTTACACAATAAAATTTTAAGTTTTGAAAAGTAAAAAACGCCGCCAAAATTAATTCAATTCTGGTGGCGCTTTCATACAACAAATATGAAAAAAGAAAACATTACTCTGCAGTTTCTAAAAAGTTACGAAACCAAGTAGTAAATTTTTCTAATAAAGATTGTTGTGATGCTGAACGAGCATTAGCATTACCTAATGCTGCATAAGAAGGATATTCTCTATTGCTCATAATTAAGGGGATTAAATGGGGTTTATTATAAAACTTACCAAATAAAATAAAAAAAATCCTAATAATCAAATGATTATCTAAAAAAAATTAGATAAAACTTGCTACTCTTTCACATACATACTCTAGTAAAGCCTCGTCATTTGAGGTGAAAGGGTTAACGGTGTGAGAATCAATGTCTATTTGACCAATATTTTCTCCGTTCACAAAAATTGGAATTACAATTTCTGATTTTACTTTCCATCCACAAGAAATATAATTGTCTTGTTGATTTACATCTTGTACAACAAAATTTTCATTACTTACAGCAACTTGACCACAAATACCTTTTCCGAAAGGTATGATAGTGTGTTCGGTTGGCTCTCCGTTAAATTGTGCTAGCTTAAGCTCTTTTTTATTGCCGTTTCTAAAATAAAAACCTACCCAATCATAGTAAGCAATTTCTGAAGCTAAATAATCGCAGATTTGCTGAAGTTTTTCTTCTTTAGAAGAGGTGTTGTTAGCTATAGTGTCAATATTGTTTTTTAGTTCTTGTATGTTCATTTTTTTATGTTTCTTATCTTGTTCGTAAACAGTATTTAAAGCTTACAAAAATAATTGGATGTATTGTGATAAAAAACGGAATTTTTAATTTTTTGTATGTTTGTAATGGATGAAGAAATTCGTTTCTAAAATAATAGCTACACTCTTAGCACTTGTTGTGTTACTATCTACATTTTCTTTTAATGTAGAAAAACACTTTTGTGGAGATTCTTTAGTGGCAATTTCTTATGTAGGTAATGTAGATAGCTGTAATGATGTAGAGAAAGACAGTTGTGAGAGTAAAACAATAGACCCTTCATGCTGTAAAGACGATACAGAGTTTTTAAAAGGACAAACTCAAATTCAAAAATCATCTGTTGAAAAAGTAATCTTTGCAAAGATTGCCACAGTAATTACTTCATATATTTATAACAAACAATTATTTCTAAATTTAGAAAAACAGTTTGTTCCACACAGGTTGTATATACCACCCGAACTGTTTTCCGACATACAGGTACTTCACGAAGTTTTTATCATATGATTTTAAAATTCTATTACAAGTAAATAAGAATTTTAAAATAGAGTATGATAGATAAAAAATGAAAAATAAATTTTTAATCAGTATATGTTTACTGATACCATCCATGTTTTTTGCTCAACAGGCGTTAACAGGAACTATTAAAGATAAAAATTATCCAAAAAAGAATTTAGGAATTTTTGGAGCCAATGTATATTGGTTACATACGAGTGTTGGAGCTACAACAGACCAAAAAGGAGAGTTTAAAATTCCGTATAAAAAGGAGTATAAAAAATTAATAATAAGTTTTGTTGGTTATAAGACAGATACAATAAATGTTAACAGTACAAAACCAATCAATCACTATTTAACAGAAAGTAATACGTTAAATGAGGTGGCTGTTTCAGCCAAAAAAGGCTCAACACAAAGGTCGTATTTACAAACACAGAACTTGGTGACTATTAATAGTGATGAATTGTTAAAAGCAGCTTGCTGTAACCTGTCCGAAAGCTTTGAAACCAACCCATCTATTGATGTTAATTTTTCTGATGCATTAACGGGTACAAAACAAATTCAAATGTTAGGGCTAACAAGTCCGTATTTGTTGATTACTCAAGAAAATATACCTTCAATTAGAGGAGCAGCACAAGCATTCGGGTTAACATTTACGCCTGGAACTTGGGTAGAAAGTATTCAAATTACCAAAGGAGCAGGTAGTGTTGTAAATGGTTTTGAAAGTATTTCAGGTCAAATAAATACCGAGTTAGTAAAACCATCAACCAATCATAAGTTTTTCCTTAATGCTTATGGAGCAGTAGGAGGTAGGTTAGAATTAAATACCCATTTTAATCAAAAAGTGAGTGAGAAATGGCAAACAGGTTTGTATGTTCATGGAAATTATAGAGGAGAAAAGTTTGATAAAAACAACGACAATTTTTTAGATAATCCGTTAGCAGAACAAATTAACGTGATGAATCGTTGGCAATATACAGATACAGAAAAAGGCTGGGTAAGCTTTATCAATTTTAGGTATTTAAACGATTCAAAACAAGTAGGAGAGATTAACTTCAATCCAGAAGTAGACAAAGGGTCTAATACTGTCTGGGGAAGTGAAATTAAAACCAAGCGTTTTGATACATCGTTAAAAATAGGATATGTTTTTCCAGATATGCCTTTTCAAAATATGGGGATTCAAGCAGCTTACAGCAGTCATAAACAAGATTCATATTTTGGATTGAGAGACTATAATATTGAGCATGAAAGCTTTTATAGCAACTTCATGTTTAGTTCTATTATTGGAGATACTCGTAATAAATTTAAAACAGGGGCTAGCTTTACCTATGATAAATACGATGAATTTGTTAGTGCAGCAATGAATCCGAATTTTGATAGAAAAGAAAACTCTGTAGGTGCATTTTTTGAATACGCTTATGATAATGCCGATAATTTAAGTGTTACTGCAGGACTTCGATTAGATCATCATAATTTATTAGGAACTTTTGTAACACCTAGGTTACACATGCGTTATGTTCCTTGGGGAAGAGGTGTGTTAAGAGCTTCTGTTGGGAGAGGAAAACGAAGCGCTAATATTTTTGCAGAGAATCAACAGCTTTTTGCTTCATCAAGAGCAATTACTATTGAAAATGCAGACGGAAATATTTATGGTTTAGATCCAGAAGTGGCTTGGAATTACGGAGTGTCTTTTTTGCAGGGGTATAAGTTATTTGGAAAAAAAGGAGATGTAACATTTGATTTTTATCAAACAAACTTCTCAAATCAGGTGGTAGTCGATTGGGAAAACCCGCAAGAAATTTCTTTCTATAATTTAGAAGGAAAAAGTATAGCCAATAGCTTTCAGGTAGAGATGAATCAAAACATTATTCCATACTTTAATACTCGATTTTCGTATAAATTTTATGATGTTTCTACAGATTATAAATCAGGAAATTTAGCAAAAGCTTTGCAGGCAAAACATCGCTTTTTTGCTAATGTATCTTACGAAACTAAAACCGAAGAAAGTGATGCTAGCTGGAAGTTTGATGTAACTTATAATTGGATTGGAGAACAACGTTTACCTAATACAAATAACCAGTTACCGAGGTATTCGGATAGCTATAACTTGTTAAATACCCAAATAACAAAAGTGTTTTCAAAAAAGTTTGAAGTGTATGTTGGAGCTGAAAACATCACAAATTACAAACAAAAAAATCCTATATTAGGAAGTGATAATCCATTTGGTGCAAATTTTGATACCACAATTATATATGCGCCAGTTTTTGGGAGTAACTTCTATGCAGGATTACGATTTAAAATAAATTAATAAATAAAAAATAAAGAATAGATGAAAAATATATTTTTATTAGCAGTAGTTTTACTAGTAAGTACATCAGCATTTGCTCAGAAAAAAAATGCTAAAGTTTCTTTTGAAGTAGATGGCGTTTGCATGATGTGTAAACAACGTATTGAAAAAGCAGCACTAAAAACAAAAGGTGTAAAGTATGCAAAATGGGATGTTAATACACATGAATTAAGTTTAATTATTGATGAACGTAAGACGAATACAGAAGTAGTTAAAAAAACTATTGCGGGTGTAGGTCACGATACGAAAGATTTTAAAGCACCTAAAGAAGCGTATGATAATTTACATGAATGTTGTAAATATCGTGATGAACAAGTGAAGGAAGATCACAAAAAGCCTAAGAAATAAAAAAAATCCCGAGTTAAGGCTCGGGATTTTTTTATTACATCATTTGTAAATTGTTAATTTCTTGTTGTGTAAGTTCGCGCCATCTACCACGAGGTAAATTCTTTTTGGTTAAACCAGCGAAAACAACTCTGTCAAGCTTAATAACTGTGTATCCGAAATGTTCAAAAATCTTACGAACAATACGGTTTCTTCCTGAGTGAATTTCAATACCAACTTCTGTTTTCTTTTCTCCATCTACATATGAAACAGCGTCAATAAATACTTTTCGTCCTTCAATAACTACATCGCCACGTAATTTTTCTAAATCAGCTAAAGTTAATTTTTTGTCTAACGAAGCGTGGTATAATTTACGCACGTTGTGTTTTGGATGCGTTAATTTCTTGGCCATTTCACCATCATTAGTGAATAGTAATAAACCAGTGGTGTTTCTGTCTAATCTTCCTACAGGATAGATACGTTCTTTGGTAGCATTAGCAATAATTTCCATCACTGTTTTACGACCGCGATCGTCTTCCATAGTAGTGATGTAATTTTTAGGTTTGTTAAGTAGTACGTAACGCTTTCTTTCCATAGAAATTAACGTTCCATCAAAACGAACTTCATCAGTAGGTTGTACTTTGTACCCCATTTCAGTAACCAATTTTCCGTTTACTGAAACGCTTCCATGCTCAATGTAGGTGTCAGCTTCTCTACGAGAACATATTCCAGAATTTGAGATAAACTTGTTTAAACGAATACCAGTGTCTTCTGCTTTTTTCTGAACAGGTTTGTTGGTTTTAGGTTTTCTGAAATCTTTTTTGAATTGATTTTTTCCTTGAGGATTGCTGTTGCGTCCAGCTTGTCGTCCTCTCGACGAGTTTTTTGAATTCATTATTAAGTTTTTAAAAAGTGCGCAAATTTACGCTAATTATTTGGTTTTTAATCTAAAACTTCGATTACTTTATCTAAAATTAAAGACTTATCAATAAACAATAAACTGAACACACCAATTAATAATAACACTTTTAAAATGTTGTGTGCTAATCGGTATTGATTTTTTTGAACAGAATTCCATGTGTAGAACCCTACAAAGATTAAGGTAATTGCAGCTAAATAAAAGTAATATTTCATGTACTCAATCGCAGGGTAAGTGTTTATAATTCCGATAGGTATTAATGTGAGAAACATTAATAAAATAATAGTTTTTTTGGTGTTGTGTTCACCATAAATTACAGGGAAAGTGTTGTAATTGTTAGCAATTGCTCCTTTTATGTTTTCTAAATCTTTAATTAACTCTCTTGTCATAATAACCAAAAAGAGAAAAATGGCATGTACAAAAATTACTTTAGAAAAATTTTTATAGTGAACAAAAATGACAAAAAAAGGAAGTATAGTTAAAATGGTTGCAGTGATGAGTCCAATTAGAGGATATTTCTTTAATTTATGTGAGTAGAACCAGATGCCAAAAATATACACAGCAAAAAAGAAGGCAGCTCTCCAAGATACTAGCCAGCCAAAACCAAAACCTATAAAATTCAGTAAAAAATAAAGTCTGAGTTTTGTTTCTTGTTTTACGTAAGAGTCAATCCCTGTTTTTATAGGGCGATTAATTTTATCAGCATTTTTATCATAAAAATTATTAATGATATATCCTGCTGCAACCACGCAAACAGTAGCGATAACCAGGTAAAGTAGGTGCCAGTCGAAAACAACGGGTTTTACTGATTTTGTATCAGAAAAAATAAAAATAGCAGCTAAATATTGAGCTGCTATTAATACTAAAATGTTGTAACCTCTTATGACAGATAAAAGGCTAAATATTTTTAAAAGTAAGGTGTTGTTTTTAAATGTACTCATAGTAGCATTTTAAAAGCGATACACCAACTCTAATTTATAATCTTTTAAACTATTTTTTGCTTTTTCGTAATCTTCAGTAAACCCTAAGATGTAACCTCCACCACCAGAACCACAAAGCTTTAAGTAGTAATCGTTAGTTTGAATTCCTTTTTCCCAAACTTTATGAAAAGCGGTAGGAATCATAGGTTTAAAGTTAGCTAATACTACTTTTGATAACTTTTTTACATTGCCAAATAACGATTTTACGTTTCCTTGTAAAAAATCTTCAATACAAGCATCAGTATGAGTAGCAAACTCTTCGCTAATCATTTTACGAAAACCTTCATTTTTCATCTTGTTCATAAAGATGTTAACCATAGGTTCTGTTTCGCCTACTTGTTCTGAATCTAATAAGAAAACGGCTCCTTTTCCTTCTTTTTGAGAAGGAATACCTGCTGGTTCAATATGTTCTTTTGAATTGATTAGGATTGGTAAACTTAAATATGAGTTTAACGGATCTAATCCAGAGCTTTTTCCATGGAAAAAAGATTCCATTAAAGAAAAGATTTGTTTTAACGTAAGTAACTTATCGCGTGTAAGGTTTTCTAAAACAGTAATTTTATTATTAGCATACTGGTCGTAGATAGATGCTACTAAAGCACCAGAACTTCCTACTCCATATCCTTGTGGGATAGAAGAATCGAAGTACATACCATTATCGATATCATTTTTTAATGATCTTAAATCAAAAGAAACTAAATCAGAATTCAAGTTTGCCAAATAGGTGTAAAATTTAGCTAGACTTTGATTTGATTTTTCAGCTTCTCCCGTTAGGTTTTTAGCAGACTTTAATGCGCCTTTATAAGAGCTAAAAGGAATAGCTAATCCTTTAGAATCTTTGATGATTCCATATTCTCCGAAGAGTAATATTTTAGCGTAAAATAAGGGTCCTTTCATAGATAGTTTAATTACAGTGCAAACATACAAGTAAAAGTGCTAGTTTACAAACTAGTATACATTTTTGTAAAAAGTTTTCCAAATACCAACTTTCTCATTTTCGCGGTACTTTCCTTTGGATTCTATTTTACCATTTTTGTAAAAAGTTTTCCAAATACCTTCTCTTTTACCGTCTTCATATTTACCTTCTTCCTTAAGTTCTCCCGATTCGTAGTAAACTTTTCGTATACCATGTAATTTTCCATTCTTGTAATTGGCTTTGTGAAAAGGTTTACCATTTGGGTGATAATACAAAACTAAACCGTCAAATTCCTCTTCATTAGGAATGTTAACAGTGCTAAATCCTTCCATTTGAATTTGTCCATTCTTGTAGTAATCTACAATCCAATAGCCATTATTCATTCTTTTAGGAGTGGGTCTGTAAAATTCGTGATTTTCTTTTGTCGTTTCTTGCCAGTTTTTATCAAACCATACTGTGTCTTGTGCTAAGATAGACGTAGTGATAAAAAGAGCAAAAAAGGATAGTAGTATAGTTGAATTTCTCATAATAATGGAGATTTAGGTTACATAGGTTTTGCGCCAAAACCCACACTATCACAAATATACTGATTTTTTTGGCAGTATGTAGCTAAAACATTCTTAATAAACGCTTCTATTTCAGACTTTTCTGAATTAGGGTATAATACGTGTACATTTGCACCTGCATCTAAAGTAAAGCAGATATTACTGTTGTTTCCCTCCCTATATTCCCAGATTTTATTGATAATTTCTAGCGTATTAGGCTTCATTAAAATAAAATAAGGATTACTGGTAAGCATCATAGCATGTAATGTTAATGCTTCGCTTTCTACTAAATTAATGAAAGCTTTAATGTCTCCATTTTGAAGAATTTTTGATAATTTTTCAAGGTTTTCATTCGCTTGAATAAAACGATTTTCAGCGTATGGATGGTTGTGCATTAGATTATGACCAACAGTACTTGAAACTTGTTTTTCTCCTTTATCAACTAATAAAATTGTGTCTTGATAATTTTCGAAAATAGGATGTACTTCGTGTGGAAATTTTACTCCATAAAGGTCAGAACTTCCTTTAATTTCAGGATGTTCACCCCAAACAACTAATGGGCCCTCGATACTTCTGCTGGCGCTTCCTGAGCCTAAGCGAGCTAAAAAAGAAGCTTTTTTATTAATGTATTCTTTAGTTAAAGTGGGATTTAATTCTTTTTCTAAATTCATTAAACACATTGCGATAGCACTCATTCCACTTGCTGAAGAAGCAATACCGCTACTATGAGGAAATGAATTTTCCGAAGAAATAACCATAGAATATTCTAAGATATACGGACAATAGTCTTGAATTCGCTCAAAGAATTTAGCGATTTTAGGCTTAAAATCATCTTTCTTTTTTCCTTCAAAAAACAACTCAAACTCTGTTTGGTTTTTAGAGTCAGTCTTTGTAAACTCAATTTTTGTAGTAGTATGGCAGTTATTTAGCGTGAAGCTTATTGAAGCATTTTTAGGTATTTGTGGTTCGCTTTTTCCCCAGTATTTTACCAAAGCAATATTGCTAGGTGTTTGCCAAGTAACTGTTAAGTTTTCTACTTTTTTGTCTTGAGATTGAAATATAAAATCAGATGTATTCAAGGTGTAAAATTTTGCGGTAAAGATAAAGTTTCACTTACACTTGTGCTAATTTTTGTAAAACAGTGTCTTTGTAACTTCTACTTATTGAAATGGCTTTTTTTTGAATTTCGATATACTCATTGGTGTATGAGTCAATTTTATTAAGTGCTATAATAAAAGAACGATGTACACGTAAAAATTGTTCTTTAGGTAGTTTCTCATCAAAACTACTAATTGTTTCTCTAGTTATTATTGTGCTATCGTTGGTAAATACTTTTACATAGTCGCCTAAACTTTCAATGTATAAGATGTCACAGAAGTTAATTTTCACCATTTTTCTATCAGCTCTTACAAACATAAAATCTTTAAAAGTTTCATTTTCTTTAGAAGTATTTATAAAGGAGTTTGGTGTTGAAATTTTTTGAACAGCTTGTAAGAATCGATCAAAGGCAATAGGTTTTAGTAGGTAATCTGTAACTTGTAAATCAAAACCATCAACAGCATAGTCTCGATAAGCTGTGGTAAAAATTATGTTAGATTTTTTATTAATGATTTTAGCTAAGCTTAATCCGTTAATTTCTGGCATATTAATGTCTAAGAAGAATAAATCGATTGCATCAGTTTGTGTAACCTGTAATGCTTCTACTGCATTTTTACAGCTTGCAATTAACTCTAAGTTAGGTGTTTTTTTTATAAACGATTCGAGAATTTCTCTAGCTATTGGTTCATCGTCAACAATTACACAAGTTATTTTCTTAGCCATTTTTTAACGGGATTTTTAAATCAACAATAAAGAGATCGTTTTCAGATGAAATAGAAAGTTTAGACTGTTGCTTGTACAACATTTCTAATCTTTTTTGAATGTTTTCTAATCCAATTCCTTTCTTGTTGTTTGTGTTTTCTTTGAATGTGTTTTTGATATGGAAACTCAAAAAATCTTCAGTAGTTTTTAAATTAATATTAATATGTAAAACATTGTTAATTTGTGTACCGTGTTTAAAAGCATTTTCAACAAAGGGTAACAATAACATTGGTGGAATTTGAATAGTGTCATCATGTAAGTTTTTGATGAAATTAACTTCTAAACTTTCTTGAAAACGCATTTTCTCCAAAGAGATATAATCTTCAATATGTTGAATTTCATTTTTTAATAGTACTGAAGGTTTATCAACTTGATAGAGGATATAATCTAATAAGTTGGAAAGCTTTAAAATCATATCTGGTGCAGTATCCGATTTTTTAAGGGCAAATCCGTATAGGGTGTTTAAAGTGTTGAACAAAAAATGTGGATGGATCTGCATTTTTAAGAATTTTAGTTCTTGTTCTTTTAGCTGTAATTGAGTCTGTAAGAATTTATTTTCTAAGGTTTTTTTCTCTTCAATCGATTTATAATTATGGCTTAGTATTTTATATCCACTGGCTAAAACAATGATTAAAAATACACATACCAAAATAACAGAGGAACTTTTGGTTAAGGCAGGCATGTTTTGAAATTCTAAATTAAAAAAGAAAACAAACCCAAAAACAACAGTAGCCAATACACCAAAAAGTGTAAAAATGATAGCATAACTAGTGTATAGTAAAAACGACCAATATTTTTTAGTAAGTAAATAATTAGGAATTAAGTTGTACGCAAAAACATAGGATGTTATAATAGAAATAGCGGATAAAATACTAGTGAACCAAAAAAGGAATTGAGGGTTGTTACTCCCTGTACTAAAGAATAAGTAAAAAAATAACCATACAAGCCCCCAAAATAAAATATGAAGAGGAATTTTGTATAAAAAAGGAGTAAATATCTTTAACATCTTGTAAAAAAGCACATTTTTAAGCTCAAATAAAAGTAAAAATAGATGAAATAAGGATTAAGTAGGTTTTTTAACCAGTTTTCTATTTTGGAAGTTAAACTTGTTAAAAGAGGAAAGAAGTAGGTTGTTTATCGTAATTTTAATTTTTTATTTGAGGTCAATCATACTTTTACAACATATAATTTAAAAACTAATTTTATGGATTTTATTATTGAAGGTGGAGCACCGTTTATGATTACACTTGTAGTATTATTAATACTTATAGTTATTTTATTTGTTAGAGGATTGAAGAATAATACAGAGAAAAATGCTAAACTTATTAAATCTATTGGCTTATTTTCTTTAGTGTTTGGTGTGTTTGAATTTGTCTTAGGTATGTTAGGTGCTTTGGCGGCTATATCAGTAGCAAACGGAGTTTCGTCTCAAGTTTTAGCGGCAGGGTTTAGAGCAGGAATGTTGGCGCCAGCTTTTGGATTGTTTATTTTTCTTTTAGGAAGACTCTTTGATATTGTCTTGCTATGGAAAAGAGAAGACTAATCTAGTTTTTTGATCAGTTAGTTCTTTTAATACCCATTTCTAATATAGAAATGGGTATTTTTGTTGCATGAGAAAAATTAAATTGATTTGGGATTTTAAAGGTCCAGATGGATTGGAAACGGCAAAGCATCACTGTATTCATTTAAAAGAATTTTCGCAGATAGATAACTTACCATATCATGAAGTAAATTTTGTATCTTTAAACGAAATGCATACCACAGCTTTTATAGTGGTTGATGAAGAGTATATGAAAGTTTTTAGAGATGCATTAAAGCCTCATAGAGGAGAATTAGCTTAAGTAACACAAAAAAAATAAACCTATGTTTTTAATTAATGCCTTAGCAAAACCTAAAAAATCTTCTGAACATTACGATGAAGTTTTGGGTGCTTATGTGAGTTTGTATATCGACTATAAAGATATTGAAGGAGCTATGCAATTAGCTAAATTTTACATCAAAAATGAAGACTGGAAAATAGTAGAAATAGAAGATGAATATTTTACGCTAGATTCTGTTGATGATGTAGAAGATGATGAGCAAAAAGAATTATATGAAGAAGCTGTAGAGTATGGATACTCTATCATTTTTAACTGCTACGAAGAAGAAGGAGAAGACGAAGATTAAAAAAAGTAAAGTCATTTCGAACGAAGAAAGAACTTTTAAAACTTTGTTCGAAATGATTTTTAATTTATTCTGCTATTGCTTTGGCACAAATAAAACCACCTGTCCAAGCATTTTGAAAATTAAACCCTCCAGTAACGGCGTCAATATTTAATACTTCACCGACAAAGAATAAATTTTGATGTTTTTTACTTTCAAAACGTTTAAAGTTGATTTCCTTTAAATCCACACCACCAGCAGTTACAAATTCTTCTTTAAAAGTAGTACGACCATTAGCATTGAATAAGCCTTGTGTTAATTGATTGGCTAAGTTTTGAAGCTGTTTGTTGGAAAGATCAGCCCAGTTCTGATTGTTTTTTATTTCTGAAGCTGTAACCAATCGTTCCCATAATCGGCGTGGAATATCACTAAAAGGTGATTTTAAAATTATCTGTTTTTTAGCCTGTGATTTCTTTAGTCCTTGTAACTCTTCGAGAACAGAATTCGTATCTTGCCCTAACCAATTTACCAGTACATTGTATTGATAATTTTTGTCAGCTAAAATACGAGCACCAAAAGCGGATAATTTTAAAATAGCAGGTCCACTTAAACCCCAGTGAGTAATTAATAAAGGACCAGAGTTTTCTAAATTAGTTCCAACAAGTGAAACTTCTGCATTAGGTACCGAAATTCCGCCTAAATCAATAATTCGTTTGTCTTTTATGTTGAAAGTAAATAAAGAAGGAACGGGTTCAATAATAGTATGGTCTAGGGTTTTACATAAATCCCAAACTTTTTTACTGCTTCCTGCAGCAACAACCACAAAATCAGCTTCAAAATCTTGATTTTTTGTGTTGATAAACCATTTCTCACCTTGTTGATAAATGGAGTTTACACCATGGTTTTTTAACACTGTAATTCCGAGGTTATCAACAGCATCTTGAAAACAATCTATAATAGCTTGAGAAGTATTAGCTTCAGGAAATACTCGATTGTCTTCTTCAATTTTTAAAGGAACTCCACGATTTTCAAACCATTCAAAAATATCACCAGTCATAAATTTATGAAATGGGCCAAGTAGTTCTTTTTCACCCCTTGGGTAGAATTTTGTTAGTTCTTTGGGTTCAAAACAAGCATGAGTAACATTACAGCGACCTCCACCAGAAATCTTCACCTTTTGTAAAACCTCTTTTCCTTTTTCGAGAATTGTAATGTCTAATTTAGGATTGAACTCTTTTGCATTTATTGCAGTAAAATAACCTGCTGCTCCACCACCTATAATAACTACTTTTTTCATTATAAAATCATTTCTTTATACGAAAGAACAGTTTCGAATCCTTTTTGTTTAAAGTAACTTATTGTGTCTTCGTTTCCAGTAGCTAAAACAAAATCACCACCCCAAGCTCCTAAACTTTTTACTTCACCAAAATAATCAGAAAACAATCTCTCTTTTACAGTGATTTGCTTTGTAATAGAACTAATGATTCGCTCATGTTCAATGATAATTTTACCCAGGTCTTTGGAAGTTTTAGCTTTTAAAAACTCTTGAGTTAAGTTGTCAATTTCAGGAATTAATGTTTTAGCTTCTACTTTATGTTTTTTATAGTGAGCAATTCCTTCTCTACTATTTTGTTTTTGATTCAAATGAATAAAAAATAACTCTTCAGAAAAACTAGGTTTAAAATTAACTTCTTCAATAAGAGGTTGTTTTTCTTTTAGTTTGTATAGAATTGGTGTATTGTGTTTTGCACAAGCAATATCGTAACCACTACCAGAAAAAGCATTCCAAAGCAGTGTAAACGGATTCACGTTTGCCCAAGTAGCAATATTGTTAATTAAGGTTGATGAACTTCCTAATCCCCAGTTTTGTGGAAAAGTTAAATTGGTTTTTACAATAAAACCGTGCTCAGTATTTAAAAATTCTTGATTTAAACGTTTTGCTTCTTGTAAAATATCTCGTAAAGTCTCAGCAATAAACTCAGCACTTCCTTCTTTGTCTGAATTAAACGTTGCTGAAGTTAATCTTAGTTTTGGTAAATCAAAAGAAGCCTCGAACCAACATTCTCCAGTATGTGTAAAACTTCCCCAGATAAGTTGAGGTTCCTTGATGGGTTCAATAATTAAATCTTGCCCAAACTTAGTAGGAACAGCTAATGAGGTTGCACCATCCAAAACAACATATTCTCCAGTGAGTAATAATTTTCCGTTAGAATAGTGTCGCATTATACTAATCCAAATTGTTTAAAGTGATGTGTGAAATGTTTTACTTGGAATTTTTTCCAATATTCATAATCTAGCTCACCAAAAAATGGGTGTACTACCTTTCTGTTTGGATTTTCATTAAAAACAGTTTCAAAATATTGTACTTGTTCGATTAAATCATCAACAGCTTCTTCCATAGAGTTAAACTTTAATGGAGTTGGGTCTTCTGATAAAAATGGAGCTTTAAACCCGACTTGTAATTCACTATCAGAATTTAAAAACGGTTTTCTTCTAGCTGACTTCTCATCAGAAACATAAATGTCGACATTCCAGTTTCCATTAGCTATTTGAGTTACTGCACTTACGTGCTCCACCATTTGCTGTCCATTCATTTTTCCAAATAAAGGTTTTGCATCAGTTTTTAAATTAGCAAGTGTACTACGTACTTCTTCCTCATTTAAAAAATCTACCCATTGTACTTTGGGTTTACGTAACTCGTTTAATTTTTCTACCACAGCACTATGTGAGGCAGTTCTGTCATCAAAATAAGCTACCACAGCTTCTTTTTCTTCATTGGTTGCTTTGTGCTGATTTAAGATATTCATCAAGTGCATTTTCATGTGCCCATGTTGAATACCTTTAGTGGTTAAGGCGCGTAAAGCAGCAAAGTTTTGAGCTAAACCAGCAGCAGCAATAATTTGCATTAAGGTGCGTGCACTTGGTTTTTGCATCATGTCTAACGATAATTTTGCCATTGGGTGTAAGGCGGTCAATCCACCTACGGTTCCCAATGCTAAAGGAATTTCAATCCAAAACCTAAAAATACCGTCTTTTACTTCACAGTGTGTTAGGCTTTTATATTGTCCATCTTTAGAAGCGTATGCATGTGCGCCAGCTTCAATAGCTCTGAAATCATTACCTGTTGCTAAAACAACTGCGTCGATTCCATTCATAATTCCTTTATTATGAGTAACTGCTCGATAAGGTTCTATCTCAGCAATTTTAACTGCTTGTTCAAATTTTTGAGAAAATTTTTCAGGATTTTTACTACCTAATTCTGAAACTTTACAGCTTACTTCAGCTCTAACCAAACATTCAGGAACATAGTTAGAAAGAATACTCATTACAATTTCAATATCATCTTTTCTAAAAGCCTTTGCAATAGCTTCTAAGCAAGAGTTAATGAAGTTAGCCCCCATACTATCTTTTGTTTCAAACGTAACATGTAATTGATAGTAGTTTGCAAGTTTATCAGTTTTATCAACTAATTGAATATCTAAAATTCCACCACCGCGCTTTTCCATGTTCTTAGTTATGGGTGCCGTGGCAGCACGTAATTCAGTTTTTTGTTGGTTGAAGTAAGTTTCTAACTCTTTTTTATCACCGGCATACATAAAATGTACCTGACCTATTTTAGTTGTAGAAATCACTTCTGTTTTAAACCCACCCCTGGTACTCCAGTATTTAGCTACCTTAGAAGCAGCAGCAACCACAGAGCTTTCTTCAACTACCATTGGTATTACATAACTACGTCCATTAATTACAAAGTTAGGAGCAACGCCATAAGGCATATAGAAGTTAGAAATAGTATTTTCGATAAAATCATCATGCAACTGTTGTAGTTTTTCATCTACATTCCAGTATTGCTTAATGGTTTGTGTAATTTCTGGTTGATTGTTAAAGTAACTTTTAGCCAACCAGTCTATTTTTTCCTCTTTGGTAAGTTTTGAAAAACCAGAGATTGTTTTAGACATCCTCAATTCATTTTTTGATGGTTCAAAGATAAGTTAAACGTGTTAAAATAGAGGTGATATTTAGTTTTTATGATTTTTTTGAGGGGATTTTTGGCTATTTTTCCGTAAACTTGGCAAACTTTTTAGATAAACAACAACTTAATATGAAGAAATTATTACTATTATTTATAGGGATATCTTCGCTAGTGCAAGCTCAGAAAAAAGATATTTCCTTAGAGGATATATGGATAAAAGGCACGTTTAGAGTAGATTATATGAATTCTTTAAACTCTATGAATGGAGATTTTTATTCGCTACTAAACTATGAAAACGGAAGTACTTCAGTAGATAAATACAGCTATGAAACTCTAGAAAAAGTAGCCACTATTGTAAATAGTAAAGATTTAGCGGGATTGAAAACATTTCAATCATACAGTTTTAACAATGACGAAACTAAATTGATTTTAGGTACCAACTTTAAACCAATTTTTCGTCATTCTTTTTTAGGTACATTCTATGTGTACGATATTGCTAAAAAGACATTGGATCTTATAGGTACAGATATTCAAGAACCTACATTTTCTCCTGATAGCAAAAAAGTAGCCTATGCTAAAGCAAATAATTTATTTATTAAAGATTTTTCTAATAATACAGTTATTCAAATAACTAGCAACGGTAAAAAGAATGAGATAATTAATGGTATTACTGATTGGGTATACGAAGAAGAGTTTGGTTTTGTAAAAGCTTTCGATTGGAGTGCAGATGGTAATAACTTGGCTTTTTTACGTTTTAACGAAACTGAAGTAAAAACGTTTTCTATGGATGTTTACGGAAAAGAAAAGTATCCATCACAACACGTTTTTAAATATCCAAAAGCAGGAGAAGCTAATGCTAAAGTTTCCTTACATATTTTCTCATTAAATACTGGTAAAACTGCTGAGATTAGAGTGGGAGATTACGAGTATATTCCGAGAATTAACTGGACAAAAGATGCTAATTTATTAGCTGTACGCACTTTAAACCGTCATCAAAACGATTTAAAAATGTATTTTGTTGATGCTAACTCATACAGAAGTCACTTAGTTTTAAATGAAACAGATAAAGCTTATGTAGACATTAATGATGATTTAACATTTTTAGATGATAATAGTTTTATCTGGACAAGTGAAAAAGATGGTTACAACCATATTTATCACTATAGTAAAGACGGGCAGTTATTAAATCAAGTAACTAAAGGAAACTGGGAAGTTACTTCTTACTACGGTTATAATGCTGATAAGAAAACCATCTATTATCAATCTGTAGAAAATGGTTCTATCAATAGAGGAGTATATAGTGTTTCTCTAGACGGAAATAACAAGAAGTTGTTAAGTAATCCTTCAGGAACAAATAGAGCTTCTTTTAGTAAAAACATGCACTACTTTATCAATACATTTTCTGATGCAAACACACCGCCTGTATATACATTAAGAAATAATGAAGGAAAAGTGTTAAAAACGATTATTGATAATGCAGCTTTAAAAGAAACTATTACAGGATATAATTTAAGTAAAAAAGAGTTTTCTACAATTAATGTTAACGGAAACGACTTAAATATGTACACTATCAAGCCTGTAAACTTTGATGAGAACAAAAAATATCCAGTATTAATGTATCAATACTCTGGTCCAGGTTCTCAAAATGTAAAGAATAGCTGGAATGGTTCTAATGATTATTGGCATCAAATGTTAGCACAAAACGGTTATATTGTTGTTTGTGTTGACGGAAGAGGAACAGGTTTTAAAGGTCGAGACTTCAAAAAAGTAACCTACATGAACTTAGTAAAACATGAAACTGAAGATCAAATTTCAGTAGCTAAAGAATTAGCTAAGTTACCTTATGTAGACGCAAATAGAATTGGTATTTGGGGGTGGTCTTTTGGAGGACATATGAGTACCAACTGTTTATTAAAAGGAAACGATGTGTTTGCTGCTGCAATTGCTGTAGCACCAGTAACTACATGGCGTTTTTATGATACTATTTATACAGAACGTTACATGCGTACACCAGAGGAAAATCCAGCAGGATATGATGACAACTCACCTTTAAATTATCCAGAATTATTAAAAGGGAAATATTTATTAATTCATGGAACAGGTGATGATAATGTGCACGTACAAAACGCTTACAGAATGGCTGAAGCTTTAATTCAAGCTAATAAGCAATTTGAGTGGGGTATTTACCCAGATAAAAATCATGGTATATATGGAGGTAATACGCGTTTACACTTATATACTAAGATGACTAACTTCATTAAAAACAACTTATAAACTAAAACAATATATTATGGCTAAAAATGTAGCAACCGAAAGGGAAATATTTGGGCATCCTGTAGGATTATTTATGTTGTTCTTTACAGAAATGTGGGAACGTTTTTCATACTATGGTATGAGAGCTTTACTGGTTTTATATTTAATTAGCGAAGTAGCTAGTGATAATCCAGGGTTAGGATGGACTAAAAGTGATGCTAGTAGTTTATATGGTTGGTACACAATGCTTGTTTATATTACTCCAATTATTGGAGGAATTATAGCTGATAAAATTTTAGGATTTAGAAAAGCAATTATCATAGGTGCTGTATTAATGACTTTAGGGCATTTATCGTTAGCTTTTGAACCAATGCCTGCTTTTTACCTAGGGCTTGGTTTATTAATTGTAGGTAACGGATTTTTTAAACCTAATATTTCTTCAATTGTTGGGCAATTATATCCAGAAGGGAGTGATAAAAAAGATTCAGGATACACTATTTTTTACCAAGGAATTAACGTGGGAGCTTTCTTAGGCTCAATCTTATGTGGTTATTTAGGGGAGACTTTAGGTTGGCATTATGGTTTTGGATTAGCAGGTGTATTTATGTTTATAGGGTTAATTCAGTTCCATTTAGCACAAAAAATGTTTGGAGAAATTGGATTAGCACCAAAGAAGGAAATTTCAGAAGAAACTGCAGCAGTAGAAAAAGAGCCATTAACAAAAGTAGAAACACAAAGATTAATTGTTGTTGGTGTTTTAGCGTTTTTCTCTATCTTTTTCTGGGCAGCTTTTGAACAAGCAGGTTCAAGTATGAACATTTTTGCAAGTGAATACACAGACAGAAGTTTAGAAGGAGTTGGAGTTACAATTTTTAAAGTAGTTGGTGCTTTGTTATCTGCTTTGCCAGTAATAATTTTAACTTGGTTATTCATAGGGATGTTCAAGGCAATTGGTAAAACGTATGCTACAGCAATGATGTTTATGGCGTTAAGTGTAGTCATTTTATGGGGAATTATTGGGTACATGATTTACAACCAATTTTTTGATGAAAACCCAGAAGTACCTGCAACATGGTTCCAGAGTTTAAATGCATTATTCATCTTTACCTTAGCACCATTATTTTCTTGGATTTGGCAAAAGTTGGCCAAGACAAAATACAATCCTAACGGACCTCAAAAATTTGCAATAGGTTTAATATTATTAGGATTAGGTTTTATTCCAATGGTAATAGGATCAGCAGGATTAGGTGTTGATTCAGTACAAAAAACAAGTATGATTTTCTTAGTATTAGCTTATTTGTTACATACTATGGGAGAATTAAGTTTATCACCAGTAGGACTTTCTTATGTTAATAAGTTATCACCAAAAAGATTATTAGGTATCATGTTTGGTATCTGGTTCTTCGCTTCAGCGATGGGTAATAAATTAGCAGGATCTTTTTCTAGTTACATGGAAAAAATTGCTCAAGAATCTTCTATGGCAGATTTCTTTAACATCTTAGTTTGGATTCCAATAGCAGGAGGTATAGTATTATTCCTTTTAAGTTTCCCGCTTAAAAAGTTAATGCACGGAGTAAAATAATAAGGAACATTTAACCTCATGATAAAAAACTATCATGAGGTTTGTTATATATAAACTATATATTAAAAAAAATGAGTACAGATATCGAAAATTTATTTAAAGACAAAGTTTTAGGGCATCCAGCAGGGTTGTTCGTTTTGTTTTTTACAGAAATGTGGGAGCGTTTTTCTTACTATGGAATGCGTGCACTATTAATTTTGTTTTTCACTGCTTCACTAATGGATGAAGGTTGGGGGTGGCCTCGTGAATGGGCATACGCAATCTTTGGTACATATACCTCTTTAGTATATCTATCAACAATGGTAGGTGGTTATTTTGCTGATAATGTTATTGGTATTCGTAAAGCAGTAGTTTTAGGAGCTGTTTTAATGACATTAGGTCATGGATGTATGGCAGTAGAAACCCCGTTTTTTATATATGCAGGTTTAGGGTTGCTAGTTATAGGGAGTGGTTTTTTTAAACCAAATATGACTTCTATTATTTCAGAAATGTATAAAGGAAAAGAAGAGAAGAAAGATGGAGCTTATACCATTTTTTATATGGGAGTAAATGCCGGAGCTTTTTTAGGAATTTTATTATGCGGATATTTAGGAGAAAAAGTAGGATGGTCTTGGGGATTTGGAGTTGCTGGTATTTTCATGTTATTTGGAATGTTACAATTTTGGTTTGCTCAAGGGATTTTTGGTAAAATAGGAGATGGTCCTAAAAACAAAAACAATGATGTTATAGATCAAGTAACAGCTGAAGAAGTTAAGGCTAAAGAAGGAAGAAATACATTCACGAGTATTCAAAAAATAATGATAGCAGTGTCTTCGTTGTTGGGTTTAGCTTGGATATTTAATGACCCAATTTCCAAAATTTCTGAAGGAAAATACAATCTATTCCCGTTTGAAGTTGCTGGACTTTCAGGTTCGAATATCGCTATTTTAGTTGCTTTAGGTCTTTTTATTGCTTTATTAGTAATTCGTATTCCTAAGTATACAATCGTATTAAGGGATAGAATGTTAGCGGTAGTTTTCTTTGCATTTGTAACGATTTTCTTTTGGGCCATATTTGAGCAGTCTCCAAGTTCATTAACTGTATTCGCTAAAGATTATACTCAGAGAACACTTGAAGGTAGTGCAGGGACAATTTTTAAGGTAGTTAACTCACTAATGACTATAGTTCCCTTAGGAATTATTACTTGGGTGTTATTTCTATTATTCAAAAAGACTTTTGCTAAGTATGCGTTATCAAATATTTTCTTAGGGCTAAGTTTTGTAATAGTATGGGGTATAGCATTATGGATGCTATATACTGAGTTTTTAAAAGATACAACAGAAGTGCCAGCATCATGGTTTTCTGTTTTAAACTCCTTATTTATTATTACATTGGCACCTCTGTTCTCCAAATGGTGGGAAAGCAAATACAATCCGAATGCAAATATGAAATGGGCAATAGGAATGGTATTGTTAGGTTTAGGAATGGCATGTGTGGCAATAGGTTCTTCAGGTATTGAGCCAGGGGCAAAAACAGCATCAGTTAGTATGATATGGTTAATCTTAGTATATCTGTTCCATACTATGGGAGAGTTATGTATTTCTCCAGTAGGGTTGTCATATGTTTCCAAGTTAGTACCAGGGCGAATGATTGCCTTTATGTTTGGTATTTGGTACTTAGCTGTAGCTATTGGTATGAAATTAGCTGGTGTATTTGCTGAGCATTCTGAAAGTATAGCTAAAGAAAGTGGTTTAAGCAGTTTCTTTTGGTTGTTAACTGCTATTTCTATAGGATTAGCTGTATTGTCAGCAATATTATATCCAGTAACAAAAAAATTAATGCACGGGGTGAAATAACCCTAAATTTAGGTTAAAAGAACTTTTAACAACCTGTCAAGACAATAACTTGGCAGGTTTTTTTGTAAATTTGGAACACTTATTGAGACTTTAAGGATATGAAAAAAATAATATTAGTAGCTGTTTTTACCATTATTTCATTTGGAGTAAGAGCACAAGATGATAAGATTAATTGGTTAACTTTTGAGCAAGCAATGGAAATGAGTGAGAAAGATCCTAAACCAATTATGGTAGATATTTATACTGATTGGTGCGGTTGGTGTAAAAAAATGGATAAAACTACTTATAAAAACAAGGTGATTGTAGATTATATCAATACACATTATTACCCTGTAAAATTAAATGGAGAGGCTAAACATGATATTACATTTCAAGGAAAAACATTTTCTTACCAAGCCCAAGGAAGAAGAGGGTATCACCAGCTAGCAGCTGCTATAATGAGAGGTCAGTTAAGTTATCCTTCAACAGCTTTTTTTAATACAGAAAGACAATTGTTGCAAAATGTACCTGGGTATTTAGAAGAAAAAAGGTTTGAAAAAATACTAGCGTACTTTAACAAAGATAATTATAAGAATACACCTTGGCTAGAGTTTGAAAAAAACTTCAAAAGTGCCATGTAAAAGTTATTCTTTAAAAATATAAGCACCATTTTGGCCAGTATACCAAAATGGTGTTTTTTGTTTATTACAAGTTTCTTTCCATCTATTAATGTATGACTTGTAATTACTACCATCCGCAATAATTTGCTGAGGTTTTAGAGTAGTAATTAATCTATCTAAATTGATTTTAGGACTGTTTTGTAAAATTACAATAGGCTTTCGAATTCCCTTTATTTGATATACTCCTAAACTATCTATTACCAATACCTGCTTATTGTTGAAAGATGTAAAGTTAAATATTGAATCTATATTTTTAGAAAGAATATGTTCGCCAATTCTGTAGGATTGTAAAAGTTTTTCTTGTTGAAGAATAGAATCATTCAACGAACTAAAAATGTGTAGTTCACCGCCATTTCTTTTTCCATAAATTGAGTGTCGACTTTTATGAAACACGATAAACTCACTTTTGTTTACTCGCTGGTATTTTTCATAAAAATAAACTCCTTGTAAAAGAAGAATTGAAGTCAGAAAGAAAACAATACTTTTAGCCGTTTTCTGAACCCAAAGCTGAAACAAAAAGATAATAAATACATACCAAGCCAACATTTCCAAGAAAGACGTCGATATTTCTTTCAATAGAAAATCTTCCTGATGTGAAATCCAGCCAACAAAATAATTCATCAAAGAAATAACGAACCCGTATATATCAGCTATAAATTGAGGTAATATATTGAATGTTGCTAGAAGAATAATTATTATTCCTCCGAACAAAATTGCACTTAAAAAAGGAATGATAATTAAATTAGACAGGATAAACAACCCCGGAAACTGATGAAAATAATACAAACTAATAGGTAATATGCCTGCTTGTGCAGCTATTGAAACCGTAAACAATTGCCATCCTTTGTTTAGAAATCGTAATTTAGGTTTCCATAAATCATAGAGTAATGGTTGTACCCAAACAATTCCAAAAACGGCTAAATAGCTAAGTTGAAATCCAACATCGAATAAAAACATCGGTTTTATCAATAGTAAAAATAACATAGAGCTTATCAAAGAATACTCAATAACTTTACTTCGTTTAAATGATAATCCGATAGCTACAAAAGTAAACATCGTTACGGCACGTACTACTGAGGCTGATAAACCAGCGATAAAAGCAAAAGACCAGAGTAGTATTACAATGCAAACAGTTTTAAGAATCATCCCATACGGAAGTCTTTCCAAAGGCTTAAATAGATAGGAGAGTAGTAGTAACAAAATACCTATATGAAGACCTGAAATAGCTAGAATATGAATAGCACCAGCATTGGTGTAGCTTTCTAATAATTCTTTTGATATTTCTTGACGTTGACCGAGTAATAAAGCATTAATCACTGCAAATTCATTTCTTGAAAAATGATGCTTTTTTAAGGAAGTCTGTATTTTTTCTCTGATACTAGCCGATAAAGCGATTAAAGAAAAACTAGCATTGTTAAGTTGTTTAAACTCATGTTTGCTTAAAAACACTTGATGATAAATATACTGTTTGGCTAAATATTGTTTGTAGTCAAATTGATGCGGATTTAAAGGTGGAGTCAGCTCTTTAAAAGGAGTTTTTATGAAAATTTGATTACCAATTTTTAATGGGGTTTCAGTGCTGTCTTTTTGAATGTTTAGAAGGATATATCCAGTGGTTGTAGTAGAATCAAGCTGAGAGACTTTAGCTACATATTTTGTATAATAATTCCCTGGTTTTAATACTTTTTGTATAGTAAGTATAGAATACGAGCCATCTGTTAATTGATATTCATAATAATTCACATAATTCTTTGGATTATGAATATAGGTGGCGCTAACTCCAATGAAAACAAACAGGAATAAGCTAACTAAACTAAAAATTTTACGCTTTTGAAGTCTTTTTAAGAAATAGAGAATAGCTATAAAACCTAGTAAAGTATAACCTAAATAAAGAAAATTAAATTGCCAAATCTGTGTGTAAAACTGAAGTGTTATTCCGATAATAGCACATAGCAAAAAATGAAAAGGAGGATATGGTAATAGTTTTTTCATAGCCTTTTAAAGTTATGAAAAAAACTATGAATATGAAAAGTATGGCTTTTAGTTATATATTGTTATTAATTATTTTAACTACTTCTCTTTTTGATTTCCAGTTTATTATAATATTCTCATACTTTTCTTTTAAAATGTATTCAATTTCTTTTTGAAGTTCAAATTCATTTTCAATGATTGTAGCATTATAAAAAGAGTGTGTTTTTTTTCCATTTATTAAAATAGGTTCTTTCGGGTCAATCAGTGGTTTCAGTATTTCTATAGCTTGGAATATTATCCACGGAAAAGGTCTAATATGTCTATGCATATGATGATTTAACCAATGGTTGACCCATTCAATTTCATCCCAATTGACATTCATTGAATATTCAACTTTTTTAAGGCTTTTAGCAACTTTGATTAAAGTTGATAATCCTATGTTTTGTCCATTACTTGTGGCAAAATCTATTCCTAATAATCCTCTAATTCGATTTTCTAATGATAACCTTAATGCATAAATAGTTAGTAAATCAGTAGAATAATTGTTTTGATTCTGTTCTTTAATCTGATGATTAAAAAAGAGGTTTTCGGCAAAGCTAAAATGAATAGCAGAAGGAAGTGTATTTGTACTCACTAAGATAAAATCTATGTTCTCATTCTTATCTAGAAATTTAATGATATTCGCAATATCAGCGATTACAATTTTTATCTGTTTTTCTTTAAAATCATCATTAAAAGTTTTAAGGTAGTCAATACTTGATTGCACATGACATCTTGTTATTAAAGGGAATTCTTTATCAGTCCATTTAACTTTAAAGATATTACTTCTTTTACAATTTAATTTTAGGTTTTTTCCACCAATTAAAGTTAGATAATCAATCAGTTTTGTAATATTTTCTTGATTGGTGTTGTAGTATGTGTTTTTTAAAAAATAAGTTTGTTTCAATTAAGTAAGAGTTTTGTTAATGTTTACAAGCGTTATATTGGGTATGAGTTCGTTTTATTGACTTATATCTGTTTATAGCTAAGTTATCTAAATAAGCATAAAAACCAAACAAAAAAAGCAACCTCAAATGAGATTGCTTTTCAATTCTATTTAGTTTTAGAAATATATTATACGATTTCTACAAATAAACCTTCTTCAGTTTTTTCAACCTTTGCAAGGTTATTTTTAGTTAAACCTTTAATAGTTTTGTCCCACTTTTTGTTAGACAAACCACTTTGAGTTTTTAATTCGCTTAAATCTATTTTTTCAGCTTTTTCAATTAAAGTTAACAATGCTTTTTCATCGTCGTTCAATTCAATTGTAGGAGCTTGCTTCTCAGGTTTCATTTGTGGGAAGAATAATACTTCTTGAATTGACGGATTATTAGTTAAATACATAATTAAACGATCCATTCCAATTCCTAATCCAGAAGTAGGAGGCATACCATATTCTAAGGCACGTAAGAAATCTTGATCGATAAACTCACCAGCTTCGTCATCACCACGTGCTGCTAATTTTAACTGCGCTTCAAAACGCTCACGTTGATCGATTGGGTCGTTCAATTCAGAATATGCATTGGCAATTTCTTTACCACAAACCATTAACTCAAAACGTTCAGTTAATTCTGGATTGTCACGGTGTTCTTTACACAACGGAGACATTTCTTTTGGATAATCTGTAATAAAGGTTGGTTGAATGTAGTTTCCTTCACACTTTTCACCAAAAATCTCATCAATTAACTTTCCTTTACCCATCGTTTCATCCACTTCGATACCCATGTCTTGAGCAGCTTTACGGATTTCATCTTCTGATTTTCCGTTGATGTCAAAACCAGTAAAGTGTTTGATAGAGTCTGCCATGGTAACACGCGCATACGGAGCTTTAAAGTCAACTTTGTGTTCTCCAAAAGTAGCTTCAGTAGTTCCGTTCACAGCTAAAGCACAATGCTCTAATAATTTTTCGGTGAATTCCATCATCCAGTTGTAGTCTTTGTAAGCTACATAAATTTCCATTGCAGTAAATTCTGGATTGTGTGTTCTGTCCATTCCTTCATTACGGAAGTTTTTAGAAAACTCATATACACCGTCAAAACCACCAACAATCAAACGCTTTAAGTATAACTCATTCGCAATACGCATGTATAACGGAATGTCTAATGCGTTATGGTGTGTAATAAATGGTCTTGCAGCAGCACCACCAGGAATTGGTTGTAAAATAGGCGTTTCTACTTCAAAATACCCTGCATCGTTAAAAAACTGACGCATTGCATTGAATAATTTTGTACGCTTTACAAACACTTCTTTTACTTGTGGATTTACAACTAAATCAGCATAACGTTGACGGTAACGCATTTCAGGATCAGTAAAACCATCAAACGTATTTCCTTCCGAATCTACTTTAGGTAGTGGTAATGGTTTTAAAGATTTACTTAGTAATTTAAAATCTTTTACCATTACAGTAATTTCTCCAACTTGAGTTTTAAATAACTCACCTTCAATACCTACAAAATCACCAATATCTAATAATTTTTTGTACACTTCGTTGTACAAAGTTTTGTCTTCACCAGTACAAATTTCGTCACGGTTAAAATATACTTGCACACGACCTTCGCTATCTTGTAATTCAGCGAAAGAAGCTTTTCCTTGAATACGACGTGACATTAATCTACCTGCAATCACCACCTTTTTTCCTTCTTCAAACTCCTGTTTAATCTTTGTTGAATTTGAATTTAAAGGAAATAAATCAGCTGGGTAGGGATTGATGCCTAATTCTCTTAGCTTCCCTAACTTTTCTCTACGTACAACTTCTTGTTCTGATAATTGCATGGGTTAATTTTTATTAATTTTTAATGAAGCTGCAAAGATACAATCAATTGCAGAATTAAACAACGCTTAACAGATTCACATTTTTTGTAAAAAAAGAATAAAAGTTTGCAAACTTTAAAAAAGGGTGTATATTTGCAGGCTGTCTAATTTTAAAAGGACAGCATTTAGTTGTGTTGTTAGGTACTTTAAATAGTACCATGGTTTTGTTAACCAATGGAAAGCTTCCCTGAGATGGGTTGCTTTTTTTTTGCATTAAATTTAAGTGTTTTTTAGAAGCTATTTCCCGCTTTTCGCACTCGCTCTCTGCGAGGAGCTCAAACAAATGCTGCAATCGGGGCTAAATAGTTAATTATGAGAATCGTCATTTCTACCGAAGAGAGAAATCTTAGAGTTATCAGCTAGAATTGAAATATAGATGAAGTTCTTTTCTAAAAGAAAGAATTACTGTATTCAAAAAACTTCACAATAAACAATACTAAGTATACTGTAGCAATAGAAAATTTAATAGTTGCCGATGCTAAAAAACCTAGAAAAGCACCAAATGAAGCTTTAATAGCTCGGTTGGTATCTTTACTGTCATAAATTAATTCACCAACTAAAGCACCTACAAAAGCACCGATTAAAATTCCGAAGGGAATTGGCGTAAACAGTCCAATAATTAAACCTATAGTAGTACCATATACTCCATATTTTGTACCTCCAAAACGTTTGGTTCCCATAGCGGGTATAAAATAATCAAGGATAAATATAATAATAGCAATAGCTAAGGTAATTCCTAAAAACGTCCAGTTTTGAGGGATAACACTTGTTAAGTGTAATAATAATAAACCTACCCAACTAGTAATAGGTCCTGGTAATACAGGTAAAAATGATCCAACCATTCCTAAACAAGCAAATACAAACCCTAGTATAACTAAAAATATATCCATTAATTTTTTTATTAATAAGACGAAGATATTAAAGCTTTGTTACATATTTATTAACTAAAAAATTAGTTTAAACTAATTTTTTAGTTATATTTGTTTCAGAAATATGTCACAAGAATATTATGAGTAAACAATTAACCAAAGCAGAAGAGCAAATAATGCAGGTATTATGGGAACTAAAAATAGCTTCTGTAAAAGAAGTAATAGAACAGTTACCAGAACCAAAACCTGCATACAATACTGTTTCAACTATTATCAGGATTTTAGAAACTAAAGAGTTTGTAGGGCATAAGCCAAAGGGTAGAGGATATGAGTATTATCCGCTAATAGAGAAGGCTGAGTATAGTAATGAGAGCTTGCATAAGCTTATGGACGGCTATTTTGGAGGTTCGTTTAAAAGTATGGTATCGTTTTTTATGAAAGAAAACAAAATGGATATCCAAGAACTCGAAAGTATTTTAAAAGAGGTGAATAAAAATAAGGAGTCATGATAAACTATATTATCCAAGTTATATTATTTCAAGTACTTTTTGTAGCGGTGTATGATTTCTTTTTAAGTAAAGAAACATTTTTTACAAAAAATAGGTGGTATTTGCTAAGTACAGCGGTGTTGTCCTTTGTGTTGCCATTGTTGAAAATTCCAACAGTTCAAAAGGCGGTGCCACAAGAGTATTATATTTTATTGCCTGAAGTAGTTTTATCTCCACAAAAAGTAATCGAAAAAGCTGCTTGGTATCAATCTGTTAATTATTTAGATCTACTATTTTGGATTGGATGTTTATTGTTTTTTGTAGTGTTTTTAATAAAGTTAGAACGAATCGTACGATTGGTCTTACAATATGGGGTTGCTAGAAAAGAAAATTATAAATTGGTATTACTACCAAAAGAAACTAAGGCATTTTCATTCTTCAATTATATTTTTTTAGGAAAGGATATTCCATCATCAAAGCAAGAAAAAATCATTCAGCACGAATTGGTACATAGCGAACAAAAGCACACATTAGATCTGCTGTTTTTTGAGTTTTTAAAAATTATTATGTGGTTTAACCCAATGGTGTATGTGTATCAAAACCGCATTTCGCTGGTTCATGAATATATTTCAGATGCTGTTGTAGCCAGCAAATCAGATAAAAAAGAAAACTATATAAACCATTTACTCACCGATATTTTTCAGGTCGAGCATATTTCATTCATTAATCAATTTTATAAACATTCATTAATCAAAAAACGAATTATTATGATGACGAAAGCACAATCAAAAAAAGTGAAACAATTAAAGTATTTGTTGTTAATTCCGCTCTTAGGAAGTATGATTTTATATACGGCATGTTCAAGTGAAACAAGTAATGTTGAGCAGCAAAAAGAAAATTCAGTAATGTATTTAGATGAGTCAGGAATTAATAAGCGAATTTTTGAATCAAAACAATCTTATATGGATGTGTATATGGGGATTGAAGAACCTAAAACAAAAGAAGTGCAATTAAAAGATCTAACGAGTTTAGAGTTGTCCGAATACAACGAAGTTGTAAATAGGTTTAAAGAAAAAGGTCAAGACATAGACTTAAAAGTTTATGAAGGGTTTGAAAATAAAGCTCGTAAAGTTTTATTTATGGATATGAGTGTTTCACTTAAAAAAATTAAATCTAATAAAGGAAGCATAATAGAGGGAGACGATGTTCCTTTTTCACTTTTAGATAAAGTACCAACGTTTCCTGGATGTGCAGAAGGAGATAAAGACTGTTTTCATAAAAGTGTGAGTAAGTTTGTTCAAGATAATTTTGATATGTCGATAACTAAAGATCTTGGGCTTTCTGCAGGAAAAAAACGAATTTATGTTCAGTTTAAAATAGATAAAGAAGGTAAAGTAATAGATGTAAGAGCAAGAGCACCACACCCAGCATTACAACAGTACGCGGAAGAGTTGGCACAAAAATTGCCGCAAATGGAACCAGGTGAGTATAGAGGTAAAAAAGTTCAAGTAGGGTATACCTTACCAATTACTTTTGAGGTGAAATAAAATAAGTATCTTGGTCACAGATAACCAATGAATAATATCAAAAATAGAAACGTGAAAAATAAAATTTTACTTATTGTTTTTGTACTAGGAATAATAAAAGTCGAGGCGCAAGTTTCGGCTTTTCAAACTATTGATAGTTTACTAAACAAAGGACGCTATCAAACAGCATTAACAAAGTTACATGAGTTGGATACTACTTTTCAATCAACTTCAAAAATAGCAGCAATTTATGCTTCTATAGATAATAATAAGCAAGCTTCTAAATATTATGAGCAAGCATTGGCATTGCAAGACGATTATACTGTAAAAGTAAATTTGGGAAAAGCGTATCAAAAAGAAAAAAAATTAGAAAAGGCAATTGAAATTTATGAAGGAATTGTAAATGAAGATGCCGAAAATTTGTTGATACAGTATCAACTAGGAAAATTATACGCAAAAACCAAACAACCAGCTAAGTCAATAGAGACTTTTAAGAATATAATTCAGCAAGATAGTACCAATGCAAACTACTATTATCAATTAGGGGTTGGATATGCAATGTTGAATAAAAGAAATTTAAAAATTAATAGCTTTTTAGAAGCTTATAAAAATGATGAAGAACATATTAAATCGATTCATCAATTGGCGTTAGCTTATACTTTTTTAAGAGATAAAGATTCTGCAAGTATTTTTATTAATAGAGGATTAGAAGTAGATCCAAATCACATAGCTTTAAACAAGCTTAAAATTAATAATCTATACAGAAAAGAAAAGTATAAAGAAGCAATTAAACTATTAGAAAAGATAGATTCTATAGAACCTAATGAACATTATACTCAAAAAATGTTAGGGCGCAGTTATTTTAATTTGAAGAAGTATAAAAAAGCAAAAGAGTATTTTAATAAAGCACTTAAAATAGATCGATCAGATTTTAAAGCATATACTTATTTGGGAGATATCAACTTTGCGCAAAAAAAGTATTATAAAGCGCAGTTAGATTATATGATGGCAACCTTTGCAGGTAAAGAACCTAGAGATGTAGAGTATTATCAATTAGCTAGAGTTTATGAAAAATTAGGAAATCCTAAAGAAGAGTTGAATTTTTATAAAAAAGCGGTAGAAGAAAACAGGAAAAATTATAAGGCTTTGTATCAGTTAGCAAGAAAGAGTGAAAACTATTATGAGGATAAAAGAATAGCGTATAAGCATTATAAAAATTATGTAAATCGTTTTGAAAGAGAGGATTCTTCTATGACTGAACATGCAAAAGATAGGATAGAAGAAATTAAGAAGTATTATTTTTTACAAGGAGAAATTTTAGATTAGTGGTAAAATCCGTATATTCATCTTAAAATCAATAAGATGAATATACGTTATGTAGTTTTTTTGCTTTTACTAACTACTTCTTGTGATTTTTTGTCACTACCTAAACAAGGGAATCTTCAAGCTTTTGATACTATAGTAGATTTTACGAAAGTAGATGTTTCCCCTGCTTTCAATAGATGTAGAAGTCTTTCAGAAGAAGAAAAATCAAAGTGTTTTAGAGAAGAAATCCATGAAAGGTTTGCTAAAAGTTTACAAGAATATTCTTTCGTAATACAAGAAGGAATAGAAGAAGAGGTGCTTATCGACTTACTAATTAATGCAGAAGGTAAATTTATATTGAAAAATATTACAGCATCGGAGGATGTTAATCAGCAGCTTCCAGAGTTAGACAGTATTTTAAAATTTACTATTGAAAAATTACCACAAATACAACCAGCAACAAAAAGAGGTATTCCTGTAGTTACGCAATATCACTTGCCATTAAAAATTCAAACAAAATGAGTTTAGAGTTTTAACAGTTCTTCAACAAAGCTACGCTCATTAGATAATCTCGGAACTTTGTGTTGCCCACCTAATTTCCCTTTTTCTTTCATCCAATCGTAAAATAAACCTTTGCGGGCTTGATGTACTTTAGGCATTGCCAAGGTCATATTGTTATAACGTTTAGCCTCGTAATCAGAGTTACAATTTTTTAAAGCGTTATCTAACATTTCAGTAAAGAAGGCAAGATTTTTAGGAGGTTTTTCAAATTCAATGATCCATTCGTGAGCTCCATTTTCCTTTCCATTCATAAAAATAGGTCCAACGGTATATTCTTTTATTTCACTATTGGTTTTATCGCTAGCGGATTTCAGTGCTTCTTCAGCATTTTCAATAATCAATTCTTCACCAAAAACGTTGATGTGATGTTTGGTACGCCCAGTAATTTTTATACGATAGGGATCAGTTGAGGTAAATTTAACCGTGTCTCCAATTAAGTAACGCCATAAACCACCATTAGTAGTTATTACAATAGCATAGTTCACATCTTTTTTAACTTCGGATAAAGGAATTGCGTTAGAGTTTTCTCCATCGTATTGATCCATAGGAATGAACTCATAAAAAATTCCGTAATCTAACATCAATAACATTTCGTCAGAGTTGTTCCGATCTTGAATAGCGAAGAATCCTTCAGAAGCGTTGTAGGTTTCATAGTATTTAAAATCGTTTTTCGGAATTAATTTTCTATACTGTTCACGATACGGGTTAAAGTTGATTCCTCCATGAAAGTATACTTCCAAATTAGGCCAAACTTCTAAAATATTATCCTTTCCGGTTTTTTCTAGAACTTTGTTTAGCAGAACTAGCATCCAAGAAGGAACTCCTACTAAACTGGTAATATTTTCATGAATGGTTTCGTTTATAATAGCTTCCATTTTGGTTTCCCACTCACTCATCAATGCTGTTTCTTGTCTTGGAGCAGAGCTAAAATCTGCCCAAAAAGGCATGTTTTCAATAATAATTGCCGATAAGTCTCCGAAATAAGAGTTGTTGTCTTCGTACACAGCTGAGCTTCCACCTAAACGAAGGCTTTTTCCTGTAAACAATTTAGCATTTTCATTGTTGTTAATATACAAGCACAACATGTCTTTTCCTGCTTTGAAATGGCAATATTCAATAGCTTCATCACTTACAGGAATAAACTTACTTTTTGCATTGGTAGTACCGCTAGATTTTGCAAACCAACGAATTGGCGTTGGCCAAAACAAATTTTGTTCTCCTTTTCTACAGCGTTCAATAAGTGGTTCAATACTTTCGTAACGCTGAATAGGAATGTTATTAGCAAAGTCGGAGTAGTTTTTAATTGAAGCAAAGTTTTGTTGTTTTCCGAATTCAGTATTCTTAGCAGTACTTACGAGTTTGAGTAACAATTCATCTTGCACATCAATAGGATACTTTAAAAACAACTCTACTTGATGTTTACGCTTTTTTAAGAACCAAGAAATGATTGAATTTATAAATGGAAACGTCATAGTTTAACTCTTAATTCAATTTTTTTACAGTAAGTTTGTGAAGCTAAAAGTAATAAAATTTAAGACATGCAATACCAAGGAGTTTTAAAAAAAATGCCTACCGAGAATCTTACAACTGTTCAGTATTATTTAGAGATGCCATCTGGTTATTTGAATATGAATCAGTTATTGAATAGAGACATGTCTTTAAGTTTTGTTACTTATGAGTGTTTAAACTGCCATTTAGAAAAGAAAATTTATCGTCAAGGTTTTTGTAAGAGCTGTTTTTTTGAAATCCCTACTGCAGGAGATTGGATTATGCGTCCTGAATTGAGTAAAGCGCACTTGGGAGAGGAAGATAGAGACTTAGAGTATGAGAAAAAAGTGCAGTTACAACCGCATATCGTGTACTTAGCAAATTCAAGTAATGTAAAAGTTGGTGTAACTAGAAAACAACAAGTGCCAACTCGTTGGATAGATCAAGGAGCACATGAAGCTATTGAAATAGTTGAGGTGCCAAATCGATATTTAGCAGGAATAACAGAAGTTGCTTTAAAAGAGCATGTAGCCGATAAGACCAATTGGAGAACGATGTTGAAAAACGATATTAAGGATGAAAATTTGGTGGAGTGGAGAGAGCGTTTACAAGAGTTTATTCCTGAAGAAGCGAAAGAATATTATATAGCTACGAATACGGAAACAAATATTCAATTTCCTGTAGAAAAATACCCCAAAAAACCTAAGAGTTTAAACTTAGAAAAGCAAGAAACTTATACTGGTAAATTGGTTGGTATAAAAGGACAATACTTAATTTTTGAAGACGAAACGGTGTTTAATGT
The DNA here is from genome assembly GCF_000518405.1 of Tenacibaculum sp. 47A_GOM-205m. Classification (NCBI taxonomy): domain Bacteria; kingdom Pseudomonadati; phylum Bacteroidota; class Flavobacteriia; order Flavobacteriales; family Flavobacteriaceae; genus Tenacibaculum; species Tenacibaculum sp. 47A_GOM-205m. The sequence continues at coordinate 19,614 of NZ_JADN01000004.1, read as the reverse complement.
TCGTGCTAATGAAGGGTTAGTAGTGAAGATAGAACTTTTATAAGAAGTCAATTTCTCGTTGAATATTTTTTCGAGCAGTTTTTTCAAATTTTTTATAGAAATATTCAGTTTTAAATATGTTATCCATGGTTAAAAAATGCTTTAGTGCTTTTTTTCGACCAGAATTGTAAACTAAGTTAGGATAGACAACGTACTCTTTTCTTACATTTTTATAGTATTGCTCGTATGTTTCCCAATTCGCGCCTAAAATAGCTAAATCAGCATCGGTAAAATAATTAGTATCAGTATCTTCTGATAGCTTATGGTGTTTTGTAGCCAAAATTTGATTTTCACACCTTTTAATAATTTCTTGGGGAACAGAAAGTAGTTGCATTCTTTGAATAGCGAATTCAGCACTCTTTTCTTCGTTATTACTTTTTAATGAATTGTAGATTACATCGTGATAGAAAAGAGTAAATAAAATGGTGTTCCAATGGTTTATTTCAGTTTTTATTGGAGTAAGTTGAAAAAGTAAACTCTCAAGGTGTTTTAATGTATGATAGTATCGCTTTTTGCTAGTGTAATTTTCAACGATTTCTTCCCAAAGAGTTAGGTGTAGTGTTTTGTCACTTGAATAATTAGCAGCCAAACTTAGAAAAGTGTTTTTTAGCATAAGTAGTAATTAGATAAAAAAAACGGGGATATCCCCGTTTTTTTAATTCTTGATAGCAACTTGGTGGTTATTCATTCGTAACTCACTCAATACATTTAATGCTTCATTAATGTAAATGTCTTTTTGTAAGTTTTTATGCCAAGTAACGCGTTTTTCTTCTAAAACCGTATCTTTTTTAAATAGGTTCAATTCGTATTTAGGTGATTTAAATGTTAAATGAGAATCGAATTTAAAAATATCTTTGAAACTTTCCCCTTCTTTAACTTTTGCTTCACCTTCTTTTTTAAAGGTCTCGTAATTTAATGAGTATATTCTTTCGTCTTGGTTTTTCTTTAACCATTTTGCATACTCGTTTATCTTATTGAATTTTTCATTACTCATTACACGTTGCTTACTATTGTAAACAACATCAGCAAAATTGCTATAGGTATTGGTAGCAGTATAATTAGCCTGCTTAACTTTATCCCATGGTAAAGCACCTTCCAAATCACGCTCACCAAAATCCATGTAACTATACCTGCTTGGTAGTGAAATGTCAGAATAAACACCTTCAATTTGTGTAGAACCACCATTAATTCTATAAAACTTTTGAATGGTCATTTTTAAAGCACCTAAATCGTCAGGGTATTGCTCATAAAAACGATTGATTGGTAACACGTTTTGTACGGTTCCTTTACCATAAGTTTGTTTACCACCAATAATAACTCCACGTTTATAATCTTGCATAGCTGCAGCAAAAATTTCTGAAGCAGAAGCAGAGAATTCATTTACCATTACTACTAATGGACCTCCCCATTGTATTTTAGAATCAGTATCATTTTTTACCAAAGGGTCTTCCCCTCGATACTTTACTTGTACTATAGGTCCTTCTTTAATGAATAAACCTCCAATTTCAATGGCTGTTTTTAATGAGCCACCTCCGTTATCACGTAAATCAACGATTAAACCTTCTACATTTTCTTTCTTTAAACGCTCAATTTCTTGCTCCATGTCTTTTGCAGCATCTCTTCTGCTTAAGTCATTGAAATCAATATAAAATCTTGGAAGGTTTATTACTCCGTATTTTTTACCGTCCTTTTCAACAATACTCGATTTTACAAAAGTTTCTTCAAGTTCTACCACATCTCTAATAATAGGAATAATCTTAATAGAACCATCAATTTTTTTCTTAACGGTTAAACGTACCTCTGTTCCTTTTTTTCCTTTTATAAATTTAATAGCATCATCTAAACGCATTCCTACAATATCTAGAGGTTCTTCGTCTCCTTGAGCAACTTTTAATATGATATCATCAGCTTCTAGTTCTCCTTGTTTCCAAGCAGGTCCTCCAGAGATTAACTCAACAATATGTGTGTAAATTCCTTTCTTTTGTAAACGAGCACCAATTCCCTCAAGTTTACCAGACATTTCTTGGTCGAAACGTGTTTTAATGTTAGGTGACATATAAGTTGTATGTGGATCAAAACCACTTACCACACTGTTTAAGAAAGTAGAGTACCAGTCAGAATTTTCCAATTCTCCAATACGCATGTACAAATCGTCCATGTTTTTTAATACTTTCTTTCTAGCTTCAACTTCTAATTCTTTAAAAGATTTCTTTTTAAAGTTTTTATCTTTTTTAGCCTTTTCGTTTTGCTGTGCTTCAGCATCTTCTATATTGCTTAAAATAGATAGTTTTAATTGTTTTCTCCAGTAATCAGTTAATTCGGTTTCATTTTTAGCATAAGGAACCTTGTCGTAATCAATATCAATTACCTCATTTTTTTTGTAGTTAAAAGGTTGTTTTAATAAAGCACGATAGTTTGCTTTTCCTGATTCCATTTTTTCAAGGAAACGATTATAAACTAGTTTGTAAAAATCAATGTTAGATTCTCTTAATTGATTATCTATTTGATATTTATATTGAGAAAATTCTTTTAAATCTTCTTGCGTAAAATAGCGTTTACTTGGGTCTAAACCATCAATAAAAGTAGTGTATACATGTTCAGAAAAATCATCATTCAAATCTTTTTGAACATAGTGGTAACGACTTAAAATATTTTTTAAAACATATACTATAACTCTATCTTTTTCTGGGTCATTATTAGGAAGTGTATTCGAGCTAACAGAGTTCGAAAATAATAATGTAATTGCTAAAAATGGAATAATAAACTTCGTCTTCATAAAACCTTCTATCTTTAAATTTGTGTTGGGTAGTTTAGTTGTGTTGCTAAGCTACTAAAATAATGCCAATTTTTTAAGTTTTGATGCTTTTTATAAAAGCAGCGATTTAATTTATATACTCTTAATTCAAACTTTAGGTTCATTCAAGTAAGTAACATTACTATTTATCTAAAAATACTTAGATAATTATATTGTGTTAGATTGAAATAATAGCACAAAAAGCCGAAATAATGAAAATAGAGAGATGAACAATAATTTGTGTCATGACGCTTGTGTTTGATTACCACAATTTTACACATAAAATAAACGAATCTGTCTTTACGAAATGTTAAAAAAAGAATCCTTTTTTTGTGTTACATTTGTTGTAAAACTTACATACCATGCAAGACAGACCTTTAATTTTGGTTACTAATGATGATGGAATTACTGCTCCAGGTATTCGAATGTTGATTGAAATTATGAATAAAATAGGAGATGTAGTAGTTGTCGCTCCTGATAGTCCACAAAGTGGAATGGGGCATGCAATTACAGTAAATAATGTCCTACATTGTAATCCAATTACCATAGATGAAGGTCCGCAAATTGAATACAGTTGTTCGGGTACTCCAGCCGATTGTGTAAAAATGGCAAAGAACGAAATATTGAATCGTACACCTGATTTATGTGTTTCAGGAATTAATCACGGGTCTAATTCTTCCATTAATGTAATTTATTCAGGAACAATGAGTGCTGCTGTTGAAGCTGGTATTGAAGGAATTCCAGCTATAGGTTTTTCATTGTTAGATTTTGATTGGCATGCCGACTTTAGAGCTGCACGTAAGTTTATAGAAAAAATTGCGTTAAATGTTTTACTAAATGGTTTACCAGATGGGGTGATTTTAAACGTAAACATTCCGAAGTTAAAAGAGAAAGATATTAAAGGAGTTCGTATTTGTAGACAAGCAAATGGATATTGGAAAGAAACGTTTGATAAACGTAAAAGTCCGTTTGGAAAAGAATATTACTGGCTATCAGGAGAGTTTGTAAACAGAGATAAAGGACAAGATACCGATATTTGGGCGTTAGAAAACGGTTATATTTCTGTGGTACCTGTTCAGTTTGATATGACGGCACATCACGCAATTCAAAAATTACATTCATGGGACATATAAAGAAAGAAATAGCCATAGGAATTTTAGTATCGTTATTGGCAACAGCATCTGGTTTTTTTGTGTATATACAATACATTTCACAATCAGACATATCTGAAACACTAAGCAAAATAAAAGAAGGAGGTATGTTAGGATCGGTAATAGCATTATCGGCAATACCTAATTTATTTGTGTTTTGGGTCTTTTTAAAAAAGAAACAAGATTATAGAGCAAGAGGAGTGTTAATAACTACGATTGCAGTAGCTTTATTAACCGCAATTTTAAAATTTTTCTAATTTTAGTAGATGAAGTATTACATTCTTGTAGGAGAGGCTTCGGGTGATTTACACGGAGCAAACTTAATGAAGGCGTTGTTGAAACAAGATCCGAAAGCAGACATTCGTTTTTGGGGTGGAGATTTGATGCAAGAAGTAGGAGGTACGTTGGTTAAACATTATAAAGAACGTGCTTTTATGGGGTTTGTTGAGGTGTTGATGAACTTACGAAAGATTTTGGGTATGATTTCTTTCTGTAAAAAAGACATTGCTCAATTTAATCCTGATGTACTAATTTTTATAGATAACTCAGGCTTTAATCTTCGTATTGCTAAATGGGCAAAGCAACAAGGTTTTAGAACCAATTATTATATTTCTCCACAAGTTTGGGCAAGTAGAGCAGGTAGGGTAAAAGATATTAAACGTGATATCGATGAAATGTTTGTGATTCTTCCGTTTGAAAAAGAGTTTTACAAAAAGTACGGATACAATGTACACTTTGTAGGACATCCTTTAATTGACGGAATTGCTGGTAGAAAGCAGGTGTCGATAGATAAATTTAGAAAAGAGCATGATTTAGGCTATAAAGAAATTATAGCATTATTACCTGGAAGTAGAAAACAGGAGATAACCAAAATGCTATCGGTAATGTTATCGTTGGTAGATGATTTTCCTGAGTATCAATTTGTAGTAGCAGGTGCTCCTAGTCAGTCGTATGAGTTTTACAAAGAAATTATTGGCGATGCGAATGTGAAGTTTATCAATAATGAAACCTACGATTTATTAAGTATTTCGTATGCTGCTTTGGTAGCGTCAGGAACTGCAACCTTAGAAGCAGCACTATTTAAAGTGCCTCAAGTAGTTTGTTATAAAGGAAGCAACATATCGTATCAAATAGCAAAACGAATAATTACGTTAAGTTATATATCACTTGTCAACTTGATTATGGATAGAGAAGTGGTAAAAGAATTGATTCAAAATGATTTTACGAAAGAAAGCTTAAAGTATGAGTTAGAGCGTATTTTAGAAACAGAACATCGTCAGCAATTATTTTTATCGTATTTCGATTTGGAACAAAAACTAGGAGGTAAAGGAGCCTCTGCTAAAGCAGCAAAATTAATTGTTGATGGAGTAAAAAAATAAAACACCTATGATTAAAAAAATCCTCTTTGTATGTACACTGTCGTTTTTAATGATTTCTTGTGGATCGTCAAAAAATGTGAGTGGAACTTACCAAAAAACAGCATCAACAATTACTCCTAAAGCAGTTGATGTAGCAAGTGTTAAGTCAGAAGCTACTGAAGAGGTTAAGGTGAACGAAGTAACCGTTGCCGATAAAATTATATGGACAGCAGTTACCTACAAAGGAGTTCCGTATCGTTTTGGCGGAATGACTAAAAAAGGAATGGATTGCTCGGGGTTAATTTTTACGTCATTTCAACAACGAGATGTATCCATAGCTAGAAGTTCTCGTGAAATGTATCGACAAGGTGAAAGAATTTCGTTACGAGAAGTGCAAAGAGGCGATTTATTATTTTTTAAAACAAGAGGGAGGAAAGGACCTATAAATCACGTAGGTTTGGTAACTTCTGTTGATAATGGGGATGTACGTTTTATTCACTCTACCACTTCGCAAGGAGTTATTGTAACCTCACTACATGAAAACTACTGGAAACGAGCTTTTATAGAAGCGAAGAGGGTGTTGTAAACGGTTTTTACTAATGTCTGTAACATCTTCCGCTACAGTTAGTTGTTCTATTTCTACATCTAGAACCCTTTTTTGTCCTTCCAGTGCATTGAGTACTTGAACATTTACTTTTATAAGTTTTATCTTTAGAATAGTTAAAAGATTTCGAAGTAGTGTTTTTTTTGAAAGAATTATAATATTCTTTTTTTTGACTTAATAAATTAATTGGAGGCTCTAGATTTGAAATAAAAGTAAATCCAATCTTGTCTTTAATTTTTACTTTTAGATAAATATCTTCTTTACCTATAACAAGAAGTTTTTCTCCATCTTTAATTTTGGCGATAATTCTCCCTCCTTTAATTTTGTTTTTTACCTCTAAATACTTTTTATAATAAGGGAGTTTAACTGTGATTTCATAACCTTCAGCCTTAATAATCTTGATTATTTCTTTTTCTGCATTTTTTATTTTTTCATCTATGATGCTTTTTTCTTCTTTAAGGTTGTTAATTAAGATTTCTAAACTATCTATTTTAGTTTGACAAAAAATATTAGTTGAAATTAATAAAATCAGTATTAGTAAACTTGTCTTTTTCATGTTAATTTTTTTTAACGAGTAGTTAATTTACTAATTTAATTTTTTGTCTATTAATAACCAAAACAAAAAAGCAACCTCACTAGAGATTGCTTTTTATAAATATTATTTAGCAGAATAATTAATTCAACATTTGCCATAATTTATCTTTCAGTTCTGTTAAGCCTTGTTGGGCAACAGAAGAGATAAAAATAGTTTCAATACCTTCTGGTAAATCTTGTTTAATTTCTTCTTTTAATTCGTCGTCTAACATATCCGATTTCGAAATAGCTAACAAACGATCTTTATCTAACAATTCAGGATTGTGTTTGCGCAATTCATTTAGCAAGATTTCATATTCTTTTTGAATATCTTCACTATCGGCAGGAATTAAAAAGAGTAGGGTAGAGTTACGCTCGATATGACGTAAAAAGTGATGTCCTAAACCTTTTCCTTCAGCAGCCCCTTCAATAATTCCAGGAATATCTGCCATTACAAAACTTTGATGATTACGGTATTCTACAATTCCTAAGTTAGGTTTTAGGGTTGTAAAGGCATAATCAGCAATTTTCGGTTTTGCTGCGGTAATAACTGATAATAACGTTGATTTTCCAGCATTTGGGAAACCAACTAAACCAACATCAGCTAAAACTTTTAACTCAATACGGTACCAACCTTCCTGTCCGTCAATACCTGGTTGAGCATAACGAGGTGTTTGGTTGGTTGATGATTTAAAGTGCCAGTTACCACGACCGCCTTTACCACCTTCTAATAAGATGATTTCTTGTCCGTCTTCAATAACTTCATGTAAAATTTCGTCAGTATCAGCATCACGGATAATAGTACCTAACGGAACAGGAATTATAACATCAGCACCATCATGACCTGTGCTACGACTAGCACTACCATCACCACCATGTTCTGCTCTAAAATGACGTTTAAATTTTAAATGGAAAAGTGTCCACATATTCTTATCGCCACGTAAAATTACGTGTCCACCACGACCACCATCACCACCATCAGGACCACCTTTGGTGATATACTTTTCGCGATGTAAGTGAGCAGATCCACGACCACCTTTACCAGATGATGCGTAAATTTTTATATAGTCGACAAAATTTCCTTCAGTCATTGTTTTGGGTTTTAGGTTAAAGATAAAAGGCAAAAGAACATTTGCCCTTAACCTTTACCTTTTTGTTTGTTTATAATGTATCAAATACGTCTGATAAACGTTGTGTGATCTCTTCAATAGAACCAACTCCGTTTATGCCGTAGTAATTACCTTGAGCTTGATAAAAATCTTTTAAAACAGCTGTTTTAGTGTTGTACTCGTTAAAACGATTACGAATTTTACTTTCGTCCATATCGTCAGAACGACCACTTGTTTTTCCTCTTTCTAAAATACGGTCAACTAGTAAGTCTTCAGGAACTTCTAAAGCAACCATTCCGTTAATGCGCTCACCTTTTTCAGCTAAAAATGTATCTAAAGCTTCTGCTTGAGATTCTGTACGAGGAAAACCATCAAAAATAAATCCTGCTACGTCAGCATTTTTGTTAACCTCTTCTTTTAACATGTTAATTGTAACTTCATCAGGAACTAAATCACCAGCATCAATATATGTTTTTGCTAATAACCCTAATTCAGTTTGATTTTTAATATTAAATCGGAATACGTCTCCTGTAGAAATGTGTACTAAATTGTATTTTTCTTTTAAAATTTCTGCTTGTGTACCTTTTCCTGCACCTGGAGGACCGAATAATACGATGTTTTTCATTTTGGGTTGTGTTGTTAATTGATAAATAGCGGGTAAATTTCTACCATAACCTTTGTAATCTAAACCGTAACCAACAATAAACTTATCTTCAATACCTTTTCCGATATAGTCTATATGTAATTCTTTACGATATACATCTGGTTTGTAGAAAAGTGTAACTATTTTTAATTCTTTTAAATTTTTTGTTGCAAAAATCTCGTAGATTTCTTGAAGTGTTGTTCCGGTATCAATAATATCTTCTAAAATGATAACAGTACGTCCCGTCAAGTCTTCGTTAAGACCTATTAAACTTTTTACATTTTCTGTTGAACTAGTACCTTCATAGGAAGATAATTTTACAAAGCTTATTTCACAATCACCTTTGTATTGACGTAAAAAATCGGCAGTAAAAACAAAGCAACCGTTTAAAATCCCTATAAAAACAGGAACCTCGTCTTTGGGTAAATCATTTTTAACTTGTTTAGCTAAAGATGTAATAATGCTAGAGATTTCATTAGCTGAAATGAACTCTTTAAAATATAAATCGTGAAGTTTTGTAATTTTCATCAGAATGCAAAGATAGTTTCTTGATATTAAATGAAAAAACCGTTTTGAATAAACTTCAAAACGGTTTTATATATGTTTAAGTAGCGCTTATTTGTTTTCTTCTTTTTTAGAAACGTCAAACATAATTGGTGTTGCAACGAATAAAGAAGAGTAAGTACCTACTACTACACCTACGATTAATGCGAACATGAATCCTTTAATACTGTCTCCTCCGAAGAAGAAGATAGCTAACATTACTAATAATGTTGTTAAAGAGGTGTTGATAGTTCTTCCTAAAGTACTACATAATGCTTTGTTTACTAAGTTAGCAGTAACTGAATTTTTACCCTCAGTAAACTCTCTAATTCTATCAAAAATTACCACGGTATCGTTTAATGAGTATCCTACTACGGTTAAGATAGCAGCGATAAACGATTGGCCGATTTCCATATCAAATGGCATGAATTTGTAAAGTAAAGAGAATACTCCTAATACTACTAATACATCATGGAAAACAGCAACTACTGCACCGATAGAGTAAGCCATTTTTCTAAAACGTAATAAGATATATAAGAATACTACAATTAACGATCCTAATACCGCCCATAAAGCAGCCTGCTTAATATCGTCAGCAATTGTAGGTTCTACTTTCATATAACTCATAATTCCGTTTCCAGCTTTTTCAAAACCTGGTTTGAAATCTTCATAAGAAGTATTTCCTAAGTGAGACTTTAATCCGTTGTATAAAGCAGTTTGTACTTCGTCATCAACTTCAGTTCCTTCCTCGTCAATTTTAAAGGCAGTTGTAATTTTTAATTGATGATCAGATCCGTAAGTTTTAACCTCAGGAGCAGTACCGAATACAGCTTTTAATTCTTCAGCAACCTCGTTACCTTTCATAGCTTCGTCAAAACGAACTACATAAGAACGACCTCCTTTAAAGTCAACTCCTTGTTTTAATCCTACAGTGAATATAGAAACTAAACCAACAACGATGAAGAATCCTGAAATGATATAAGCGATTTTACGTTTTTGTAAAAACTCGATAGAGATGTTTTTAAACCAGTTTTTAGATAATCCAGTATTGAAAGGTAAACTTGTTCCTTTAGCAACTGCTCCATCAATAAATAAACGAGTAATAAATACAGCAGTAAATAAAGAAGTAGCAATACCAATCATTAATGTTAAAGCGAATCCTTTAATTGGTCCTGTACCAAAAGTATATAAGATAACACCCGTTAATAAAGTGGTAATGTTAGCATCAATAATTGCAGATAATGCTCCTTTTATACTAAATCCTTCCTCTACAGAGTCACCTAAGTTTTTACCTCCGCTTAAAGCTTCTTTAATTCTTTCGAAAATGATTACGTTCGCATCAACCGACATACCTATAGTTAAGATAATACCCGCAATACCTGGTAATGTTAATACAGAGTTGAAAGAAGCTAAAATTCCGAAGATGAATAAGATGTTTACCACTAAGGCAATGTTAGCATATAAACCAGCTCTTCCGTAATATAAGAACATCCAAACTAAAACTAAAATAATAGCTAATCCGAATGATGCCATACTTGCATCGATAGATTCTTTACCTAAAGAAGGTCCAACTACTTCCATTTGAATAGCTCTAGCAGGTGCAGGTAATTTACCAGCTTTTAATACAGTTGCAATATCTTGTGCTTCTGTAACGGTCATAGAACCTCCAGATATTTGAGTGCTACCTCCAGAAATTACTTGGTTTACACTAGGGGCTGTATATACATAATTATCTAAAACAACAGCAACGAATTTACCAACGTTTTCACTTGTCATTTTTGCCCATTGCTTAGTTCCTGTAGCATTCATTAACATAGATACCACAGGCTTACTCATTTCATTATATTCTTGCTTAGCATCGGCAATAACGTCACCATCAATTGGAGCTTTGTCTTTTCTATTAGATTTAATAGCGTATAAATTTATAAGTTCACTACCATCAGCACCTGGATGTGCTTTATAATCCCATAAAAACTTAGTGTATTTTAAGTTGTTAGGTAATAAAGCTCTTACTTCTTTGTTATGTAAAAAGTTATTAACTTTTGCTGTATCTTGAACTCTAGATTGAGCTACTAAAGGACTCACTTCTTGAGGACTTCGAGCTACATTAGGGTATAAGTAAGTGAATAAGTTCTTTTGAGTTTCAACATTTGTTGAATCAGCAGACTCACCTAATAAATCATCAATATTATCAGCTGTTTTAGTAGTGTCTTTAACTTCTTCAGTAGCTGAGTCATCTTTTAATAATTCAGCAACTTTAGCATTCGCAGTAAAGAAGAAGTTTTGTACATCAGCATTGGTGTGTACTTCCCAAAATTGTAATTCAGCAGTACTTTGTAATAATTTTTGAGCACGATCAATATCTTTTGCTCCTGGTAATTCTACTTGAATTCTACCAGAGTTTCCAATACGTTGAATGTTTGGTTGAACAACTCCAAATTTATCAATACGGCTACGTAATACTTCAAAAGCAGTGTTGATAGAAGTGTTGATTTCTTCTTGTAAAGTCGATTTAACCTGCTCGTTGGTTTTATTGAAGTCTATTTTATCACGTAAAGCTTTAGTTCCAAAAATGCTTGGGTCGCTTAATTTAACGTTACCGTTGCTTAATTTTTCGAACTCATTGTAGAATAAATCTAAGTAATTCGCTTGACTGTTCTTTTGAGCTTCATCAGCATTTTTTAATGCTTGCTTAAAAGTTGTGTTTTGAGAATCGTTAGATAATCCAATTAAGATATCTTTTACTGATACCTGTAAAATTGCATTAATACCCCCTTTTAAATCAAGACCAAGGTTCATTTCTTTGTCTTTGATGTCGTTGTAAGAGTACTTAGCAAATCCTAAGTTTACTACCTCTTTGTTAGCTACGCTATCTAAGTATTTTCTTTCATATCTTGCTAAAGCTCTTCCATTGTTATCACTAACATTTGCTTTCGCATACTGTTTCGCGCTGTCTTCTACCTTATTGGCGAAAAACGAGAACGATAATTGATAAATACTTACTAAACCAAAAAGTATAGCAAATAATTTAATTAATCCTTTGTTTTGCATTGTAAATAATTTAAATCGACTTTATTTTAAAAACGTGCAAATATAGCGTTTCGTTAAAAGAAAAGCCAATTCTTTTATCATATTTATGTAATAAGCTAATAATTGGGGAATAAATGCTAACAAAAGTCAGTTTTTGTAGGGATTATATTGCGTATATTTACCTACTTTTTACAACAAACAAATAACTTAAATTTTAAACAATTTGCCATGGCGCATTTAACTGATATCGAGATTGCTCAAGCAAAAGAATTACAACATATTAAACATATAGCCAGTAAATTAAAAGTAAGTGAAGATGACTTAGAAATGTATGGAAAGTACAAAGCTAAATTACCACTTGATTTAATTGATGAAGAAAAAATAAAAGAGAATAATTTAGTGTTGGTAACAGCATTAACTCCGACACCAGCAGGTGAAGGAAAAACAACAGTTTCTATTGGGTTAACTGAAGGATTAAACAAAGTAGGAAAACAAGCTGCTGTCGTATTACGTGAACCTTCATTAGGGCCTGTTTTTGGTATTAAAGGAGGTGCTGCAGGTGGAGGGTACTCTCAGGTAGTTCCTATGGAAGATATCAATTTACATTTTACTGGAGATTTTAATGCTATTGAAAAAGCAAACAATTTATTATCAGCGTTAATTGATAACAATTTACAGAGTAGCGTTAATAATTTAAATATTGACCCAAGAACTATTTTATGGAAGCGTGTTATTGATATGAATGATCGCTCTTTGCGTCAAATAACGATTGGACTGGGAGGAACAGCTAATGGAATTCCTCGAGAAGACGGATTCAATATTACACCAGCATCTGAAGTAATGGCAATTCTTTGTATGGCAACTAATTTTGACGATTTAAAAGAACGTTTAGGGAATATTTTTATTGGATTTACTTTTGATAAAAAACCAGTTTTTGCTCGTGATTTAAAAGCACAAGATGCTATGGCTATCTTATTAAAAGATGCGATAAAACCTAACTTAGTACAAACATTGGAAGAGAATCCTGCAATTATTCATGGTGGACCTTTTGCAAATATCGCACAAGGAACAAACACAATTATTGCGACTAAAATGGGATTGTCATTATCAAATTATGTTGTTACAGAAGCTGGTTTTGGTGCAGATTTAGGAGCTGAGAAATTTTTGAATATCAAATCACAATATGCAGGATTAAACCCTAAATGTGTGGTATTGGTAGCTACTATTAGAGCATTGCGTCATCACGGAGGTTCACCAAAAGAAGAATACAATACGCCGAGTTTAGAACGAGTACAGAATGGATTCAAAAACCTTGAAAAGCATATTGAAAATATTAGAAAGTTCAATATTGAACCTGTTGTAGCTATTAATTCTTTTATTTCTGATACTGATGAAGAGGTACAGTTTGTAATTGACGCTTGTGCTAAATTAGGAGTGCAAGCAGTCGTTTCAGAAGGATGGGCTAAAGGAGGTGAAGGAACTAAAAAATTAGCCGAAGCTGTGGTTGATGTAGTTGAAAATAAAGCAACTCAATACAAACCGTTGTACAATTGGAAAAGTCCTGTAAAAGAGAAAATAGAAAAGATAGCTAAAGAGATTTACGGTGCTAGTGGAGTAACTTACGATAAAAAAGCAGAATTAAACTTGCGAAGAATAGATAGATTAGGTTTTAATGATTTTGCTATTTGTATGGCTAAAACTCAAAAGTCTTTTTCTGATAATGAAAGTTTAACAGGAAGGCCGGAAGGGTTTACCGTAAATGTTCGTGAAATAGAAATTGCAGCTGGTGCACAATTTATCATTCCTATTTTAGGAAAAATGATGCGTATGCCTGGGTTACCTGCAGTGCCAGCATCAGAAAACATGAAGATTGATAATAACGGAGTAATCTCTGGTTTATCTTAAATAGGTAGAATAGCACATAAAAAAATCCCGAGTTACAAACTCGGGATTTTTTGTTGAAAATATTCGAAGCTAAAACTTATTTGCTGATTAGATTGTCTAATTTTATGTTTTTCAGAGTTTCTAAGCTTCCTTCTATAGAACTTAGTTCTCCTTTTAAATCGTATTTTTTACCATTTACCGTAACAAGTATTCCAATGCTATTAATTTTGTTTTCTTCACCTTTTTGATAGATTTGGTAAGTTGCATTCCTGTTTTTAAAGGTCAATGTGTTATCTTTCCTATTGAGGGTGAAATTATGATTTTCTTGTATCGTTTCAAGAGGAAATGAAAATTCTACAACTCCGTTAGGCTTAATCAACGCATAATTAAGTTCTTGGTCATTCATGCTGAATAGAACTACCTGTTTTTGGTTTTTAATAAGATTAAATGATAGTATTTGAGAGATTCCATCATATTCTAAATCTAGTGTTTTTGTAGTTTTTTTGCTTTTTTTATTGTTACTCCATTCTGTTGTAGTAGTCGAATAAAAAGGAGCATTTTCAGCACTTTCTTCTATGATTAGAGTAGGGGTTGGTATATTGTTAACTACTTTAAAAGTTGAATATTGATGCCAGCAACAACCACTTTTTGTGATAGTGTGAATGGTTTTTGTGTTGTCATTCGTTTGAAACATACCACAATATTCTTGTGCTAATCGAGTAAACTCAGGACTAAATGTTAGTTTGTTGTTAATTTCTAGATATATTCTAAAAGATGGACCATGATAGCAGCTAAATTGACCATCCATAATGGCTAAATCTTTAATGCCATCAAAATTAAAATCTTTATATATTAAAATACTTTGTTCTCCATAAGGAAGTTCTAAAATATTAGTTTTAACAACTCCTATGGTCTCTAATTCAAAGGTTAATTCGTCGGAGTAGATTTCTATTATTTTTGTATTTGTTTTAGAGTCAAAAACGACAACACTTCCTTTTTTAAAAATTTCATTTTCATAACCTTTTTCAATAGTTAACAGTCCTTTATATTTTTCTGAAAAACCTTTAATCTCGTATTTGGTTTGACTAAATGTGTTCAGGAAAGTGAAAATTAGTAAGAGTGTTAAATTCTTTTTCATTAATTAATTTGTTAAGTGTATTAATTTCAAATAGCTTTTTTATACAGACAAAAATTATCTAAATAATGTAAAAGGTTAAACCAAAAAACAACCCTTAGGTTACAGAAGTAGCCAGATGAGGGTTGCTTTTTTATGTTAACGAGTGGTGAGGTTAATTTACACCACGTTGTTTGTTTATTTCATCTTGTAATTGTCTACGTAATTTTTGTTCTTTTTCTATAGACTTCCTTTTGTACTGCTCAAACTCTTCTTCAGTATCAGCTAATAAACTCTTAGTTTCTTTAGTAACTACATTACTATTATTAAAACGATAAATAAAGAAAGCTAATCCAGCTAATAATGAAAAAATAATACCCCATACAATAGTGTTATAGGTAGCCTTGTCTAAAGGAATTCCAATAAATGAAATCGCATCTTCTTTACCAATAGAAGTAGCTAAATCCGTATTTAGAGTATCAATTTTTGTTTGTAACTCAGTAATACTTTTTTGTTGTTCGTTTATTTTAACTTGTTTAGAAGCAGCATCTGTTTTAATTACCTTTATACTGTCTAATATACTTTTTTGAAGTCTTAAGTATTCATTCTTCTTTATTACTTTATAAATCTGGTAATTATTTGATTTTTTATAAAGTTCATTAAATTGATTCTCAACAGTATTTGGTTGTTCAGGAAGGTTTTCTTGAGCGATAATACTTTGAGTAAAAATAAAGATGAATGCTATTTTGAAAAATTTCATAGGATTGGTATTTTATTTCAATTGATGAATATAAGATGGTTTAAAAAAACCCAAACGTTTAGGTTTGGGTTTTTAGTATAAGCAAGGTTATGAAACTTATTTTACTTTCTCTACAATGGCCTTAAAAGCTTCTGGGTTGTTCATAGCTAAATCAGCTAAAACCTTACGGTTTAACTCGATATTGTTAGCTTTAACTTTACCCATAAACTGTGAGTAAGACATTCCGAACTGACGAGCTCCAGCGTTAATACGTTGAATCCATAATGAACGGAAGTTTCTCTTGTTGTTTTTACGGTCACGGTATGCATAAAGCATTCCTTTTTCAACCGCATTCTTTGCTACTGTGTAAACGTTCTTACGACGTCCAAAGTAACCTTTTGCTTGCTTCAAGATTTTCTTTCTTCTATTTCTTGAAGCTACTGAATTTACTGATCTTGGCATAATTCAAATGTGTTTTTGTAGTAGGCGACTTATTTAAAAGTACTTTAATGAGCCTAACTCCATGGTTAATAATTAATTTACTACCTGGCTAACAATTATTTTAATACTAATTGTTGCTTAATGTTAGCTTCATCAGACTTGTGTACTAATGTAGCGTGTGTTAATGCAAGCTTACGTTTTTTAGACTTCTTTGTTAAGATGTGACTTTTAAACGCGTGCTTTCTTTTGATTTTTCCAGAACCAGTTAACTTGAAACGTTTCTTGGCACTAGATTTTGTTTTAATTTTAGGCATCTTTGATCTTTAGTTTTATCTTGCTTATATTATCGTTACAGATTTGTTTATTTAACCTTTTTAGGGGCAATAAACATAATCATACGTTTTCCTTCCAATTTTGGCATTTGCTCTACTTTACCATATTCTTCTAGTTCTTGAGCTAGTTTTAATAGTAAAATTTGTCCTTGTTCTTTAAATACAATCGAACGTCCTTTAAAGAAAACAAATGCTTTTAATTTTGCTCCGTCTTGTAAAAACTTAACGGCATGTTTCTTTTTAAACTCATAATCATGTTCATCAGTCTGAGGTCCGAAACGAATTTCTTTTACAGTAACTTTGGTAGCTTTTGCTTTTAAAGCTTTTTCACGTTTCTTTTGCTCGTATAAGAACTTTTTGTAATCAATAACTTTACAAACAGGAGGAACTGCTTTAGGTGAAATTTCAACTAAATCTAATTCTAACTCTCGTGCAATCTCTTTAGCTTTAGCTAAAGGGTATACACCTACTTCTACGTTATCGCCTACTAGACGAACTTCGTCAACATATTTAATCTTATCGTTAATTCTATGTTGATCTTCTTTAATTACTCTTGCGGGTCTTCTACCGCCTTTTCTTCTAATTGCTATGACTTATAAATTTAAAATTACTATCTATTTTTTTAACTACCGAAAGGAACTAATGTTTTACTAACTTCATTCTGTATTAGAGAAATGAACTCTTCTATAGTAAATGTACCTAGGTCTCCTTCGCCATGTTTCCTTACAGATACTGTGCCATCTTTTTCTTCTTGTTCACCAACAATTACCATAAATGGTATTTTGTTAACTTCGGCATCACGAATCTTTCTTCCCGTCTTTTCGTTGCGATCATCAACGAGGGCGCGAATTTCGGAATTTTCCAACAAAGTTAAAACTTTTTTGGTATAATTTTGATATTTCTCACTGATTGGCAGTATAATAACTTGTTCTGGGGTTAACCAAAGTGGGAAATTCCCACCGGTATGTTCTAATAAAACAGCAATGAAACGTTCCATAGAACCAAATGGTGCACGGTGAATCATTACAGGACGGTGTAATTGGTTATCAGCTCCTTTATAATGTAAATCGAAACGTTCTGGTAAGTTGTAATCTACCTGAATAGTTCCTAACTGCCAACTTCTACCTAAAGCATCTTTTACCATAAAGTCTAACTTCGGTCCATAAAAAGCTGCTTCACCTTCTTCAATTACATAATCTAAACCTTTATCTTTAGCTGCATTGATAATTGCTTGTTCAGCTTTTTCCCAATTTTCAACAGAACCAATATATTTATCAGGATTTTCCATATCTCTGATAGAAACTTGAGCGGTAAAGTTTTCAAAACCTAATGATCCGAATACATATAATACAAGGTCAATTACGTTTTTAAATTCTTCATCTAATTGTTCTGGAGTACAGAAAATATGTGCATCATCTTGAGTAAAACCACGTACACGTGTTAAACCGTGTAGTTCACCACTTTGCTCATATCTATATACTGTACCGAATTCAGCAAAGCGTTTAGGTAAATCTTTATATGAATAAGGTTTGTGGTTGTAAACTTCACAGTGATGAGGGCAGTTCATCGGTTTTAATAAAAACTCCTCATCTTCTTTTGGGGTAGTAATAGGCTGAAAACTATCTTCACCATATTTAGCATAGTGACCAGAAGTAACATATAGTTCCTTTTGACCAATATGTGGAGTCATTACCATTTCATAACCAGCTTTCTTTTGAGCGGCTTTTAAGAAGTCTTCAAGTCTATTACGTAAAGCAGCCCCTTTAGGTAACCATAAAGGTAAGCCTTGACCTACTTTTTGAGAAAAAGTGAAAAGTTCTAATTCTTTTCCAAGTTTTCTATGATCACGTTTTTTGGCTTCTTCAAGAAGTTCTAAATATTCTTTTAATTCTTTTTGCTTCGGAAAAGATATTCCGTATACACGAGTAAGCTGATTGTTCTTTTCATCACCGCGCCAATATGCACCAGCAACATTCATAATCTTTACAGCTTTGATAATTCCAGTATTTGGAATGTGTCCTCCACGACATAAATCGGTAAAATCACTATGGTCGCAAAAAGTAATATCACCGTCCTCTAAACCTTCAATAAGCTCCACCTTATATTGGTTGTCTTGTGCTTTATAATAAGCTAAAGCATCAGCTTTAGAAATAGAACGCATTTTAAACTCTGCTTTTTCGCGAGCACGCTCTAAAAATTTCTTTTCTATTTTATCAAAGTCTTTTTCAGAAATGGTATCCTCACCAAAATCAACATCATAGTAAAACCCATTTTCAATAGCAGGTCCTATGGTTAACTTTGCGTTCGGATAAAAATCTTGAATAGCTTGTGCTAATACGTGAGCCGAAGAGTGCCAAAATGCTTTCTTACCTGCATTATCGTTAAAGGTGTATAAAACTAACGAGCCGTCTGTGGTAAGTGGGGTGGTGGTTTCAATAGTGTTTCCTTCAAAACTGGCAGAAATAACATTTCTAGCTAAACCTTCACTAATACTTTTTGCAACATCCATTGGAGTGTTGTTCTTTTCAAATTCTTTGACGCTCCCGTCAGGCAATGTAATCTTAATCATTATATATATCTGTTATGTGTAATTTCCTTACAAGTGGAAATTTTGAAATGCAAAGATATTGTAAAAGCATTTTTAATACAATATATATATAAGGTATTTCAAATAAGCTAATCTATTTGTGTGGGCGTTCCACTTTGTCATTGGTTTCCGCTGCGCTACAACAATACAAACTGTCGGGCTTTCCACTATATCTTTTGTTTTTAGTCTCAACTAAACTTTAAAAATAAAAACAAAAGGATGTCGCTGCAATCCCTAACGCGAATTGTAGCCGTTATTATGGTGTATAAATAAAGAACTCTACCTTTTTAATGGTAGGGGGGTAAAATAGAGAGTGTGCTCGTGAGGGAAGAGAGGTGAATAAAAAAGCTTTTGGTTATAAAGTATTAAGGTTTAAGGTATTAAAATTTGGGTTTAAAAAAAGGCAAAAAAAGTCATTGTTGTATTGAAAAAGGGTTCTATATTTGCACCCGCTAACGGAAAAGCGGTAAGCTAAAAAGTTAGTAAGAGTTCATTAAAATAGGGTGTGTGATACAATAAGAAAAGGTTAAAAAATAGTTTAATTTTTTCTTGTTTTATTTAAAGTAAAGGTAGTATCTTTGCAGTCCGATTTTAACGGAGACAGTTCATTAAAACAGCGAAAAACAGACTAAAAAAAACTTTAAAAAAGTTTTTGTCAGAATAAAAACAGTTT